>JAZKBE010000008.1:0-207846 GCA_040388805.1 Pseudomonadota bacterium
AAGTATTAAGAAAAGCCGCATGACTTGACGCGACATCTTTGTTGACAACTACCGAATGCCTTCTTCGATGATTATTGCGCGGGCGCCATCCTGTCCTTCATCGATGGTAGGATTACTTTTTCGCTTTACTTTAAACAGTGTGCGCAATACAGGGGACCATCCCAAGTGAACTGCGTAAGCAAGATGAAATACATCATGGAAACGATAGTCGTCCGGGTCAATCTTGTTATCAGTCAATCGGTCGCCGATGTTGATACTGTTGCAGCTCTGGATGACAAACGTCCTACCAGAGCGACTGTATTCCCGGAATGAGATCTTGAAGTCGCGTGGCAGATGCTCTTCTTCAGGATACTGCTCATCGAACAAAGCCACATGGCTGCGCGTTTCACCAGGCCATCGGCTTTTATTCTTGTCCAAGTTGCGTTTAGCAGCACTCGCCAGAGACACATCCGCGTGAGCGGAAGCCTGGCCTATGACAAGCAGCATCTCTCGCAGCGCATCGCGAAGATCTGGTGATTCTGGAGTCTGTGACAATTCAAGCAATCTCCCTGCGGCAGATCCGAGTTGAAATAGATCCGCCTCGAACGTCGGTTTACGGAAAATCAACGTTGCAGTGGCCAGGGCTTGAAGCTGGTCCATATTGGGGGCCCTGGCTTCCAGGTTTGGAAAAGTAGACATTGTGATGTTCGCAATCTCTAATGCGAGGTCATCAAGGTCGATATTCAAACGAGAACAGGTATTTGCCAGATACCACAGACAGTCACCCAGCTCTTCCTCGACCACATTTCGATATGTCTTGAAATTTTCCTTTTCGCGCAGATGCTTTTTGAGTGCACTGAGTAAGCTACCTGCTTCGCCAAACAAGCCAAGCAAAGGAAGACAAACGCTCTTGTCGTCCTTTATCGTTACGTCCGTTTCTAGGGCGCGTTGCTGATAGCTCGATAAGTTCATTTTGGCTCGGCATCTTGTCTGGATGTCACATCATTGCATTCTTATACTCTTCACGCAAGGCAAGTGCTTTGGTCACAATGGTTCTATTGTTGGCTTCAATTGCCCCCATTTCTAGGGCCTTCTTGCGAACGGACTCAGTAATGTCGTAGTGAGGAAAACGTGCCTTCTTCTGAAACCATTCTTCTCTCAGTCCCAACTCGCCAGCAAAAGCATGCAGTTCATCAAGTGAGTCAGCCAGAAGGTGGCACCATTGACGACCACGCCATTTCCAAACAGGCGCATCTACATAGATAGCCATGAATTACCTCCCGTTGCGTTCGCGACGCGATGCCGCCAGACGAGTTAGACCACGTTCAATAAAAGTAGTGGCCACCGCCTTTGCGGGCAGGCCTCTTTCGTGAGCCACCTGTTTCAACGACTGAGCAGTTTCAATCGGAAGCCAAATTTCCACACGCTGTTCTAATCCATCTCGCGCACTTCGCCAACGTACTTGACGTTCCGCCGTTGTTGCCGCCTTTGTCATTTTCTCACCGCGTATGTTCGTTAAGAATTCCGTTACCGGTAACGATTATAAATCACTTTCCTGATCGTAAGACAATGCTCAAGAAATATTCTCAGGCCGGACTTGCTAGCTATGCGCCAAAAGCAAAAACCTTGAGGGACGTTTTGAGGTCGACCGTCAGTGATATTGAATTGGGAAAGCTAGGGGCTCGTCGGCGCGGCATGTTATGGGATCGAACAGGCAGCAGCTGGAAGATGTTGTGACGGCTTTTCGCCAGGCAACCTACCACTTGGAGGGCGGTGTCACGCTACTTGCATTGCAGCGAGGGAATAGAGACGTCACCTTGGGAAGTTGGGAATGAGCTCATACGTTGAACTCAATCACCAGCTGCCGGCCCGGCGATGGAATGGAACGTGCGTGCCGCGAGGAAGCGGCGCTGACAACATTTCGTGCGTAGGGACTTAAGTGGGAAAACTGTAGACTCGCTCGAGTGTCAGCGCCAGCTTGTCAAAAATGATTCCTTTTAGGCGGTGAAATCACGAGAAAGTAGACTGATCAACAACGCGCTGTCGTTCCTTGCCAGTTGCCCAGACACACGATCAAATGTGTGGCGCTGTCGATCGAAGAACTCCTTCGGTGTCCGAAGCGTGGCATGTCGATGCAAAGATTGGAGAAAATTGTCGAGCAATATCTTGAGATAGGACTCGAGGTTCGCGCACAAAAGTGTCGCTTGTGCCACGCGCCCTGCGCTGTGAACGATGTCGCAACGAGCGCGATAGATTCGTTGAATTTGCCAACGCACCGAGCGTTCATGGTGCTTCAGTGTTTCCGCCAAGTCCCTAGGAGTTGCGATTTCGAGGAAAAATTCCTTCATTTGCAGGACGGCATATGGATGCCCCGCGACGGCGGCAAAGGTACTTGTTCGGAAAGTCCCGTCCAAACAGAGGGTATAGAGTTTATGGAGCGCCATGGCAGCAGTGTCCAATGGTTCCCCTGTGGCGGGGCAAACAACGGGGACGCGCAGCGCATGTAGGGCCGCACGTATCGCCTCCAAATGTTTCGAGAGATAGGCCAGCGTCACTGTGGGATAGAGCGCATTTTCAACGGCATCGCCTATACCGCCGCTGCCGCCCGCCTTGACAAGGAACTCCAATGCGGTCCACCAATTGACGAGCTTGTTCTCCAGGTTTCCGGCCTCGGCGCCCGTGCGATAGAGCCGAAACGCCGAATAGATCCGATCCTTCGAATCGTCCTGTAAGGTACCGCTGGACACCAGGTCGCCGAGGCGCTGCATGAATTGGTGAAGCGCGCTCTGCGAGATTTCCCTAGCCTGGTTAGGAACCATGCGCGCAACGTTCAGTACCTTATGGCCATCGGCCTTCTGTACCAGGAATTTCTCCGAGAGGGTGAAGTTGCTTCGTTCAAAATCGTAGCGTACGACGTCGAGCACCTGCTCGATATGCTGCGCTGCGCGCATACCGGCGATACGACCATCCCTTGCCTGCACGGTCATCGTGGCGAATACGCGCGAGCCACCCGCAGTAGCCAGCCGATTGACCATTTTTGATGAATTTCCCGTGATCGCCGGCGGCACAGTGGAGAAGCCGATATCGCCCGCCTGTGGTGGGAACGCGCCGACGTCGGTTACCTGATTTATCACAAACGTCACGGTATATGGCTTGGGTGCCCGCTGCAGTCGCGCAAACATCCAGTCGGAGGCGCGCGCGAAGCTGTACGGTTGACCGACTGCAGTGTGAACAACATCGATGGCAAACGTGGACCGATACAGCGTGAACAAGGATTCGAGGCTCCATCCGTCGCCGACGAGACAACTGAGCAGTTGCCCGGTGATCGCGTTGATGGCCCCGAGTTCCGGATCTGCCGTACCCGGCGGCGGAGCCTCCATGAGCGTCCGGGTCAGCCATGTAATGCATACGGGGATGAAATGCTCACTGAGGGCGACTTCGAGCTCCCTGGCGAATGCTTCAATCAGGGCGAAAGAGCTGGTTGCGTTATCCTTTTTATCCTTGCTAAGGAAGTCCTTCACTAGAAGGCATAATTCGTGCCCCGCCGGCTGAAAGCGATCATCGTGCAGCAG
The DNA here is from genome assembly GCA_040388805.1 of Pseudomonadota bacterium. Lineage (GTDB taxonomy): Bacteria > Pseudomonadota > Gammaproteobacteria > Burkholderiales > Burkholderiaceae_D > Telluria_A. The sequence goes on from JAZKBE010000008.1 coordinate 3,552, forward strand.
GGAGGCCGACTCCAGTATGGACAGCAACTCGCCCCAAATCCGTCGCCGGTCGCTGTCGTTCACGAGGGACCCTGGCTCCAGCCCTCGTAAAAGTTCACGAACGGAATTGACAGGGTTCATTGCCCGTACACGAAATGCATCCAAAGAATACTCGTGCACCTGGTTAAACCAAACCTCCGCAAACAGTAGTTGACGGGGCGCTAGGTTTAGCTCGGCGTCAATCTTTGGGTCAAATCGCATGTACGTGGTTGCCTAGCGTCGTAAAGGAGGGTATTATACGGCTATAGTTACTTCATAAGTAACGACCGATCAAAGGGGTTTGGGCTTATCTGGTCTGGGTGCGTCCCGCAATATTCTCCTCCCCATCTATAAAACGGCCCGCAGATGCGGGCCGTTTTTGTTGGGTGCGCCCAGTATGGGCGTACTCTTGAGCGCATAAGTCCCTCCCGCAAGCTGACCAGATACAGTAGAACAATCAGCCCTTCAGTCACCACGGCGTCCGCGTAGTTTTTGGGCCGTTGATTATAGGAAACGGTCCCTCCAGTTTTCAAAGTTCGCAACGATTCGCCCATACCAATCTGGACTTCCTGGAAAATCTTTCGTCAACACGCTATATCGCACACATCCTTGCTGCCACGCAGCCCGAAGCCGGGGCTCCAAGTCAGCCATCAGCCAAGCAGTCAGTAGAAGCAAGTGGTGGCGCTCGGCAAGCGGTCGCATTTCGAAGGAAACGTACCCCTGCGTAAGGGAAATATCCCGAGCGCCGACTTGTTCCAAAACGAAGCCCCGCAGCCCGACATGCTTATAGCGCGCAGTCATAATTCTGCATAGCTGGTGCAGCACGGCATATCGATCAAGTGTCCATCCTTCGGCCACATTGCCGTCGATGCAATTGCCTGCCGCCAATAGGACGCCGAATGAAGATCCATCGTAGGAAATTGGCTCGGCGGCCGACGCAGTGCGCAAGTCGAAATCGCAGCGATGGCAGAACGAAATCGGTACTTCGTCCACTGGATCAAGTCGGTTGAAGTCGATCCGATGAGCAGCGACCGCTGCTTCACAATTCGGACAACGATCCAGGAGCATGGTTCTGTGGATGCTACAAACGGTGCTTAGTGCCACGCGCCAGCGCTTCCTGAAGTAAGGCACATCGCCCTCTGCCAAGCACGTCGGGCAGTACTGGAGACCGAATCCCAAGCGTTTTCGATGGTACATCTTCAGGAGCAATATCCAATGAAGTGGCCCTGCTGACCTGAATTTTCGGTAGAGCACATTTTCATAGGTACGCAACGTCGTGCCCGCGACAACCAAATAGGGAGTACCAGTCCGAATGCTTAGCTCAGTCAATAGCCACGGCGGAGCCAACCGATCGATATCGCGATTCCAGACTTGCCGATGTTCGCCAAAAATGGCGTTGCAAAACGTCTGAACCTTGAGGCCATGGCCGTGAGCCAGACGGACAAGCCAGCTTGAAAGCAATTCGTCGGGCAAGGGCTTATACCGGATGGGCCAAAGCTGCGTGGCCGGCCACCTCCCGGACCTCAGTGGCGTTTGTGCTGTTTGCGTTTTGACGGAGGAACCCATGATAGGCTACCAATTTGCGCCAGCGTGATTCGCTCTGCTTTGCTGCGGATCGCATCAACCGCAAGTTCCTTCACCAAATCGCACATATCGCCGAGCGTGCCCTCACTGCGCGTATGGATCGCCAGCATTGTCGCCGGATCTTTCAGGTTTGACGACGACCTTAGTGGCATCCGCAATTCAAGCGTAGCGAGCAGCGCTCCAAATTCGTTGTTCGGCTTCCATAGTGGAAGCTCTTCCGGCGTGAAGCGGCTGGACATTTGAGGATCTGTATTAAACGCATTGTAAGCATCCTCTATGCCGGCCGCGACTATGCACACCATTGTTTCATTGCCCAGGCTTTTCAGTGCATTGCGAAATTCTTGCTGCCGATTCAGGCTTCCGGCGATAAGGTGATGGATTTCATCGACGATCAGCATGCGTACGTCCATCTGCCGGAACAGTCGCTTAATTTGCGAGTACTTCTCCTGAACCGACGCAGTGGGCTTGTACGGCGTCATCAGCGCGTCCAGTATGCGTGTGTAGAAATCGGAAATGTCCGGCTTCGGGGGCGACTCCACCATGACCACCGGACAGATTGTGACTTCGCCTGCCGGATCGAGATCGGGAAGATGCTCCGAGACAAAGCGTCGCAGAATTGATGTCTTCCCATTGAACGAGGGTGCAACCAGAAGCAAGTTCGGCATGCGCGTGATGCGTGGGTAAGCCAAGAGCTCTTCCATGCGTCCGATGATGCGCTTGGCATCTTTGTAACCCAGCCAGGCGCCCTCGCGAATAGCGTAGATTCTCGAATCGTCTGACTTGTTTGCCAGGACGCGGGCACGCTCGTTGAGGTGCGTGTATGCATTTTCAGCTGGCAAAGATTGATTACTCATCGTCTAGTGGCTCAATGGCATCGGGGTTATAGCCGCGCACCGCTGTGGGCATGGCCGATGGTACTGGAATGGATACTTGCGGCAGGCTCTCGACTTTGTCTTTGCGGGCTCGGTCGTGTTCGACCCGCCGCTGTTGTGCTCGCCTTGCCGATTTTGTCTTCTCGGCGGCATCGGCCTCGAGCTCACGCTGTTCGGTGAGTAGCGCGAAGACGGCCTTCTCGTTCTCGTGTGGAATCCCCTTTTGGTCGGCACGTCGGTGCGCCTCGCGCAACTCCCATATGCTGACCGGCGGTAGGCTCACATCGCGATAGGGGATCGCGAAGTGGCGCTTGGCGATCTCGTCGAAAAAGTACAGCTGACTGATATCGCGCGGATCCCTGTGGAACCGGAACTTGCGCCGGTGCCGCGAAAATTCCGGATGCGGCGTGTTGATCCAAGGGCGTAGAACGTCATGATAGTAGTGCACGTCATCAATTAGAACGCCGTAGTTCTGGATCGTGCGTTCAATGAAAGGCATGAAGTCGATGCGAAGTTTTTCTTCGTCAAGTCGTCGCGCTGGGAGCCCGCGACCAGGCTTGCCGTTTGTGCCAAGCAAACCATCGCGCCATTTTGTCAGCGGCGTAGTACCGATCCCCGCGTGAACCTTGCGGTGGTAGCGGGCGAAGAAAAGGACCAGCCATTTTTCCAGTTCGCCGAATGTCATGCAGGCATTGCCCTCGGCATCGTAGGTGCCCTTCTCGTCCGGACCAGAGAATGTGGCGCCCTTGACTGCCTTCAGTCCCTCCGACACGGTGCCCATGAGCCTCTCGATGTGAGCACCGTAACGCGGCTTCTTGACCGGGCGCAGATGCAGGTCGACGTCATATTCGTTACATGCCACCTGGAGCATGTCTCCTCGAAACTCCCGGGCGTTATCCATATGCAGTATGCCCATGACGCCCCAGCATGGCCAATCCGTCGAGGTGACGCCGAGCCGCGACATCCATTTCTCCTTGGGCATGATCGCGTGAGAGAGGCACATGCCGGCCGACATGGCTGACGGCGCATCAAGCGTGAGATACATTCCAAGGCAAACCCGACTGTTGACGTCAATCGCAAGGGTGATCCACGCCCGCCGAATCGACTTCCGGTGCGCGTCATCGACGATGATCACCGGGAGCAAAGTGTGATCGATTTGCACGAGGGCGAGGGGCCAGTCGGCGTCGCCGATAACGCCTTTGATCGGATCGTGTTGATCATGCGCTGCAGCTTCGCCTTTTCTGCTGGCAGTTCGCTCGCGGCCCTTAGATTTCTCGATGCGCGCCTTGATGGTGTTGTGCGCGGGTAGGCGCAGGTTCGCATTAGAGCACCGCCGTCTGATTTCTTCGACTGTCGCGGCGATCGACGTTTTCTGTTCGGTGTCGTGAAAATTTTCAAGGCAGTCCACAATGATTGCGTCGACTTCCGGCGACAGCCTGGTGCTTCCTGCGCCGCCCCTGGCCCGATAGTTCGGCAATAGGGAAGACAACAGCTTGGCCTGCTTGAACGTTGCCACCCAGCGGTACAAGGTGGCGCGGCTGACGCCCGCTTCAACGGCGATCTTGTCGGCCAGCGCATTGGCCCACTGGCGGGCAGGCGTATTCAGAAGTGGCTCGATGTGGCGCCGCCGTTCTTCAGCGACCTTCCAGTCGTCTTGTGAAATTTCCCATAGCTCCAATTTGGCCGTCGGCGTCGTGGTCGTCGTGCCGATGACCTTCGGCGGGCCGACATCGCCCATTTTCATCAGTACCTTTTGGCCGGAACCGACCTCCTTGGCAAGGACGACGTTGATATCCGGTATGGCCACCACGATGTACTCGCGACCGTCATTGGTGATGGTGGCGCCCTCTGTTATCCATAGCTGGGTTCGCTCTTTCTCGCTCATGACAAGCTTTCCGGGAGATTGAGGATGACGCCGTCGCTGATCGGGCAGTCGAGATCGACGATCAGTCTCTTCGTGAGGACCATATTCCAGACGACTGGCATCCAGTACAGTTGGTCCTCGTCGGTGAGCGCTAGTTCCGCCAGCAGGTGCGACAGCGATACGGTCCCATCGGTGGCGCGCGTCAACGCAACGACACGGGCGCAATCATCATCTGCCGGGTTGATGTTGCGGTATTCCCTCAGAAATTTGATATTTGCCAGGCGGGGCGTCCGAATCTCTTTCTCGGTCGTGATGCAGAAGTCCCAGCCGCGCTCAAGCACGTACAGCGCAGCCGCTGCAAATTTCGGGGCATATTTTTCAGCGTATTTCTTCAGATCGTCCGAGTGCTTGACCTCGGTCAGGAGCGGGGCCCGCACCCATCCAGTGATGGGATCGGGCAGAAAGCGCACCAGGAGGTCGGGCGTGTAGCCTTTCGCCACGCCCACAAGCGGGATATTGACCGGCTGCTCCTCGAATCCTTCGACCATATCGTCGAAGTCCATGAGTAGCATGTACTCCTTCTCCAGGAGGGACTCGAATCCGCCCATCTGGCCGTTCTTACGGCTGGCGAACTTGCCGGTCACGCACAAATGATTTTTTGGTATTTTGCGAACTGGCATGGAAAGCGATTCCCAAAAATGAAGTCAAATTGATCCGATTAGTTTGTCATTCCCATTAATTCGGCTTGTCGACCGACGGCAGGTTGAAGTTGATTCGTTTCGACGCGATATCCCATTGCCCGATATCCGCGTTGCCGTTTTTCCCACATGCGCGAAAGCTGCGGGTTGTCCAGTTCGACGTAGTCGTGAATGAGTATTTCCGTTTTGCTGGAATGCTCGCGATGCAAACGTCCCGCATACTGCTGCAACGTGCCTTCCCATGAAATCGGCAGCGTCAAAATCAAGGTGTCGAGTGGAGCATGATCGAAGCCTTCGCCGACCAGTTGCGCACTTGCCAGCAGGATGTGGGGTGCATCGTCCTGCAGATTGGCCAGGGCCTCGATGACCATTTGGCGCTCCTTCGTTTTCATCCGTCCATGCAGTAAGAAGCGTGGTTGGGGAATATCTTTCAAGAGCTCGTAAAGGAGGTCAAGATGCTCGGTGCGCTTGGTCAGCAAAAGTACCTTGCGGCCGGCGTTCAGCGCCGTGATCGCATCTGCGACGATGCGGGCGTTGCGATCGCTGTCTTCCGCAAGCAGCCGAATAACTTCCTGAATGCTCGCATATGGAGGGATCGGCGGCGTCGGAAGGTGGCTGACGTGAACCACGAGCTCTTTTGGTACGTGGGTCGGGCGCTTGGCGACGTGCCGTATTGGTCCGCATTGCATGAACACGATGGGGTGGTGCCCATTGCTGCGGATCGGTGTGGCAGTTAGCCCGATTACGTAGCGCGAGCGTCCCTCCCTGATTGCCGCTTCAAACGAAGGCGCGGATAGGTGGTGTGCTTCGTCGGCGATGATTTGGCCGTAGTGGCCAAATAGCTCAGGCAGATCGTCCTGGCGTACGAGACTCTGGATCACGGCAATATCGAGCATGCCGGTCGGCTTTTTCTTGCCGGCGCCAATCACGCCGATTTTCTGACCATGCAATTCGAGAAAACTTCCCAGCCGCTCCTTCCATTGCCGCATCAGATCGCCGCGATGGACAATGACAAGCGTACTGACTTTTCTGCGGGCGATCAACGCGGCGGCAGTCACGGTCTTGCCGAATGCGGTAGGCGCGATCAAGGTGCCAACATCGTGAGCCAGCATCGCATCCAGTGCCTCCTGCTGGTCTGGCCGCAAAATCCCGTTGAACTCGGCCTTCAATGGCTTGCCCATCGAGCGCGCATCTTCCAGCCGCAAGTCGATCTTGTTAGCGGTAAGCAAAGACCTGACATCACCCAAACACCCCCGAGGCAACACGAGGTATTTGGCGCGATCCTCAGCGCAGCCGATAATTCGCGGGATCTTCCAGGTCGACATACGCATTGCTTGCTGCTTGTAGAATTCCGGGTTCTGAAACGCCGCCAGCCGGATAAGGCGATTCATTAGCGATTGCGGCAATCCTGCTTTTTCAATGAACAATTGATTGCCCATCGTCGCACATACTGCCTTCGGCATGACTCCAGGAACTTTAATGTCGGGCTTGGCGCGAATCCACGGTGTGTCCTCGTTCTCCTCGGGCACTTCCGCATAGGCGACATCAAGTGGATGCCGGTCACCCACCAGTTTGGTGAGCGCCGATTCCAGTCGCTCTTGCGGGAGGGGAGTGATGCCTTCCAAGAACGCCCATTGGTCCGCCAAGGCCTGCAAATTCTCGTCGACAAAAACACTGCGTCCCAACTTGCGGGGTTCCTGTTGCAATGGCAGTGCTATCAAGTTGCCAAATCCGCCTTTGGGTACCGTGTCCTGGTTGGGGAAGAGGCGATCATAGGATGACAGTTTCAGCTGTCTGGTTCGGGCACAGGTTGCGCTGATCAACGCCGCACCGAGCCGCCGGACGTCCCGCGCCGGCGTTGGATTGGCAAAGAACAGCCACAAATGGGCGCCGTTCCCGGAGCGCGAGATTTCCAGCGCGGCGGGGAGATCGTTTTGCCTGCACGTCTGGAGAACGGCGCGCGCATCCTCGCGCCAATCGTCATCATCGAAATCGATGGCAAGAAAATAACATTTGTCCTCGCCGAACACGGGATAGACGCCGGCTGTGATTTTGCCTTTCAGGTGGCGCGTGACGACGTCGTCGGTAACCGGCGGATACAGGCGATGGCTGCACACATTGCAGTCCATTCCCTGATTCTTTTTACAAACGGGTCGCCAAAGGTTGGCGCATGCCGGGGAATATCCCGACCTTCCAGTGTTTTCATTTTGCCAGCGGACGGGGTAAACGTCCTCTCGACCCTGAAAGAGCCGACGAAACAGTTTGACCTTTGCATCCTTCGACAAAGGCCCAACGCTCAATGCAGGGGCAGCTGCCTCGGCATCTGGAGACTGCGGAAGTTCGATGCCGTGCGCGGCGAGCAGCGCCTTCAGCGTTCGGACTTCCGCGCGTAGCTGTACGACTTCCGCTTCGATTTTTGACATGCGAGGTTCGGTATGCGACTATGAAACTGGAGGCATTCCTGCGCCTTGTTACCCGGCATGAGGAGCGTCTCTCCAGGGCGAAATAAGTCAGAGGAGAACTATCTCAGTAACTCCTGATTCTTGTCTCACTAACTTCTGGTCGAATATACGGCAAATCGTGCAGACTGTCTCGTTATCTTCTAACTGTTCACAGTCGCAATCGAAGGCTGACGGGGGGGCCGCATGGCCGCGATCGTTCTACTGCCGGGCATGGATGGCACCGGGGACCTGTTCTCCGGTTTCGTCGCCGCGCTCGGCGAGCAATACCGCACGCAAGTCATTTCCTATCCCGCCGACCACGCGCTCGGCTACCGCGAACTCGCCGATTTCGTGCGCGCGCGCCTGCCGCTCGAAGAACCCTATGTCCTGCTCGGCGAATCGTTTTCCGGCCCGGTGGCGATCGCGCTGGCGGCCGAAGGCCATCCGGGCCTGGTTGGCCTGGTCCTGTGCTGCACGTTTGCCCGCAATCCCTTTCCCGCCACGGCGCGCCTGCGCCCGCTGACATCCCTGATGCCGGTCAATTCGCGCCTGTTCAGCCTGGCGGGGCCGCTGCTGCGGGGCGGACACGCGCTGCCCGAATTGAGCCGCGTGCTCGAACATGTGCCGGCGAGCGTGCTGCGCGCGCGCCTGCGGGAAGTCATGAAGGTCGACTATTCGGCGCGCATCGACGACATCAAGGTGCCGGTGCTGTACCTGCAGGCCAGGGATGACCATATCGTGCCCATGTCCGCGGCGCGGCACCTGGAAACGCATTGTCCGGCCATGGTCGTCAAGCGCTTTACCGCCCCCCACCTGCTGCTGCAAACCGTTCCGGTCGAAGCGGCGGCCCAGGTCCTCGATTTCATGTCGAAGCTGTTACACCAGGCACGCTGAGGCTCGGTGGCTCGGGCTGCTTCGTCTCTACCACCAGCACATTCAGGTCCGGCAACAGGGCGGCCTTGCGCTCGGCGATCTGCATCGCCACGGCGCGCTGGAGGAAGGGCTTGGGGTGGACAAAATTGAACATGGAAGCCATGTGGCATTGCTTGCCGATTTTTCAAGCACAGCTACGCAGGTGATTCCAGAAAATAATCGATGAAGGCGCGGATCTTGGACGCGACGTGGCGTCCTGGCGTGTACACGAATTGCACGGACCCGGTGTACGGTTCCCCCATTTCCCAATCGCCCAGCACGCGCACGACGCGGCCGGCGGCCAGGGCCTCGGCCGCCGCAAATTCGGGCACCAGGCCGATGGCGCCGCCGGCGGCGGCCACGGCCACGATGGCCGCGCTGTTGTTGACGGTTAAGCGCGCCGCCACGTCGACGCTGGCGCTGCGCCCTTCGCTGTGCAAGGTCCAGGCGCCACCGAAATTGTTGTAGCCGAGGTGGCAGCAGGCGTGCGTGGCCAATGCCTCGGGTGTGCCCGGTGCGCCGTGCCGCAGCAGGTAGCCGGGCGAGGCGATGAGCAGGTAGCGGAACGCCATCAGGGGCCGGCTCGCCAGTCCGGGCGCCACCCGGTCGGCGATGCGGATGGCCAGGTCGACCCCGTCGTTGACGAGGTCGACGTAGCGTTCGATCAGCGTCAGCTGCAAGTCGACGTCCGGGTAGGCCGCCAGGAAGCCGGGCAGCCTGGGCGCCAGCCATACCTGGCCGAACACCACGGGCGCGCTCACGCGCAGCAAGCCCCTGGGCCCGGCCTGGATACTGTCGGCCAGCGCGTGCACGTCGCGCGCGCTGCCGAGCATGCGGCCACAGGCTTCGTGCACCTGCCTGCCCAGTTCGGTCAGCGACAAGGCACGCGTGGTGCGCAGCAGCAGGCGGCCGCCCAGGTGCGCTTCCAGCCGGCCTACATGGCGGCTGACGGACGACGTGGTCAGGCCCAGGTGGCGCGCCGCCGCCGAAAAGCTGCCGCTGTCGACCACCTGGGAAAATACAGCCATCTCGTTGAGCATTTTCATATGCCCTGATTCTACAGACTAGCCCGGCGCTTGCAATTGCGAGGCGATGCTGCGCGCCCTGGGATTGTCGGTGTCACCGCCGTGCAGCGTGGTTTTCTTTTCGACCAGCAGGATCAGGCAATCCGCGTCGGCGCTCGGTGCATGGCGCGCGCCTTTCGGCACGACGAAGAGCTCACCTTGCTTGAGCTCGACGGTGCCGTGCGCCATCTCCAGCCGCATGCAGCCGCGCAGCACCAGGAACAATTCGTCCTCGGCCGGATGGCTGTGCCAGCCGAAGCCGCCCTGTATCCTGGCCACCTTGACGTAGCTGTCGTCAAGTTCGGCGACGACCCTGGGCGACCAGGTTTCTTCCAGCGTGGCGCCGATGGCGGCGGGGTCGATGGCGCTCAGCATGGCGCCGCCACGCGGACAACAACCTTGCCGAAGGGGCCCTGCGCCATCCGGTCGAGCGCCAGTTCGATCTCGCCGGCGTCGAATTCGGCCGCCACGACCGGTTCGATCGCGTGCTCCGCCATGAAGGCGTTCATCCGTTCGAACATGGCGCGCGAACCGGTTTCCACGCCGCGCACGCGCAGGTTCTTGTTCATGACCGGGAAAATATCGAGCATATTGCTCTCTTGCTGGACGACGCCGATGATGGCCACCGTCCCCTCGAATGCTGCCGCGCGGATGGCGCGCCGCAGCGAGCCTTCCAGCCCCATGTCGAGCACCAGCCGGGCGCCCGCGCCGCCGGTCTGCTGCAGGACCTGGTCTTCCCAGTCGGGCGTGCGGCCGGAATGGATCGCGCTGTGGGCGCCCAGCGCCAGCGCCTGCTGCAATTTATCGTCGGAACGCGACACCACGATCACGCGGGCGCCCAGGGCGGCGGCGAACTGGATGGCGAACACGGCGACCCCGCCCGTTGTCTGGATCAGCACGGTGTCGCCGGCGCGCAGCGCGTCCAGCTCCACGACAGCATGCCACGCCGTCAGGGCGGCCACGGACAGGGTGGCCGCCGCGCTGTCGCTCAGGTAAGACGGGGCGGCGACCAGTTCCTGCTGGTCGAGGCTGATCTTTTCGGCCAGCACGCCGTCACGGTCGCGGCTGCCTGGCGAGCCGGCCAGGCCCGCGGCCGTCAGCGGGCCATCGATCCAGCCCGGCAGCACGGTGGTGCAGACGCGCTGGCCCGGTGTGAAACGGGTGACCGCGGCGCCCACGGCTTCCACGATGCCGACCGCGTCCGTCAGGGGAACGCGGCCATCGACCGGGGCGCGAAATGCATTGCCCCGGATGAAATACAGGTCGCGAAAATTGAGGGCCGCGGCCAGCACCGCGACGCGCACCTCGGTGGGCCCCAATGGCGCAAGCGGCAGCGACTGGCGCTCGACGCGGCCGCCGGCCGTGCGATACACGGTGTAAGTCATGCAAATCCCCTTCATCTGATGAAAGGAATAGTATCCATTGGCAGATTGCGGGACACAATACGTGGAAAATGCAAAGGATTGTTGCGGCTACTGCAAAGGCGAATAGCGGTAATGTCCCGTGATGGGATAGGCAAACAGGCGGTCCTCCATCTGTGTGCCCGCGCCGATGTTGTGGATAACCAGGGGCAGCCCGGCCGGTGATTTTTTGTCGGCGACGATGCCGACATGCGGCAGGTTGCCCGGCAGCATCCAGGTGACGATGTCGCCCGGCTGGTAGTCCTGCCCGTTCAGGGTGCGCGCCAGGGTTTTGCCATGGCGCGTGAAAAAAGCCTGCAGGTTCGGCACGCGCCGGTGGTCGATATTCGAATCGGGCCTTTTCAGCTGCCACAGCTTGGGATACGCATCCCAGGCGCGGCGCATGTCCTCGTGCACCAGCCGTTGCAGGTCGATCCCGTTCTCGCGGTAGGCGCGAATGACGACGTCGGTGCACACGCCCCGTTCGAGCGGCACGTCGCCGCCCGGATAGGCGAGCTTTTCGTAGCGCGGATCGTAGCGCAGCGTCACGCCGATCTGGGTTTTCGCGGCCGCGACCAGGTCGGCGGCCTGGGCCGCCCCGGCAAGCAGCAGGATGGGCAATACCTGGTAGAGTCGCATGGCCTTATCTTGTCACGATTGGATTGAACGTACAATTGGGGCAGACCACAGGAGAGAGCCGCACCATGAGCACAGAGAGCAAATTCAGCCCGGAAGCGATGAACCAGTTCGGCAAAGCCAGCCTGCCCGGCTACCTGGGCATCGAAATCACGCGCGTGGCCGACGGCGAAGTGGCCGCCCGCCTCGACATCAAGCCGCATCTGCTGGCGCCGAACGGCTACCTGCACGCCGGCACCGTGATCAGCCTGGCCGATACCGCCGCCGGCTATGCCTGCGTGGCCAACCTGCCGGAAGGCGCCAGCAGCTTCACCACCATCGAATTGAAATCGAACCACCTGGGCACCGCGCGCGACGGCGCCATCGCGGCCGTGGCCAAGGCCGCCCACCTTGGCAAGACCACCCAGGTCTGGGACGTGGTGGTCAGCAACGAAGCCAATGGCAAGACCATCGCCCTGTTCCGCTGCACCCAGATGATCCTGTATTCCACCAAGTGAGCCCGCCATGAAACGCTTCCTCACCCTGGCCTTCGCCGGCCTGCTGGCCACGTCGCCGCTGGCGCTGGCGGACGACGCCACCTTCCAGGGCCTGGGCGGCAAGCCCGGCATCAAGAAGATTGTCAGTACGCTCATTGCGCTGGTGCTGGCCGACCCCCGCATCAAGGATTCCTTCCAGGATATCGACATGAAAAACCTGGCGCTGCGGCTGGAAGAGCAGTTCTGCGAACTGGCCGGCGGTCCGTGCAAATACGGCGGCAAGGACATGCAGGACATCCACGACGGGCTCAATATCACCCATGCGCAGTTCAATGCCCTGGCCGAGGACCTGCAGCTCGCGATGGAAAGCGAGGGCGTGCCAGCCCGCTTCCAGAACAAGCTGGTCGCGAAGCTGGCGCCCATGCAGCGGGCGATTGTGACAAAGTAAGCGCTAACTTACAACCGGATCCAGTGTCCCTTGTACAGGATAGGCCCGGTCGGTCCCTTCGGGTCCGGCGAGCCGCCCTTCGGTTCCAGCGTGACCGCCAGCACCGCCACGTCGCCGCTGACGGCACTGTCGGCCAGCGTGAAGCTGCCGCGATTGCCAACCAGCACACCGAGCGAACGGGGATTGCCCGATTTCGGTACCGCCCACAGCTGCAAGCTCTTGTCCGCCGCCACCTGGGCGCTGGTGATGACCCGCACGTCCAGCGCGCGGTGCTTGCTGTCGGCCGTCAGCAGCATGGCGGCCTGGGCCTTGTCGTCGCTCAGCGTGGCCACGTAGGCAATCGACGGCGCATCGGCCGGCGGGCGCTGCATGACGATCACGACCAGCATGGCGGCCAGGGCGGTCGAGACCATGCCCAGGCTGCGCCAGAAGGCCAGGTTCTCGTTCAGCCAGAATTGCCAGCGGGCGGGTTTTTTCTTCAGGTCCAGGCGGCGTTCGATGCCGGCCCACACGCTTTTCGGCGGGACGACCTCGCCCGCGAACTCGGCCATGGGGGCCAGGCGCTGCTGCCATCCGGCGGTAATATTGCGCAAGTCCGCATCCTGATGCAGCCAGCCTTCGAAGCGGCGGCGCGCCCCGCCTTTCAGGGTGCCGAGCACGTATTCCGCCGCCAACTTCTGGCGCAGGACGATATTGTTGCGGATATTCATGCTTGCTCCCGTTTCGCGAGGCAGGTCCGCAGCTTTTCCAGGCTGCGCCGTATCCAGGTCTTGACCGTGCCGACCGGCAGCTTCATGTGCGCAGCCACTTCACTGTGCGACAGGTCGTGATAGAAGGCAAGCGCCACCACCTGGCGCTGCATGCCTTCCAGCGCCGACATGCACCATGCCAGGGCCTTGGCGTCGCCGCTCATTTGCAGCGCCTCGATCGGCGTCGCCTGGGGATCCATCAGTGCATTCATGACTTCCCGATCAAACTGTTCCGCGTCGATTTCAACCGCGGCGTCGCTGCGCCGGAGGTGGTCGAAGGCCTTGTTCCGGACGATGGTCGCCATCCAGGTCATCGGGGCGGCAAGATGACCCTGGTAATTGGCGGCATTGTTCCAGATGGCGACAAAACTCTCCTGCAACACTTCCTCGGCGAGTTCGCGCTTATGCAATATACGCAAAGCAAAGCCAAACAGTTTCGCGGAGGAAGCGTCGTACAGAAAACGGAAAGCGGCGGCGTCGCGCTTGCCGCTGGCCAGGAGCCAGGTCTTGAGTTGCTGCGGGTCGGGCGAATTCACGGTGAGCCTTGACAGTAGGTTTGGATGCGACAGGGAACATTGTAAGATATAGGCATCATTGGAGCACGAATGCATAACAAAATTACACCGGGGGCAACAGGCCTCGCACTTTTCCTGGCGGCCTCGCTGGCGCAGGCCGCGCCCGACATGGGCAAGCTGCTGGCCACCGGTGGCGTCAGCCAGCTGGAAGGCGCCGGTGGCGGCGGCCTGGCGCCCTGGGCGCTGATCACCGGATATGGTACCCGCGACAGCTGGGGCGCCAACGCACATTACACCGGGGTACGTACCCAGGATTACTCGCTCGACAGTATTGGCGTGGCCGTCGGCATCGCCGACCGGGTCGAGCTGTCGCTGGCGCGGCAGCATTTCCAGGGCAGCCTGGCGCCCCTGGACCGGCTCAGCATCAAGCAGGACATCCTGGGCGTGAAGCTGCGGGTCGCGGGCGACGCCGTGTATGACCAGGACCGGGCCATGCCGCAGGTCGCGCTGGGTGTCATGGTCAAGCGCAACAAGGGGATAGGCGGGCTGGGCGCACTGGGCGTCACCAGGGTCACCCAGCTGGGCGCCAGGGACGACAGCGGCATCGACGTCTATGTCGCGGCCACCAAGATCATGCTCGATAGCAGCCTGCTGCTCAACGGCACCGTGCGCGCGACCAGGGCTAATCAGATGGGCTTGCTGGGTTTTGGCGGCGACAAGGGCAATAGTTACCAGCCGATGGTGGAACTGTCGGCGGCCTACCTGGTCAGGCGCACGCTGGTGGCGGGCGTGGAATACCGCCACAAGCCGCGCAACCTGGGCGTGGACCATGAAAAGGCTTACTACGATGTGTTTGTGGCCTGGTTCCCGAGCAAGCATGTGTCGGTCACCGGGGCCTATGCGGTGCTGGGCGATATCACGGTGTTCAACCCGCAGCGCCAGCGCGGCGCCTACCTGTCGCTGCAGGCCGGGTTTTAAGACTTCAGTTCTTTTTCCAGCAGTACATGCAGGGCCCCGAAATCGGGCTCGCCCACGTAGCGCTTGATGATTCTGCCCTGCTTGTCGATGACGAAGGTGGTCGGCGTCAACGTCACATCGCCGAAGGACTTGGCGATATCGCCGCCGCTGTCGAGCGCCACCACGAAAGGCAGCTTGCGCGTTTCCGTGAAATTGATGACGTAGTTGGGCGGGTCGTATTTCATGGCCACGGCAACAAATTCCAGGCCTTGCGGCTTGAACTTGTTGTAGGTCTCTATCATCTGCGGCATTTCTTTGATGCAGGTGCGGCAATCCGTGGCCCAGAAATTGACCATGACCACTTTGCCCTTCAGGCTGGCGGTGCTGATTTTTTGGCCTGCCAGGCTGATGAAGGTCACCTCGGGCGCCGCCGGCGTCGTGTTCAGCGCCACGTAGCCGCCAATCGCGATGGCGGCGACGGCGGCGGCGATGGCCAGCGGTTTGCGCATGCTTTTCATGATTACAACTGGGTCTTCGGCTGGGTCAGCGACAGGGCGCGCATTTCTTCTTCGCTGATGTATTCGAAGATCTTGACCACTTTGTTCACGCCGGACACGCCGCGCGCCACGTCGGAGCCGACCTGGGCTTCGCGCTGGGTCACGCGGCCCAGCATGTAGACCACGCCGCGCTCGGTGACAACCTTGAACGAGGTGGCCGAAATGGTTTTCATGTCGACCAGGCTGGCCTTGACCTTGGTGGTGATCAGGGCGTCGCTGGAACGCTGGGTATAGCTGGACGGGCCGCCGATGACCAGTTCGTTGGCGACCGAGACCACGCCGTCGATGGCCTTGACTTCGCGCTCGACGGCGGCCTTCATGGCGTCATCCCTGACTTCGCCGGTCAGCAGCACCATGCGGTTGTAGCTGTTGGCGTTGATGTGGACGTCGGGACCGGTGACTTTCGGCAAACGCAGGTCGGCCTTGATGGAAATGGCCTTGTCGTCCGTTTGGGCGCCCAGGGTGCGGCGGTCGTTGCCCGCGGCGACGCCGGCGACCGCGCCGCCCAGCACCAGGCCAACGCAGCCCGACAGGCTGCCCAGCAGGGCCACGCAGAACAGGGTTTTCGCAACGACGACGGTTTTACTCATTTGCATCTCCTCCGAACAATGCGACGTCGATGCCGTCGCAGATCGCATGTATGGTGACCAGGTGGACTTCCTGGATGCGCGCGGTGCGCGCGTGGGGTACGTTGATATGGACGTCGGCGTCGGTCAGCATCTTGCCGAGGGCGCCGCCATCCTTGCCGGTCATGGCGATGACGCGCATTTCGCGTTCCAGCGCCGCTTCCACGGCCGCCATCACATTGGCCGAATTGCCGGAGGTGGAAATGGCCAGCAGCACGTCGCCCGCCTGGCCGAAGGCTTGGACTTGCTTCGAGAAAATTTCGCGGTAGCTGTAGTCATTGCCGACCGCCGTCAGGATCGAGGTATCGGTGGTCAGCGCCAGCGCCGGCAGCGGAAAGCGCTCGCGCTCGAAGCGGCCCACCAGTTCGGCGGCAAAATGCTGGCAGTCGGCGGCGGAACCGCCGTTGCCGCAGGCCAGGATCTTGTTTCCGTTCGACAGGGCGCCGAACATCAGCTCGATCGCCTGGGCGATGGGTTGGGACAGGGCGGCGGCCGACTGGATCTTCAGTTCAGCGCTCTCGTGGAAATGGGCAAGGATGCGTTGGATATTCATAGTGTGGGGATTATAGTGCAAGGGAAGAAGTTGCCGGGTACTGCCGTTAAAATTGCTTACACATGGATGGCGCCCTTCAGCCATTCCAGGCGCGCGCCATCGATGGCGATGACGTCAATACGGCAAGCCGGCATGTGGGGATAGCGCATCAGCCAGAACTGGGCGGCGCGGGTGATGCGCCGGATCTTGGCCGGGGTGATGCTGGCCGCGGCCGTGCACATGGACCGCGCGGCGCGCTGGCGCACCTCGACGAACACGATTTCATCGCCATCTTGCAAAATCAGGTCGATTTCCCCGCATTTGCAGTGGAAATTGGCTTCCACCAGGCGCAGGCCGTGGCGCTGCAAGTGGGCCAGCGCGCGCTGTTCCCAGGCCTGGCCCTGCTGCTGCTTGCCGCTGAGCCGGGCCGGCCACATGTCAGCGCCGCTTGTCGGCCAGCTTGAATGCGCCGCCCTGGTACACCACGCCGGCCTGGGTGCGCTCGAAGCGCGCCGCGCCCTGGCCGAAACTGACCTTCAGGCGCCCGGTGACCCCGTCCATCTCGAAACTGGCGGCCCCGCCCTTGAGCGCGATCTCGCGCGCCACCCGGAAGGCGTCGATGCCCAGCGCGTACAGGCGGTCCAGGTCGAGCGTGCCACGGGTGCTGGCGCGGCGCGGGTAGACCATGACGGCCGGATGGTCGGACTGCACCTGCCACGGCATGTCGAGCAGGCGCAGGTTGTCCAGTTCGGCCAGCGCCATGCCCGGTTCGGTGCCCGGATTGACCGACGAGGTGCCGTAGGCCGGCAGTTCGCTGCCCAGGATGCCGCGCACCTGGCGCAGCTGGTCGGCGTCGAGCGCGGCAAAGAGCAGCCTGGGCGGGTCGGCGTCGACCCGCAGCTTGAGTGCGTTGATGCCCGCTTCGCTCAGGTAGCCGTTCGAGGCCATCAGTTCCACCACCTGCGAAGCGTTGCCCAGCTGCTTCCATTGAGCGGCGAAGGCGCTGGCGAGGCGGCGCTGCCAGGAATTCGGGCCGGACACGATCAGCGCGATGGCGCCGGGATGGTCCCTGGCGGCCCATTGCGCCACCTGGCGCGCTTCGTCTTCGATCGACAGGCCCATGACCAGCATGTTGGGGGGGATGGCCACGCCGTCCGGGTGGTTCAGGGCCAGCGTGGGCTTGCCGACCATGCCGCTGGCAGCGATGGCTTTCACGTCCGAACGCGCCAGCGGGCCGACCACGATGTCGTTGTCCTTGAGCGCGGCCGTGTAGGCGGCCAGGGCGTCGTCCGGGCCGTCGCCGGTTTCGATCAGCTTGACGGTGTAACCTTCGCGGTCGCGCTCGTAGCCGGCCATGAAGCCGGCGCGCAGGGCGTTGGCCGGCGGGCCCAGCGCTTCGGAGCGCAGCGGCAGCAGCAGGCCGATGCGGATCGCGGGCGCGCGCGCCGTGGGCGAGGCCACCGGCATGGTCTGGGCGGTGGGCGCGGGCGGCGTCGCCGCGGCCGGCATCACGGCCTGGGCACTTGTATTTGGCGCCGTTGAGGGGTACAGTCGGCCCGGCGCGTCCATGGGCGTGCTGCACCCGGCCAGGTGGACCAGCGCGCCGGCCACCAGCAGGCCCTTGAGACTTCTAATTAGCATCGTATCCCCAAATGACAGATCCACAGTCCAGTCCGATCGCCCAGCTCCCCGTCATGGACGAGGCGGCACTGCAGTCCTATCCTACCGCAACCCTGTACATCGTGGCCACTCCCATCGGCAACGTCACCGATATCAGTGTGCGCGCACTACACGTGCTGGGGATGGTCGACGCGGTCGCGTGCGAGGACACGCGCAATACCGGCAACCTGCTGAGCCGTTTCGGCCTGTCGCGCCCGCTGTTGTCGGCGCACCAACACAATGAACGCGAAGTGGCCGACAAGATCATCCACCGCCTGCAGGCGGGCGAGCGCATCGCGCTGGTGTCCGACGCCGGTACGCCGGGCGTGTCCGATCCGGGCGCGCGCATCGTCGACGCGGTGCGCGCCGCCGGCTTGCGCGTGGTGCCGGTGCCGGGCGCGTCGGCCGCGGTGACGGCCCTGTCGGCCAGCGGGCTGGTGAATGACCAGTTCTATTTTGTCGGTTTCCTGCCGGCCAAGGCCAAACAGCGCGAAACCGCCCTGCTGCAATTGCAGACCGTCAGCGCTACCATGGTGTTCTACGAAGCGCCGCACCGGATTCTTGATTGCGTGGAAGCGCTGGCCGCGGTGTTCGAGCCCACGCGCCAGGTGGTGTTCGCGCGCGAGCTGACCAAGCTGTTCGAGGAAATCCACCGCTGCCCGCTGGCCGACGCGCTGGCCTGGGTGAAGGCCGATGCGCACCGGGAAAAAGGCGAATTCGTGGTGCTGCTCGAAGGCGCGGCCAGCGGCGGCGATGCCGAAGAAGCCGATGCCGAGCGTATTTTGAACATCCTGCTGGCGGAATGCTCCGTGAAACAGGCCGCCAACCTGACCGCGCAAATTACCGGGCGCAAGAAAAACGCCCTGTACGAACGCGCCCTGCAGATCAAGGGCCAGCAGGGCTGAACGCACTCCACGCGCCGGCTGTGGTCAAACAGCTCGCGCGGGCCGCTGCGGCGATCGCCCCCGCCGCACCAGGCATGTCGGGGGACTACGTGTGGCGGGAAATCGATCGTGGCGGGCCGCGCAAGCTTCCCGCAGGTTTCTGGAATTAAAAAGCGCCAGCCCTTGACCGGGCCCGCGCCAACCGTTATGATTCTGGTCCTCGGAGTGTGGCGCAGTCCGGTAGCGCACCTGGTTTGGGACCAGGGGGTCCAAGGTTCGAATCCTTGTACTCCGACCAGTATTTCTTTATGCAGGCTGACAGAGTGTTCCCGTCAGCCTGTCATATCTCTCTCTTCCCCTTCTTAGTTCCATCGATTCGCACGCTGCTTGATCTGCGTGGATATTGCTATTTCTGAACGGAAATATGATTCCCGTGTGAGCTGACGCGGGGGGAATCATGAAAATCGCAGCGATGTGCTGGTTGGTGCTTGCCCTGCCGCCGGGCGCGAGCGTCGCCGGCCCCATCAATATTGTCCGGAACCCCGGTTTCGAGTCCGGCATCGATTTCTGGAAAATGTTCCATTTCGCGCTCGGGCCCAATGAAAAATGGGCGCATTCGGGCACGCGCCAGGCGCGCCTGACGTTCTGCGATACGCCCGACTGTCTCGATACCTTCAACGAAGGCGCCTTCATCACCCAGGCGCTGGCGACCACGCCGGGCGAACATTACGACCTCAGTTTCTGGGTGCGCAGCATCAGCGGCGAGAGCGGTTTTTCCGTGTTCTGGGATGGCGCCCTGCTGTTCAAATCGGGCACGCCGAACGGGCCGATGCTGGAATACGTGTTCGCCGGACTGGAAGCCAGGTCGGACCTGACCCTGCTGCAGATCCACGCCTACAACACGCTCGACGAACATGTGTCCTTCGACGACTTCGTGGTGACGGCGTCCGACGGCGTGGCCGTGCACGAGCCCAGCGTGTGGTCGCTGCTCATCGCCGGCATGGGCGTGCTAGCCGCGGCGCGGGTGCGCAAGAGCTAGCTTGGCCAGGAAGCGCTGCAGATGGGGGTCGGTCCGGCCGAGCGGCACGTCGGCGAAAGCGAACCACCGTGTCGATGCGAATTCGCTGTCGTCATGGTCAATGCGCTGGCGCCGGCTCGCACGGACCACGTACCACAGGGAGACGTCGGTGTGGCCCGCCGTCAGGCCGACGGTGGCCGTCGCCGTGACAAACAGCGGCGCTTCGATTGCGTGCGGCGCTTCGAATCCGAGTTCTTCCTTCAGCTCGCGCCGTACCGTGTCGCGCGGGTGCTCGCCTGGTTCGACGTGGCCGCCGGGCGGTAGCCACAAGCGGGCGTTGCGGTGGTCGACCAGCAGGATATGGCCATCGTCGACCACCGGAAAATACGAGACGAGATGGGTGGGCGGCGTCGCCGGCTTGGCCGTGCGGCATAACCCGGCGCCGGAATCGACCCAGGCCAGGCAGGTGGAGAGCACGTCGCTTTCGATGGCATCGAAGGGCGTGATGGCCAGCAGCTCGTCCCGGATGTGCTGGCGCATCTCAGCCGGCGCGCCTGGCCGCGAGGGCGTTCCCGGCGCGGCTGACGGCCTTGCGGCCCAGGTGCTGCGCAATGAACTGGCCGGCGTCGACCACCATGTCGAGGTCGATGCCGGTGGCTATGCCCAGGCCGTTCATCAGGTACAGCACGTCTTCGGTGGCCACGTTGCCGGTGGCGCCCTTGGCGTACGGGCAGCCGCCCAGGCCCGATACCGAGGAATGGAAAATCGATACGCCCACTTCCAGGCTGGCGTAGATGTTGGCCAGCGCCTGGCCATAGGTATCGTGGAAGTGGCCGGAGATGCGGTCGAGATGGAATTCCTGCGCCGCGCGCAGCATCACCGCCTGCGTCTTGCGCGCGGTGGCCACGCCGATGGTGTCGGCGATGTCGATCTCGTCGCAGCCCAGTTCGCGCATGCGGCCCACCACGTCGGCCACCGCGTCGAGCGGCACCTCGCCCTGGTAAGGGCAGCCGAAGGCGCAGCTGATGCTGCCGCGCAGGCGCAGGCCGCGTTCCCTGGCCGCTTTCGCCACGCCCTCGAAGCGGGCGATCGATTCGGCGATCGAGCAGTTGATGTTCTTTTGCGAGAACGCTTCCGAGGCCGACCCGAAGATCACCACTTCATCGGCCAGGGCCGCGACGGCGGCGTCGAAGCCCTGCATGTTGGGCGTGAGCGCCGAATACAGGGTGCCGGGACGGCGCGTGATGCCGGCCATGACTTCGGCACTGGTGGCCATCTGCGGCACCCACTTGGGCGAGACGAAGGATGCCGCTTCGATGTTCTGGAAGCCGGCGGCCGACAGGCGGTTCACCAGTTCGATCTTGACCTCGGCCGGGACCGATTCCTTTTCGTTTTGCAGGCCGTCGCGCGGGCCGACTTCGACAATTTTGACTTTCGCTGGCAAGCTGTTCATTTCAGTATCCTCGTGTGCGGTCGACGACATCGGCGACCGGCTCGCCGCGGCGCAGGGCGCCGATTTTTTCGCAGATCTGGGCGATGCTCTCGCCGCGCAAGGTCAGCGCCGAAATATGCGGGGTGATGGTGATGCGCGGCTCGTCCCAGAACGGATGGGGCGCGGGCAGCGGCTCGTTGCGGAACACGTCCAGCGTGGCGCCGGCGATGCGGCCGGAACGGATCAGCGTCAGCAAATCCGGTTCGGCCACGTGGGCGCCGCGCGCCACGTTGATCAGGTAGGCGCCTTCGGGCAGCAGCGACAGGTGCCGGCGGTCCAGCAGGTTGGTCGTCTCGGGCGTGAGCGGCAGCATGCAGACCAGTACCCGGGTGCCGCGCAGGAAGGGTTCGAGTCCGTCCGCGCCGGCGAAGCATTCCACGCCGGCCATCTGCTTCTGGCCGCGGCTCCAGCCGCGCAGCGGAAAGCCGAAACCGGCCAGCGTGGCGAGCACGCGCGCGCCCAGCACGCCCATGCCCATCACGCCGATGCTGAAGTCTTCTTTTTTGTGCTGGGGCAGCGGCGCCCAGTTGCCGCGGCGCGCCTGCTTTTCGTACTCGTCGAAGCGGCGGAAATAGCGCAGCACGGCGTGCGTCACGTACTCGGCCATCTGCACCGCCATGCCCGCGTCGCCAAGGCGGATAATGGGCACGGGCGGCAGCGCATCGGCAAACTTCATGATGCCGTCCACGCCGGCGCCGGTGAGGAAGATCGCCTTGACGTGCGCCAGCTCGGGCACCAGCGCCGACGGCGGCGACCACAGCACTGCGTAATCGCAGGGTGCGGTGGTGGCGCCCGCCTGCCACACCACGACCTCGGCTTCCGGCAGCACGGCGGCGAAATCAGCGACCCAGGGGGCGGTGAGTCCGTCGGCGCGATGAAGAAGAATCCGCATGCGTGTTCTCTCCTATGCCGCTTTGAAGGCCAGCAGCGGCGCCCCGTCCGCGACCTGGTCGCCCACCTGGTACAGGATTTCCTCGACCAGGCCGTCGCCTGGCGCGGCAATGGTGTGTTCCATTTTCATCGCTTCCATGATCACCAGCGGATCGCCCTTCCTGACCTGCTGGCCCTTGGTGGCCAGCACCGCCACGACCTTGCCCGGCATGGGCGCGGTCAGGCGTCCGCCGGCGGCTTCCGCTTCGCCGGCGTGGGCCATGGGATCATTGTAGTGCAGCGAAAAATGCCGGCCGCCGGTGAACACGTGGAACACCTCGCCGTCGCGGCGCACGGTGCCGTGCAGCGAGGTGGCGCCCAGCTTGATCGACAGGTCGGCGCCATCGCGCGCGGTGACCGACACGTCGGCGTCGATGCCGCCCACGGACAGGTCCCAGCCTTGCGGGTGATACGTCATCCGTACCTGGTAGCCCTTCTCGCCGGTGTACTCGTCGGCGAACCAGAGCTGGCGCTGGTAGGCGCTGTTCAGGCGCCAGCCGAGCGCATTGCCCCAGGGGTCGGCCGGGTTGGCCGAGACGCCGGCCGAAGCGGCCTTTTCCGATTCGATCAGGGCCACGGCGGCCAGCGCCAGCGCGCCCACCGGCGCCGCTTTGGCGGGCGGGAACAGGGTGTCGCCATTGCGTTCGATCAGGCCGGTGTCGAGGTCGGCGCTGGAGAAGGCCTGGCCTTCGACCAGGCGCTTGAGGAAGGCGATATTGCTGGCCAGTCCCACCAGCTGGAATTCGGCCAGCGCCTGCGACATGCGGGCCAGCGCCTGCTTGCGGTCCGCGCCCCACACGATCAGCTTGGCGATCATCGGGTCGTAGAACGGCGAAATGGCGTCGCCCTGGCGCACGCCCGAGTCGATCCGCACCGCGGCCGGTGCGCCGCCCGGCGTGCCGCCCAGTTCGAACGTG
Organism: Pseudomonadota bacterium; assembly: GCA_040388805.1. Taxonomy (GTDB): domain Bacteria; phylum Pseudomonadota; class Gammaproteobacteria; order Burkholderiales; family Burkholderiaceae_D; genus Telluria_A. The sequence continues at coordinate 26,801 of JAZKBE010000008.1, forward strand.
ACCGCGGACGGGGTGTCCATGTGGCGTAGCGTGCCGATCGAAGGCAGGAAGCCCTTTTCCGGATTCTCGGCGTAGATGCGCGCTTCGATGGCATGGCCGTGGATTTCCAGTTCGTCCTGCTGTTTTGGCAGCGGCTGGCCGGCGGCCACGCGCAGCTGCCATTCCACCAGGTCGGTCCCGGTGATCATTTCCGTGACCGGGTGCTCCACCTGCAGGCGGGTGTTCATTTCCATGAAATAGAAGGAACCATCCTGGTTGGCGATGAATTCCACCGTGCCGGCGCCCACGTAACCCACCGCGGTGGCCGCTGCCACGGCGGCATTGCCCATGGCGGCGCGGCGATCAAGCGTCATGCCCGGCGCCGGCGCTTCTTCCAGCACCTTCTGGTGGCGGCGCTGCACCGAGCAGTCGCGCTCGTGCAGGTAGACGCAATTGCCGTGGGTGTCGGCGAACACCTGGATCTCGATATGGCGCGGACGGGTCAGGTATTTTTCGGCCAGCACCTTGTCGTCGCCGAAAGAGCTGATCGCTTCGCGCTTGCACGATGCCAGCGCGGCCTTGAAGTCTTCCGACCGTTCGATCACGCGCATGCCCTTGCCGCCGCCGCCGGCCGAGGCCTTCAGCAGGACCGGATAGCCGATGCGGTCGCCCTGCTCCTGCAGGAAGTCTGCATCCTGGTTCTCGCCATGGTAGCCAGGCACCAGCGGCACATTGGCTTTTTCCATCAGCGACTTGGCGGCCGACTTGGAACCCATGGCGCGCATGCTCGACGCCGGCGGGCCGATGAACACCAGGCCCGCTTCCACGCAGGCGTCGGCGAAGTCGGCGTTTTCGGACAGGAAGCCGTAGCCGGGGTGGACCGCCTGAGCGCCGGTGGCCAGCGCCACGGCGATGATCTTGTCGCCGCACAGGTAGCTTTCCTTGGCCGCGGCCGGGCCGATGTTCACTGCCTCATCGCATACCGCCACATGCTTCGAATTCGCGTCCGCATCCGAATACACGGCGACAGTCTTGATGCCCATGCGGCGCGCGGTGGCGGCAACACGGCAGGCGATTTCGCCACGATTGGCGATCAGGATTTTTGTGAACATGGAGAGCTTCCGTATTATTGTTGTTGGTTGATCAGCCGCCGCACGCCGCTTTGGGCGCGGAGTCGAGGGTCGATGCGCGGGTGACCAGGCCAAGCTTGGCCAGCAGCGCGCGGTCGTCCTCGGCTTCCGGGTTTTCGGTGGTCAGCAGCTTGTCGCCGTAGAAAATCGAATTGGCGCCGGCCAGGAAGCACATGGCTTGCACCGCTTCGCCCATCTGGCGGCGGCCCGCGGACAGGCGCACGCGCGCTTCCGGCATGGTGATGCGCGCGACCGCGATGGTGCGCACGAATTCGAAGGGGTCGAGCGGATCGAGGCCGTGCAGCGGCGTGCCTTCCACCTGCACCAGGTGGTTCACCGGCACCGATTCAGGATACGGATTCAGGTTGGCCAGCTGGGCGATCAGGCCGGCGCGCTGCAGGCGCGATTCGCCCATGCCGACGATGCCGCCGCAGCAGACCTTCAAACCGGCGCTGCGCACGCGGCCCAGGGTGTCCAGGCGGTCCTGGTATTCGCGGGTCGAGATCACGTTGTTGTAGAACTCGGGGGCGGTGTCGAGGTTGTGGTTGTAGTAGTCCAGGCCCGCTTTTTTCAGGCGGTCGGCCTGGCCTTCTTCCAGCATGCCCAGGGTGGCGCAGGTTTCCAGGCCCAGGGCCTTCACTTCGCGCACCATTTCCTCGACCTTCTCCATGTCGCGCTCTTTCGGGCTGCGCCATGCGGCGCCCATGCAGAAACGGGTGGCGCCGTTGGCCTTGGCCTGGCGCGCGGCGTCGATCACGGTATCGATGCCGAGGATCTTCTTCGCTTCCACGCCGGTGTCGTAGCGCGCGGCCTGCGGGCAGTAGCTGCAGTCTTCCTCGCAGCCGCCGGTCTTGATCGACAACAGCGTCGCCAGTTCCACGTCGCCGGCCGGGAAGTTGGCGCGGTGGACGGTCTGCGCCTTGAACATCAGCTCATTGAAGGGCAATTCGAACAGCGCCAGAACGTCGGCCAGCGGCCAGGTGGCCGCTTCCGGCAGGTTGATCGGCGCTGCAGGCGGATGGAAAGAGACGGCGGTAGTGGTGGTCATGGTGCTTCCTTCAGGTTTCGTTCAGACGGGGCCAGCCTGGCAGTCCGGTGAGATCAATAAATTTGGCGGCTTCATCGGCCGTCGCTTGTTCAAGGAAAGGCACGCGGCCCAGCATGGGTGCCGGGATGCGTTGCGCCAGCGCCGCGATATTCTCGTCGGCGAAGCGCATGTCGGGATCGATTTCGTTGACCACCCAGCCGGCCAGCACCAGGCCGCGCCCGATGATCGCTTCGATCGTCAGGAGGGCATGGCTGATGCAGCCAAGGCGCAGCCCCACCACCAGGATCACCGGCAGGCCCAGCTGTTCGGCCAGCTGGGCGCTGTCGAAATCGTCGGAAAACGGAACACGGAATCCGCCCACGCCTTCGACCACCACCGCGTCGGAAGCGGCGGCGATTTCGGCATAGGCGGCAATGATGGGCACCGGTTCGATGGCAATGCCTTCGCGCGCGGCGGCAATGTGCGGGGCGCAGGCGTCGCGCAGCATGTAGGGGGTGGTGATATTGCGCGGCAGGTGCACATTGCCGGCGGCGATCAGCATGTCGGCGTCGTCGTTATGCAATTCGCCGTCGCGCATGGCGGCGCCCGCGGCCACCGGCTTCATGCCGCAGGCGCGCACGCCGCGCGCCACCAGCGCGTGCAGGATGGCGGACGATACCAGCGTCTTGCCGATCTCGGTGTCGGTGCCGGTCACGAAGCAGCAGAAGCGCGAAGGCAGGCCTTCGGCCGCCAGCACGGGCTGCGTCTCGGTTGCCAGGACAGGGTCGTTCAGGCTCATCGTGCTTCCTCCAGCTGGTTGAGGGCAAGTGCGAGGCGTGCCACTTCTTCATGGGTGTGGGCGGCCGACAGCGTGGCGCGCAGGCGCGCGGTACCGGCGGGCACGGTGGGCGGGCGGATCGCCGGCACCCACAAGCCCTGTTCGAGCAGCGCGGCGCTGGCCGCCAGCGTTTCGTCGTTGCCACCGATGACGACCGGCTGGATCGCCGTGAACGACGCCATGCGCGTCCAGCGCGCCAGCTTCAGGTCGCGGTCCAGCTGCGCGATCAGCGACTGCAGGTGGGCGCGGCGCTGCGCGCCTTCGTCGCCACCGATGATGTCGATGCTGGTCATGAGCGCGTGCGCCAGTGCCGGCGGTGCGGCGGTGGTGTAAATGTAGGGGCGGGCGCGCTGGATCATCAGTTCGATCACGCTGGCGTGCGCCGCGACGAAGGCGCCGCCCACGCCGGCCGCCTTGCCCAGGGTGCCCATGTAGACCAGGTTCGGCGACTGCAAATTGAAGTGCTCCAGCGCGCCGCGGCCGTGCGCGCCCAGCGTGCCGAAGCCGTGCGCGTCGTCGATGACCAGCCAGGCGTCGTGGCGCTCGCACAGCGCCAGCATGGCGGGCAGGGGCGCCAGGTTGCCGTCCATGCTGAACACGCTGTCGGTGACCACGACTTTCGTGGCCGCGTTGGACGCTCCGAGCAGCGCGGCCAGCGCTTCCACGCTGGCATGCGGGTACACCTTGACGCTGGCGCGGGCCAGGCGCGCGCCGTCGATCAGGGATGCGTGGTTCAGCGATTCGGAAAAGATATCGGCGTCGGCGTCGGCGCCGAGCGCGGTCAGGATCGCCAGGTTGGCCATGTAACCGGTGGAGAAGGACAGCGCGCGCGGCATGCCCACGAAGGCCGCCAGCCGTTCTTCCAGCAGTTCGTGCGCCCTGGAGTGGCCGCTGATCAGGTGCGAAGCGCCGCTGCCGGCGCCATACAGCGATGCGCCTTCGCGCAGCGCTTCCACCACGCGCGGATGCGCGGCCAGGCCCAGGTAGTCGTTGCTGCAAAAGGCCAGCAGTTCGCGTCCGTCGACCGTCGCGCGCGGCGCGCACGGCGTTTCCACCACGCGGCGCACGCGTTTCAGGCTGTGCGCGTCAAGTTGCGCGAGCTGGCGGTCGATGGCGGCGATCATGTCCATCAGTGTCCCATCACCGCGTCGAAGACCATGCGCGTGCGTTCGGCCAGGCCGTCCGTTTCCTCGTCGCTCAGGATATACGGCGGCATCAGGTAGACCGTGCGGCCGATCGGGCGCAGCAGCAGTTCGTTCTCGAGCGCCTTGGAAAAGAAGCGGCGCGAGAAGGTCGCGGCGCGCGCGGCGTCCGGTTCCACCGCGTCGAAGGCCCAGATCATGCCGGCCTGGCGGAAATGCCGCACGCGTTCGTCGCCGGCCAGCGGCGCCATGGCCGCGGTCAGGCGCGCGGCGCGCACCTTGTTGTTGGCCAGGACGTTGTCGTCCTTGAAGATCTGCAGCGTGGCCAGCGCGGCGCGGCAGGCCAGCGGATTGCCCGTGTACGAATGCGAATGCAGGAAGCCGCGCGCCACGTCGCTGCTGTAGAAGGCGTTGTAGACCTCGTCGCGCGTGAGTACCAGCGAGAGCGGCAGGTAGCCGCCGCTGATGCCCTTGGACAGGCAGATGAAGTCGGGCCAGATGCCGGCCTGTTCGCACGCGAAGAAAGTGCCGGTACGGCCGCAGCCGACCGCGATTTCGTCGAGGATCATGTGCACGTCGTAGCGGTCGCACAGTTCGCGCACCAGCGTCAGGTACAGCGGGTCGTGCATGGCCATGCCGGTGGCGCACTGCACCAGCGGTTCGATGATGATGGCGGCGATTTTGTCGGCACGTTCGATGAACAGCTGCTCGACGTCGTTGGCCGCGCGGCGCGCCACGTCCCGGGCGCTTTCGCCTTCCAGGGCGGTGCGCGCATCGGGCGACATCACCACCCGCGCCGAGCGCAGCAGCGGGCCGTAGGCATCCTTGAACAGGGCCACGTCGGTCACGGCCAGGGCGCCGATGGTTTCGCCGTGGTAGCTGCCCTTGAGGCAGACAAATTCTTCCTTCTGGGTGCGGCCGGCATTGCGCCACGAATGAAAACTCATTTTCAGCGCGATTTCGACCGCCGACGCGCCGTCCGAGGCGTAGAAGGCGTGGCCCAGCACGCGGCCGGTCATGTCGGACAGCAGTTCGGACAGGCGCACCACCGGTTCGTGGGTAAAGCCGGCCAGCATGGCGTGCTCGAGGCGGTCCAGCTGGTCCTTCAGCGCGGCGTTGATGACCGGATTGGCATGGCCGAACAGGTTGACCCACCAGGAACTGATGGCGTCGAGATAGCGCTTGCCTTCATGGTCGTACAGCCACGCACCGCGGCCGTGGCTGACCGGAATCAGCGGCACGGTTTCGTGGTGCTGCATCTGCGTGCATGGGTGCCATACGCTGCGCAGGCTGCGCTTGACCAGGTCCTTTGTCATCTCAGTTGAGCCAGGACGGCTTGCGTTTTTCGAGGAAGGAAGCGACGCCTTCGCGGCCTTCTTCGGTGGCGCGGATGTTGGCGATGCGCTCGGCGGTGTCCATGACGAGCGCCGCGTCGACCGTCTTGCCGGTCACGTCGCGCACCAGCACCTTTGCTTCACGCACCGCGTTCGGGCTGCTGGTGACCAGCGCCTTGACGATGGCGTCCACGTGGGCGTCGAGCGACTCGGCCGCCACCACGTCGTGCACGAAGCCGATGCGGTGCGCTTCCTGGGCAGTGAAACGTTCGGCCGTCAGGAAGTAGCGGCGCGCCGCGTTTTCGCCCATGGCCTTGATGACGTAAGGCGAAATGGTGGCCGGGATCAGGCCCAGCTTCACTTCGGACAGGCAGAAACAGGCCGCGCTTGCGCTGACCGCGATATCGCAGGCCGCCACCAGGCCCATGCCGCCGGCGTAGCAGTCGCCCTGCACTTTGGCCACCACCGGTTTCGGGCACAGGTAGATCGTGCGCAGCATGTCGGCCAGCTTGCCGGCGTCTTCGCTGTTTTCGGCGTGCGAGTAACCCGCCATTTTCTTCATCCAGTTCAGGTCCGCGCCGGCGCAGAAGGCCGGGCCGTTCGCGGCCAGCACGATGGCGCGCACGCCGTCGTGGCGGCCCAGCTCATCGAAGGCCAGCGCCAGTTCGGCGATGGAAAATTCGTTGAACGCGTTGCGCACGTCGGGGCGGTTCAGGGTGACGGTGGCAACCCTGTCGGCGATGGTGACAGCCAGTGTTTCGTAGTTCATTCGGACTCCTTACATGCGGAAGACACCGAACTTCGTGTCTTCGATTTCGGCATTGAGCGCGGCGGACAGTCCCAGGCCCAGCACCATGCGGGTGTCGGCCGGATCGATCACGCCATCGTCCCACAGGCGCGCGGTGGCGTAGTAGGGGTGGCCCTGGTGTTCGTACTGTTCCTTGATTGGCTGCTTGAACGCGGCTTCTTCCTCGGGCGACCATTGTCCGCCCTTGCCTTCGATGCCGTCGCGCTTGACGGTGGCCAGCACCGACGCGGCCTGGTCGCCTCCCATGACGGAGATGCGCGCGTTTGGCCACATCCACAAAAAGCGCGGCGAGAAAGCGCGGCCGCACATGCCGTAGTTGCCGGCGCCGAAGCTGCCGCCGATGATGACCGTGAACTTGGGCACCGAGGCTGTGGCGACGGCGGTCACCATCTTGGCGCCGTTGCGGGCGATGCCTTCGTTTTCGTACTTGCGCCCGACCATGAAGCCGGTGATATTTTGCAGGAACACCAGCGGGATCTTGCGCTGGCAGCACAGTTCGATGAAGTGGGTGCCCTTGAGCGCCGACTCCGAGAACAGGATGCCGTTGTTGGCGATGATGCCGACCTTGACGCCGTAGATATGGGCGAAGCCGCAAATGAGGGTGGTGCCGTAGCGCGCCTTGAATTCGTCGAAGTCGCTGCCGTCGACGATGCGGGCGATTACTTCGCGCACATCGAAGGGCTTGCGGGTGTCGACCGGGATCACGCCGTACAGTTCTTCCGGCGCGTATTTCGGTTCGACGGACTCGCGCAGCGCCATCTGCCGGGGCTTGGTCCGGTTCAGGTTCGAGACGATGGTGCGCGCCAGCGACAGGGCGTGCAGGTCGTTCTGGGCCAGGTGGTCGACCACGCCCGACAGGCGGGTGTGGACGTCGCCGCCGCCCAGGTCTTCGGCCGTCACCACTTCGCCGGTGGCCGCTTTCACGAGCGGCGGGCCGCCCAGGAAAATGGTGCCCTGCTCTTTCACGATGATCGATTCGTCGCTCATGGCCGGCACGTAGGCGCCGCCTGCGGTGCACGAACCCATGACCACGGCGATCTGCGGAATGCCCTTGGCGGACAGGTTGGCCTGGTTGAAGAAGATGCGGCCGAAATGGTCGCGGTCGGGGAACACGTCGTCCTGGTTCGGCAGGTTGGCGCCGCCCGAATCGACCAGGTAGATGCACGGCAGATGATTCTGGTCCGCGATTTCCTGGGCGCGCAGGTGCTTCTTGACGGTCATCGGGTAATAGGTGCCGCCCTTGACGGTGGCGTCGTTACAGACGATCACGCATTCCTGGCCGGCCACGCGGCCGATGCCGGTGATGATGCCGGCGGCGGGCGCGGCGCCTTCGTACATGTCGTAGGCGGCCAGCTGGGAAAATTCGAGGAAGGGCGTGCCCGGATCGAGCAGCATCTGGACGCGGTCGCGCGGCAGCAGCTTGCCCCGTGCGACGTGCTTGGCACTGGCAGCGTCGCCGCCGCCGGCCGCCATGGCCGAGACCTTGGCGCGCAGGTCATCGACGATGGTTTGCATGGCTGCCGCGTTGGCCTTGAAGTCATCGCTGCGCGGATTGAGTTTGCTGTCGATTTGGGGCATTGCGATCCTTATTAGTCCGGGAAACTGCCGTCCAGGTAAAACCAGCGCCCATCTTCCCGCACAAACCGGCTCACTTCGTGCAGTCGGTGGGCGCGGCCATTGATTTTGTAGCGGGCGACGAATTCTACGGTATCAGCGTCTTGATTTTCTGATAATCCTGCTTTACGTTGACGTAAACGTAAAGCAGATTTTACCTCAAGTCCCAACCATTGCAATTTTTCGTTTTCCCCAATGACGGGCTCGCTTGGAAGGGTGCTGGCATGCCAGGTGGCGCGTAAATACGCCTCGTCGCGCTGGGTGTAGGCGGTATAGCGCGAACGCATCAGCGTCTCGGCCGTTTCCGGCACGGCGGCGCCGGCGATGTAGGGGCCGCAGCAGGTGGCCAGGGAAGCGCCGCCGCAAGGGCAGGTGGATGGTGAGGGCATGATGGCAGGCAAAAGCGGAGTCGTGCAATTATCCGCCATATTGCTAGCTTGCGTAGCTTAGACGCAGACTAAACATTGGGCATGGCCCACCGATTACCGATGTCAGTGATGTTAGTATCTATGCAACTAAATACTTTCCTCTGTGAGTGATCGACATGTCGATAAGTTATGCGAGACCACTTCCTGATCACCAGGCAATCGGGGAGTTCGTGAGCGGATGCATGGGATTGACACATGAACTCACACTTCGTGACGGCACAGTTTTTACGCTGAGCGATATTTGCAAACGAATCCGTGATGCCGAGAGTGCCGTCGGGAATTCCAACGCCGACTCGACACTGCTTAGCAGACGAAATCGGGTGCCTGAGTATCGCAGCGATGCAGCGCGCGTTGTCCTGCGAGAGCAAATTGTCACAGAGTTGATCGCACTGGATCGATTGGATGCGGACGAAGACATTGCTTTCGGAACAGGAGGCGCAAAACCGCAAGGTGGAATGCCGCAGGCAGGGGCGACGGCGTACCTCGTGACGGGTTTGCCTGCATCGGGGAAGTCGACGCTGGTGAGCACAATTTCCGACCGATGCGGCGCGATGATATTGGACTCGGATTTTGCAAAACGGAAGCTGCCCGAGTTCGATCACACTTTAGCCGGCGCCAATCTTGTTCATAAAGAGTCGAGTACGATTGTTTTTGGCAGTGCCGCAGATGAACCTTCCCTGCTGGGATATTGCAAGTCAGAGAAATTGAATATCGTGATCCCCCAAATTGGCCACAATGAAAAGGATCTCAAGGACATGCGGGATTCGCTAATTGCTGCTGGATACAAAGTACATTTGACTATCACATTGCTGGATCGAATCGACGCTACCAAGCGAGCATTGGCGCGGTTCCTCGAGACGGGCCGATATGTGCCATTAGCACTGATTTTCGATGGATACGCAAACGATCCGATAATGAACTACTATAAAGCGTGTATGGACGCGACCTTGCACAGGGATCACGCTTGGGAATCGTTTGGGGCACTTGCGACGGATGTTTTCCCTGCGAGAGTTGATTGGTTCAGCTCGGTATTAAATCCTGCAGCTCTGATGGAGCAAACAGCATGACAACTTCACTACGGAAAAAGCGCGTACAGGCGAAGCAAAGCAATTCGTCAAATTTAGCTAAGGCCAATCTTACCGAAGCTGAGGCGATCCTACGCGGAGCCAGGAAGAACCCTCCTTCAAAGAATTTTGTCAGCGTCAAAATTTTTGGCAATGGCATGGTGTTGCGCGTTGGCGGCACAAAGTCTTCCAAGGATAGTCCGGGGCGCGGTTTGAAAGCGACAGCGGCCGGTATGCGCGTTTCAAATCCAGCATATGCAAATATCGTAGGGCAGATGTATCGCTCGGACAGTTTGGATTCTGAACATGTTGCGACAACGGTTCGCAAACCCGCATCGCCAAAAGAACGTGATTTCTATTCGAAAATTGCGGCGCAATCCAAAGCTAACGCAGCGAAATATTAGTCAGGTGCTGAGTGACAGGCCATCCATCGATATCGGTGACGGCTTGCCGCGCATGACATCGGCCAGGATGCGCGCCGAGCCGCATGCAAACGTAAAGCCCAGCGCGCCCTGCCCCACGTTCAGCCACAGATTGCTGTAAGCGCTGGCCCCGATGATGGGCGCGCTGCTCGGCGTGGCCGGCCGCAGCCCTGCCCAGGCGGTAATGTTGTCGTAGTCGGCAGCGTGCGGCATGGTCGCGCGCACCTGGCGTTCCAGTCCGGCCAGGCGCCGGCTGTCGAGCGACAGGTCTTCGCCCACGATGTCGGCCATGGCCGCCACCCGCAGCTTGTCGCCGATGCGTGCATACAGCACCTTGCGCTCGAAATCGGTCACGCTGATCTCCGGGGCGCGGTCGCCCGGGCGGATCGGTGCGGTCAGGCTGTAGCCCTTGATCGGGTACAGCGGCAGGTAGATGCCGGCGGTCGCGGCCAGCGAACGGCTCTGGATGCCCGCCGCCAGCACGAAGGCGTCCGCCTGCAGCATGCCGGCGCTGGTATCGATCCAGGTGACCTTGCCCTTTTCCGTGAGCAGCGCGCGCGCCTCGCCATGGTGGATGCCGCAAAAGCGCGGGTGCGCGCGCAGCCTGGTGGTCAGCGCCTGGCAAAAGGCGTAGCAGTCCGCCACCGCTTCCCCGCTATTGAAGATGCCGCCGGCCAGCACGCCTTCGGCCCGGGCCAGCGCCGGTTCGCGCGCCACGCATTCGGCGGGCGACAGCACCTGGCGCGCATCCTCGCTATCCGGGCGCGCCACGGCGGCGTCGAAACTCTTGCGGCTGCGGTAGACCACCAGCTTGCCGGCGTCGCGCCAGGCAAATTCGCCCAGCGGCAGCACCAGTTCGAGCCGGGCCATGGAAGCGCGGCTGAGTTCGCCAAGTTCGAGCAGCCGCGCGGTGGTCCTGCGGTTGCTGCCGGCGTTGCAATGCCGGAGGAACTGGGCCAGCCAGCGCCACTGGCGCAGGTCGGCTTCGGGCTTGAAGCGCAGCGGGCCATCCTTCTGGAACAGCCATTGCAGCGCCTTGAGCGGCACGCCCTCGTCGGCAAACGGCGCCACATAGCGGTAGCTGAGCTGGCCGCCATTGCGAAAGCTCGCGCCCGCGGCCACGCCGGCCTCGCGTTCGAGCAGGGTCACACGGAACCCGGCCTCGAGCAGCCACCAGGCCGAAGTGAGCCCCACCACGCCACCACCGATGACGATTACATGCTGCATGTCGGTCCGCTCATGTTAAATACTGAAAAATGACCGAGCGTAAGCGACACGCGCGCACCCGGCCAATGAATGAAGTGCGGACAGCTATAACCGTTCGCTATTGCCGCGTATGACGCGACGGTGCAATGCGGACAGGATTTGTTCCTCGAAGCGTGGCATGGCCGAGTAGACACCCTTATAGTTTTCCGGATCGGACGATACGCCGCCCACCAGCACCACCATGCCATTCTTCGCTTCCAGGTCGGCCACGAACACCGACATCAGGCCATAGGCTTCGCCCAGGTGGCCCACGCCGGCGAAGCCGCCGCCTTCCACCAGCTGCATGCCGCTGCCGGGACGGTCGGGAAATTGCTGGTTGCCCATGCCCCAGCGCTTGAACAAGCCGCGCTCGGTGTCGCCATTGCTGCCGTCGTAAGTCCACTGGCGCGTCAGCATGCGGGCCAGCGTGGCCGGCTTGACGACCTGGCGGCCCTCGTGCTCGCCCTCGTTCATCAGCATCAGCATCAGGCTGCCCAGGCCGGCGGCCGACACGCGCAGCCCGCCGGTGGGGCTGAAGGGCGTGGCGTTGGTGCCGGGCACATAGTCGGCGATGCCTTCCGGCGGGGCCGGCGGGCGCAGGCTGTAATCGTCCACCTGCGCGATCCAGGGACCGGACGGGTTCCAGATTTCGGTGTCGGTGGTGCGCTTGCGGTACAGGGTGGCGATATTGGCCTGGTCCTCGGGCGCCATGCCGGCCGGGTAGTAACCGCCCCGCATGCCCAGGGGGTCGAGCACGAGGCGCTTCATCAGCAGGTCGAAGCGCTCGTCGGTGACCTTTTCCATCATGGTGCCGATCAGCGCCCAGCCCAGGTTGGCGTAGGTGAAGTAATCGCCGGGGGGCGCGGTGGCCGACCACATCCGGCCTTCGCCGTAGTGTTTCTGGCCTGGCACCAGCACGTTCTTGAGCGGCACGGCGAAGGGCCAGGAATAGCCGGCGTCGTCGCGCAGCGAAGAAGTGTGCGACAGCAGCGCGCGCAGCGTGATCTCGCGTTCCGGGAAGTGGGGATTGCGCACGATGAAGCCCAGGTAGCGGCTTACGTCGGTGTCCAGGGCCAGCTTGCCCTGCTCGACCAGCAGCATGGCGCCGAGCGTGGTGACCATCTTGGAAATCGAGGCGATGCGGTACAGGGTATGTGCATTGGCCGGTTTCGCGGGCAGCGCGCCGGCGGCCAGGAAACGCTGCCCGAACTGCTGCTGGTAGGCGACCTTGCCCTTGCGGACGGCCAGCACCGACAGGCTGGCCAGCTCGCATCCAGGGTAGGTGGCGATGGCGGCCAGCTCGGCATCGAGCGAGCGCGGGGCGGCGAGCGCGCGCCTGGCCCCGCCGAATAGCGCCAGTCCCAGCAAACTGCGCCTGCCTTGTTTCATCTGCGGTGTCCTTTCCCGAACTGGTCCAATGTCAGGCAGAGGATACGATTCCAGGCATGGCCAGGCCAATGAATTGGCAGCGATCGTACATAACTTTTTGATATGCACGCATCCAGAGGCCCCAACTCAGGCTAGAATGCGCCTCAAGAATACCGCCATAACTTTGCGGAATGTCCATTCCGGTTTATTTCATGGCGGCGCGTGCCCTCCCTTCCCGGCAATCGGACTACACTGAAAGCGTGAGCGGTCGATGGGCAGTCAGGCACACATGAAGAGCGAGCGAAAGTGTAATGAGCGATACCAGCACCGATTTCAAAGCCGACCTTGGCGATAATTCGCCCCTGTACATGCAGGTGGCGCGCAAGCTCATCCAGGATGTCCGCGACGGACGCTACCAGGTCGACCAGGCCTTGCCGTCCGAACGCCTACTGTCCGAACAGCTCGACGTGTCGCGCGTCACCGCCCGCAAGGCCATCGACCAGCTGGTCGAACAAGGCCTGGTGGTACGGCGCCGCGGTTCGGGCAATTATGTGGCGCCGCGCATCGAGCAACCGCTGTCGAACCTGTCGAGTTTTTCGGAACAATTGCAGCAGCGCGGCTACCGTCCCGGTTCGCAGTGGCTCAGCCGCTCGCTGGTCGTGGCCGCGGCCGATGAACAGCTCAGCCTGGGCCTGTCGCCGAACGCCCGCGTGGCCCGCCTCGAGCGCTTGCGCATGGCCGACGATATCGTCATGGCCTATGAAGTGTCCATCATTCCCGCCACCATGCTGCCGCGCCCGGAAGCGGTGGGCAATTCGCTGTACGAATACCTGGCCCAGAGCGGCCACATGCCGGTGCGCGCCCTGCAGCATATCCGCGCCATGAATGCCTCGGCCACCCTGGCCGGCCAGCTCGGGGTGCCGGAAAACCAGGCCGTCCTGTTCATCACCCGGGTCGGCTACCTGGAATCCGGGCAGGCGGTGGAACTGACGCATTCGTATTGTCGCAGCGACCATTACGACTTCGTGGCCGAGATGCGACGCGTGGCCTAAAGCAACAGTTACAGCACTTTTCCTTCCTGTAGTTACCGGCAGGCATTATAATTTGGCCAAGTAATTGGCCGTGCCGCCGTCCTCCCCTGTCAAACTTCCCCGGAAAAACTGACACAAGCCCATGCAGGGAGGGCGTGCGCGTGGATTCGAATTGCCGACCACGACCCTAAAAACCCTCAAAGGAACCTTATGAAGTTTGCCCTGAAGCTCATCGCCGCCGCCGCAGGCGCCATCCTCGTCACTGGCTGCGCAAGCATGATGTCGGGCACCACCCAGGAAATCCAGGTCAATTCGAACCCTGTCGGCGCCACCGTCTACATCGGTTCCGTGGCCAAGGATGGCACCGTGATCAACAAGGTCGCGGCCGGTGTGACGCCGACGAAAGTACGCATTTCGCGTAAAGATGGCGCTATCGTCGTCGAAAAAGCTGGCTACATCGGCGTCAACCTGCCGATGACCACCAAGATGAACCCTTGGGTATGGGGCGACATTGCCCTGACCAGCCCGTTGAGCACCTCGATCGACACCTCGACCGGCGCGTTCAACGAATACGATCCTGGCGAATACAACGTCGACCTGAAGCCACTGGTCAAGTAAGTCCCGTGCGGCCGCCCCCATGCTGATCGCGCTTGTCAGCCTGCTTGCCTCCCAGGCGGGGGCCGTGCCGCAGCCGACCTGCGGCTGCGCACCGTTTCATGCCGACAGCGCCGCGCCGCCGGCCCTGTCGACGCCCGACGCCCGGGCGATCCGCGATTTCACCCTGTTTTCCCACCGCAAGCTTGCCGATGACCTGGTCCGGCAGGACGGTGCCTATCTCGATACCTTGCTCGCCGCCCTGAACAGCTGTCCCGACCGCGCCGCCAAGCTCCACTGGCTGCGCCGCGTGGCGGCCGACACGGCCGATACCGCCGCCTTTGCCGGGCGCATCGTGCGCGCCCACGAGCAAGGCATGCTGTGCCCCCCCCAAGATGGCGCATCCTAGGCGCTCGCTGGCGCTGCTGGCGGCGCTCGCCATGGGCGGGCCTTGCCAGGCAGCCGAAGAACCGGGCTGGCTGGCGCTGATGCACTATCGCGCCCAGGGCAGCGGCTGGCAGAGCGAAGCAGACCGGCCGCATTTTTTCCTCAGCAAGGACGGCAGGCATGCGCCGCGGCAGGAACTGGCCGCCAACCTGGCGGCGATGAGCGCGCCCGCCTACCCCTGCACCTTTCCCGCCCGCTACGAATGGCTGCGCACCCGCTACGCGCCCGCGCTGCCGGCGCGGCGCGAGGGCGACTGTCCGGAACTCGACGCCTGGTACCGCCAGTTTCCCGGGCAGCGCGTCAGCATCAGCTTCGCCGCCAGTTTCCTGGAAAACCCTTCGTCGATGTTCGGCCACACCTTCCTCAAGGTGTACCGGGAATCGCCGCGCGAGCTGATGAGTCCGACGATCAACTACGCGGCGCGCACCGACGCGCGCGAAGGCGACCTGGACTACATCCGCAAGGGCTTGTTCGGCGGTTTTCCGGGCGTGGCCGACGAACTGCCGTTTTACCGCCGCCTGCGCACCTATACCGAAAACGAAGGACGGGACATCTGGGAGTACGAGCTTGGCCTCACCCCGGCCGAAGTCCGCCAGCTGCTGCTGCATGTGTGGGAAGTGCGCGACGGCATCTTCGACTATTACTTTCTCGACGAGAACTGCGCCTTCCGCACCCTGGCGTTGATCGACGTGGCCCGGCCCCAAGCCAGGCTGCTGGACCACTACAGCGCCCTGACGGTGCCGGTGGAAACCATCCGCACCCTGCAGGCGGCCGGCATGGCCGGCGCCCCCGTGCTGTGGCCGGGGCTGCCCAAGCTGGTGCGGCAATACGAAGCGCAACTGGGCGCCGACGAAGTCCGCCAGGCGAGCGCGATTGCCGATGGCAGCCTGGCCCCCGACAAGGTCGCGCAAGCGTCGGTCTTGCAGCTTGCCTATGAATACCTGTCGGTCAGGATCACGCGCGACCAGGCCGAACGCGAAACGCGCAAGGACACCATCAATGCCATCCTGCGGCGCCGGCTTGCCATCGGATCGCCGGGCAGCCTGCAACAGGCAGCCGCGCTTGACCCGCCCGAAAGCGGCCATGACGGCAGCGCCATCAAGCTGGGCGCCTACCGGGATGGCGCGCGGCGCGGCGCCAGCCTGGCCTGGGCCGGTTTCCAGCACACGCTGACTGACCGCCTGGGAGGCTACGAACCGTATGCCGAAGTCACCGTGCTGCAGCCGGAACTGCGCAGCGACGGCGGCCGCGTGCGCCTGGAACGGCTGGACTGGCTGACCGTGCAATCGACCTTGCCCGGTTCGGCCCTGTTCAGCCGTTCGGCCTGGCGCCTGATGCTGGCCACGCAGCGCAAGGAAGACCGGCTGGTGACCAGCCTGGGATTCAATTCCGGCCAGGCCTGGGCAGTCGGCAACACCGTCATTGCCGTCATGCCGGGCGCCGGTGTGGAGGCCGGCCATGCCACTGCGGCGGCCGGCACCCTGGCCGTGCTGGCGACGCGCCAGAGTTCGACCTGGTCGGCCCAGGCCGAGTTCAATGCCGAAAAGCAGTTCCTGGGCGGGCACGGCTATCGCAGCCATGCGCGCCTGCGCACGTCGCTGATGTTGTCGCGAAACACGGCGCTCGAGCTGAGCGCCAGACGGGCCATCCGCCCCGTCCCGCACACCGAAATCGCGCTGGGCTTGCGCGTGCACCTGAAACCGCTTGCCTTCGCGCAGTGAAAAAAGCCACATAACCTGCCGGAATGACCGCGTCTGATCCTTTCATGGGAAACGCTGTCATTATGGTATTACACTGTGGTCATGCTCAAAACCGAAACTCCCGATGCACGGCATGCCGATCTGGACCGGTATCCTACTGCCGAGCTGGTCAGCGCGCTGGTCGACGACCAGTTCGATGCCGTGCACGCCGTGCGCGCCGCCGCCCCGTCGATCGCCGCCGCCGTGACTGCCGCGCTGCCCCGCATCGAAGCGGGCGGGCGCCTGATCTATGTGGGCGCCGGCACCTCGGGCCGCTTGGGCGTGCTCGACAGCGTCGAACTCTATCCCACGTTTTCCTGGCCGCATGAACGCGCGCTGTCCCTGCTGGCGGGCGGCGCCGATGCCATGTTCATGGCCGTCGAAGGCGCCGAGGACAACGCCGCCCAGGGCGCGGCCGACCTGCGCACCATGAATCCCGGTCCGAACGACGTGGTGCTGCTGCTGGCCGCATCCGGCGCCACGCCCTATGTGCTGGGCGCCCTGCGCGCGGCCCGTGCGGCCGGTGCGCTGACGGTGGGCTTCGCCAACAATGTCGATGCGCCGGTGGCGGGCGAGGCCGAGATCGGCGTCACCCTCGATACCGGTTCGGAAATCATTTCCGGCAGCACCCGCCTGAAGGCCGGCACTTCCCAGAAAATCGCCCTCAACACCTTTTCGAGCGCGCTGATGGTGCGTTTGAACAAGGTTCATGGCAACCTGATGGTAGACTTGAAGGCAACCAACGCCAAGCTGGTGCTGCGCGCGGTTCGCCTGACCATGTTGGCCACGGGCGCGACCGACAGCGCAGCCCGCGCCGTGCTGGAACAATGCGATTTCCATGTCAAGGTCGCCATCGTGGCCCTGACCAAAAAAACCAGTATCGACCAGGCCGGGAGGCTGCTCGAGTCGGCGCGCGGCAGCGTGCGCAAGGCACTCGCCAGCTAGTTCTCTCGCCTGCGCCGTTCGCGAAAGAACTATGCAAAAAGAACGCGTGAGCAATCCCTGGAGCTGGATACCCTCCCTGTACTTCGGCCAGGCCATTCCCTATGTCATGGTGATGTCGCTGGCGGGCCTGATGTACAAGGACTTTGGCGTGAGCAACGCCGATATCACCTTCTACACCGGCTTGCTGTACCTGCCCTGGGTCATCAAGCCGCTCTGGTCTCCCTTCATCGACATGTTCCGGACTAAGCGCTGGTGGACGGTGTCGATGCAATTCATCATTTGCACGGCACTGGCGTCGGTGGCGATGACGACCCAGCTGCCCTCCTTTTTCCAGATCAGCCTGGCCATCATGTGGATCATGGCGTTCAGCTCTGCCACGCATGACATCGCCGCCGACGGCTTCTATATGCTGGCGCTGCCGCAACACCAGCAGGCGGCCTTCGTGGGCGTGCGCAGTACCTTTTATCGCCTGGCCAACCTTGCAGGACAGGGGGGACTGGCCATCCTGGCCGGCCAGCTGATCAAGCGCACCGGCGACGTCGGCTTTGCCTGGTCGGTGGTGGTATTCGTCATGGCCGCCATGTTCATGGCGATGTGGATCTACCATTCCTACGTCCTGCCGCGCCCTGCAGACGACCACCCTGTGGTGCAGAGCAAGAACTACATCCGGGAATACTTCAGCACCTTCGCCGCATTTTTCGGACGCAAGGACATCATCATGGTGCTGCTGTTTATCCTGACCTTCCGGCTCGGCGAGTCGCAGCTGATCAAGATGGTGGTGCTGTTCATGAAGGATCCGCTAGCCAAGGGTGGCCTGGGCCTGTCGACCGACGACGTGGGCTTCATCTACGGTGGTGTCGGCATTGCCGCGCTGACCCTGGGCGGCTTGCTGGGGGGATACCTGATTTCCAGGATAGGCCTCAAGCGCGCGCTGTGGCCGATGGTTTTCGCGGTTCATACGCCCGACCTGGCGTTTGTCTACCTGGCGACGTATCTGCCGCAAGATACGATCACGATTTCCCTGTGCATCGCACTGGAACAGTTCGGCTACGGCTTCGGCTTCACGGCCCTGATGCTGTTCATGATCATGGTGGCCGACGGCGCCCACAAGACCGCCCACTACGCCATCTGCACCGGCTTCATGGCGCTGGGCATGATGGTGCCCGGCATGTTCAGCGGCAGGATCCAGGAATACCTGGGCTACCAACATTTCTTCATCTATGTCTGCGTCATGACCCTGCCCGCTTTCCTGATGGCGGCGCTGGTGAAAATCGACCCGGAGTTCGGCAAGAAGCCAGCCGCATGAACCGCAATCCCGGCCGCCTCGTCTCGCTGGACGCCTTTCGCGGGTTCACCATCGCCGCCATGGTGCTGGTGAACAATCCGGGCGACTGGTCGCACCTGTACTCGCAGCTGGCGCATGCCGCGTGGAACGGGTGGACCTTCACCGACTGGATTTTTCCTTTCTTCCTGTTCATCGGCGGCGTGTCGATGGCGCTGTCGCTGGGCCGGCTGGCCGAGGCCGGGGCCGACAAGCCGACGCTGCTGGCCAAGCTGGCCAAGCGCGCGGCCCTGATCTTCCTGATCGGCTTCCTGCTCAACCTGGTGCCCGCCTTCGACTTCGGCAGCGTGCGCATTCCCGGCGTGCTGCAGCGGATCGCCATCTGCACCCTGCTGGCCGCGCCCATCGTGCTGTATTTTTCCTGGCGCGGGCAACTGGCCTGGATAGGCGCGCTGCTGCTGGGCTACACCGTGCTGATGCTGTGGGTGCCGGTGCCCGGCATCGGCGCCGGCGTGCTGGAACCGGGCAAGGACATGGGCGCCTACCTGGACCGCATGCTGCTCGACGGCCACATGTGGGCGGCATCGAAGACCTGGGACCCCGAAGGCATGCTCAGCACGGTGCCGGCCCTGTGCAGCCAGTTGCTGGGCGTGCTGGCCGGCCGCTGGCTGCTGTTCAGCCAGGAGCGCAGCGCGAAGACGGTATGGATGCTGCTGGCCGGGCTGGCCATGCTGTGGCTGGGCGCCATCCTCGACGTGGTGCTCATGCCGATCAACAAGAGCCTGTGGACCGTTTCCTTCTGCATCTTCACCACGGGTTGGGCCTTGCTGGTGTTCGGCACGTTTTACTGGCTGCTCGACGCCAATCCCCTGCGGCGCGTACGTACGGCGGCGCAGCGTTTGTCCACGCCCTTCATTATTTATGGGATGAATGCATTATTCATCTTTGCGTTTTCGGGCCTGGTCGCTAAGATGCTGCCGCTGGCAAGCTGGCTGAACCCGCCGCTGCGCGCCCTGGGGCTGGCGCCGGTCAACAGCTCTTTGCTTTATGCTCTCTTGTTTAACGCGTTAATGTTCTTGGTTGCATGGTTCATGTGGCGCAGGAAGTGGTTTGTAAAGGTATAGTGTGGTGCAGCCCAATTTGAAGAAACGCGCCTTCGCCCTGGCCGGTGTGCTGGCCCTGGGCGGCCTGGCGAGCAGTTGTACCACCGTCCCTCCCGTGAAGCCGGTCCCCCCGGCCGTGCCGGCGCTGCCGCCCGAACCTGTGGCGCCGGGCGATCCGATGCCGCCGCCGGCGCCGCGCGAATTTCGCGCCGCCTGGGTGTCGACCGTGGCCAATATCGACTGGCCCAGCAAGCAGAACCTGCATGCCGAGCAGCAGCAGGCCGAGGCGATCGCCATCCTCGACCGCGCCCGCGCCATGAACATGAACGCCATCGTGCTGCAGGTGCGCCCGAGCGCCGACGCCATCTATCCGTCGAAACTGGAACCGTGGACCGAATACCTGAGCGGCACCCAGGGCAAGCCGCCCCAGCCCTGGTACGACCCGCTGCGCTTCTGGGTGACCCAGGCCCATGCGCGCGGCCTGGAACTGCACGCCTGGTTCAACCCCTACCGGGCCCGCCACGCCATCGCCAAATCGCCGCCGGCGCACGACCATATTTCGAAAACCAATCCGGCGGCCGTCAAATCCTACGGCCGTTTCCTGTGGATGGATCCGGGCGAGGAGTCGGCCTCGAAGCAGACCCTGGACGTGATCCTGGACGTGGTGAAACGCTACGACATCGACGGCGTCCACATCGACGATTATTTCTATCCCTACCCGGTCGAGGTCGAGGGCGCGCTCGATGGCGGCACCGGCAACAAGCCCGAGATCGACTTCCCCGACCAGCCGGCCTGGCAACGCTACCTGCTGACCGGCGGCAAGCTCGACCGTGCCGACTGGCGGCGCCAGAACGTCAACCAGCTGATCGAAGCGCTGTACAAGGGCATCCATGCCGAGAAGAGCTGGGTGCGTTTCGGCATCAGTCCTTTCGGCGTGGGCAAGCCCGACCGGCGCCCGGCCGGCATCGCCGGCTTCAGCCAGTACGACAAGCTGTACGCCGACGCCGAGCTGTGGCTGGAAAACGGCTGGGTCGACTATTTTGCGCCCCAGCTGTACTGGCCCATCGCCCAGGCGCCGCAAGCCTACGACGTGCTGCTCGACTACTGGGTGGGGCAGAACCGGCACGACCGCCACATGTGGCCGGGCTTGTTTACCAGCCGCATCGGCGCGGCCACCAAGTCCTATGTGCCCGAGGAAATCGTGCAGCAGATCGGCGTCACCCGCAGCCGTCCCAAGGCCGGCGGCCACATCCACTTCAGCATGGTTGCGCTGATGGAAAACCGCCAGGGCCTGAGCGACACGCTCAAGGCCGGCCACTACGCCACCGCGGCGCTGGTGCCCGCCACGCCATGGCTGGCCAAGGAGCGCCCGGGCGTGCCGGCGGCAAGCGCCCGTCCCGCCAATGCGCTCACGCTCAGGCTGGCGCCGGGCAAAGACAATACCCATTACGCGATCTGGTCGCGGCACGGCAATGCATGGCGTTTCGCGGTGGCGCCGGCGGCCCGCATCGACTGGAAAGTGGAAGACGATCCGGTGCACGGACCGGCCACGCAGGCCGTGGTCAGCGGGGTCGACAGGCTGGGCATGGAAAGCGAACGCATTTCCGTGTCACAATCGAAGAAGGTTCAGGCGGGCAAGTAATGCCGTCAATACGTGGCATAAGCTTTTGATATGGGCGTCGCGCAAGCATTCATGAGCGCGGCGCCGGACATGGCCGTACACTCACCCCTGCATGATGGACAAACAGAACCCGCAGCAAGCACCGGAGCGCCGCCTGGGCCTTGGCATCGATGCCGGGGGCACGCGCACGCGCTGGGCGCTGGCGCAAGACGACGGCGAAGTCATCGCCGAAGGCCAGGTGCCGGGCCTGTCGGCGCTGCAGATGAGCAGCGCGTCCGGCCGCCATACCGTGCACGCCAATTTGTCGGCGCTGGCCCATGCCGTGCTGGTCCACGGCCGTCCGCGGCGCGTCCATGCCGGCCTGACCGGCTTCGGCGGCGACGGCGAACAGTTGCAGCGCTGGCTGTCCGACCTGCTGTCCCTTCCCGTGCGCGCCGTCAATCTGTGCAGCGACATTGAAATCGCCTACCTCGACAGCTTCGCGCCCGGCGAAGGCTACCTGGTGTATGCCGGCACCGGCTCGATCGGCGCCTTCATCGACGAACACCAGCAATTCCACCGGGCGGGGGGCCGCGGCGTCACGCTCGACGATGGCGGCGGCGGCTTCTGGATCGCGCGCGAAGCGCTGCGCCAGATCTGGCGCAACGAAGACGAGCAGCCCGGCTTCTGGCGCGCGTCGCCCATGGCGCACGCCGTGTTCGACCATATCGGCGGCGACGACTGGTCGCTGTCGCGCCAATTCATCTACAGCCAGGAACGGGGCGAAGTGGGCAAGCTGGCCCTGGCGGTGGCGGCGGCCGCCGGCGACGACCCGGCGGCCGCCGCCATCCTGGCCGACGCCGGCCGCGAACTGGCGCGCCTGGCCAAAGCGCTGACCTCGCGCTTCGGGCCGCGCCCGGTGGCGCTGGCCGGCCGCGCGTCCGAACTGCATCCCCTGATCCTGGCATCGATGCGGATCGCCTTGCCCGATACGACAAGCCTGACCCATACGGTGGGCCACGCCCACCATGCCGCCGCCCGCATCGCCGCCCACACTAGAAAATCGCCCACATCCTGATGAAAAAAATCCTCGCCACGCTCATGCTCACCCTGCTGACCGGCTGCGCCAGCGGCCCCTGGATCGACCGCAGCCTGTCGGCCCGAGGCCAGAGCAGCCGCGTCAAGTTCGTCGTCGTGCACTACACTGTCAGCGACCTGCCGCTGTCGATCAAGGTCCTCACCCAGGAGGTCGTGTCCAGCCATTACCTGCTGTCCGACGAAGCCTCGCCCGTGATCTACCAGCTGGTCGATGAAACGCGCCAGTCCAACCACGCGGGCGTATCGCACTGGAAGAACCACACCCTGATCAACGGCAGCTCGATCGGCATCGAAATCGTCAATCCGGGCTTTACCGAAACCCCGGAAGGGCGCGTCTGGCACCCCTACCCGCAAGCGCAGATCGACAAGCTGATCGCGCTGCTGAAGGTGATCGTCAAGCGCCACCAGATCGCCCCCGAAAACATCCTGGGCCACAGCGACATCGCCCCGCAGCGCAAGCAGGATCCGGGGCCCCTGTTCCCCTGGCAGCAGCTGGCGCTGCACGGCCTGATCACCTGGCCCGACGCGGCAAAGGTTGCGGCGGCGCGCGACGTCTACACCCAGCAGCTTCCGGACGTGGCCTGGTTCCAGAAAAAACTGGCCACGCACGGCTACCAGGTGCCGCAGACGGGCGAGCTGGATGAGGCCACGCGCAACGTCGTCACCGCCTTCCAGATGAAGTACCGGCCCATGACCATCGACGGCACGCCGGACGCCGAAACGGCGGCGCTGCTCGACGTGCTCACCACCCCTGCTGCGAAGCCATAAGGATCGTCCATGCGGCTGCGCCATATCGAAGTTTTTCACGCCATCATGCAGGTCGGGACCATCAGCGGCGCCGCGCAGGTGCTGCACATTTCGCAACCAGCCGTGACCAAGGTGCTGCAGCACTGCGAACTGCAGCTGGGCATGCCGCTGTTCGAACGCGTGCGCGGCAAGCTCTATCCCAAGCCCGAAGCGCACCGCCTGTTCATCGAAACCGAAAAGCTGAACCGCGACCTGCAGGGCATCCGGCGCCTGGCCGCCAGCCTGAAGGGCCGCGCCGTGGAAACCATCCGCCTGGTGTCGACGCCGACCGTGGCCATCGCCGTGCTGCCGGCCGCGATGACCGCCTGGCGGCATGACTTCCCGCACACGCGCTGCGAACTGGCCACCCACCACACCAGCGAAATCGTCAACACGCTGCGCCTGGGCGAAGCCG
The DNA here is from genome assembly GCA_040388805.1 of Pseudomonadota bacterium. Lineage (GTDB taxonomy): Bacteria > Pseudomonadota > Gammaproteobacteria > Burkholderiales > Burkholderiaceae_D > Telluria_A. The sequence goes on from JAZKBE010000008.1 coordinate 50,240, forward strand.
ACCTGGCGCTGTCGCTGCAGGATCCGCGCCACCCCGGCATCGTGGCCGAACCGCTGGCGCAGGGCGTGATGACCGTCATCGCGCCGGCCGGCACCTGGGTCGAAGCGCAATGCGCCCAGCCCTTCTCCGCCGATGGCCTGAGCGGCGAATTGATAGGCTATGCCGACAACGACCCGCTGGGCGAACTGGTGGTCGCTGCCTGCGAAGCGCAGGGCGTGCACCCGGTGTTCCATACCGTGGTGCAGACTTACCAGATCGCCCGTTCGCTGGTGGAAGCGGGCGCCGGCATGGCCGTGGTCGACCCGTTCACCGCGGCCGCCGCGCTCGATGCCAAAGTCCAGCGCCGGGCCTGGGCGCCCGCCATTTCCGTTCAACTGTATTTGCTGACGGCGAGCCATTCGCCGCTGTCGCACGGGGCGCGCGAGCTGGCCGGCCGCATCAGCGACTCGGCGCGCAAATGCATCGAAACGGCCAGCAGATGACGTCCAGCCTTGCCATCGAAGCGCTTGCCACCTGCCCGGAGTTCCGGCACCTGTCCACCATCGCCGGGATCCGGGTCGACCTGCGCTACGCCACGGCCGACAATTTTGTCGGGCGCGACCTGTATTCCCCCTTCGACTGCGCCTGGCTGCACCGCGATGCGGCGGTGGCTGTGGAACGCGTCGTGGCCTGGCTGGTCGTGCGCCGTCCGGGCGCCACGGTCCTGATCCTGGATGCCCTGCGGCCGCAGCGGGTGCAGGAACAACTGTGGGACGCGCTGGACGGCACCGACTTGCGCGGCTACCTGGCCGAACCGTCACGCGGATCGATCCACTCCTTCGGCATGGCGGTCGACATCACGCTGCAGGACGAAGCGGGCGCCGAGTTCGACATGGGCACCGGATTCGACGATCTGAGTGACCGTTCGCAGCCGATGCGCGAACCGGAAATGCTGGCCCGCGGCGAGATCACCCAGGTCCACATCGACAACCGCCGCCTGCTGCGCGACGCCATGGCGCACGCCGGCTTCGTGGGCATCAACAGCGAATGGTGGCACTTCGATTTCGGCGACCGCGACCAGGTGCGCCGCACCTACCGCCGCATCCTGTAGTTGTCCTTTTGATAGGGGACTGTCCCAGGTTTATGGGAAATGCTTTCCCATAAACCTGGGACAGTCCCCTATCAAAAAAGCAATTGGGTAAGCGCTTGATGTGAAAGCGCTTTCATGATGGCGTCAACGTGGTATGCAGGCTTGTTACCTATGAGAGCGGCCTTATCTCCGAGAAATTTAACAATTTTTGGTTGACAGCGCTTTCAGACTATCCGTATATTTACGGCATGATTTCCTCTCCCGTCCGCCCAGAAGAACACGTCACGCTCGAGCTCATCGCCCGGGAAGCGGGCGTGTCGCCGAGCACGGTGTCGCGCATCATGAACGGCACGGCGCGCGTCAGCGAGGACAAGCGCCAGGCGGTCGAGACCACCATCGCCCGCTTCAATTTCCAGCCCAACATGATGGCGCGCAGCCTGGCCATGGGCCAGACCCATACCATCGGCGTGCTGACCCAGTTCATCGAAAGTCCGTTCTACGGCGAGGCGCTGCGCGGCATCGAGGATGCGCTGGCCGGCACGCCCTACTCGCCGCTGTTCGTCAGCGGCCACTGGAACCTGAAGAAGGAAGAAGCGCGCATGCGCTTGCTGCAGGCGCGCCGCGTCGATGGCGTGATCATCCTGACCGGGCGCCTGTCGGACCAGCACCTGGTCAAGTATGCGCAGCGCCTGCCGATCGTGGTCACCGGGCGCCAACTCAGCGCGCCGCGGCTGGCCAGCGTCGACGTCGACCACTTCCAGGGCGCGCGCGCCATCACGCGCCACCTCATCGAACTTGGCCATACCCGCATCGCTTTCCTGTCCGGGCCAAGCGACCATCCGGACGCCATCGAGCGCCAGCGCGGCTACCAGCAGGCGCTGGCCGATGCCGGCATCGCCGTGATCCCGGGCCTGATCGCCCCGGCCGATTTTCTGGAGGCGGGCGGCATGCTGGCGATCCACCAGCTGTTCGAATCACGCCAGAGCTTCACCGCGGTATTCGCCGCCAACGACCAGATGGCCTATGGCGCGCGCCTGGCCCTGCATCGCCGCAATCTGCGCGTGCCCGAGGATATTTCCCTGGTCGGCTACGACGACCTTCCCAATTCGACGTATTCCATGCCGCCACTGACCACCGTGCGGCAGCCCGTGTACGAGATCGGCAGGCTGGCCGCCCAGGCCATGCTCAAGCTGATCGCCGGCGAAGCGGCTGATATCGCAGTGCCGCCGCTTGAAGTTGTAGTGAGGGAGTCGACACGGCGCCTGCGCCGCTAGTCCTGCATTCCCTGCAATCCCGCCGCGGCGCTTAGGCCGCGTTTTCAGATTTCGCATGCCGACCCGGCAGGACGAGACACGCCCTGTTGCGCCGCACTTTTCGAGAAGGAGCAGGTCACGGACACCGCACATCAGCCGCTCAATTCAAACCACTAAAACACGATTAACAATTTCGGAGACTTACATGCATAGCAATTTCTCAGATCACTATCGCAGGCTGCTGTTCGCCATGCTTGCGATGCTGCTGCTGGTGCTGGGGCACCCAGCACGGGCAGCCGACTTCACCGCAGGCGTGGAAACCATCGGCACGACGCCGACCCTGTGGATGCAGGGCGCATCCATCACCCAGAGCATCGCCCACTACAACATCAATGGCGGTCCGCAGCAGAACGTGGGCATGGCTTTCAACAGCACCCGCGCACGCTACGAGCTTGCGCTTCCCGCCAGCGCCGGACAGACCGTCAACTACCAGTTCACCTACACCAAGGCCGGCCTGGCCTACGATTCGCCGTGGGCTTCGGCGGACGTTGGTACCAGCTCCAACAAGGTCGCCACGCCCGTGTTCTCGCCGCCGGCCGGCAACTATAGCGGTCAGCAGCAGGTCAGCGTGACCAGCACCACCAGCGGCGCCGCCGTGCAGTGCTCCGTCAATGGCGCGCCCGCCTCGGCATGTCCTGCCGCGTTGACGATCAGCGCCAATACCACCGTCACTGCCTTCGCCACCAAGGCAGGCATGACCACTTCCGATACCGCGTCCGCAGGTTACACTTTCAATGCCACCGGCTTTACCCAGGGCGTGCAGGATGACGGTACGTCGATCACGATCTGGTTCTCGCACACGCCGAAAAGCGACTGGGCGGACGTGCACTACACCCTCAATGGCGGCGGCCAGCAGAACGTCAGCCTGTCGTGGAACGGTAGCCGCCACCAGGTCAATGTGCCGGTCACGTCCGGTGCGGCGCTGGCGCTGGCCTACAGCTTTACCTACATGACATCCACCGGCGCGAAGGACAGCAGTGTGATGACCTGGAACCGCGGCGGCGGCAATGTCGCGGACCCTGCCATTTCGCCGGCGGGCGGCACCTTCACCGACACCCAGAGCGTCACCCTGTCGACCAGCACCGGTGGCGCGACCATCCGCTACACGGTCGATGGCAGCACGCCTGGCGCGGGATCCACGCTCTACACCGGCGCCTTCCAGGTAGCCGCCCCGGGAGCTACCGTCAAGGCGATCGGTATCAAAAGCGGCCTGGGCAATTCAAGCGTGACATCCGCCAGCTTCACGATCAGCGGCTCCAAAGTCGCCAATCCATCCTTCTCCCCGGCCGGTGGCACCTATTCCACGCCCCAATCGATACGCCTGTCGACACCGACTTCCGGCGCGGCGATCTACTACACGGTCAATGGCGGCGCGCAGCAGCCGTACAACGACGCCACGCCGATCAACGTGGCCGCCACCAGCACCCTGGTGGCGGTGGCGAAGAAGAGCGGCATGACGGATTCGTCGTCAGTGTCCTCGAGCTATACGATCAGCGGCGGCGACCCTGCCTTCGCGCATGGCGTGGCCGAGGACGGCGCCACGGCGCGCATCTGGTACAAGCCGACCTGGACGCCGGCAACCAACATCGTGCACTTCCATGTCACCGGCCCGGATGGCGTACGCGGCGTGCAGCGCGACGAAGCCATGACCTACGACGCCGCCCAGGCACGCTGGAGCGGACCGCTGGTCAGCCCGCTCTCGTCGGGCGCGACGATCTCCTACTTCTTTACCTACTCGGCGCCCACCGGCGGCAACCTCGATTCGGCGCTGTTCACCTACCGCATTTGCGGCGACGATGCGCCAACCTCGCCGGCATGCCCGAACCCGGTGCCCAAGCCGGTGTTCAATCCTGCCATCGGCGGCGTTTTCACAACCGCGCAAGACGTCAGCCTGGCGCTGGCGAGCGGCGCACAGGCCGGCACCAGGATCCACTACACGCTCGACGCCAGCTCGCCTACGCCGCTCTCGCCGCAGTACACCGGCACGCCGATCCGCGTCACGTCGGCCACGACCATCACGGCCATTGCGGTGCAGACCGACGGCCAGCAGTCGCGCCGCGCCGCCCTGACCTTCGACGTGCAGCCGGCTTGCACCCAGACGCCTTCCGGCTGCCTGGTCGCCACGCCTGCGCTGTCGCACGCGGCCGGCACCTACGCCACCAAGATCGCGGTCAACATGCTGACCACGACCCCGGGCGCCACCGTCCATTACACGAAGGACGGCAGCACGCCGACGGCGACCTCGCCCCAGTTCAACGGCGCGGTATGGCTGTTCAAGTCGCCGGAATCTGGCGATACATTCACCCTCAAGGCCATGGCGACCAAGGGCGGCGTCGACTCGGGAGTGGTCTCGGCGACCTACAAGATCACGGCCAATAACGAATCGCTGTGGAATGGCCGCACGACCTTCAATATCGTCAATGGAACGGCCGGCAAGTACACGGACGCGCAGGTGTACTGGCTCATCATCGGCAAGGACTGGAATACGGGCGGCTACGTGCGCGCCGACCAGAACGGCAATCTGATCCCGGTCAGCGAAGGGGACAACACGATCCCGGTTCCGGGCCGCGACAAGGGTTACGCCAACTATGGCATCAGCCTGGCGCAGGCGAAGACGGTGACCATTCCTCCGATCGAATCGGCGCGCATCTACATGAGCGTCGGCAAACCGGTGCTGGTGCAGATCAACCGCGACATCAACGGCAAGACCGCCTACGCAGGCCCGGATCTTGAAAACAGCACCGATCCGAACCTGAATATCACCTTCGATTTCGGCGAGTTCAATATCAACCGTCCGCGCCCCGCCAGCGACTACCCGGGCATCTTTGTCAATACCAGCCGGGTCGATATTTTCGGCTTCCCGCTCAAGCTGCGTGTGACGGGCCTTGATGGCTACGATGCGACCGTCGGCGAAACGCTGCTCGAAACGCGCGATGAAATTTTTGCCCGCTTCCTGCTCGAGACGCCTGCCGAATTCCACGGCCTGGCCAAGGCGCCGTATGCGCCCTTCCGCATCATGGCGCCGGCCCACGGCACCTTCAACGACGGCCTGAACGTGGCCACCGGCGAGCAGGTCAAGCCGCGCGGACCGAATGCCGGCTACCTGGACGAATACATCGGCCAGGTGTGGGACATGTACCGTTCGCAGGACCTGGTGATGACGGTGGGCGAATGGCCTACCGTCCGTGGCCGCGTGGGGCCGGACAATGTGATGACCTTCACCGACGGCGTCGACACCTACAAGATCTACGACAAGCCGACCACGACGGAAGTCATGCTTGGCAATGGCGTGCTCGATGACGCCACCGGAACCTTCCCGCATACGGCGAAGCACGACAAGCAGCTGCAGCTGCAGGCGCAAATCTGTGCGGCGCTGAACCGCAGGGTGGCGCACCAGCCCTGGGACCGCTGGTACAACGCGGCTTACTTCTATCCGGAAATCCAGCGCGCCAACTTCTTCACGAAGTTCTGGCACGATCACAGCTTCAATGGCCTGGCGTACGGCTTCTCGTATGACGACGTGGGTGGGCACAGCCCGTCGATCTACACACCGGCGCCGGTGTCGGTGACCTACACGATCGGCAAGTAGGAATGAACAGGGGGCCTCGCGGCCCCCTTTTTCAGGGTTGTGCGCCTGATCGCGCGATCCAGTCGACCAGTGCATCGAGCACCGCACGGCCCCTGCCGTCACCGGCCAGGTCGCTGTTCATCATCGCGGCCACCACGCATGGCTGGCCCTTCGCGTCGTACACATACCCCGCCACCGCCACCACATTTTTCAGCGTCCCGGTTTTCAGCCGTGCGCGCTGCGCCGCCGGACTGTCCTTCAGCCGCCTGCGCATGGTGCCGTCCACGCCGACAATCGGCAGGCTGGCCAGGAATTCGGGCGACCAGTTGCTGCGCAGTCCCGCCTGCAGCAACAGCGCCATCTGGTAGGGGCTGATTTTCTCCAGGCGCGACAGGCCCGAGCCGTTTTCCATCACCAGGCCGTTGTCGTCGATGCCCTGCCTGCGCATCCAGTCGCGCACGGCCAGGTCGGCCCGCGCGAAGGTGGTTTGCGCGGACGGCGCCAGCGGGCGGCTGCCCAGCATGGGATCGGCCTCCAGGCTGCCCAGGCTCAGGAACAACGTGCGCGCCAGCGTGTTGTCGGACGGCTTGTTGATGTCGCGGACCACTTCCGGCAAGGCGCGCGAGACATGCTCGGCCAGCAGGCGCGCTTCTTTCGGGGCCACGCCTTCGACCGTGTCGCCCAGCAGCTTGCCGCCCAGCTCGTCCCACAGCTTGCGGAACAGGCGGTCCAGATAGTCCTGGCGGTCCAGCACATTGATGCTGTTCGCGCTCACGCAGTGTTTCGGGAAGGTCCCCTGCAGCACCACCTTGATCTTGCCGTTGCGGCGCACGACCAGTGGCTGCTTCCAGCCGTCTTCCCAGCTGGCGCACTGCGCGTCGACCAGAGTCATGCCCGATTCGACCGACACGTCGTCAAGCGGCGGCTGCATGGCCGGCCGCAGGCGATTGCCGTCGGAGCGCAGGTCGAGCAGCAGCATGTTCTTGTTGACCATCAGCGCGTCGGGAATGACGTTGTAGTACGCATCCGGCGATTCGTCGAAGGGCCGCACGCCCAGGTCCATGCGCGCGGGATTGAACAGCTGGCGGTCCAGCACCAGCCGGCCGTCGATCTTGCGGATGCCCTGGTTGCGCAGCGCCTGCAGCATGTGCCTGAGCGCTTCGCCATCGAAATCGGTATCGGCGCCGCCGCGCAGGATCACGTCGCCGTGCAGCACATCGCGCTCCTGCACGCCGCTGGTGCGCAGTTCGGTGCGGCCGCGGAACACGGGCCCCAGCTGCTCCAGGCCGACCAGCGTGGTGACCAGTTTCATGGTCGACGCGGGCTGCATGGGCCGCTCCGCCAGGTGCGATATCAGCGTGGTGTCGCCGCGCAGTACCAGCACGCCCATCGCGTCTTCGGGAATGCCGGATGCGGCCAGCAGGGCCGTCACCGGCTGCGGAAGCTGGGCCTGCGCCGGCAGCCAGGCCAGCATGGCCGCCAGGGCGAACGGTTTGAGTATGCGCATGATCAGCCGAAGAACAGGTAGGCGACAAAGACCGAGGCGACCATGCCCGCCACGTCGGCCAACAGTCCGTAGCCGACGGCATAGCGGGTTTTCCTGATGCCCACCGAGCCGAAATACAGGGCGATGATGTAGAAGGTCGTATCGGCCGCGCCCTGCATGATGCTGGCCAGGCGGCCGGCGAAGGAATCGACGCCGTGGGTCTTCATGATGTCGAGCGTCATGGCCTTCGAGCCGCTGCCGGACAGGGGTTTCATCAGCGCCGTCGGCAGCGCGTCGGTCCAGGCGGTGTCCCAGCCGAACAGCCGGAGGAACCAGTTGACCGCGCCCACGATCATGCCCAGCACGCCCGAATTGCGCACCACGCTGATCGCCACCAGCATGCCGACCAGGTAGGGAATGATGGTCAGCGAAGTCTGGATGCCGCCCTTGGCGCCTTCGATGAAGGCTTCGTACACATTGACCTTCTTGCGCATGGCGGCAAGGATGAAGGTGACGATGATCGAAAACAGGATCAGGTTGGCCGACACTTTGGACACCAGCTCGATTTCGGCCTTGTTCAGGTAATTCGCAAAATAGTAGACCAGGCCGGCGCAGGCCGCCGTGGTACCGCCCAGCCAGGCCAGCACCACCGGGTCGAGCAGCTTGATGCGCTGGCGCAGGCCCACCGCGATGATGGCCACCAGCGTGGCGATGAAGGTGGCGATCAGGCAGGGGATGAAGATATCGGTCGGATCGGCCGCGCCCAGCAGCGAACGCTGCGCCATGATCGACAACGGTATCACCGTCAGGCCCGAGGTTTGGATCACCAGGAACATGATCTGGGCGTCGGTCGCTTCGTCCTTATTGGGGTTCAGTTCCTGCAGGCTTTCCATCGCTTTCAGGCCCAGCGGCGTGGCGGCATTGTCCAGGCCCAGCATATTGGCCGAAAAATTCATCACCATGTGGCCGTTGGCCGGGTGCTCGCGCGGCACGCCGGGGAAAATGCGGGCAAAGAAAGGGCCGATGATTTTGGCCAGCCAGCCGATCGCGCCGGCCTTTTCGCCCACGTTCATCAGGCCCAGCCACAAGGTCATGATGCCGGCCAGCGGCAAGGCAATGTCCATGACGGCCACCTTGGCCGAATCGAAGGTGCCGTCGATGATTTTCTTGAAGATCTCGGTGTCGCCCAGGAAGATCCATTGCACCATCGCGGCCAGGAAGCCGACCAGGAAGAAACCAGACCAGATGTAATTGAGTGCCATGTTCTTTATCTATTGGGAAGTAAGCAGATTGTGCAGCGAGAGTATAGGCGCAGGCCGCCGGGAAATGATGAAAGTATGCAGTTTTGCCATGCAAAAAGGTTATACGCGGGCCGGCGCAATGTATGACGCGCAAGCCAAGGCTCGCATATGATATTGGCATGACGATCCTTCGCATTGCCGTATTGCTCGCTTCCCTGGCCGGCGCCATGCCCGCCATGGCGGCCGACAAGGTCTTGCACACCTACCTCTCCACCAGCGAGACCGGGCTCGATCCGGCGGTCGCGTCCGACATCGCCACCCTGTCGCTGCTGGAAAACCTGTTCGACCCGCTGCTGCGCTACGACTACCTGGCCCGTCCGCTGGCATTGCGCCCCAACACCACGGTGGGCATGCCGCAAGTGAGCGAAGGCGGCCTGGTCTACACCTTCCAGATCCGCCCTGGCATTTTCTTCACGCCCGATCCGGCCTTCAAGGGGCAGCGGCGCGAAGTCACGGCGCAAGACTATATTTACAGCATCCGGCGCCTGTTCGATCCGGCCATCAAGTCGCCCTGGCTGTTCCTGTTCGACGGCAAGATCGCCGACATGAGCGCGCCCGGCCGCCACACCCTGCGCATCCGCCTGAGCGCGCCCGACAGCAATTTCCTGTTCTACCTGGCCACGCCGGCCTCAGGCGTGGTCGCGCGCGAAGTCATCGAGGCCTATCCCGGCCAGGCGGGCAACCACCCGGTCGGCACCGGTCCCTTCATCCTGGGCGAATGGAAACGCAGCGACAAGATCGTGCTGCTGGCCAATCCGCAGTCGACCCACGTGGTCGACGGCAAGCGGCTGCCCCTGGTCGACCGGGTCGAGGTGCGCATCGCCGAGGAATTCCAGGGCCGGATGCTCGGTTTCCTGGGCGGCGAATTCGACTACCTGGAGCAGGTGCCCGAATCGATGACCGACATGGTGATCAAGGATGGCAAGCTAAAGCCTGAACTGGCCGCGCGCGGCATGGAACTGACCCGTTTCCCCGTGCTGCAAACCTATTACATGTGGATGAACATGGAAGACCCGGTGCTGGGCGGCTATACGAAGGACAAGGTGGCGCTGCGGCGCGCGATCGCGCTCAGCTACGACAATGCCGAAGACATTTCCCTGCTCAAGAAGGGCTTCGCGCTGCGCGCCGAATCGCCCCTGCCGCCCAATGTGCTGGGCCACGACCCCGCCTACCGCAGCCCGGTCCGGCACGATCCGGCCCTGGCGCGCGCGCTGCTGGACCGTTACGGCTACGGGCAGCGCGACCCGGATGGGTTTCGGCGTGGGCCGCAAGGCCCGCTGACCCTGGTGATGCACAGCGAAGCGACCGTGGGCGGCCGCCTGCGCGACGAGCTGTGGCGCAAGAACCTGAACGCGGCCGGCTTGCGCGTGGTGTTCAAGACCGACAAGAAGACCGAGATCATCAAGGCTTCGCGCCTGGGCAAGGTGCAAATGTTCGAAAGCAACTGGATCGCCGATTTTCCCGATGGCGACAATTTCTACCAGTTGCTGTACGGCCCCAACAGCGGACGCGCCAATTACGCCCGCTTCAATTTGCCGGCCTATAACCTGAAGTACGAACAAGCCCGCCAAATGGGCGACTCGGCGGCCCGCCGCGCGCTGTATTTCGCGATGAACCAGCTGCTGCATGCCTACAACCCCTGGGTCCCGCTGACCCATCCGATCTCGGCCGATCTGCGCCATCCGTGGCTTAAAAACTACAAGCGCCACCCTGTCGAACTGACGGCGTGGCGCTATCTGGACATCGACCTCGCACAGCGCGAGCGCGCTGGCAGAATGGGCAAGTAATTAGCAAGCGAGCATGCATTCCAGGAAGTTATGGTTGGCGCAGCATATTTCATTGGATGGCCCTTGACGCAGCGCGTACGCTCGCTTGTCAATGACGGAATGCCAATAATAATTGTCGTACTACCAAACAGCCAAGGAGAGCCTCGTGAAGGTAAAGAAGATAGCGCAATTGATCGCCCTGATCGGTATTGCGGGCCCGGTCGCGGCCCAGGTCGCCGAGCCACCAGCACCAATGGCGCGCGTCGAAATCACGGGCAGCAGCATCAAGCGCATCGCCAAGGAAGGCGCGCTCCCGATTGAAATCATCACCAAGAAGCAACTCGAAGAACAAGGCATCGTCAGCGCCGAACAGCTGATCGCCACCCTGAACGTGAACGGCAACGGTTCGGACAACCTGGCGTCCAACGCCGACGTCACCTCCGGCGCCCAGCGCGGCAACAATGGCGCCTCGTCGGCCAACCTGCGCGGCCAGGGCGCCGACAGCACCCTGGTCCTGCTCAACGGGCGGCGCATCGCCACCCACGGCATGAAGGGGTCGGCGGTCGACCTCAATTCGATCCCCTTCGCGGCGGTCGAGCGGGTGGAAGTGCTCAAGGATGGCGCCTCGGCCATCTATGGCACCGACGCCATCGGCGGCGTGATCAACTTCATCCTCAAGAAAAACTACAAGGGCCTGGAAGCGCGCAGCTTTTCCGATGTCACGGAAGCGGGCGGCGCCAACATCCAGCGCTTCGAGGTCACCGGCGGCTTCGGCAACCTGGATGAACAGGGCTTCAATGTGCTGGTGACGGCGTCCACCGGCCAGAACAAGGCCTTGCGCGGCGACCAGCGCGATTTCGTCAATACATTCCAGCCGGAACGCGGCCTGTCGGTCGATACCCGCGGTGCGCCGTTCGCCAATGTGTTCGCCACCTCGGTCGGCAATTCCATCTTCAGCCGTTCCAGCAATACCGGCCCGACCCTGCCGGGCGGCACCCAGGCATTTTCCGGCGTCAGCCTGCTTGACTTGCCGGGCGGCGCGGGCTGCAATTCGGTCGACGGCATGGGCGCCTACGATGAAAAACTGTGGGATACCCCGTCCGCGGCCTATGGCTGCGCATGGGATACCGGGCGCGCGGCCGTGCTGCAGCAGCCCGTCAAGAACAGCAATTTCGTCTCGCGCACCACCTTCCGCATCGGCGCGCACGACCTGTTTGCCGAAATCATCGGATCGAATACCGAAGTGGCCAAGCGCTTTTCGCCGAACCAGGTGTCGCCGAGCCTGAGCAACTTCCCGGCCAGCTCTTTCTATCCCAGCACGGGCGCGGCCTACAACGAAGTGTTCAACAAGCTGGTCGCGGTGTTCCCTTCGATCGAAGCGAACCGCGGCTTGCCGATCGCCTACCGCTGGCGCTGCATGGAATGCGGCAACCGTGAAATCGTCACGGAAACCAAGGCCGGCCGCCTGCAACTGGGCGCCGACGGCCAGGTGTTCGGCTTCGACTACAAGGTGGGCCTGACGCGCGCCTTCAGCCAATCCGAATCGACCCTGGGCACCGGCTACAACTACACGGCAGCCCTGGCCAATGCGCTGGGCACCGGCATCATCAATCCTTTCCTCAAGCCCGGTGAAACCCAGTCGCAGGCAGCGCTGGACCTGATCAAGAGCACGTCGGCGGCCGGCGTGGTGCTGTACGGCGGGCGCACCACCCTGACCGCCTTCGACGCGGCCCTGTCGGGCGAAGTCTGGAAGTTGCCGGCAGGCTCAGTCATGGCGGCGGTGGGCATGGACTTGCGCAAGGAAGAATACAAGTTCAATGGCGACCTGCGCGCGGCCCAGGCCCGGCCGGCCATCCTGAACGCGCCGTTCGACGACGTCAACGCGCTGTCCGGCGTCGACCGCGATATCAAGGCCGTGTATGCCGAAGCGCTGGTGCCGGTCACCAAGTCGCTGGAACTGACGCTGGCCGTGCGGCGCGACCAGTATTCTGGCTTTGGCAGCACCATCAATCCCAAGGTTTCGTTCCGCTTCCAGCCGATCGAACAGCTGCTGTTCCGCGGCTCGTACAACGAAGGCTTCCGCGCGCCATCGTTCAACCAGCTGTTCAACGGCGTGACCCTGAACACCTATGCCGGCAAGGACCTGGCCGATCCCGGCAAGTGCCCGGGCGCCAAGGTCGACAGCACCAAGCCGGGCTGCGAATCGGTCACCCCCGTCATTGCCACGGGCGGCAAGGACACGCTGGGCCCCGAGACCGCGAAACAGGGCACGGTCGGCGTGGTATGGGAGCCGAGCCGCTCCTTCTCGGCCAACCTCGATATCTGGGAAGTGCGCAAGTTCGACACCATCCGCTCGATCACCCTGGCCGACATGCTGGCCAACTACAATCTGTTCATCGCGCAGTTCGCGCGCGACACGAACGGCAACCTGGTCGGCATCGACCAGCGCTGGGTCAATGCCGGCGCCTCGGTCACGCGCGGCATTGAAGTGGGCGCCCGCAGCAACGGCAAGATCATGGAAGGCGCCTGGGGCCTTGGCATCGACGGTTCCTACCTGCTGAAAAAGGCGAACCGCCCGCTGGCCACCGCCCCGTTCGGCGTCAGCGAAGTGGGACGCTTCACCTTTACGGGCGACCTGGGCCTGAAGTGGAAGCACACCGCCTACGCCAGCTACAAGCGCGGCGCCTGGAGCGGCTTGTTCCAGAACGTGTATCGCCATGGCTACAAGGACCAGGTGCTGCCTGGCGTGGCCAGCGGCAAGGTCGTGCCAAGCAACTACAATCCGAATGTCGACGCCTACTCGATCTTCCATGCCAGCGTGAGCTATACCGGGATCAAGAACCTGACCCTGACGGCCGGCATCAAGAACCTGCTCGACGAAGATCCGCCGTTCGCCATCACGTATGACAGCAACACCGGCGCCGGCAGTTCGTGGGAACCCCGCGTGGCCGATCCGCGCGGCCGCGCCTTCACCCTGTCCGCCAATTACAAGTTCTTCTGATTGGTGTAAGGTGGGCCTGTTGCCCGGGAGCGAAAGTTCCCGGCAGCAGGCCCTTTTTTATTTTGATAAGGCAGCAATGTCCAGCAGCGACAAACTCAGCCGGCGCGCTTTCGGCACGCTGGCCGCGGCGGCCCTGGTGTTGCCGGCCAGCGCGTGGGCGGCAAAGGACCGACCCATGAAACTCATCAAACCACCGCGTTTGCATTCGGGCGACCTGGTCGGCCTGGTCGCGCCGGGGGGGCAGGTCAGCGAAGCGGCCATCGCCAAGGCCATCGCCAAAATCGAGAAGCTCGGTTTCCGCTGCAAGCAGGGGCAGAAACTGCGCGCCCTGCATGGCAATTACGCCGGCTCGGTCCGGCAGCGGGTCGACGACCTGCATGCCATGTTCGCCGACAGGGAGGTCAAGGCCATCTGGTGCATCCGGGGCGGCTCGGGCTGCATCTCGATCCTGGCCTCGCTCGACTACGGCCTGATCCGCGCCCATCCGAAGGTGCTGCTCGGCTATTCCGACATTACGGCCCTGCACCTGGCGATCTACCGGCATGCCGGGCTGGTGACCTTCCATGGCCCGGTGGCGATCTCGAGCGAGTCGGCCTATGCCGACATGCACATGCTCAATGTCTTGATGGACCCGAAGCCGGCGTACACGATACCGATGGCGCCCGAGAATGCGGTGCGCGCGGAAAAAGACCCGCATTACGGGATTCGCACGCTCACCTATGGCGAGGCCAGTGGCCCCCTGGTCGGCGGCAACCTGAGCCTGGTCAGCGCGCTGATGGGCACGCCGTACGCGGCCGATTTCCGCAACAGCATCCTGTTCCTGGAAGAAGTCAATGAAGCGCCCTACCGCATCGACCGGGCGATGATGCAGCTGGACCTGGCGGTGGGCTTTGCGAACGCGGCGGCGGTCATGGTCGGCATTTGCGACAACTGCGGCCCGGCCGACCTTGACCCATCGCTGACGCTGCACGAAACGCTGGACCTGCACCTCAAGCCGCTGGTGATACCTGCGGTGTCGGGCTATTCCTTCGGCCACATCCGGCACCAGTTCACGATCCCCATGGGCATTGAAGCCCGGCTCGACACCCTGGGCAAGACGCTGACCCTGCTTGAACCGGCGGTGAGCTGATGTTTCCGGTGTCGGTCAAAGGCGTATTCGCGGCGCCGTCAGGCGAGATCGTCCTGCTGATGAACGAACGGGGCGAATGGGAACTGCCGGGCGGGCGGATCGAGACCGGCGAAACGCCGCCCGCGTGCCTGGCACGCGAAATCGACGAGGAACTGGGGCTGACGGTGGAAGTGGGCGCGCCTATCGATTCCTACCTGTTCGAAGTCATCCCGGGCAAGCACGTCTTCATTGTCACCTACCGCTGCATCTTGCTGGGCCCTTACGCGCCGGTCATCAGCCACGAACACACGCAGATCGGCCTGTTCGCGCCGGATGCCCTGCCGGACAACTTACCGTCTGGCTATCGCCACGCCATCCTGCAATGCGCCGGGGGCCAGGCCTGACATCTGGACACGGACTCAGGCGTAATGAGGTTCTATTGCCGAGCTTGTGTCCGGATGTCAGGCCTGGCCCCCGCCGAAGGCTGGCCGCCGCCGAAGGCTAGTGAGTGACGAGCTGCGACAGCACGGCGAAGGCCGAGCTGGTCTGGCTTTGCTCGAGCAGGACCGTCAGTTCGGTGAAGGTGCAGATCATGGTGACCACGCTGATCTTGTTCCAGGCCAGCTTCTTGAGCACGCCGTGGTAGACGCCCGGCGTCTTCAGGGTTTCCGGATTCAGGCGCAGGGTCAGGGCCGTCAGGTTTTCCACGCGCGCCATCTGGCGCTGGCCGGCGAAAGCCGATTCGACCAGGTGGATCAGCGAGCGGCTGCATACGACCAGCATTTCGTGCACCCCGCGCGTGACCGTCACGAAGCTGCCCGGCTGGCGCTCGGCCAGGGCCAGCAACTGGCGCTGGCATTCATTGCTGTGGTCCGACAGGCGGTAGGTGGTCAGCGTCAGTTCGGTGCGCGTGATCAGCTCGCCCGTGCGCGGGCCCAGCATGATGGGCTTGACCGTGTCCGGCGCCGGCAGGCGCTCCGACAGGCGGCGCAAGGCCATCACGACCGCGGCCTGGCCCACCGGTTTCCATAGGTCCGACTCGAGCTGAGGGCGCAACTGGCGCGCCAGTTCCGACAGGTTGATCAGGCCGAGCGACATGCCTTCCGTGAGGAAGGCCGATTCGGATACGATTTGTTCAACTTTTGTGGCGATCGAAAGCATCTCTATCCCGTCCAATAGAAGGGAGACGCCCGTCCGTGCTGTCAAAAGGTATGGGTCACCCTTCGATGCGTCGAATAGCCGTCTGTATTACCGTGGATTGTTTCCGTGAGAAGCGCGTATCAGCTTCTCTGTCGTTGGGGCGCGTGGCCCTGGAGGGGGGGTGAAAACAAGACGAATGCCAGGTTTGATGACTTCATGATTTTCCCGTTTAACTGAATTGCGCTTTGTGTAGGGGGATACCCTCGTGCGCTTTTTATCAATGTTACCTTGATGGTAATTTCGGCAACTGGCATTGAGTGTAGACCTTTTTTGCGGTCCAGCGCAATCGAATTGATGAGCCAAATCTCACGAATTGTTTCATTTCGTCAGGAATATCGTACATTGTCTATTTTTGACAACAAGTGTGAAATTACGTCTTATTGATACAGATCAACGAAACATTCTTTAGAAAATTACCACATGTCCCATTTTGTTGACATGTAAAGATGTTCCTTGCAGAACAAACGATGTTCGCCTGTCCTGCCCGTTTCTTGGGCAAGGGGCTTATTGGCCTCCGATGCGCCGGCTCATGAGGGTGTAGGCGAGCGATTCGCCATCGATGCGGAACAGATCGGGCAGTTCGCCGACGGTGCAAAATTGCTGGCCCAGGTAGAGCGCCCGGGCGGCCGTATTGACCGATAATACTTCCAGGTCGATCCATGCTAGGCCGGCGCCGCCGGCCCAGGCGACGGCGGCGCCGATCAGGCGCGCCCCCAGACCACGCTTGCGCGCGGCGCGGTGCACGCCGATGCCGAGCAGGCAGCGGTGGGAGGCGGCCGGTTCCTGCCGTGCGCGCAAGTCGACATGGCCGGCAATGCCGCCATCCCCGTCGAAGGCCAGCCACAGGCGGCGCCAGCCCGGCTGGCCCACGGGCGTGGCGATCCCCTTGCGAAACGCCGCTTCCCGTTCGGGCGGAAAGCGCGATGCGCCGCGCGCCATCGGCATGAACAGCGCGGTGCTGCCCATGCCGTTATCCTGCAGGTGGTCGTTCAGGTAAATGAAAAAGGCATCCAGGTCCTCATGCACCGCGGGGCGGATCACAAGGGCCCTCATTTACAGCGCCCTGGCGATCAGGATTTTCTGGATGTCGCTGGTGCCTTCGTAGATCTGGCACACGCGCACGTCGCGGTAAATGCGTTCGACCGGGAAGTCGCTCACATAGCCGTAGCCGCCATGCACCTGGATCGCATCGGAGCACACGCGCTCGGCCATTTCGGACGCGAACAGCTTGGCCATGGCCGCCTCTTTCAGGCATGGCAGGCCGGCGTCCTTCATCGATGCCGCGTGGCGGATCAGCTGGCGCGCCGCTTCGATCCGGGTCGCCATGTCCGCCAGCTTGAACTGCACCGACTGGTGCTCGAAGATGGGTTTGCCGAAGCTTTCACGGTCGCGCGCGTAGATCAGCGCCGCGTCGAAGGCGGCGCGCGCCATGCCCACCGCCTGCGATGCGATGCCGATGCGGCCGCCCTCCAGGCCCGACAGGGCGATCTTGTAACCCTGGCCTTCTTGGCCGATCAGGTTTTCGGCCGGGATGCGGCAGTTCTCGAACAGGATTTGCGCCGTGTCGGAAGAATGCTGGCCCATCTTTTCCTCGACCCCGGCCACGATGTAGCCCGGCGTGGACGTCGGCACCCAGAAGGCGCTGATGCCCTTCTTGCCGGCGGCCTTGTCGGTCACCGCCATGACGATCGCCACGTCGCCGTATTTGCCGCTGGTGATGAACTGCTTGGTGCCGTTGATGACGTATTCATCGCCATCGCGGGTGGCGGTGGTGCGCAGGGCCGAAGCGTCGCTGCCGGTGTGCGGCTCGGTCAGCGCGAACGCACCCAGCATCTCGCCCTGGGCCAGGGGCCGCAGCCATTGCTCTTTTTGCGCGTCGTTCGCGTACATCATGGCGATGCTGCACACGGGGCAGTTGTTGACCGAGATGATGGTCGACGTGCCGCCGTCGCCGGCCGCGATTTCCTCGAGCACCAGCGCCAGCGACACATAGTCGAGGCCCGCGCCGCCCAGTTCTTCTGGCACGGCCACGCCGAAGGCGCCCAGCGCCGCCAGTTCCTTCAGTTCAGCCTTCGGGAAATAGTGTTCCTTGTCCCAGCGCGCGGCGTTGGGCGCAAGGCGTTCCTGCGAATAGGCGCGCAGGGCATCGCGGATCATCTGGTGTTCTTCGGTCAAAATCATGCTGTCTCTTTCAGTGTGGCCTACCAGGGAATTGGCGTGCCGTCATAATTCAAAAATGTGCCGTTGGCCGATGCGTCCAGGGCCGCCAGCGTGGCGCGCAATCCGGACACGCTGTCTTCCACCGGCAGGTCGGCGCCGGGGCCGCCCATGTCGGTGCGCACCCAGCCCGGGTGGAAGGCGACGCAGGTGGCGCCTTGCGGGCCGTAAGCAATTGCGCTGTCCTTCAGTACCGAATTGAGCGCCGCCTTGCTGGCCCGGTACAGGGTCCCGGTGGTGCTGTGGCGCGCGCCGATCGACCCCATCATCGACGACAGCACCGCCAGCTTGCCTTTGGCTTCGCACACCATCGGCGCCACCACCGGCATCAGGCGCATGGCCGCCAGCACGTTGGTGTGCATGACGCTGTCGAAGTCGTCCACGGTGGGTATGCCGTCGTGGCGCGGACCGTACAGGCCCGCGTTGATGAAGGCCACGTCCAGCTTTTCGTCGTCCAGGTTCCAGCCCAGCGCGCCGATCGAGTCGACGCTGTCCACGTCGAGCCGCAAGGCTTGCACTCCCAAGGCGGCGAGCTTGCTGCGGTCTTCTTCCTTGCGTGCGGTCGCGATCACGCGCCAGCCGTCGGCCTGGTACTGGCGAACCAGTTCAAGGCCGATGCCGCGCGAGGCGCCGATGATCAATGCGGTCGGCATGATGGCGCCTCCCTGCTTACAGCATTTCGATGGCCATGGCCGTTGCTTCGCCGCCGCCGATGCATAGCGATGCCACGCCCTTCTTGCCGCCGGTTTTCTTCAGTGCGCCCAGCAGCGTGACGATGATGCGCGCGCCCGATGCCCCGATCGGGTGGCCCAGTGCGCATGCGCCGCCGTGGATGTTGACTTTGCTGTGCGGGATGTCCAGGTCGTGCATGGCGGCCATCGGCACCACGGCAAACGCTTCGTTGATCTCGAACAGGTCGACGTCGGCGGCTTTCCAGCCGGTTTTCGCGAACAGTTTCTTCATCGCGTCCACCGGCGCGGTAGTGAACAGGTTCGGTTCCTGCGCGAAGGTGGCGTGGCCGACGATTTTCGCGATCGGGGCCAGGCCCAGTTCACGCGCTTTCGATTCGCGCATCAGCACCAGGGCGGCGGCGCCGTCGTTGATCGACGAGGACGATGCGGCGGTAATGGTGCCATCCTTCTTGAACGCCGCGCGCAGCGACGGGATCTTGTCGACCTTGGCCTTCAACGGGCCTTCGTCGGCTTCGATGACGGTGTCGCCGGCGCGGCCGGACACGGTCACCGGTGCGATCTCCCACTTGAAGGCGCCTTCGGCGGCGGCGGCCTGGGCGCGCTTGACCGACGCGATCGCGAAAGCGTCCTGCGCTTCACGGGTGAATTCGTACTTGGCGGCGCATTCCTCGCCGAAGGTGCCCATCGAGCGGCCTTCGCCGGTTTTTTCGTTGCGCGAGTAGGCGTCTTCCAGGCCGTCGTACATCATGTGGTCGAACATCATGCCGTGGCCGATGCGCTGGCCGCCGCGTGCCTTCGGCAGCAGGTAAGGCGCATTGGTCATCGACTCCATGCCGCCGGCGACGATGACGTCGGCGCTGCCGGCCATCAGGGTGTCGTGGGCGAAGATGGTGGCCTGCATCGCGGCGCCGCACATCTTGGACAGGGTCACCGCGCCGGCCGACATCGGCAGGCCGCCCTTGATGGCTGCCTGGCGTGCCGGGGCCTGGCCCTGGCCTGCCATCAGGCAGTTGCCCATGTAGACGTGTTCGACCAGTTTCGGGTCGACGCCGGCGCGCGCGACGGCGGCGGCAATGGCGACGGCGCCAAGGTCATTGGCGGACTTGGACGAAAAATCGCCCTGGAAGGCGCCCATGGGGGTGCGGGCGGCGCCGACGATAACGACTGGATCATTCATTGTTCAGGTTCTCCAAATAAGTCGGCACGCTCTGTGCCGGGGTGGTTGTCAATGTCTGGTTGCAAAAGCGGATTTGCTGCGGATACGGGAATACGTCTTCGATATGGCCGTCCATGATGCGCTGCTTGCGCGACTGCCAGAAGTCTTTGGAGAGCAAATCGGCATGGTGCTGCATGAAGTACTTGCGGATCTTGGCGTTGCCAAGCAGGAAGGTGCCGAACTGTTCCGGGAACACGTCGTGCTTGCCGATCGAATACCAGGGTTCGGCCGACATTTCATCTTCCTCGTTGCGCGGCTCGGGAATCTTGCGGAAGTTGCAGTCGGTGATGTATTCGATCTCGTCGTAATCGTAGAACACCACGCGCCCGTGCCGGGTCACGCCGAAGTTCTTGTACAGCATGTCACCCGGAAAAATATTGGCGGCCACCAATTCCTTGATCGCATTGCCGTATTCGACGATGCCGTGTTCGATCAGCTTGTCGTTGCCGCTTTTCTCGGCTTCGGTGAGGAAGATATTGAGCGGCACCATGCGGCGCTCGATGTACAGGTGGCGGATGATGATGCGGTCGGCTTCGTACTCCACCAGCGACGGCGCGTGGTGCATCAGCTCGGCGATCAAGTCTTCCGAGAAGCGCTCGACCGGAAAGGCCACGTTGGAATATTCCAGCGTATCGGCCATGCGGCCCACGCGGTCGTGGTTCTTGACCAGCAGGTATTTTTCCTTGATCTGGGCGCGCGTGGTTTCCTTGGGCGCGGGGAAGAAATCCTTGATGACCTTGAACACGTACGGAAAGGAGGGCAGGGCGAACACCAGCATCACCAGGCCGCGGATGCCGGGCGCGATCTCGAAACGGTCCGAGGTGTGCTTCAGGTGCTGCAGGTAGTCGCGGTAGAACAGGGTCTTGCCCTGCTTTTGCAAGCCGAGGATGGTGTAGATCTCGCTGCGCGGCTTGCGCGGCAGCATGCTGCGCAGGAATTGCACATAGGCCGACGGCACTTCCATGTCCACCAGGAAGTAGGCGCGCGTGAAGGAAAACAGGATGGTGATCTGTTCATGGTCGAACAGCACCGTATCGAGGATCAGTTCGCCATGCCGGTTGTGCAGGATGGGCACGATGAAGGGGTATTCGCGGTTGCCGTTGATGCCCTTGCCGACGATGTAGGCGCCCTTGTTCCGGTAGAACAGGGTCGACAGCACCTGGATCTGGTGGTTCGGCTCGATCTTCTGGTCGCCGAAGATCTCGCGCAGGCGCGCTTCGACCTGGCCGATATCGCGGTCCAGGTTGGAAAACGGGCAGTTCAGCTGGAAATTGGTGACCACGCGCTTGAGCGCGAAACGCAGGCCATCCTTGGCCGGATAGTACACGCGGTAGGTCGGCAGCAGCTCGTCGGTTTCCAGGTATTCGGTGGACACCACGGGCCGCACGAAAATGAAATCGTTGTGGAAATAGG
This sequence comes from Pseudomonadota bacterium, assembly GCA_040388805.1. Lineage (GTDB taxonomy): Bacteria > Pseudomonadota > Gammaproteobacteria > Burkholderiales > Burkholderiaceae_D > Telluria_A. The sequence continues at coordinate 71,590 of JAZKBE010000008.1, forward strand.
TGCGGTGCAAGATGTTGCAGCAGACGGAATTGAAAAACGTTTCCGCCAGTTCCGGCTGCTTGTGGCCGGACAGCATGCCGATGTAATGCAGCTTCAGTTCGCGCCAGACTTCGTCGCTCAGTTCGCCGTCGTCGTATTCGTCTTCCAGCAATTGCACGCATTCCTGCACGCGCTGGTCGTAAAAGCCGATCCGCTCGCGGGCCGACTGCTGGGCCACGGCCCAGGCGCCGGTTTCGAAATGGCGCTTGGCGGTCTGGCTGGTCTGGCGGAACAAGCGATAGTGCTTGTCGAAGCCGTCGAGTATCGTGCGGGCGATATCGAACGCGATCTGGGAAGACAGCAGTTTGGGGAATGCAACTTGTGTCATCGGGGCTTCTCGATAGGGATGGCGTGAACGGCTATTCTATAAGATGGTCTGATGACGCGTTGCAAGGTGGAAAAGCGCGGCGCCTTCCACCATGCGCAATTATTTGGTTTCGGTAAACAGTTCGCGGCCGATCAGCATGCGGCGGATTTCGCTGGTGCCGGCGCCGATTTCATACAGCTTGGCATCGCGCCACAGGCGGCCGACCGGGTATTCATTGATGTAGCCATTGCCGCCCAGTGCCTGGATCGCTTCGCCCGCCATCCAGGTGGCTTTTTCGGCGCTGTACAGGATGGCGCCGGCGGCGTCCTTGCGCAGGGCGCGGATCGCTTCCGGCGTCTTGGCGCGGTCGCAGGCCTGGCCCACGGCGTACACATAGGCTTTGCACGCCATCATGGTGGAGTACATGTCCGCCAGCTTGCCCTGCATCAGCTGGAATTCGCCGATCGGCTGGCCGAACTGCTTGCGGTCGTGCACGTAAGGGACCACTGCATCCATGCAAGCCTGCATGATGCCCAGCGGACCGCCCGACAGCACGGTGCGTTCGAAGTCCAGGCCCGACATCAGCACATTGACGCCCTTGCCCAGGCCGCCCAGCACGTTTTCGGCAGGTACTTCGCAATCCTGGAACACCAGTTCGCCCGTGTGCGAACCGCGCATGCCCAGCTTGTCGAGCTTTTGCGCGATCGAGAAACCCTTGTAGCCTTTTTCGATCAGGAAGGCGGTCATGCCGCGCGGTCCTGCTTCGAGGTCGTTCTTGGCGTACACCACCAGCACGTCGGCGTCGGGGCCGTTGGTGATCCACATCTTGGTGCCGTTCAGGACCCAGCGGTCGCCTTTGAAATCGGCGCGCAGTTTCATGCTGACCACGTCGGAACCGGCGTTCGGCTCGGACATGGCCAGGGCGCCCACGTGTTCGCCCGAGATCAGCTTCGGCAGGTACTTGCGTTTCTGCTCTTCGGTGCCGTTGCGCTTGATCTGGTTGACGCACAGGTTCGAATGGGCGCCGTAGGACAGGCCAACCGAGGCCGAGGCGCGCGAAATTTCTTCCATGGCCACGATATGGGCCAGGTAGCCCATCTGGGCGCCGCCGTATTCTTCGTCGACCGTGATGCCGAGCACGCCCAGGTCGCCCATCTTGCGCCACAAGTCCATGGGGAACTGGTCGCTGCGGTCGATGTCGGCCGCGCGCGGGGCGATTTCCACCGAGGCGAACTGTTGGACTGCTTCACGCAGCGCGGCGATGTCTTCGCCATGGTCAAAGGTCAAGCCTGGAAGATGCAGCATGGTCGTCCTCGCGGGGTCAAAAATGGGAAGCATCCATCATAACGCTGTTTGACGTTTACGTAAACGTAAAGCGCGTCCCGGGTGTGCTCAGGCCTTCTCGGTGGCGTCGGCCAGCAGGTGGCGGCACTCTTCCTCGTGCGCGGCCAGTTCGGCCAGCGCCACCTCGATGTCTTCGCGCTGCTGTTCGAGCGTGGCGCGCTGGGTGGCCAGGGCGCCCAGGAAGCGGTTGATCTGGGCCACGGTATCCTTGGGCGACTCGTACATGTCGACGATACTCTTGATTTCGGACAAAGTCAGTCCGAGCCGCTTGCCGCGCAGGGTCAGTTTCAAATGGGTGCGGTCGCGCGGGGTGTACACGCGGTTGCGCCCGCCGACGCCTTCGCGCTTCGGGCTGAGCAGTCCCTGGTCTTCGTAGAAGCGGATGGCGCGCGCGGTGATGTCGAATTCGCGTGCCAGTTCGGCGATGGTGTAAGTACGCATGGTCGGTGTGGGGCTGGGAAAGTTAGGCTGGCCGGAATCGCTTAAAATGCAAGCACGGCTTCCGTTTACGTCAACGTCAAGCTCATTGTAGCGCGCCCCGCCATTCCGAACACGAAAGATCGCGATGAACCATCTTGAATCCCAGCTCGAGTATCCCTTCGGCGACCACCTGCCTGCGATCGGCGAGGTACAGGAGCTGGCGCCCGGCCTGCAATGGCTGCGCATGCCCTTGCCGTTCGCGCTGGACCATATCAACCTGTGGCTGATACGCGACGAGGCCGACGGTACGCCCGGCTGGACCGGGGTCGATTGCGGCGTGGCCAACGATGCCACGCGCGCCGCCTGGGAGCAAATCTTCGCCGGGCCCATGCAGGACCAGCCCATGCTGCGGATGATCGCCACCCATTGCCATCCCGACCATATCGGCTTGTCCGACTGGCTGTGCAGCCGCTTCGGCGTGCCGCTCTGGGCCACCACCGGCGAATACGGCTTCGCGCGCATGATGTCGGCCGCGCTGCCGGGCGTGGACGGGACCGCCGCGATTCCCCATTTCGAGCGCCATGGCCTGGTCGATCCGGCCCTGCGCGCGCGCATGGGCGAACGGCGCAATTACTATCCTTCGCTGGTGCCGGCCGTGCCGCAGTCCTACACCCGCATGCACGATGGCCAGGACATCCGCATCGGCCAGCACGGCTGGCGCGTGATCACCGGCTTCGGCCATTCGCCGGAGCACGCGGCACTGTACTGCGCCGGCTTGAACGCCATGATTTCCGGCGACATGGTGCTGCCCCGCATTTCGACCAATGTGTCGGTGTTCGCCATCGAGCCGGAAGGCAATCCGCTCCAGCAATATCTCGATTCGCTGTCCCGCTTCGTGGGCTTGCCGGCCGACACCCTGGTCCTGCCCTCGCACGGGCGTCCCTTCCGCGGGCTGCATACCCGCATCGCCCAGCTGCGCGAACACCACACGGCGCGCCTGGCGGAGGTCATGCAGGCCTGCAAGGAACCCATGTCGGCGGTCGATATCGTGCCCATCATGTTCCGCCGCCCGCTCGACACCCACCAGCTCGGCTTCGCGCTGGGCGAGGCGCTGGCCCATCTGCACAAGCTCTGGTACGACGGTATCTTGCGCCGTGTAACCGGATCCGACGGTATCATCCGCTTCCATATGATCTAAGCCAAGGCCGGGGCCGGGGTTGAATCGTGCGCGGCCCCGGGGCAGACTAGACTTGCCGCGATGCCCGAGTTTCTGGCAGGGGCTGACGCTGTTAGCGTTGGTGTTCACACGGCAAAATCAGGTGACATCATGCATTTGTGGATTTCACAAAAATCTCACCAAAATGTGACATGCGGTTGCCGACTTGTCACAATCGGTCTCAAGTTCCAAGAGACTGACTTTCATGACGTAGCGTGAAATAGTGCCACCCATGAATTCATCTAACGAACGGGAAAGCTTCAGTGAACGCCTGCAGCAGGCACTGAAGAACGCCCACTACTCTCCCGACAGCCCTACCCGCCTCGCGCGCGAATTTAACATTCGCTTCGATGGACGCCCTATCACTGTACACGCAGCCCGGAAATGGCTGGTTGGAGAGGCTATTCCGACCCAGGAGAAGCTGCGCATGATCGCCCAATGGCTGGGCGTTCCTGCCGAGTGGCTGCGCTTTGGCGGTACCGAAAACGCGGCCACCAATGGTGAAGGCGTCGCCGGCATCGCCCGTTTCGAGTCCGCGGACGTCAAATTAATTGCTGATTTGCAGAGATTGGATGAGCATCACCGGCAAATAGCCCGCGAATTCATTCGCATGCTGGTCAGGATTAACTACCAAAAGTAGTTATTTTGCTTATTTTTTACGCGTAAACATCCATCTCCCATCCCCGCACCATCCACCCGCCTGCCGCTAAATTGAGCAAACACCGGGACGCACAGCCAATGCGCCTACCGGACTTTCCATTTCTTATTTTTTGTCATCGCGGCATCACGAAATTGATGCACAATATGGTGCCGGCGGGCCCCGTTGACGTTTCTTTGTCGCACTATTCATATAGTGCAGCACAGAATCCCGATAGTGGCCCATAATCACAGCAGTACCAGCAGCATTGTCATTCTGTTACGTAACGAAGCCGAGGATTTAGCCGTCTTATGAAAAGTAACTACAGCAACACCGCGCAACTCAAGGATTTGATGACCGTCCCACCGATGACCGCAGCGCAGCACGCCGAAGTGATGCGCAAACGGATACAGCACCGCAGGATGGTTGAGGAAGCAAAAGAATTGAAGAAAGCCGATACCTGGCAGTTTGACAAGCGTTAAGCCAGCAAGCAGGAAACGGGTTTTCGCGGCGCCGGCATTCTGGCCGGCGGTGCCGGTGTCACCCTACACTTCGGGCGTGGATTTCATTCCAGCCCAGCGCGGCGCGAGCGCATGCTCGACGCCAAACAGATCGATCACGCGCGCCACCGTGTGGTCCACCATCTCCTCGATGCCGGCCGGCTTGTTGTAGAAAGCCGGTAGCGGGGGAAACACGATTCCACCCATTTCGGTCACCTGCGTCATATTGCGCAGGTGCGCCAGGTTCAATGGCGTTTCGCGCACCATCAGCACCAGGCGGCGGCGTTCCTTGAGGACGACGTCGGCGGCGCGCGCGATCAGGTTGTCCGACAGGCCCAGCGCCACGGAGGCCAGGGTTTTCATCGAACAGGGGGCGATGACCATGCCGTCGGACTGGAAGGAACCGCTGGCGACGGACGCGCCGATATCGCGGTTTTTATGGACCACATGGGCCAGCGCCTCGACGTCGCGGCGGGCCATGCCCAGCTCCTGGTGCAGGGTAAGGGCGCCGGCATCGGACACGATGACGTGGGTTTCGATGCCCGGCGTTGCGCTCAATTGCTGCAGCAGGCGCACGCCATACACGGCGCCTGTGGCGCCCGTGATGGCGACGACCAGCCGCCGCGGCCTGGAATCAGGCATCGAGCAGGGCTTTGAGTTCGCCCGATTCGAACATTTCGTTCATGATGTCCGAACCGCCGATGAATTCACCCTTGACGTACAGCTGGGGAATCGTTGGCCAGTTCGAGAAATCCTTGATCCCCTGGCGTACTTCCGGATCTTCCAGCACGTTGACGGTGGCGATATTCTCGACGCCGCAGGCTTTCAGGATCTGGATGGCGCGGCCCGAAAAGCCGCATTGCGGGAACTGGGCGGTTCCCTTCATGAACAGCACCACCGGGGTGGCGCTGACGGTTTCCTTGATCCAGCTTTGTACGTCGCTCATGGCTTGCCTCTGCAATTAATAGGTAGATGGCGCCATTTTATAGGAAAACCGATTTTCCAAGGCAGATGGCCTCGTCGCGGCCGATGTACTTCCCGAAGGCCGGTACGGCGCGGTAGCCATGCTTCTCGTAGAAGGCCACGGCGCGCAGGTTCACCCTGCGGGTCGAGAGCCGCAGTTCGCGGTAGCCGAAACGGGCGGCTTCGCCCTCCAGGTGGGCCAGCAGCGCGGCCCCGGCGCCGGATCCGGCGCGGGCATACATGCGCTTGATTTCTGCGCTGTGTTCGTCGAGCCGGCGCAGCGCGCCGCAGCCGAGCAGCGCGCCATCGGCTGCGCGCGCGATCACGAAGCAGGAGCGCGCAGCGCGTGTATCGTCCGCCGAGAAGGAGGAAGCGCCGCTGTCGCCGGTGATGGCCGCCAGCGCGCGCGACAGTTCATCGACCAGCACGCGCGCATCCGCGCTGTCGGGGTCGCACGTGCTGACGATCATGGCTTAGCCGCGCAGCTTGGCGAAGGCCGCCGCCATGGAACCGCCAGCAGGCGCCGGCGAACGGTCCTGCTTTTGCTGGTGCTGCGCCAGGCGCTTGCCGTCGGTGCGGTCGCCCCTTTGTTCCGGCTTGGAGCCGGGCGCCGGTGCGCTGTCGGTCAGGCGCATGGTCAGGGCGATGCGCTTGCGCTTCTCGTCCACTTCCAGCACCTTCACGCGTACCACCTGGCCGGCTTTGACCACCGTGTGCGGATCCTTCACAAAGGTGTTCGACAGCGCCGAGATGTGCACCAGGCCGTCCTGGTGCACGCCGATGTCGACAAACGCGCCGAAGGCCGCCACGTTGGTCACCACCCCTTCGAGGATCATGTCCGGACGCAGGTCGCGGATTTCTTCCACGCCTTCCTTGAAGGTGGCGGTGGTAAATTCAGGACGCGGATCGCGGCCCGGCTTTTCCAGTTCCTTCAGGATGTCGGTAATGGTCGGCACGCCGAATTTGTCATCCGCGTACCTGGCCGGATTCAGCGTCTTGAGCAAGAGCGCGTCTCCGATCACGGCCTTCATATCCTTCTTGATGTCGGCCAGGATTTTTTCCACCAGCGGATACGATTCCGGGTGCACGGCCGACGCGTCGAGCGGGTTCTCGCCGCCCATCACCCGCAGGAAGCCGGCTGCCTGTTCGAAGGTTTTGTCACCCAGGCGCGGCACCGATTTGAGCGCGGCGCGCGAAGCGAAAGCGCCCTTCAGGTCGCGGTAGGTGACGATGCTTTGCGCCACCGACGACGACAGGCCCGACACGCGCGCCAGCAGCGGCGCCGAAGCGGTGTTCACGTCCACCCCCACCGCGTTCACGCAATCTTCGACCACGGCGTCGAGCGAGCGCGCCAGCTGGCTCTGGCTGACGTCGTGCTGGTACTGGCCCACGCCGATCGACTTCGGATCGATCTTCACCAGTTCGGCCAGCGGGTCCTGCAGGCGGCGCGCGATCGATACCGCACCGCGCAGCGAGACGTCCATGTCCGGCAGTTCGCGCGAGGCGAATTCGGACGCCGAGTACACCGACGCTCCCGCTTCGGAGACGACGATCTTGGTCAGCTTCAGTTCCGCGCGCTGCTTGATCAGGTCCTGGGCCAGCTTGTCGGTCTCGCGCGACGCGGTGCCGTTGCCGATCGAGATCAGCGACACATTGTGTTTCGCGGCCATCGCGCCCAGCACATGGAGCGAACCGTCCCAGTCGTTCTTCGGCTGGTGCGGGTAGATGACGGCGGTATCGACCACCTTGCCGGTGGCGTCGACCACGGCCACCTTGACGCCGGTGCGCAGGCCGGGGTCCAGGCCCATGGTGGCGCGCGGGCCGGCCGGTGCGGCCAGCAGCAGCGCCTTCAGGTTCAGCGCGAAGACGTTGATCGCGTCGAGTTCGGCGCGATCGCGCAGGGCGCCCATCAATTCAGTTTCGAGGTGCATGAAGCTCTTCACGCGCCAGGTCCAGCGCGCGGTGTCGGCCAGCCACTTGTCGGCGGGACGGCCCAGGTTCTTGATGCCGAAGGCGGCGGCGATGCGGCCTTCGCAGGGATTGTGCGGCGCGTCCCACTTCGGCTTTTCGGCTTCGGTGTCCAGGCGCAGCACCACGTCGAGCATGCCTTCGCGGCGGCCGCGCAAGAGCGCCAGCGCGCGGTGCGACGGCACCGTGGAAATGGTTTCGGCGTAGTCGAAATAGTCGGCGAATTTTTCGCCTTCGTCCTGCTTGCCCTCGACGACTTTCGATTCGACGATGCCGTGTTCCTGCACGTATTCGCGCAGCGACTGCATCAGGTTGGCGTCTTCGGCGAAGCGCTCCATCAGGATCTGGCGCGCGCCATCCAGGGCTGCCTTGGTGTCCGCCACGCCCGGGTTGTTGCCGTCGTCGGTGGTGAAGGCCTCGCGCAGGTACCGGGCGGCCTGTTCTTCCGGGTTCAGGGTCGGATCGACCAGCAGGCCGTCGGCCAGCGGCGCCAGGCCCGCTTCGATCGCGATCTGGGCCTTGGTGCGGCGTTTCTGCTTGTACGGCAGGTACAGGTCTTCGAGGCGGGTCTTGTCTTCGGCGTGGGTGACGGCGTCCAGCAGGGCCGGGGTCATCTTGTTCTGTTCGGTGATGGACGCGATGATCGCGGCGCGGCGCTCTTCCAGTTCGCGCAGGTAGCGCAGGCGCTCTTCGAGCAGGCGCAGCTGGATGTCGTCCAGGCCGCCGGTGGCTTCCTTGCGGTAGCGCGCGATGAAGGGGACGGTGGCGCCTTCGTCGAGCAGGGCGATGGCGGCGGCAACCTGCACCGGTTTGGCGGCAAGTTCAAGGGCGAGGCGTTGTTCAATAGTTGGGAGCATGGGGCACATTCGCTGCGGCGGACCGCTGTGAGTCAAGCCCGGAATGATACGCAATCGCGGCGAATGTGCCAGTCTTGACAGGCCGGGACGAGTGTGCGCGCGCCAGATTGCGCTTGTTTCGGCCCGCGCAGCGCTCTAAGATGTCCTCAATACAGTTGAGTTGGAACCCGCCCGGGAGGCCACCAATGAAGCGCTGGAGCTTGCTCGCTCTGGGATTTGCGTTTTTGCATCAAATTGCTTTCGCACAATCCATTACCTTGCGTTTCGCCTACGAGGTGGAAGAGGTGTTTCCCTACTACATGGGTAGCGGCGAAACCACGCCGCCTGACCCCGGCGTGACGCCGGAAATGCTGCGCCTGCTCGAGAAGGAAGTGCCCGGGTTGCGGGTCGAGTTGCAGCGCATGCCCTGGAAACGCTGCCTGGTGCAGTTGCAGGATGGCGAAGTCGATGCCCTGGTGGCCAGTTTCAAGCCCGAACGCATGCAGGCGGGCGTCTATCCCATGAAAAATGCCCAGCCCGACGCCGCGCTGGCGATCGACGTGCGCGCCTTCTACCTGTACAAGGCGGCCGATTCGGCGCTGGACTGGGACGGCCAGCAGTTTACCAGCCTCGCGGGGCCGATCGGCGCGCCGCTGGGCTATGCGATCGTCGAGGATTTGCAAAAGAAGGGGGCCAACGTGGCCCAGTCGCGCTCCACCGCGACCGATTTCCAGAAACTGGTGCTGGGACGGCTGGCGGGCGTGGCGGCTTTCGAGCGCGTGGGCGACTTTCATATGCGCAAGGCGAAGCCGGGTACGGTCCTGCGGGTGGGTACGGTGCTCGCGACCAAGGAATACTATTTGATTGTCAGCCACCAATTCATGCGCCGCCATCCGGCGCTGGCGCCGGCGCTATGGCGCGGCCTGGCGCGGATACGTGACCGCCAGGCCGACGCCCTGTTCCTGAAGTACCTGGAACAGCATCAATAGGAATGGCGAATGCCGAGCGCCATCCCGCGCAGGTGGCTGCCCGGCGCGCGCGCGGCCAACGCGGGTACCAGCGGATTGGCGTCGTAGTCGTAGCGGGCGTTGGCCTCATTGCAGATGGTGCTGTAGAAGGCAATCAGCATGGTGCGCTTGCTGAATGTGTAGTGATACAGCAGCGCCAGCTGGCGTGCGCCGGTCGTGTCCACCGCCGCCGGGGCGCACTGGCCGCTGCGCGCATTGCCGCCGCAGTCCAGGGCGTTGGCCTGGCTGACATTGAGGGACACATCGTGCCGTGCGCGGCGCCACATGAAGCCGCCGGTCCAGGCGTCGCGCGCCACGCTGCCCCGGGCGCCGTTGTACAGGCCGTCCGAGGCCAGCTTGTCCCAGCCGAGACTGAAGGTCAGTTCGCCGGCCGTGTAGCGCAGCACGGCCCGGCTTTCCCAGTCGTTCGAGTTGCCCAGCGCCTGCTTGCGCTGGGCCCCGCGGTTTTCGTGGGCCAGGCCCAGCTGCCAGGGCCCGGTCTCGTAGTTGAGGCCGGCGCCGTAGCTGCCGTCGTCGTCGCCATTGGGGCGCAGCTCGCCCGGCGCCCAGAGCAGCGTGACGGCCACGCCGGCGTAGGGCGGCAGGGCGTACTGGACCGAATTGGGCAAGCGCGAGTTCAGTCCGGCATGCATGCCGTTCAGCGTGCTCATCACTCCCATATTGTTGGCGATCGAGGTGCCGCCGGGGACGAAATTGAGGCGCCCGCCCAGCGCGCGCAAGGGCGTGGTCATGTGGCCGGCGCGCAAGGTGCCGAAGGGGCCGGCCAGTCCGACGAAGCTGTCGCGGCTGGCGATGCCGCCCGCGCCGGTATCGACGCTCATGCTGCCTTCGAGCTGGAAGAAGGCGCGCATGCCCCCGCCCAGGTCCTCGCTGGCCCGGAAGCCGAAGCCGGAACTGTTGCTGCTGACCCTTCCGTGCGACGCCACGGGGCCCACCCGTTCGACTGTCAGGTCGAGCGTGCCGAAGGGAACGACCTGGGCATGGGCGCTTGCCGCGCACAGCAGGCAAATGGCGCTGGCGAGCGCGCGTGTAGAAGAAAACGGCGTCATCCTGGATCTCCCGGTTGACCGTGTCTTGAAAATGGTAACACTGCTTTCCTGATGGAATAATATTTACGCAAATGTGGTGCAATAAAGACACACCGGAAATTCCGCGAGGAACATATATTTACCTTCAATTCACACTGCCCCGCATGCCTGCTATCCTGAAAAGACCCACAGTCTCGATCGGATGCTCCCATGCACGCCAAGTCGGTCTTGTTGATCTTGCTGATGCTCGCCGCCACGGCGGCCGGCGCCCGTCCCGCCAGCCTGGTGTTCTGCCATGAAGACCAGGATTCCTATCCATGGGTGTTGAAAGACCGGCCCGGCCTGAACGTGCTGCTGGTGCGCCAGCTCGAACGCGAAATCGGCGTTCCCGTCAGGCTGGTGGCCCTCCCCTGGAAACGTTGCCTCGCTGAACTGGCCGCCAACAGCGTCGATGGCGCCTTCGCCGCCAGCTTCAAGGCGGAACGGCTGGAGATGGGCCGTTATCCCATGGGCAAGGACGGCAAGCCCGATCCGGCCTTGCGCCTGCACATGAACAGCTATTCCCTGTACCGGACCCGGGGCAGCGCCCTGCACTGGAATGGCAGCCGCCTCGACAACCTGACCGGCACCATCGGCAGCCTGGCGGGCCATTCCATCATCGACGTGCTGCGGGACATGGGGGTGCCGGTCGATGACCGCAGCAAGAGCCCGGTCGACACCTTGCGCAAGGTGGTCATGGGCCGCTTGCAAGGCGCCGTCCTGCAGACTTCGCGCGTGACCTATGTGCTGGCCAACAACCCGGACCTGGCGGCCGCCATCGAGCGCGACCCCACCGTGCTGGACGAACGGCCGTATTTCCTGTTGCTGTCATTCAAGCTTGTGGAACAGGAGCCGGCCTTCAGCGAACAGCTGTGGCGGCAGATAGAGCGGGTACGCGAATCGTCCCAGTTCAAGCGGTCGGAACAGGATTTCTACGGCAATAACTAGACGTGCGGAAAGCATCTTGATCTGCGTCAAATGATTTGCCGGCACGTCATCAGGCCTTTGTTGCTGACAACGTGCGGAAGAGAACAGAACACGAAAGTGCCTTTGTCGGATAATATCGAGTGTTATCGAATCTGATACTGCCCTGATAAAACAAATGCACACGATGGATTTCACGAGCGACGAACAGCGTGTAAGACCCCCAGCAACGCCAGCGGCGCCGCAGGCCAGTCCTGCGCCCGCCCTCCCCGCACCGATCGCCAGCTGGCTGCAGCGGGTCGAGGCCGCCGCCCACCCCCAGCCCAAGCTGGACGTGGAGCTGAAAGATCCAAAGATTGCCCAGTATAAATTCGTGTACGTGCTGGCGCCCACCAGCGGCGGCCGCCACGTGGCACTGTGCCTGTGCAAGGCGCGCCTGAAGCCGAACGGCGAAGTGGCCGCGGCCAGCCCGGTCAGCGAAGTGTTTTCCCTGCTGTCGGCGCCGCCCGCCTACCTGGAAGGCGACGATGAAGACCTGGTTCGTTTCTTCATAGCAATGCGCAGCGGCGCCGCCTCGCAGGGCGGCAGTGCCACCGAGCCCAAAGGCAAGGTCGGCGCCATCCTGCTGGAAATGTTGCTGCAACAAGACAAACTGCTGTGGGCGAATTCCTGGAGCGACATGTCGAACGGCCTCATTTATCCGCTGAAACAGGGGCAGGTGCGCGAAGCCAACCTGGTCTGGCGCGATGAAGGCCGCACAGCGCGCCTGGGCTGGCAAGTCCAGCCGCCGGCCGGCGCCACCCACAGCGCGGCCGACCAGATCGATTACATGCTGCCCACCGATCCGCCGTGGTACATCGACAACCTGTCCTGCGGCGCGCTCTCGCTCAACCGCGGCGGGGTCGATATTTCCCTGGCCGACCTGCAAGCCCTGGTGGCCCAGGCCCCGGCCCTGACCGGCAACGATAAAAAACGCGTGTCCCAGTTGCTGCTGGCGCATGGCCTGCAGCAGCTGATGCCCTTGCCGCAGCCCTTGACACAGCGCATGCGCGAAGACGTCACGCCGCGCCCGCACCTGCTGCTCGACAGCATCAAGCTGGCCGATGGCAGCCTGGAACGCTGGCACGACTACGCCGTCATGTCCTTCGACTACGATGGCGAGCGCGTCTCCTTCGACCCGGCCCAGCGCGTGGTGCGCCAGGTGGGCGACGTGACCGAAGTCATCGCGCGCGACAGCGCGGCCGAAACCGCCGCCCTCGACGCGCTGACCCTGCTGGGCTTCCGCAAGCCGGCCACCCCTCCGCTCAACGGCCTGGCCGGCGCCCTGCAGCTGGAAAGCCAGGCCCACTGGCTACGTTTCGCCGAAGGCGAGCTCGACGGCCTGAGCGATACCGGCTGGCATGTGCAAAAGTCAAACAAATACCGCTACGACGTGGTCGCCGTGGAAGACTGGTATGCGGAAATCGACGAACCGGCCGAAGCGGGCAATGCCTGGTTCGAACTGGAGCTGGGCATCGTGGTGGCGCAAAAACGCGTGCCGCTGCTGCCGGTGCTGGTGCAGCTGATCCGCGGCGCGCCCACCGACTTCAATCCCGACGTGCTGGCCGCCCATGCCGACGCCGACCAGATGCTGGCCACCCTGCCCGACGGCTTGCGCGTGGCGCTGCCATGGGGCCGCCTGAAGCCCATCCTCAGCACCCTGGGCGAACTGTATTTCAGCGACAAGATCAAAAACAAGGTGCGCCTGTCCACGCTGGACGCGGCGCGCCTGGAAGAACTGGCGCGCGGCACGGAATTGCGCTGGTTCGGCGGCGAACAGCTGCGCGAAACCGGCCGCAAGCTGAGCCTGTTCGGCACGGTGCAGAAAGTGCCGGCCCCGGCCGGCCTGCGCGCCACGCTGCGCGACTACCAGGCCGACGGCCTGGCCTGGATGCAATTCCTGCGCGAATATGACCTGGCCGGCATCCTGGCCGATGACATGGGCCTGGGCAAGACGGTGCAAACCCTGGCCCACATCCTGGTGGAAAAGGAAGCAGGGCGCCTGACCGCGCCGGCCCTGGTCATCGCCCCGACCAGCCTGATGACCAACTGGCAGGACGAAGCGGCGCGCTTCGCCCCCGGCTTGCGCGTGCTCCTGCTGCAAGGCAAGGAGCGCCTGGAACAGTTCGACAAGATCGACGAATCGGACCTGGTGCTGACCACCTACGCGCTGCTGCCGCGCGACGAGGAAAAGCTGCGCGAGCACAATTACCACCTGGTCATCCTGGATGAATCGCATTACATCAAGAACAACCGCTCGAAGGCGGCGCAAAGCGCGGGCTTGCTCAAGTCGCGCCACCGCCTGTGCCTGACCGGCACGCCGCTGGAAAACCACCTTGGCGAGCTGTGGTCGCAATTCCATTTCCTGCTGCCCGGCTTGCTGGGCGACGAAAAAACCTTCAACAGCCAGTTCCGCCATCCGATCGAACGCCAGGACGATCCGCTGCGCCGTTCGCTGCTGAACCGCCGCATCAAGCCTTTCCTGCTGCGCCGGACCAAGGACAATGTGGCCAAGGAATTGCCGCCGAAAACAGAAATGGTGCGCAAGGTCGAACTCTCGGGCGCCCAGCGCGACCTGTACGAAACCGTGCGCCTGGCCATGGACAAGAAAGTGCGCGACGAGATCGACAAGAAGGGCGTGGCGCGCAGCCAGATCGTCATCCTCGAAGCCTTGCTCAAGCTGCGCCAGGTGTGCTGCGACCCGCGCCTGGTCAAGGCCCTGCCCGCCAAGAAAAAGGATAGCGGCTCGGCCAAGCTGATCGACCTGATGCAGATGGTGGACGACCTGCTCGAGGAAGGCCGCAAGATCCTCGTGTTTTCGCAGTTCACCAGCATGCTGGCGCTGATCCAGGAAGAACTCGACGCGCGCCGCATCCCGTATGCGCTGCTCACGGGCGATACCAAGGACCGGGCCGCGCAGGTGGCGGCCTTCCAGCAGGGCGCGGTGCCGATTTTCCTGATCAGCCTGAAGGCGGGCGGCGTGGGACTGAACCTGACCGCGGCCGATACCGTGATCCACTACGATCCGTGGTGGAACCCGGCGGCCGAGAACCAGGCCACCGACCGCGCCTGGCGCATCGGCCAGGACAAGCCGGTATTCGTGTACAAGCTGATCGCCAAGGGTACGCTGGAAGAAAAAATCCAGCTGCTGCAGCAGAAAAAGTCGGACCTGGCGCAATCGATCCTGGCCGAAGGCGAAGCCCACAAGATGGCGCTTACCCAGGAAGACTTGCAGGCCATTTTCGCCCCGCTCGAAGAATAGCGCCGCAAAACTGTCGCTGCTCGGTCAACACCAAGACAATGTTGGCGATATACTAGCTGGCAAAATGCTATTGCCAACATTGTGAGGGGTGTTTTGATGGAGCCAGGCGACCAGGATGCTGTCCGGCAGTTTCGCACGATCGCGGAACTGCATGGCGACGTTGCATGGACCATCGACCTGGCCACCGGCTTGCCGGGCTACATCAGCGAGGGCGTTCTCCCCTTGCTCGGCTATTCCTTCGCTGACTTCAACGCCTGGTTCCGCAAGCCCGACAGCGCCAGCCCGCTGGCCCCGCTGTGCGGCGGCCTGAAGGAACGGCTCAAGCGCTTTGCCGGCGGCGACCTGTCGCGCCAGCGCGTGCAGCGCAGCTACGAACAACCGCACCGCGACGGCCGCGTCATCCCCATCGAAATCACGTCGACCCTGGTGCTCGACGCGAACGGCCAGCCGTCGGCGCTGGTCGGCACCCTGCGCGACATCAGCGAACAGCGCGAGCGCGCCGCCCGGCAGCGCCGTTTCGCCAGCATGCTGAACCATGAATTCCGCACGCCGCTGTCCACCATCGACGGCGCCATCCAGCGCCTGGAAGTGACCGGGGCCGGCGCGGACGAGGCAACCCGCGCCCGCTACCGCAAAATCCAGGCCGCCGTCGATCGCCTGATCAGCATGATGGACGACTATCTGTCGCCGGAACGGCTGGCCGAGGAGGGCAACCGCAAGCCGGCCGACGGCGCTTCGCCCGCCATGCTGCTCAAGGAGGCCGCCGAACAGCTGCGCGCCGCGGGGCGCGAAGCCATCGTCGATATCGGCCACCTGCCGGCCGAGGTGCGCTGCCAGCCCGGCGGCCTGCGTCTCGCCTTGAAGGTGCTGGTCGATAACGCCTTGCAGTACTCGCCGCTCGACAGCGCCATCACGCTGGCCGGGCACCAGGCCGACGGCGGCATCGCCTTCCTGGTGCGCGACGGCGGCGCCGGTGTGCCGGAAGATGAACTACTATCGGTTTTCGAAAAGGGCTACCGTGGCAGTAATGCTGTTGAGAATGGTTCAGGGCTGGGACTGTATATGGCGCGTTCTGTCATAGACGTTCACGGCGGCAATATTACGGTTCAAAATGTTGCGCCGTGCGGCGCGGAATTTAAGATATGGCTGCCTGCGCAGGGCGGAATGGGGAAAAGTGTTGCATCCAAAGTGATCAACAGTGATAATTCCGCTCAACAACTACAAGGGTAGGCACCTTGAAAATTCGGATTGATGTGAACGAAGAAAAAATGGCCAACCCATGACGCAGATATTGATTGTTGAAGACAACGGCGATTACGCCGGAGATATGGCGGAGTTCCTGACCGAACTTGACCATGATGTGACCATCGCCACCACGGCCGGTGAGATGTGGGCCGCGCTGACCAAGACGCCTGCGGCCGTCGTCGTGCTCGATCTCGGCTTGCCTGATGAGGACGGATTTAACATTATTCCTCGCATGCGCCAGCTGTACCCGGAAATCGGCTTGCTGGTGCTGACCGGCCGGGTCGCCTTCGACAGCCGCATCCTGGGCCTGCGCCTGGGCGCCGACCATTACCTGACCAAGCCGATCAAATTCCCGGAACTGGCCGCGCACATCGAAGCGCTGGACCGCCGCGTTCGTCCGCAAGAACCTTCGATTCCAGCGCCAAGCAAGTGGACGCTGAAAGTAAGCGCTCGCCAACTCGAGTTGATGGGATCGGTGATCGACCTGACCGAGAAAGAATGCAACTTCCTGCATTTGCTCACTATTAATACCCGCCCGGTACCGCGCCAGGTCATCGTGGCCGGCATGGGCGGTGAAGATCCGGACGCCAGCCGCCGCGTGGACATGCTGGTATACCGCCTGCGCAAGAAAGCGCGCAGTGGACTTGGGCAGGATTTGCCTCTGCGCAGCGCTTACGGCGAGGGCTACAGCCTCTCGGCAGGCTTCAACCTGTCCTAATAGGGACATAGTCGATTCAAAATCGGCCTGCTGTTAAAATAAATGGGGACAGAGTTGTGCGGATGCCTTAGAATCGGCACCACACTGTCCCTTTTTCTTGCCATGGCCCGCCTTCCCCGCCTCGTTTTAGCCCATCACCCCCATTACCTCATCCAGCGCGGCCATGACAGCCAGCGCATTTTTCGCGATGACGAGGATTATGAGCGCTTCCTTGGCTGGCTGAAAGAGAGCGCCAAAGAGTTCAAGGTGGCGGTGCATGGTTATGTGCTGATGCCGAATCACTTGCACATGCTGGCTACGCCGTCCACGGAGCAGGGGCTGGCGCAAATGATGCAAAGGCTGGGCCGCTATTATGTGCCATGGTTCAATGCCAAGCATGGCCGCAGCGGAAGCCTGTTCCACGGGCGCTTCAAGACCTCGCTGATCGATGCGCAGAAGTACTTCATGCTGTGCTGCCGGTATATGGAACGCCATCCGGTGCGCGAGCAGGAGGTCGGCGAGCCGCAGGAATATCGCTGGTCGAGCTATGCCCACCATGCGGGAATCAAGCCCGATTCCGTGGTAAGCGACCACGCGCTGTACTGGGCGCTGGGAAACACCCCATTCCAGCGCGAGGATGCCTACATCGCGTTGAGCGCGCCGTCGCTGGGAAGCGGAGAACTGGCCGCAATCGACGCGGCGGTCCTGAAGGGCTGGCCGCTCGGCTCGGACGCCTTCAAGACGGAATTACAACAGCGCGCCAAGCGCCAGGTGCTGCCCGCCAAGCGCGGCAGGCCGTTCAAAGTCAAGCCAGCGGACATCCCGACCGCCTGATCGCCACTTCACAAATTGCCAAACCAGGGTCAGACCTCCGACGAGTAATATTACTCGTCGGAGGTCTGACCCTGGTTCGAATTCGTGGATTTGCCTGCATTTACCATGTCCCTAATTAAATATGTCTTTAAAGCAAAATGATTTAATGCGACTCCGACCCTGATTAATGTTGTTGACGATTTCTGCTGCATTGCACTAATCTGTTCCTTCGACATTAAAAGCAGTGGAGAAAACTCATGATTGCCCAAGGTTTGTACGACCCGTCCAATGAACACGATGCCTGCGGCGTCGGCTTCATCGCCCACATCAAGGGCAACAAGAGCCACTCGATTATTGAACAAGGCCTGCTGATCCTGAAAAACCTGGATCACCGGGGCGCGGTCGGCGCCGATGCGCTGATGGGCGACGGCGCCGGCATCCTGATCCAGATCCCGGACCAGTACTACCGCGACGAAATGGCGCGCCAGGGCGTGGAACTGCCGCCTCCGGGCGAGTACGGCGTCGGCATGGTCTTCCTGCCGAAGGAAAATGCATCGCGCATCGCTTGCGAACAGGAAATCGAACGCGCCGCGCGCATCGAAGGCCAGGTCGTCCTGGGCTGGCGCAATGTGCCGGTCGACGAAGCCATGCCCATGTCGCCTATCGTGCGCGGCAAGGAACCGGTCATCCGCCAGATCTTCATCGGCCGCGGCCCGGACATCATGGTGACCGACGCGCTCGAGCGCAAACTGTATGTGATCCGCAAATCGTCCGGCCACGCGATCCAGGCGCTCAAGCTTATTCACGGCAAGGAATTCTTCGTCGCCTCCATGTCGGCCCGCACCATCGTCTACAAGGGCTTGCTGCTGGCCGACCAGGTGGGCGTGTACTACAAGGACTTGCAGGATCCGCGCTGCATCTCGGCGCTGGCGCTGGTGCACCAGCGTTTCTCGACCAACACCTTCCCGGAATGGCCGCTGGCCCACCCGTACCGCCTGATCGCCCACAACGGCGAAATCAATACCGTCAAGGGCAACTTCAACTGGATGCGCGCCCGCGAAGGCGTCATGAAGTCGGCCGTGCTGGGCGACGACCTGCAGAAACTGTTCCCGCTGATCTATGAAGGCCAGTCCGACACTGCCTGCTTCGACAATGCGCTGGAACTGCTGATCATGTCGGGCTACCCGATCGCCCAAGCCATGATGATGATGATCCCGGAAGCCTGGGAAAACCACACCATGATGGACGACAACCGCCGCGCCTTCTACGAATACCACGCCGCCATGATGGAACCATGGGACGGTCCGGCCGCCATGGCCTTCACCGACGGGCGCCACATCGGCGGTACGCTGGACCGCAACGGCCTGCGCCCTGCCCGCTACATCGTCACCGACGACGACCTGGTCGTCATGGCATCCGAATCGGGCGTGCTGCCGATTCCCGAATCGAAGATCATCCAGAAATGGCGCCTGCAGCCGGGCAAGATGTTCCTGATCGACCTGGAAGCGGGCCGCATCATCGACGACAAGGAGCTGAAGGATACCTACGCCAACGCCAAGCCTTACAAGGCATGGATCAACTCGGTACGCATCAAGCTCAATGAAATCAAGCTGTCGGAAAGCCAGCTGGCGCACAACCGCGCCAAGGACACGCCGGCCCAGGGCGAAAAAGCCGTGGCCACCGTGCTCGACCGCCAGCAAGCCTTCGGCTACACCCAGGAAGACTTGAAATTCCTGATGGCGCCGATGGCCCTGCTGGGCGAAGAAGCCACCGGCTCCATGGGCAATGACTCGCCGCTGGCCGTCATGTCCAACAAGCTCAAGCCGCTGTACAACTACTTCAAGCAATTGTTCGCGCAAGTGACCAATCCGCCGATCGATCCGATCCGCGAAGCCATGGTCATGTCGCTGGTGTCCTTCATCGGACCGAAGCCGAACCTGCTCGACACCAACAACGTCAATCCGCCGATGCGCCTGGAAGTATCGCAGCCGGTGCTGGGCTTCGACGACATGGCGCGCCTGCGCAATATCAGCGCCCATACCGGCAGCAAGTTCAAGTCGTACGAACTGAACATCTGCTACCCGGTATCGTGGGGCAAGGAAGGCATTGAAGCCTCGCTGGCCTCGCTGTGCGCGGAGGCGGTTGACGCCGTGCGTTCCGGCCACAATATCCTGATCGTGTCCGACCGTAACGTGTCGGTCGACCAGGTGGCCATTCCGGCCCTGCTGGCCACGTCCACCATTCACCAGCACCTGGTTGGCCGCGGCTTGCGCGCGTCCACCGGCCTGGTCGTGGAAACCGGTTCGGCCCGCGAAACCCACCACTTCGCCCTGCTGGCCGGCTATGGCGCCGAAGCAGTCCATCCTTACCTGGCCATGGAAACGCTGACCGAAATGGCAGCGGGCATGGCGGGCGACATGTCGCCTGAAAAAGCGATTTACAACTACACCAAGGCCATCGGCAAGGGCTTGATGAAGGTGATGTCCAAGATGGGCATTTCCACCTACATGTCCTACTGCGGCGCGCAAATCTTTGAAGTGATCGGCCTGAACAAGTCGCTGGTCGACAAATACTTCAAGGGCACCGCGTCGAACGTGGAAGGCATTGGCGTGTTCGAAGTGGCGGAAGAAGCGCTGCGCCTGCACAACCTGGCCTTCGGCAACGATCCGCTGCTGCTCGACGCGCTGGACGCCGGCGGCGAATACGCCTTCCGCGTACGCGGCGAAGAACATATGTGGACCCCGGATGCGATTGCAAAACTGCAGCATTCGACCCGCAGCAACAATTTTTCGAGCTACAAGGAATACGCGCAAATCATCAACGACCAGAGCCGCCGTCATTTGACACTGCGTGGCCTGTTCGAGTTCAAGCTCGATCCGACCAAGGCCATTCCGATCGACGAAGTCGAGCCGGCCAAGGACATCGTCAAGCGTTTCGCCACCGGCGCCATGTCGCTCGGCTCGATCAGCACCGAAGCGCACGCCACGCTGGCCATCGCCATGAACCGCATCGGCGGCAAATCGAACACCGGTGAAGGCGGCGAAGATCCGTTCCGCTACACCAAGGAACTGAAAGGCATCCCGATCAAGCAGGGGGAGACCATGTCGTCCGTCATCGGCGCGCAGAACGTCGTGGTCGATATTCCATTGCAGGACGGCGACTCGCTGCGTTCGCGCATCAAGCAGGTCGCTTCCGGACGCTTCGGCGTCACGGCCGAGTATTTGAACTCGGCCGACCAGATCCAGATCAAGATGGCGCAGGGTGCAAAACCCGGCGAAGGCGGCCAACTGCCGGGCCACAAGGTGTCGGAATACATTGCCAGCCTGCGCTTCTCGGTGCCGGGCGTGGGACTGATTTCGCCGCCGCCGCACCATGACATTTATTCGATCGAAGACCTGGCGCAGCTGATCCACGACCTGAAGAACGCCAATCCGCGCGCATCGATCTCGGTCAAGCTGGTGTCCGAAGTGGGCATCGGCACCGTTGCCGCCGGCGTCACCAAGGCCAAGGCCGACCACGTGGTCGTTGCCGGCCATGACGGCGGCACGGGCGCGTCGCCATTGTCGTCGGTCAAGCACGCCGGTACTCCATGGGAGCTGGGTCTCGCGGAGACGCAGCAAACCCTGGTGTTGAACGGCTTGCGCAGCCGCATCCGCGTCCAGGCCGACGGCCAGATGAAGACCGGCCGCGACGTCGTCATCGCCGCCATGCTGGGCGCCGACGAGATCGGTTTCGCGACGGCACCGCTGGTGGTCGAAGGCTGCATCATGATGCGCAAATGCCACCTGAACACTTGCCCGGTCGGCGTTGCGACGCAAGACCCTGTCCTGCGCGCCAAGTTCCAGGGTAAACCGGAATACGTGGTTAACTATTTCTTCTTCGTCGCCGAGGAAGCGCGCCAGTTGATGGCGCAGCTGGGCATCCGTACTTTCGACGAACTGATCGGCCGCTCCGACCTGCTCGACAAATCGCAAGCCATTTCGCACTGGAAAGCGCGCGGCCTGGATTTCTCGAACATCTTCTACCAGCCGAAAACCGACACCGGCCTGGCGATCTTCCACAACGAATACCAGGACCACTGCCTGGAAAAGGCGCTCGACCACAAGCTGATCGCGCAAGCCAAAGCCGCGCTGGAAAAAGGCGAGCGCGTTTCCTTCATCTCGCCGGTACGCAACGTCAACCGCACCGTCGGCACCATGCTGTCGGGCGAAGTGGCCAAGCGCTACGGCCATGCCGGCTTGCCGGACGACACCATCCACATCCAGCTGCAAGGCACGGCGGGCCAGTCGGCCGCGGCCTTCCTGGCAGCGGGCATCACGCTGGACCTGGTCGGCGAAGGCAATGACTACGTCGGCAAGGGCTTGTCGGGCGGCCGCATTATCGTGCGTCCGAACACCGAATTCCGCGGCTGGGCGGTCGACAACATCATCGTCGGCAACACCGTCCTGTACGGCGCGATTTCCGGCGAAGCCTTCTTCAACGGTGTGGCGGGCGAACGTTTTGCGGTCCGTAATTCCGGCGCCACGGCGATTGTCGAAGGCTGCGGCGACCATGGCTGCGAATACATGACCGGCGGCACCGTCGTGGTCCTGGGCGCTACCGGCCGCAATTTTGCGGCAGGCATGTCGGGCGGCGTGGCTTACGTCTACGACCCGGCTGGCGATTTCGAAACCAAATGCAATACCACGATGGTGAACCTGGAGCGCGTGCTCAGCGCCAAGGAACAAAGCGATGTCTCGGCATGGCACAGCCAGAGCCGCGACAGCGAGCGTGAAGCCGACGAAGTGATCCTCAAGCGCCTGATCGAGCGTCACTTCAAGCACACCGGCAGCACCCGTGCGCGCAACCTGCTGGACGACTGGGCGACCGGCCGCGGCAAGTTTGTCAAAGTATTCCCGACCGACTACAAGCGGGCCCTGGAAGAAATGCACAACAGCAGCATGGAAGAAGCTGCCGAAAAGATCGCGGCGTAAGCGCGCACACCAGAATAAAAGGAAAACATCGTGGGTAAAATCACCGGCTTCATGGAATTCAAGCGTCAGGACGAAAGCTATCTCGAGCCTGCCGCGCGTCTCAAGAACTACAAGGAATTTGTTTTGCACCTGAGCGACCCGCAGGCCAAGGTACAGGCGGCGCGCTGCATGGATTGCGGCATCCCGTTTTGCAACAGCGGCTGCCCGGTCAATAACATCATCCCCGACTGGAACGACCTGGTTTATCACGGCAACTACCGCGCTGCCCTGGAAAACCTGCACTCGACCAACAACTTCCCTGAATTCACGGGCCGCATCTGCCCGGCGCCCTGCGAATCGGCGTGCACGCTGGGCATCAACAACGATCCGGTCGGCATCAAGTCGATCGAGCACAAGATCATCGATACCGGCTGGGAAAACGGCTGGGTTGTACCGCAGCCTGCGGAAGTGAAGACGGGCAAGAAAGTGGCGGTGATCGGTTCCGGTCCTGCCGGCATGGCGGCGGCGCAGCAGCTGGCGCGCGTGGGCCACGCGGTGACCGTGTTCGAAAAGAGCGACCGCATCGGCGGCCTGCTGCGCTACGGCATTCCCGACTTCAAGATGGAAAAGGTCCACATCGACCGCCGCGTCAAGCAGATGGAAGCCGAAGGCGTGGTCTTCCGCACCAGCGTACTGGTCGGCAAAGACTTCCCTGCATCGGTCAACAACTGGGCCAAGGAAACCATCTTCCCGGAAGACCTGGAAAAGGAATTCGACGCCGTCATCATGGCCGGTGGCGCGGAACAGCCGCGCGACCTGCCGGTGCCGGGGCGCGAACTGAAGGGCGTGCATTACGCCATGGATTTCCTGCCGCTGCAAAACAAGGTCAACGCGGGCGACAAGGTGAAAGACCAGATCAAGGCCACCGGCAAGCACGTGGTCGTGATCGGCGGCGGCGATACCGGTTCCGACTGCGTGGGCACCTCCAACCGCCACGGCGCCGCATCGGTGACGCAATTCGAACTGATGCCGATGCCGCCGGAACAGGAAAACAAGCCCCTGGTATGGCCTTACTGGCCGACCAAGCTGCGCACCTCCTCGTCGCACGAAGAAGGTTGCGAGCGCGACTGGGCGGTGGCCACCAAGCGCCTGGAAGGCAAGGGCGGCAAAGTTGAAAAGCTGATCGCCTGCCGCGTCGAATGGAAAGACGGCAAGATGTCCGAAGTGCCGAACAGCGAATTCGAAATGAAGGCCGACCTGGTGCTGCTGGCGATGGGCTTTGTGTCGCCCGTACAACAGGTGCTGGAAGCCTTCGGCGTCGAAAAAGATGGCCGCGGCAATGCCAAAGCCACCACCGATGGCGAAGGCTGCTACCAGACCTCGGTGCCGAAAGTATTCGTTGCCGGCGACATGCGCCGCGGTCAGTCGCTGGTGGTGTGGGCGATCCGTGAAGGCCGCCAGGCAGCCCGCGCGGTCGACGAGTTCCTGATGGGCTCCTCGGTCCTGCCCCGGTAAATATTTCCTGCAATTCGGCGGGGGCCAGGCCTGGCCCCCGCCGTTGGCCCTCGCCGTTTTTCTTACTTGATCTGGCGCGCGAGTGCCGACGAAATCGCTTCGTCCAGCCCCGCCTTGCCGCCGCCCTTCTTGCGGCGCTGCTCGGCGATGTACTGCTCGCGCTGCTTCGCCAGGGTCACGATCTTTTCGCGGATCGCTTTGCGCTCGGCCACCGCCGTGTCCAGCGCTTCCTGGCGCTTGGCCGGCGCCAGCTTGCGCAGGCTGTCCGGCAATTCGGCTTCGGCAATCCCCGCCACCGCCACCTTCCCGCTTTCCGCCTTCTGCACCAGGTCGCGCTCGTCATATGCCTTGTCGTTCAGGGCCTTGTTGACGGCACGCTCGGCCCGCGCCGGCGGCGGCGCATCCGCCGACACCCGCGTTTCCATGACGATTTGCGCCGACTGGCTCCGTTCGCGTACGCTCGCGCTGCCGTAGGCCATATAGGTGCCGCCGATCTGCTCGCCCAGCTTCGCCAGCGGCCCGTCGTACGGCGTTTCGATCGCCTCCACCCCGCCATCTTGGGCGATGGCGAAGTAGTCGCCGCCGCCCTGTCTGGCCACCGCGCGCCATGCGCGTTCGGTCTGGCTATCCTCGCCGCACTGGATGGCATTGACGATGATGCCGCGCTGCGCCGCCTCGCGCGCCGTGGCGCTGGTGCTGCGGATATTCTGGTAATCGTCGTGCGGCGGCGCGTCGCCCACCAGGAACATCACTTGCGAGGTGCGCGGCCCCGGCGCCGACCAGCCGCCGGCGCGCAAGCCGTCGGCCAGCGCGCTGCGCACATCTTCCGGTCCGTCGCCGCCCCCGTTGGCCTCGTAGCGCATCAGCTGGGCATAGACCACGTCCAGGTTGTCGGACAGCGGCGTGATCCGCGTGACATAGGCGTCGCCCCGGTCGCGGTACGCCACCAGCCCCACGCGGATCCTGGCGCGCGTGTTGCCCTGGCGCTGCAGCACATCGTTGACGATGCCCCAGATCTTGGTTTTCGCCCCTTCCAGCATCTCGCCCATCGATCCGGTGGTGTCGAGCACGAACAGCAGTTCGATAGTGGCCGGCGCATGGGCCGGCTTGGGCAGCTGGCTGAGCGGATGCGCATAGCGCGGGCTGGCGTGGACAGGCAGGCTTGCCAGGCCGGCGAGCACCAGCATCGTGATCAGGGCGGGGTGGCGTAATGGGCTCATGGAGTTCTCCGTTGGGTGGGCGGCCACGTCGACCGGGCCGCTGTTCGTTCAACGGAAGCGCCGGCATGTCGGGGTTAATCCGGCGCCCGGCATTGCCACGCGCTACCCAGGGTAGCGCGTGGCGGCACCCCTGCGAAAGTTGCTCATATGCATAGAATTTACATTTGGAAACAATTTAGCTAAATTGCCATGACGCAATGATTGCCTGCGCCTGTCGAATCAGGGACTTACGGGCGGAAATATCTGACTCTCGGTTCAGTAGTGTTGTATTCTCACCCCCTGCGCCCGCGCGTAAACAGGGCCCTCCCAGCAGAGCTTGCCGTTTCTGCACTACAATACGGTCGTCCCTATCCATGAACTGCTCCGTGACCAATCTTGTCGAAATCCGTGATCTACACTTTGCCTATGGCGAGCGTTCGATTTTGTCGAACCTCCAGATGGACTTCCCACGCGGAAAAGTCGTCGCGGTCATGGGTGGCTCCGGCTGCGGCAAGACCACCGTCCTGCGCCTGATCGGCGGCCAGATCCGCCCGCAGTGCGGCAGCGTGTCCGTGGCCGGCGAAATCGTCCACAAGCTCGATACCGACGGCCTGTACCGCCTGCGCCGCAAGATGGGCATGCTGTTCCAGTTCGGCGCCCTGTTCACCGACCTGTCGGTGTTTGAAAACGTGGCCTTCCCGCTGCGCGAACACACCAACCTGACCGAAGAACTGATCCGCGACCTGGTGCTCATGAAGCTCAATGCGGTAGGCTTGCGCAATGCCGCCCAGTTGAAGCCGGCCGAAATTTCGGGTGGCATGGCGCGCCGCGTGGCCGTGGCCCGCGCCGTCGCCCTCGACCCCGAACTGGTGATGTACGACGAACCGTTCGCCGGCCTCGATCCGATCTCGATGGGCGTCACCGCCAACCTGATCCGCCGCCTGAACGATGCGCTCGGCTCGACCTCGATCCTGGTCTCGCACGACGTGCACGAATGCTTCGCCATCGCCGACTATGTGTACTTCATGTCAGCAGGAAAAATCGTCGCCCAGGGCACGCCGGCCGACCTGCGCGTGTCGGACGACCCGTATGTGAAGCAGTTCGTCAACGCCGCGCCCGATGGCCCCGTCCCCTTCCACTATCCAGGCAAGTCGCTGGCCGACGACCTGGGACTGGAGGCGCGCGCATGACCTGGATTCTCGATAGCCTGGCCGCGATCGGCCGTACCCTGCGCGACAGCGTCGCCGCCATCGGCTTCGCCACACGCTTCTTCTTCAACCTGCTGGGCGTCTCGCCTGGCGCCCTGCGCCGCCCGGGACTGATTTCCGAGCAGACCCACTTCATCGGCAATTACTCGCTGGTGATCATCATCGTGTCCGGCCTGTTCGTCGGCATGGTGCTCGGCCTGCAGGGTTACATCACGCTGACCCCGTATGGCGCGGAACAAAAACTGGGCCAGGTGGTCGCACTGGCACTGGTGCGCGAACTGGGCCCGGTCGTGACCGCGTTGCTGTTCGCCGGCCGCGCGGGGACCTCATTGACCGCGCAAATCGGCTTGATGAAAGCCGGCGAGCAATTGTCGGCCATGGAAATGATGGCCATTAACCCGGTGCAGCGCGTGCTGGCGCCGCGTTTCTGGGCCGGCGTGATCGCCATGCCCATCCTGGCCACCATCTTTTCCGCCGTGGGCGTGCTGGGCGGCTACCTGGTCGGCGTCAAGCTGATCGGTGTGGACGAAGGCGCGTTCTGGTCGCAAATGCAGGCCAATGTCGATGTCCAGGCCGACGTGATGAATGGCGTGATCAAGAGTTTCGTGTTCGGCATTGCCGTCACCTTCACCGCGCTGTTCCAGGGCTACCATGCCCAGCCGACGCCGGAAGACGTGTCGCGCGCCACCACCCGTACCGTGGTGATCGCGTCGCTGATGGTCTGGGGGCTCGATTTCGTGCTGACCGCCATCATGTTCAACAAGTAAAACAAGAGTTAGGAATTCAAAATGCATCGTAAATCCGTTGACGTGTGGGTTGGCCTGTTTGTCCTGCTGGGCCTGGCCGCTTTGCTGTTCCTGGCGCTCAAGGCCGGCAACATGAGCACCTTGTCGTTTGCGCAGACTTACCAGATCAGCGGCAAGTTCGACAACATCGGCGGCCTCAAGCCGCAAGCGCCGGTCAAGGCTTCGGGTGTGGTAGTCGGACGCGTCGGTGACATCAAGTTTGATGACAAGACCTACAAGGCGCTGGTAACCTTGGAGCTTGAAGCGGGCTATAAATTTCCAAAAGATAGCTCCTTGAAAATCCTCACTGCCGGCCTCCTGGGCGAGCAGTACATCGGTATCGAAGCGGGTGGCGACACCAACAATCTGGTCAATGGCGACCGGATTTCCCGCACTTCATCTGCCACCGTGCTGGAAGACCTGATCAATCAGTTCATCTACAGCAAAGCGGCGGAAGGAAAGGAAGAGAGCAAATGACAGCGATGACACTGGTCCGTTCGGCCACGCTGGTCGTGTTCGCAGCCGCGCTGGGCGGCTGCGCCACGGGCGGACAAAAAGATCCCTACGAAAAATTCAACCGCAAGATGTTCGAGTTCAACGATGCGGTCGACCGCAATGCGCTGAAACCGGCCGCCACGGTGTACAAGCAGGTGCTGCCCTCCTTCGTGCAGACCGGCGTGAACAATTTCTTCGGCAACCTGGCCGATATGTGGAGCACCGCCAATAACCTGATGCAAGGCAAGGGCGAAGCCGGCATGTCCGACTTCACGCGCGTCATGATGAACTCGACCTTCGGCCTGGCCGGCCTGATCGACGTCGCCTCCGAAGCCGGGCTGAAGAAACACAATGAAGACTTCGGCCAGACCCTCGGTTACTGGGGCGTGAAAAGCGGTCCCTACCTGATGCTGCCGCTGCTGGGCCCGTCGACCATGCGCGACACGGTGGCGCTGCCGCTCGATATTTACGCCGACCCCTGGGGTTATGGCGTAAACGCCAATGTCCAGGTTGCTGGTACTATCGTGCGTGTCATCGACCAGCGTGCGGTGATCCTCGATGCCAGCAACCTCATGGAAGAAGCCGCACTCGACCGTTACGAATTCATCCGCGACGGTTTCCTGCAGTCGCGCCAGAACAAGGTGTTCGACGGCGAAACCTCGCGCAAGGAAGCCATCAAGGCGGCCAAGGCGGACGCGGCCGATGCGGCCGAACCGACCGCCGCCAGCATCAAGGCGGCGTATGCCGACGACGAAGCAGCGCCTGCCGTACCTGCGGCAGACCCGGTTGCGGACCCGTCCAAAGCGCCTGTTCCAGCAAAAACGGCGGCCAAAGCACCCGTCTTGTCATCCGAACCGGCCTCGAAGTAGTTAACGCTTGAACTGAACAACTATTTTAGAAAAGAACACATGAAACTCATCAAACAACTTATCGCGCTCGCCAGCATGGCCATTGCCACCAGCGCCCTCGCGGCAGCCCCCGCCAATGAAGCGCCGGACGCGCTCGTCAAGCGCATCAGCGCCGACGTCATCGACACGGCCAAGAACGACAAGGAAATCCAGGCGGGCAACCAGAAGCGCGTCATGGACCTGGTCGAAAGCAAAATCCTGCCCTACGTCGATTTCCAGCGCATGACCTCGCTGGCTGCCGGCCGTTTCTGGCGCGAAGCCACGCCCGAGCAGCAAAAGCAGCTCTCGGCCGAGTTCCGCACCCTGCTGATCTTCACGTATTCGGGCGCCCTGTCCCAGATCAAGAATGAAACCGTGGAATTCAAGCCCCTGCGCGCCGATCCGGCCGACGCCGAAGTCGAAGTGCGTTCCCAGGTCAACGTCGCTCGCGGCGAGCCTGTCACGCTGAACTATCGCCTGGCCAAAACGCCGCACGGCTGGAAAATTTTCGACATCAATGTGCTCGGCGCATGGCTGGTGGAAACCTACAAGGGCACTTTTGCCACCGAAATCGGCAAGTCCGGCATCGACGGCCTGATCAAGGCATTGGCAGAGCGCAACAAGAAACTGGCCAACAAGCCACTCAAGCCTGCAAAGTAATTCATGGCTGACATCAACAAGCTCGACAGCATCGACGCCCTGACCGTCCAGAACGCCAAGGTGGCGCTGGACCAGGGCATCGCTGCCATCAAGGCAGGGCAGACCGTGTTCGACCTGGGCACCGTCCAGGTCGCCGACTCGTCCGCCGTGGCCGTGCTGCTGGCCTGGAAGCGCGCCGCCCGCAAGGCCGGCGCCGCTTTATCGTATGTGAATGTTCCGGCCAGCCTGACCAGCCTGGCCGCGCTGTACGGCGTCGACGCCTTCCTGGTGGATACCCCCGCCAACCTGCACCACCATTGATCCTGCATCAGCAGCGGTGAACCGGTCGTTTAGGTTCACCCGCATCCCCCGGGCAATATTTCCTGCCCAACTCAGAACGACCCGATTTCCCCTATAATTGACGGCTCACTCCGCGATGTCTGTGCATGCTGTATAGACAACACACACCCAAGAAAAGCATGACAGCAATCCAGATTAACAGCGTCGAGAAAAGCTACAAGAGCCTCAAGGCCCTGGGCGGCGTCTCCCTTGCCATCGAGGAAGGCGAGTTCTTCGGTTTGCTCGGCCCCAACGGCGCCGGCAAGACCACGCTGATCTCCACCATCGCCGGCCTGATCCGTCCCGACGCGGGCAGCGTGTCCATCCATGGCCACGATGTGGTCACCGATTTCCGCGCCGCGCGCGGCAAGCTGGGCGTGGTGCCGCAGGAACTGGTGTTCGATCCCTTCTTCACGGTGCGCGAAACGCTGCGCCTGCAGTCCGGCTACTACGGCCTGAAGAACAACGACAAGTGGATCGACGAAGTCATGGGCGAACTCGACCTGACCAACAAGGCCGACGTCAACATGCGCGCCCTGTCCGGCGGCATGAAGCGGCGCGTGCTGGTGGCCCAGGCGCTGGTGCACAAGCCGCCCGTCATCGTGCTCGATGAGCCCACCGCCGGCGTGGACGTCGAACTGCGCCAGACCCTGTGGAAGTTCATTTCGCGCCTGAACCGCGAAGGCCACACCGTGGTGCTGACCACCCACTACCTGGAAGAAGCGCAAGCCATGTGCCAGCGCGTGGCCATGCTCAAGGCCGGCCGGGTGGTGGCGCTCGACACCATGAGCGCGCTGATCCGCCGCATCTCGGGCTCGCAGCTGATCGTGCACCTGTCCTTCGGCGACTTGCCCGACGACTTGCGCCACCTGGTGTCGCACGACGAACACGGCAATGGCGCGGGCAACCGGGGTGGCAACACCTACAGCCTGCGCGTGAATGAATACAGCGATGTCGAACCGATCCTGGCGCGCCTGCGCGAATCGGGCGTCGTCATCGATGAAATGCAGTTGCAGCAAGCCGATCTCGAGGATATCTTCTTGCAGATCATGGACAAGGGTAGCTTATGAGTCTCGTCTCCGTCGGTTTCCAGACCCTGCTCTACAAGGAAACGCTGCGTTTCTGGAAAGTCGCGACCCAGACCGTGGCCGCGCCCGTGCTCACCGCCATGCTGTACCTGCTCATCTTCGGCCACGTGCTCGACGGGCGCGTGCAGATGCTGGCCAACGTCAGCTACACCGCCTTCCTGATTCCCGGCCTGGTCATGATGAGCGTGCTGCAGAACGCCTTCGCCAATTCCTCGTCTTCGCTGATCCAGTCCAAGATCACGGGCAACCTGGTGTTCATCCTGCTGCCGCCGCTGTCGCACTGGGAAATCATCTCGGCCTACGTGCTGGCTTCGGTCGTGCGCGGCCTGGTGGTCGGCGCGGGCGTGTTCATCATCACGGTCTGGTTCACCCACCTCAGTTTCGTGGCGCCGCTTTGGATCCTCCTGTTCGCGCTGCTGGGCGCGGCCATCCTGGGCACCATGGGCGTCATCGCCGGCATCTGGGCTGAAAAATTCGACCAGCTGGCCGCCTTCCAGAACTTCCTGATCATGCCGGCCACCTTCCTGTCCGGCGTGTTCTACTCGATCCATTCGCTGCCGCCTTTCTGGCAGGCGGTGTCGCACTTCAATCCGTTCTTTTACATGATCGACGGCTTCCGCTACGGTTTCTTCGGCCAGTCCGACGTCTCGCCGTGGACCAGCCTGGCCATCGTTTCGGTGTTCTTCGCGGTACTCGCGGGCATCGCCATCAACCTGCTCAAGCGCGGCTACAAGCTGCGCCACTAATACAAGGAATTCATCGTGGCTACCACTCCCGAACTCATTCACGGCTATATCAGCGCCGGTCTCGAATGCACCCACCTTGAAGTCGATGGCGACGGCCAGCACTTCACCGCCGTTATCGTTTCGCCTGCGTTTGCCGGAAAACGTCCCATCCAGCGCCACCAGCTGGTGTACGCTGCACTGGGCGACCGCATGCGCGAAGAAATCCACGCCCTGTCGATGAAGACGCTCACCCCCGAAGAATATCAAGGATAAAAACATGGACCAGCTTCAGATTGTTGGCGGCAAACGCCTCGATGGTGAAATCGTTATTTCCGGCGCCAAGAATGCCGCCCTGCCTATCCTGTGCGCGGGCCTGCTGACGGCCGGCGACCTGGAGCTGACCAATGTGCCGCGCCTGCACGACGTGCGCACCATGCTCAAGCTGCTGGCCAAGACCGGCCTGAAAGTGAACCAGGTCGCGGACGAATCGGTCATCCTGAACGGTTCCGCCATCGACACCCTGGAAGCGCCCTACGAGCTGGTGAAAACCATGCGCGCCTCGATCCTGGTCCTGGGCCCGCTGCTGGCGCGCTTCGGCGAAGCGAAGGTGTCGCTGCCGGGCGGCTGCGCCATCGGTTCGCGTCCGGTCGACCAGCACATCAAGGGCTTGCAGGCGCTGGGCGCCGAGATCACCATCGAAGGCGGCTACATCTACGCCAAGTGCAAAAAGCTCAAGGGCGCGCGCATCCACACCGACATGATCACCGTCACCGGCACCGAAAACCTGCTGATGGCGGCCACCCTGGCCGAAGGCGAAACCGTGCTGGAAAACGCCGCGCGCGAGCCGGAAGTGACCGACCTGGCCAACCTGCTGGTGGCCATGGGCGCGAAAATCGAAGGCATCGGCACCGACAAGCTGGTCATCCAGGGCGTGCCCGAACTGCATGGCGCCAAACACGCCGTGATCTCGGACCGCATTGAAGCTGCCACTTTCCTGTGCGCTGTTGCGGCCACCGGCGGCGACATCCTGCTCAAGAACACCCGCACCGACATCTTCGACGTGGCGCTCGACAAGCTGCGCGAAGTGGGCGTCGTCATGACCTCCGGCCCGGACTGGATCCGCGCGCAGATGGGCGGCCGTCCGAAGCCGGTGTCCTTCCGCACCACCGAATATCCAGGTTTTCCGACCGATATGCAGGCCCAGTTCATGGCGGTCAATACCATCGCCAGCGGCACCAGCCACGTCACCGAAACCATTTTCGAAAACCGCTTCATGCATGTCCAGGAAATGAACCGCCTGGGCGCGAACATCCATATCGAAGGCAATACCGCCTTCATCAAGGGCATGGACAAGCTGATCGGCGCGCCCGTGATGGCCACCGACCTGCGCGCTTCGGCGTCGCTGGTGATCGCCGCCATGGCCGCCCAGGGCACCACCCTCATCGACCGCATCTACCACCTCGACCGCGGCTACGACCGCATGGAAGTGAAGCTGTCGGCCGTCGGCGCGGACATCATCCGAATCAAGTAAATGACTACTTTCACGAACCCCGCGAACTCGCAGCTGATCCTGGCGCTGTCGAAGGGCCGCATTTTCGACGACACCTTGCCGCTCTTGGCATCGGCCGGCATCACCGTGCTCGAAAACCCGGAGACCTCGCGCAAGCTGATTTTGGCGACCAACGATCCGAACGTGCGCGTCATCATCGTGCGCGCGTCCGACGTGCCGACCTATGTGCAGTACGGCGCGGCCGACTTCGGCGTGGCCGGCAAGGACGTGCTGCTTGAACATGGCGGCGAAGGGCTGTACCAGCCCATCGACCTGAACATCGCCAAATGCCGCATGTCGGTGGCCGTGAACGCGGGCTTCGACTACGACACGGCGGTGCGCCAGGGCGCGCGCCTGCGCGTGGCCACCAAGTTCGTCCAGACCGCGCGCGAACACTTCGCGCGCAAGGGCGTGCACGTGGACCTGATCAAGCTGTACGGCTCCATGGAGCTGGCGCCGCTGGTGGGCCTGTCCGACGCCATCGTCGACGTGGTCTCCACCGGCAGCACACTGCGCGCCAACAACCTGGTGGAAGTGGAGGAGATCATGGATATCTCTTCGCGCCTGGTGGTGAACCAGGCCGCGCTCAAGTTGAAACGCGAGCGCTTGCAACCCATACTCGAGGCGTTCGAACGAGCGTCGAAACTCAATCAAAGTTAAAGCCATGTCACTGCAGATCCGCAAACTCGATTCGGCCCAGCCGGACTTCAAACAACGCCTCGATACGCTGCTCGCGTTCGAAGCGTCCACCGACGAAGCCATTGAACAATCAGTCGCGGCAATCCTGCATGACGTGAAAACCCGCGGCGACGCCGCGGTCCTCGAATATACACTCAGGTTCGACCGGTACGCCGGCCGCCGCATTCCCGGCGGCGCGGCCAGCATGGCGCATTTCGACATAGGCCAGGCCGAGTTGAATGCCGCCCTGGAAGGCTTGCCACAGGCCCAGCGCGTGGCCCTGCAGACCGCCGCCGACCGCATCCGCGTATTCCACGAGCGCCAGAAGCAGGAGTTGAAAGGCTTCACCTACACCGAACCCGATGGCACGGTGCTGGGCCAGAAGATCACCCCGCTCGACCGCGTCGGCATCTACGTCCCTGGCGGCAAGGCAGCCTACCCCTCGTCGGTGCTGATGAACGCGGTGCCGGCCAAGGTGGCCGGAGTGGCAGAGATCATCATGGTGGTGCCCACCCCGGACGGCGTGAAGAACCAGATGGTGCTGGCCGCAGCGGCCATTGCCGGCGTCACCCGCGTGATCACCATCGGCGGCGCCCAGGCAGTCGGCGCGCTGGCCTACGGTACCGAAACTATTGAAGCCGTCGACAAGATCGTCGGCCCGGGTAACGCCTACGTGGCCGCCGCCAAGCGCCGCGTGTTCGGCACCGTGGGCATCGACATGATCGCCGGCCCATCCGAGATCCTGGTGATCTGCGACGGCACCACCGATCCCGACTGGGTGGCCATGGACTTGTTTTCGCAGGCCGAGCACGACGAACTGGCGCAAGCGATCATGCTGTGCCCGGACGCGGACTACATCGCGCGGGTCGAAGCGAGCATCCACAGGCTGCTGCCGACCATGCCGCGCCATGAGACCATCCGTACATCGTTGAGCGACCGCGGCGCGCTGGTCAAGGTGCGCGACATGATTGAGGCCTGCGCCATCGCCAACGCCATCGCCGCCGAGCACCTGGAAATCTCCGCCGAGGACCCGCAGCAGTGGGCCGACAAGATCCGCCACGCCGGCGCCATGTTCCTGGGCCGATTTTCGTCGGAGTCGCTGGGCGACTACTGCTGCGGCCCGAACCACGTGCTGCCCACGTCGCGCACGGCGCGCTTCTCGTCGCCGCTGGGCGTGTACGATTTCCAGAAGCGCTCGTCGATCATTTTCGTCAGCGAAGCGGGTGCCCAAACGCTGGGCCGTGTCGCGGCCGAACTGGCCTACGGCGAAGGCTTGCAAGCCCACGCCCGCAGCGCGGAACTGAGGCTCACATCATGACAGCCGACTGGATCGACCAGGTGTACTGCGAGGATGCGGTGGCCGGACTGGCCCGCATCCCCGATGGTTCCATCGATCTGATCCTCACCGATCCGCCCTACAACCTGGGCAAGGATTACGGCAACGACTCCGACCAGCAAAGTGTGGCCGCCTACCTGGCCTGGACCGAAGAGTGGATCACCAAGGCGCTGCCCAAGCTCAAACCGAACGGCAGCCTGTACATTTTTCTCACGTGGCGCTTTTCGCCCGAGATTTTTGTGATGCTCAAGCAGCGCATGACGATGATGAACGAGATCATTTGGGACCGCCGCGTGCCGTCGATGGGCGGCAGCGTGCGCAGCTTTACCTCGGTGCACGACACCATCGGTTTTTTTGTGAACCGCAAGGATTACTATTTCGACCTCGACGCCGTGCGCATCCCGTACGACGCCGAAACCAAGAAAGCCCGTTCGCGTTCGATATTCGTCGGCGCCAAATGGCTGGAATTGGGCTACAACCCCAAGGATTTGTGGAGCGTATCGCGCCTTCACCGCGAGCATCCGGAACGGGAAGATCACCCAACCCAGAAGCCGCTGGAAATTATCGAGCGCATGGTCAAGGCCTCCTGCCCCCCCGGCGGCGTGGTGCTTGACCTGTTCATGGGCAGCGGCACCACGGCCATCGCGGCCAAGCGCTGCGGACGACATTTCGTCGGCTTTGAGCTCAACCCCGTGTATTGCGAGGTGATCAAGGAGCGCTTGATCGCCCCGGAGCCGGAAGCCGCCAAGAAAACCGTGAAACGCAAATCCGCCAAGAAAACGGCGCCGGAAGAAGAAATCATACAGAAGACAATATGGGAAATATCGACAAGCTGATCGAGAACGTCATTCGCCAGGAAGTGCGCGACGATGCTCCGTACCACGTGCCTGAATCGAGCGGCTACATCAAGCTCGACGCCATGGAAAATCCTTACCCGCTGCCGATCCACCTGCGCGCCGAACTTGGCCGCCGCCTGGCCGACGCGGTGCTGAACCGCTATCCGATTCCCAGCTACGCCAGCCTGAAACACAAGATCTGCGCGCGCCTGGGCGTCCCGAAGGGCTACAACGTCATCCTGGGCAATGGCTCGGACGAGATCATTTCCATGATCGCGATGGCCACCTCGGGCGGCGGACGGCGCAGCGTGATCA
The DNA here is from genome assembly GCA_040388805.1 of Pseudomonadota bacterium. Taxonomy (GTDB): domain Bacteria; phylum Pseudomonadota; class Gammaproteobacteria; order Burkholderiales; family Burkholderiaceae_D; genus Telluria_A. The sequence goes on from JAZKBE010000008.1 coordinate 107,441, forward strand.
TGGCGCCGGTGCCGTGCTTCGTCATGTTCCAGCGTTCGGCCATGTTTGCCGGGGCCGACTTCGTGGGCGTGCCGCTGCGTGAAGACCTCACCCTCGACCGCGACGCCATGCTGGCCGCGATCGAACAGCACAAGCCGTCCGTGGTGTTCCTGGCCTATCCGAACAATCCGACCTCGAACCTGTTTCGTGAGGCCGACATGGTTGCCATCATCCGCGCCCTGGGCGACACCGGCATCGCCGTGGTCGACGAAGCCTACGGCCCGTTCGCGCGCACCAGCTTCATGCACCGCCTGCCCGAGTTCGAAAACATGGTTGTCATGCGCACCGTGTCGAAGCTGGGCCTGGCCGGCATCCGCCTGGGCTATATGTCGGCCGCGCCCGCGCTGCTGGAGCAGTTCGAAAAGGTGCGCCCGCCGTACAACGTCAACGTGCTGACCCAGACCGCCGCCGAATTCGCCCTCGATAACATCGATGTGCTCAACGATCAGGCCACCAGGCTGATCGCCGCGCGCGAGCAATTGACGGCCGACCTGGCCGCATTGCCCGGCGTCACTGTTTTCCCTTCCGCCGCCAATTTTCTGCTGGTCCGGGTGCCCGACGCCGCGCAAGCGTGCTCGAAACTCCTTGAGGACAAGGTCATGGTCAAAAATGTGAGTAAAATGCATGCACTGCTTGCAAATTGCATCCGCGTGACCGTGAGTACGCCCGAAGAAAATTCCGCCTTCCTGGATGCCTTCAAGGCATCGCTACTAACTGAGCAACGTCCATGACCCGCACCGCAGAAATTACGCGCAATACCAACGAGACGCAGATCCGCGTATCGATCAACCTCGACGGCACCGGCAAGCAGAAGCTGAACACCGGCGTGCCCTTCCTCGACCACATGCTCGACCAGATCGCGCGCCACGGCCTGATCGACCTCGACATCGAATGCGTGGGCGACCTGCACATCGATGCCCACCACACGGTGGAAGACACCGGCATCACGCTCGGCATGGCGGTGGCCAAGGCCATCGGCGACAAGAAAGGCATCCGCCGCTACGGCCATGCCTACGTGCCGCTGGACGAAGCGCTGTCGCGCGTGGTCATCGATTTTTCCGGCCGTCCGGGCCTGGAAATGCACGTGCCATGGAAGCGTTCCATGATCGGCGCCTTCGACGTCGACCTGGCGCACGAATTCTTCCAGGGCTTCGTCAACCACGCGCTGGTGTCGCTGCACATCGACAACCTGCGTGGCGAGAACGCCCACCACCAGTGCGAAACCGTGTTCAAGGCATTCGGCCGCGCATTGCGCATGGCCGCCGAACTCGATGCGCGCTCCGCCGGCACCATCCCTTCGACCAAGGGCAGCCTGTAAGTCACACTTATGAATAAAATTGTAGTAGTTGACTACGGCATGGGCAATCTGCGCTCGGTGGCGCAAGCCTTGCGCGCCGTTGCGCCCGACGCCAATGTGCTGATCTCCGGCGAAGTGGCCGACATCGACAGCGCCGACCGCATCGTTCTGCCGGGCCAGGGCGCCATGCGCGACTGCATGGCCAGCCTGCGCGAATCGGGCGTCCAGGAAGCGCTGCTGCGCGCCTCGCAAACGCGTCCCATGATGGGTGTGTGCGTGGGCGAGCAGATGCTGTTCGACGTCTCCGAAGAAGCCGACACCCCGGGCTTGGGCCTGTTGCCGGGCAAGGTAGTGCGTTTCCAGCTCGAAGGCCGCCTGCAGGCCGACGGCTCGCGCTTCAAGGTGCCGCAAATGGGCTGGAACCGCGTCAAGCAAAAGCGGCCGCACGCGCTGTGGGAAGGCATTCTTGACGATGCCTACTTCTATTTCGTGCACAGCTACTACGTGCAGCCGGCGGATGCGGACCTCGTCGCCGCCGAGACGGATTACGGTGCGCCCTTCTGCTGCGCCGTCGCCCGCGATAATATATTCGCGACCCAGTTCCACCCCGAGAAAAGCGCGGCGGCGGGACTGAAGCTGTACCAGAATTTCGTCCACTGGAATCCCTGATTCAACCCTAACCCTTAAACGATACCGATCATGCTGCTCATTCCTGCCATCGACCTCAAAGACGGTCACTGCGTTCGCCTCAAGCAAGGCGATATGGAACTTGCCACCGTTTTTTCCGAAGACCCCGCCGAGATGGCGCTGCACTGGCTCAAGCAAGGCGCCCGCCGCCTGCACCTGGTCGACCTGAACGGCGCCTTCGCCGGCAAGCCGAAGAACGAGTCCGCGGTCAAATCCATCCTCCAGGTGGTCCAGGAGTTCGCCGTCGATAACGACATCGACGAGATCCCCGTCCAGCTGGGCGGCGGCATCCGCGACCTCGACACCATCGAACGCTACCTCGACGACGGCATCACCTACATCATCGTGGGCACCGCCGCCGTCAAGAATCCGGGCTTCCTGCACGACGCCTGCGGCGCCTTCCCCGGTTCGATCATCGTGGGCCTGGACGCCAAGGACGGCAAGGTGGCCACCGACGGCTGGAGCAAGATGTCCGGCCACGAAGTGATCGACCTGGCGAAAAAATTCGAAGCCTATGGCGTCGAATCGATCATCTACACCGACATCGGCCGCGACGGCATGATGGGCGGTATCAACATCGAAGCGACGGTCAAGCTGGCGCAGTCGGTGCGTATTCCCATCATCGCATCGGGCGGCCTGCACAATATCGGCGACGTGGAAGCCCTGTGCGCGGTGCAGGAAGAAGGCATCGAAGGCGTCATCTGCGGCCGTTCGATCTACGAAGGCACCATCAACCTGGCCGAAGCGCAAACGCGCGCGGACGAACTCAGTTAGCACATCATGCTCGCAAAACGCATCATCCCCTGCCTGGACGTGACCGATGGCCGCGTCGTCAAAGGCGTCAATTTCACCGAGCTGCGCGACGCCGGCGACCCGGTGGAAATCGCGCGCCGCTACGACTTGCAGGGCGCCGATGAAATCACCTTCCTCGACATCACGGCGTCGTCCGACGGGCGCGACCTGATCCTGCACATCATCGAAGCGGTGGCCTCCAGGGTCTTCATTCCGCTGACGGTGGGCGGCGGCGTGCGCAAGGTGGAAGACGTGCGCCGCCTGCTCAACGCCGGCGCCGACAAGGTGAGCATGAATACCTCGGCCGTCACCAATCCCGACCTGGTGTTCGACGCTTCGCAAAAGCACGGTTCGCAGTGCATCGTGGTGGCGATCGACGCCAAGCAGGTCGCGCCCGGCAAATGGGAAGTGTTCACCCACGGTGGGCGCAAGGCCACCGGCCTCGATGCGATCGAGTGGGCCATGAAAATGGAAAGCCTGGGCGCCGGCGAAATCCTGCTGACCAGCATGGACCGCGACGGCACCAAGGTCGGCTTCGACCTGGGCCTGACGTCGGGCGTGTCGAACGCGGTGGGCATTCCCGTGATCGCCTCGGGCGGCGTGGGCGGCTTGCAGGACCTGGCCGACGGCATCAAGATCGGCAAGGCCGACGCCGTGCTGGCGGCGAGCATTTTTCACTACGGGCAGCACACGGTCCAGGAAGCGAAGCGCTTCATGGCCGCGCAAGGCATCCCGATGCGCCTGGATTAGGAGTGGATATGCCCAATGGAGCAAAAGCGAAGTGGCTTAACAAGGTCAAGTGGGACGAAAACGGCCTGGTGCCGGTCATCGCCCAGGAATCGGGTTCCAACGACGTGCTGATGTTCGCATGGATGAACCGCGATGCCCTGTCGAAGACGGTGGAACTGGGCGAAGCGGTGTACTGGAGCCGTTCGCGCAAGAAGCTGTGGCACAAGGGCGAGGAATCGGGCCACGTCCAGAAGGTGCTCGAGATCCGCCTCGACTGCGACGAAGACGTGGTGCTGCTCAAGATCGAACAGGCCGGCAGCATCGCCTGCCATACGGGCCGCCATTCCTGCTTCTATCAAAAGTTCGACGGCGCCGACTGGCAGGCGGTTGATCCCGTGCTGCAGGATCCGGAAACGATTTACACCAAAACGAAGAAAACCCCATGAGCGTCACCTTGTCACGCGTGGCCGCGGTCATCGAATCGCGCAAGCTGGAAAACGGCGGCGACCCCGCCACCTCGTACGTGTCGCGTCTGTTCGCCAAGGGCGACGACGCGATCCTGAAAAAAATCGGCGAGGAAGCCACCGAACTGGTGATGGCCGCCAAGGACGCGCGCCATGACGGCGACACGGACAAGGTGCTGTACGAATGCGCCGACCTGTGGTTCCACTGCGCGGTCCTGCTGGCCAATTTCGGCCTCACGCCGCAACAGGTGCTCGATGAGCTGGCGCGCCGCCAAGGCGTGTCCGGCATCGCCGAAAAAGCTGCCCGTCAACCGTAAGGAGTCCACGTGGATAACTGCCTCTTTTGCAAAATCGCCGCCAAACAAATTCCTTCAAGCATAGTTTATGAAGATGAAGAACTATTGGCCTTCAAGGATATCAACCCGGCCGCCCCCGTGCACCTGCTGGTGATCCCCAAGCTGCACGTGGCGACCTTGTCCGATTGCAATGAATCGCACACGGCCATCCTGGGCAAAATGCTGGCCCTGGCCCCCAAACTTGCAGCTGAGCATGGCTGCGCCGTCTCCTATGATGCCGACGGCATTCCGGGAGGCGGCTACAAGACACTCATCAATAGCGGGCCGGACGGCGGCCAGGAGGTGTACCATCTGCACCTTCACATGTACGGTGGTCCCCGCCCCTGGCGAGGCCAGCGGTGATGCAGGGGGCACGAAGCCCCTGCATCGCGTAAAATACGGGCTTAGGCTTTCACGTTTCAGGCGCATGCGCCTTGCTAGGAGAAAATGATGGGTGGACTGAGTATTTGGCATTGGCTGATCGTACTGCTGGTAGTTGTGCTGGTCTTCGGCACCAAGAAGCTCGGCAATATGGGCGGCGACATCGGCAAGGCAGTCAAGGGTTTCAAGGACGGCGTCAAGGGCGAGGAAGACAAATCGGCCGCGCCGCCGCAGCAGGTAGCCGACAAGACCACGATCGACGTTGAAGCGAAAGAGAAAACGAAGTCCTGATGCCTGAGCGTGCAGCCGCACGCCCGGACCTGGACCTCCAGACGCCATGATCGACCTTGGACTTTCGAAACTTGCCATTATTGGCGTCGTCGCGCTGATCGTGATCGGCCCTGAAAAGCTGCCGAAGGTAGCCCGCATGGCCGGCTCGCTGTATGGACGCGCCCAGCGCTACCTGCACGAAGTGAAGTCCGAGGTGAGCCGCGAAATCGAGCTCGACGAACTGCGCAACCTGAAGAAGGAAGTCGAAGACACGGCCAACTCGATCAGGAACGACGTCCAGTCGACCTTCCAGAGCACGGTCGACGATGTCGAATCGGCCTGGCGCGACCTGCCGTCGTCGACCACGCCGACGGCCACCATGAGCGACCTCGAACGCAAGGCGCGCGACTTCCGGCGCAAGAAACTGGTGCGCAATTCGGCCATTCCTGGCTGGTACAAGCAGCGCAATGGTGGAAAGTCCCACATCATATCGGGCGCCGCGCGCGTCAAGAAGTTCCGCCCACGCGCCTCTTCCACCTCTTCGTTCTTCTAAATGACAGACAAACCCGCCGGCGAAGAGACCTTCATCTCTCACCTGATCGAACTGCGCGACCGCCTGGTACGGGCCATCGTCGGGATCGGCATCGTGGCCGCCATCCTGTTCATCTGGCCCAGCCCTTCCGTCATCTACGACTTCATCGCCCAGCCGATGATCGATTCGCTGCCCAAGGGCGCGAAGATGATCGCCACCGGCGTCATTTCGCCCTTCCTGGTGCCGATGAAGGTGACCCTGGTGCTTGCCTTCATCCTGGCGCTGCCGTGGGTGTTCTACCAGGTGTGGGCCTTCATTGCGCCCGGCCTGTACCAGCACGAAAAGAAGCTGGTGCTGCCGCTGGTGATTTCGTCGTCCTTCCTGTTCATGGCCGGCGTGGCGTTCTGCTACTTCTTCGTGTTCGGGCGCGTGTTCCACTTCATCGGCGAATTCGCGCCGACCTCGATCGCGGTCACGCCCGACATCGAAAACTACCTCGATTTCGTCATGTCCATGTGCCTGGCCTTCGGCGCCACCTTCGAAGTGCCGGTGGTGGTGGTAATCCTGGTCCGCATGGGCATGGTCACGGTGGAAAAACTCAAGGAAATCCGGCCTTACGCGGTCGTTGGCGCCTTTGTCATCGCCGCCATCGTCACGCCGCCGGACGTGGTCAGCCAGCTCGCGCTGGCCATCCCGATGTGCCTCCTGTTCGAACTGGGCCTGCTGGTGGCCCCGATCTTCGTCAAGGCCACCCAGGCGCCGCCGGAAGAGCCGGCGCAAAGCTAGTCGTGCTGCAAGTACATACACCGGCGCATGGTAGCTGCGGCCGGTGATGTCCTGGGCTTGAACCTCGACGCGTTCATTCCCGAATAGCCCGTCTTCATCGGCGATTGGACCGGGTCCGTCCATGCGGCCGCCAGGCTCGCCGCCACCACGGCTATCGTGAGGTCTCCGCCCAGTCGGGTCACCTCGGGATCAGCCATGCATTCAACGAAATCCGTTCTCTCCCTCGTACGGCCCGCCCTGTTCATCGCGGCGCTGGCTACGAGCCTGTTGGCCGCATGCGGCGGCGGGGGAGGCGCACCGAAGCCGGCCAGCGATGTCGTGCTGGCGCCGGTGAGCACGCTGGCGGCGGGCGTCACGCAAACGGCGCGGCCCGAGGTGGACCAGTACATGCAGGGGCAACTGGTCGAGCAGCGCATTCCCGGCATGACGCTGGCGGTGGTCCGGGACGGCGCCGTTGTCTACGCCAAGGGCTATGGCTACGCCGACCGCGGGAATGCGCGCCCGGTGAAACCGGAGGACCGCTTCGAGATCGGCTCGATCAGCAAGTCGTTTGCCGCCACTGCCATCATGCTGCTGGTAGAGGACGGCAAGATATCGCTCGACGACAAGCTCGACAAATTCATCGGGGCGGTGCCGCCGCAATGGAGCGGCATCACCATTCGGCACTTGCTGAACCACACTTCCGGCCTGCCCGAATACCCGGACGAGCCGACCTTTGCGGACCTGCATGCCAACAGGGTTCTGGGAGAAGAGGAGATGCTGGCCAGGTTCAGGGCGTATTCCGTGGCCTGGGCGCCGGGCACCAAGTACCGGTACTGCAATGTCGGCTACGATATTCTCGGGATCGTGGTGCGCAGGGTCAGCGGCAAAGGCTATTTCGATTTCCTGAAAGAGCGGGTGTTCACGCCGCTGGGCATGCACAGCGCGCGTCTCATCGCGCCGAAACCGGCGCACGCGGAAAGCGCAATCGGGTACGAGTTCAAGGACAACAAACATGTCCCGTTTGCGACGACCGACGCGATGTCGATCTACCTGAGCATGGCAGCGAGCGGGATCGAGCTCAGTGCCATGGACATGGCGAAGTGGGATGCTGCGCTGTACACCGACAAGATCCTCAAGCAATCGACCCTGGCCCTGATGTGGACCAATAACGCCCTGGTGCAGGCGGCGAATGCCGACAATTCCGACATCTACTACGGCTTGGGCTGGCAGTTGCGGACCCAGAACGGGAAACGCTGGGTGTACCACTCCGGCGGCATGCCCGGATACGTCACCGACTTCATGCGCTACCCGGACCAGAAGCTGACCATCATCGTGTTTACCAACCTGAGTGACCAGCATGCGAATGCCCGCAAGATCGTGCGCGCGCTCGCGCCCATGTTCGGCCAGACGCTCTAGACATGATGACCAGTGCGATTCGCGACGCCAGGCCGTCGATCCGCGCCAAAATATGGCGGTTCGTCGCAGAGCCTCCCTGCCACATTCGGTCCCTCCTACACTTCCGTCTTTCTCAAAGCGGAGCAATGACATGCGAGCATTCGTCATTTTTGTAGTGATGTACCTGGCAATATCGACTCATACCCATGCCGCCGGCTTCGAGTCTGCATCATTTGCAGACAAGTCCGGTGCGACGATCAAGTTGGCCATCTGGTATCCCAGCGATACGCCGGTGACAATGCGGGATTTGGGCGCGTTCAGGCAGGAGGTTGCGACAGGTGGCAGGGTGCGCGGAGCAGGCCTTGCGCTCATCGTCATTTCGCACGGGACCGGTGGCAGCGCTTTCACGCACTACGACACGGCCATCGCGCTGGCCGATGCGGGTTTTGTGGTGGCGGCGCTCACCCACCCGGGAGACAATTATCAAGATCAGAGCAGGGCTGTTGACATTCTGGCCCGCCCCGGGCATGTCAGCGAAGTGATCGACTACATGCTGGGAAGCTGGCCTCAGCGCAGTGCGCTTGCACCGTCGCGTATCGGCATGTTCGGCCATTCGTCAGGTGGCTTCACCACCCTCGTGAACATTGGCGGCAAGCCGAATATGGCGCTGGTAGCGGAACATTGCAAGTCGCACCCAAGCGACTATGCATGCGGGCTGGTCTCAAGGCAGGCGCCCGACGTCCACTTGCCCGCGCGGGCATTGGCGTACGACGCACGGATTAGCGCAGCGGTCATCGCCGCCCCGGCATTGGGCTTCACGTTTGACCGCGCAGCCCTGCGTGATGTCAGGATTCCAATCCAGCTATGGCGCGCCGAGGACGATGTCATACTGCCGCACCCTTGGTATGATGAAGCTGTTCGCACTGCCTTGCCGGTGCAGCCTGACTACCAGGTGGTCGCCGCTGCCGGCCATTTCGATTTCCTGGCCCCGTGCGGCGAGAAGCTGGCGCGCATCGCCGCGCCGATCTGTACCAGTAAAGAAGGTTTCGACCGCGTCGCATTTCATCAACGATTCAACTCTCACATCATCGCTTTTTTCAAAATGAAAGTGGCAAGATAGAGAGTTGAACCGGAATGAGGTGCTAAGGGCAGTTGCCGATCACATAGTAGCCGGCCGAGGTCTGCGCCAGCGTGCTGGTGTAGAAGGTGTTGTTCAGCCCCATGCTCTGGTTCGACCCGACCGCCTTGGCATAGCCCGCGCTGTTGTAGGCGCGTCCCGCCTGCACGTGCGCGTAGTTGCTCGACGTGGTCTGCGTACAGGTCCAGGACGACGCCGTCGTACCCGTCACCGTATTCGACAGCACGCTCTCCACGCCCCCCGATCCCACCGAACTGGCCTGGAAGTTATACGTGGTGCTGGCCGCCAGTGCGCTGCTGGTGTAGCTGGTGCCCGTGACCGGCGTGGCCGTCACTTTCGTGCCGTTGCGGTACACGTTGTAGCCGGTGGCGCCGCTGACCGCGCTCCATGACAGTGCGATTGTGCTGGACGTGACCGCGCCGGTCGCCAGGCCGGATGGCGGCAGGATCGCAGGCGCCGGGCCCACCAGGAACTGCGCAATGCTGCACGCTGCCGACGTCTTGCCGGTGCCGATATCGGTGGCCGTGACGGTGCCCGTGTAGTAGCCGTTGGCCAGTGCGTAGCCGATGCTGAAGGACGCGCCGCTGCCCGCTGCCGGATCGTTGACGGCGGTCGGGCCGGTCAGCACCACGCGATAGCTGCTGATGGTGCCCGCCGCGTCGGTGGCCGCGCCGGCGATGGTGACGGCATTGCCGTTGACGACAGCGCCGCACGAGGTCATCACCGGCGCCGGTATGACGCTGGCGCGCAGGTTATTGTTGAACCAGAAATCCATCACGAAGGCCGGGTAGTTGACCTTGGTGGAATTGACGTAATTCGCGTTCTGGCCGCCGGTGCCGGCCGGCCACGCATGCGCCAGGCCGGTGACCGGCATTTCGGACGTGCGCACCTTGCCGTTGGCGTCCTTGTAGCGGGTATCGCTGCCGCCGGTGGGCACGGTCACGGCCGTGTTCTGGGTGAACGTGCCGCCGTAGGCCAGGCGCATGGCTGCCGCGTCCATGGGACCGTAGGCCTGGGCCACGGTGAAGTCGCTGGTGCCCCATACCACGCTGGTGATCTGGGTAGCGAACTTCGACAGGTTGCTGCCCGCCAGGTTCTTGCAATTGTTCGATGCCGTGGTCGCCGTATAGCCGCCCGGCACCGCGCCGATCTGGCCCGTCGTGGTGCCCGGGGGCGGTCCGGCATTGATGCCCACGCCCGCGAAAATATCGGGCGCCATGCAGCCGAGCGCCATGGTTTCGCCGCCGCCCGACGACAGGCCGGCCACGTAGACCTGGTTCGGGTCGATGGCGTAAGTCGCGTTGGTGACGAAGCGGTTGATCAGGTTGAGCAGCACCGCATCGTGGCCGGTGGTGCGGTTGTGGTTGGTGCTGGCGTAGTCCCAGCAGTGGCTGCCGTACACATTGCCGGTCGCGTTGGGTGCCAGGATCACCGCGCCGTACTGGTCGGCCACCGGTTTCCAGTTGAAGCCCTTGTCGGAGCCGGAATCGATGATGTCGCCGGCGGCCGTCTGCGCGCAGCCGTGCAGCACCAGCACCAGGGCGCGCTTGCCGCCCAGCGTGGGCTGGGTCGCGGGCCAGTAGAAATAGCCGGTCAGGCTGCCGCCGTTGACGGTGTCGGCGGCCCAGGTCTGGTTGCTGCTCCATGCGCCTGGGCCGGCGGCCACCTGGGCCTGTGCGGCCGCGCCAGGCAGAAGCAGGAATAGCGATGCCGCCGCATGGGCGAGCAAGGTCTTGATGCTGAGAGTCATGTTGGTCTCCATATTTTTTTATAGTCGATCTTTTACTACGATCGATCACGCCGGTTTTCGTGCGGACGGCAGCAGGCCTCACCTGCCAGTGACGGGGTGATCGGTGTTCGGAAGCAAGGGAAAAGGGCGCGTGAGAATGTAACGACCCGAAATAATTCTACTGGATAAAAACTTTCGGAATGCTAAGATTCCGGAGCGTGCAAGCACGCCGTTTGTGCGAAATTGCACAGCGAAAATTGGAGAGTGGAATGTCGGAGCGTGCCCAGTTCGTGTTGATGGCGTCCTACAACGAATGGATGAATGCCAAGCTGTACGAGGCTGCCGCGCGCCTGCCCCATGAGGCGCTGACGGCGGACTGCGGCGCTTTTTTCGGCTCCTTGTTCGGCACGCTGAGCCACCTGGTGGCCGGCGACACGATCTGGCTGCAGCGTTTTGCGCGGCACTTCACGCAGCATGCCGCGCTCGATCCGGTGCGGGCCTTGCCGCCGCCGGCCGGCCTGGATGCCCCGTTTGCCGACAGCTTGCCGGCACTGTTCGCGCACCGCTGCATGCTCGACGGCGTGATCCGGGACTTCGTGGCGGGGCTGGACGATGCGGACCTGGAACAGGTCGTCCATTACACCAACACCAAGGGCGTCGTGTCGGACAAGCGTTTCGCCAGCCTGCTGCAGCATGTCCTCAACCACCAGACCCATCACCGCGGCCAGGCGTCGACCCTGCTGTCGCAGGCCGGCATCGATATCGGGGTTACCGATCTGCTGGCGCTGATTCCGAATGAAGCGCTCGCCTGAAGCCTTATTTTTTGACGCTGGTGTCGCTTGCCGCGTCGCTGGCGGCCACTTTAGGTGCTTCCTTGTGGGCATCGCCCATATTGCGTTGCGGAATACGGCTGCCGGTGACCATGGCGCCGCGGTCGACGGATTGCTTTGCCGGGGCGACGGCAACGGCGTCGGTGGCGGCAGGCGTGGCGCAGCCGGTCAAAGCGATCAGGGAAGCGAGGGCACAGGCGGTAGTCAGGAGTTTCATGTCGACTTTCGGAACGCGTTGAAGGATCGACAATTCTAGGTGAGTATTATTTTTAAATCAATTGTTATTGCATACTAATTGTATGAAAAATGTATGTATATGTCGTTGATTTTAAAGCGATTCAGCGCATCGCCTCGATGTACGCCGGGTCGTCGGAAATGGTGTTGTGACCCGTGTTGGGAATGACGACGTGGCGCACCTGGCCGGGCCGGAAATGGCCCAGCAAGCGCTTGGTGCTGTGGCCCGGAACGACCAGGTCATGATCGGCGGCAATCACCGTGGTGGGGATGGTGATCCGGGCCGCATCGCGCCAGGATTCGAACCTGTCGGTCAGCAGGAAGTCGACCGGGAAAAAGGGAAATTGCTGCTTGGCCAGTTCAAGGATGCTGTTGTAGGGCGTGACCAGCACCAGCCGCGTGGCCGGCCGAAGGCTGGCCAGGTGCAGGGCCACGCCGCTGCCCAGGCTGCGCCCGACCACGACCACGTTCGGGTGCGTGGCATGGACCCGGTCGAACAGGGCCAGCGCATCGGCGAATACAAATGCCTGGCTGGGCTTGCCGGAACTGCCGCCGTAGCCGCGGTAGTGCATCAGGTAGAGCGCGTGCGTGGGGAAGGCGGTGGCCAGGCCCGGCAGGCTGCCCGACACATCCTCGGCATTGCCGCCGAAATAGACGACCGCATCCGGGCCTGCCAGCGCGCGGGTCGATACCTCGACCTGCGCGCCCTCCACCTGCAGCTTCATGACGCTGGCATCAAGACCCGAACGGCGCGGCTGCGGGTAGAAAATGAATGAACGCTGCAGCAGGTACAGGCCCAGGCAGGCCAGCGCATACACCAGGGCAGTGGTGGCCAGCGTGCCCGCCAGGAAGCGCATGGTCGACACCTAGTTCATCAATTCGCTGATCATCTTCACCGGCGCATTGCCGTAGCTGAGGAACTGCTCGTGGAAGTCCTTGAGCACGAAGCGCGGTCCCAGCGCGGCCTTGCGCTGTTCGCGCAAGTCCATGATTTCGCTGTAGCCGCTGAAGTAGCTGGTCAGCTGTACGGAACTCAGTTGCACGCGCCGCCATTTGCCGGCCGCTTCGGCCTGGGTCTGGAAGCCCTGGCGCACCAGCAGGTCCATCGCGTCCGCTTCGCTCATGCCCAGCACGTGCACGCTGTAGTCGAGGATGGTGTTGGTCACCGAGCGCAAATTCCACTTCGAGTACATCAGCCACATTTCCGGTGCGTTGTCGCCGTAGCCCGATTCGAGCATCATGCGTTCGCTGTACACGGCCCAGCCTTCGACCATGGCGCCGTTGCCGAACAGCGCCTTGACCAGCGACGGCGACTTGTTCGCGTACACCAGCTGCGCATAGTGACCCGGCACCGCTTCGTGGATATTGAGGATCTGCAGCATCCAGTGGTTGTATTCGCGCAGCGTGCTTTCGGCCTGCTCCGCGGTGAGGGCGTCGAGCGGCGTCACGTTGTAGAAGGTGCGGTCCTGCGGGCGGTACGGCCCCGGCGCCTCGATGCTGGCCACGGCCACGCCGCGCTGGTACATCGGCGTTTCACGCACCACCAGCGGCCTTTGCGGGTCGAGCGTGAGCAAGCCCTTCTTCGTCACGTAGTCTTCCAGCACCGCGATCTGGCGCCGGATTTCCGGGAACAGGTCTTCGCGCGCCACGTGGTGCTCCGACAGCTTGGCGATGACCATGCCGATTTTCCGGTTGCGGTCGGCCGGCCTGGCGCTGGCGCCCATGTACTTGGGCCACAGTTCGTCGGACAGCATGTCCATGCGGGCCAGCAGCTGTTCGCGCGCGGCCAGGGCTTTCTGGTACATCTGTTCGGCGCTGACGCTGGCCTGGATGTCGTGGCCGAACTTCTGTTCGTACAGCGCGCTGCCGAGGCGGAAGGAGCGTGCCCCGGGCTTCGCTTCCTGCGCGGTCAGGAAATCGACGTAGGCGATCAGCGCGCTGCCCGCTTCGGCGATGCGCTGCGCGAACTGGGCTTTCTCGCCCGGATTGAGGATCGATTCCTGGGCCGCCTTGCCCAGGTCCTCCAGCACCACCATGGTGCCCGGGGCCTGCTGCAGCGCCAGCTGGGTATGCTCGCGGGTCGGGTTGACCAGGCTGGCCTGCGCGGCCTGGTAGTATTCCGGCACGCCGGCCAGGCGCTTGAGGATGGTGCGCAGGCGCTGCGGCTTGGCCGCGTACTCGGTGTTGATCAGCATGTCGAGCGGCCCGGCGATGTTGTACAGGGACGGATTCCATTCGAACTCGCGCAGTGCGGTCAGCTGCCACTTGTCCGCTTCGAGCTTGTTGATCAGCAGCGCGCGGTCGGTGCGCTGGCGGTCCGTCAGTTTGGATGCATCGTAGCGGCCGATTTTCTGCAGCCAGTCATTGATGAACGCAAGCTGCTGCGCGCGCATGTCGGCGCTTGGAATCGTCATCGTCGCCGCATTGTCGTACTTGCCCACGGCGATCGCCGTTTCGGGATCGATGCGCCAAAGCGCATTGAGGAACTGCATGCTGGCGCTGTTGAACTGGCGTTCGAGCCGGTTCTGCGGGGACGGCGGCGTTGCCGCCAGCACGGCCGCGGGCTTGGCCTTGTTCGAGGCTTTTGCTTTGGCTTTTGGTGCTTTCACCTTGCCTGCCTTCGCCTTGACGGTCTTGCTGGTCTTGGCCTTGGATGATTTGCGCGGCTTGGCGGCGCTTGCCGGTGTGAGCGCGAAGCAGGCCAGGAAGACGGCCAGCGCGATTTTCGTTTTGATCATGAGATGGGACCTATCAATCGAGTTGTTGGAGCACTCTGGTAACAATGGGGAGCAGGCGCGCGCGCTGGGCGGCGTCACGGCTTTCGGAGAGCGATGCATACAGCGGATACAGGAAGCCTTTCAGGTTGTGCTTGCGCGCCAGCGACGCATCGGTCACCGGGCCCGCTTGGGGCGCCGCCACGCGGGCGAACCAGGTTTCCCATTGTGCCTCGCTTATCGTATCGCGCCGCGCCAGGTAGAACACGGGCGCCATCAGGCGTTCGCCTTCGCCATAGCGGTAGAAGTGCGTGCCGGCCGGCGCCACCTGGGCGGCGATCGCGGCCAGCATCAGTTCGTGCTCCGCCTTCGTGATGGCGGGATTGACGGCCAGCTGCAGCATCAGGTCCGCACCGTGGGCCACGCCGTGGCGCCAGCCTTCGGCCTGGTCGAAGCCGCGGTAGTCGCGCACGCCTTCGAGCCAGGTGCTGCCGGCGCGCACCAGCTCATTGCGTTCGGGCGCAGCCAGGAAGGGCGCCACCCGGTCCGCGCGCACCACTTCGGCGAGCACCAGCGCGGCGAAAGGCTGGGCGAAACCGGTGGGATCTGGGTTCCTCAGGGTGGCGAGCAGGCGGGTGCGAATCGCATGCAGGCCCGCCGTGTCGACGCCCTTGCTGCGCATCCGGGTTTGCAGTGCCGTGAAACCGGTGGCGTCGCGCAGTTCGGGGTCGGGATTGTGCAGGCAGTCGAGCAGGTCGGCGGTGCTGGCCTTGAGCCCCGCGTTCACACCGCCGCCGGGACAGGCCGCGCCCGCGGTGGCGCAAGCGAAGCAGGCGGCAATGACGACGATAAGGCGGCGCATGGCGTCAGCTGATGACGCGATCGCGAATCAGGTTCTGCTGGTAGGCGTTGATTTTGCCGACAGCGTCCTTGCCCTTGGCGATCTTGGTTTGCACGATCTCGCTCGACTTGGTGAAGCGGTGACCGATACGGATCGTGTACGAGCCGGTAAGCCAGCTCCAGAAACCCTGTTCGAAGGTCGCTTCATCCATGTCGCGCCACTTGACGCCGGAGACGCCGCGCGTCCACGGCAGGATGCCCGACACCACCCATACGCCCACCTCGTCGTAATACACCTGCACGGCGCGCAGGCCGAGAATGCAAATGAACAGGAAGCCGGCCGAGAGCAGCATGACCACTCCGGCGGCGATCTCGTTCCACATGAAGGCCAGCGGCAGCGCCACGCCGAACATCGCAATGGCCAGCAGCACCACGGGGATGTAGGCGACCCATGATTTGACCCCGACCACCACGTGGTTCGCCGATCCTGCGTTTGCTGTGTTGTCGTCATCCATGAGGTCTTCGCCTTGTCGTGATTATTGAAAGCCTTCTTGCAGCATCCTGAGCATGTCGCCGGGCGACATGCGTGCCGACATGTCGCTGCCTTCGAGCAGGCTGTCGGCCAGGTCGCGCTTGTGCTTGTGCAGGTCCACGATACCCTCTTCGATCGTGTGGCGCGCCACAAGCCGGTAGATTGTAACCGGCCTTAGCTGGCCCATGCGATGCGCACGGTCCGAGGCCTGGTCTTCGACCGCCGGGTTCCACCAGGGGTCCATGTGGATCACGTAATCGGCCGCGGTCAGGTTGATGCCGACGCCGCCCGCCTTCAGGCTGATCAGGAATACATCGCCCTCGCCGGCCTGGAAGGCATCCACGCGCTTTTTCCGCTCCTGCATCGGGGTGGCGCCGTCCAGGTATTTGTAGGCGATGCCCTGCGCGTCCAGGTGCTTGCGGATCAGGGTCAGGTGGTCGACGAACTGGCTGAAGACCAGCACCTTGTGGCGATTCTCCAGCAAACCTTCGAGCAGTTTCGCGAACACGGTCAGCTTGCTGCTGATCAGGCCCAGTTCGGGCGCCACCAGCGCCGGATTGCAGCAGGCGCGCCGCAGCCGCATCATCTCGGCCAGGATCTGAATCGACTTCTGGCTTTCCGGCGCTTCCAGCGCGGCCAGCTTTTCCAGTGCTTCGCGGCGCAGCGATTCGTACAGTGCAGCTTCTTCCTGCGTCAGTTCGACCGGCAGCACGATCTCGGTGCGCGAAGGCAGTTCGGACAGCACCTGCGACTTGGTGCGGCGCAGGATGAAAGGCTGGATCAGGCGCCGCAGCCGGATGCGGGCCGACGCCTCGGCGCGCTTGTCGGCGGCCTTTTCGATGGGACCGGCGAAGCGCAGGTTGAACTGGTCGCTGGTGCCCAGCAGGCCCGGATTGATGAAGCGGAACAGGTTCCACAGTTCGCCCAAGTGGTTTTCCAGCGGCGTGCCGGTGGCCACCATGCGGAAGTCGCCCTGCAATGCCATCACGGCCTGCGAACGCTTGGTGGCCGTGTTCTTGATGGCCTGCGCTTCGTCGAGGACGATGGTATGCCACTTCACCTTCGCGAACTGCGGCGCTTCGAGCTGCAGCAAGCCGTAGCTGGCAATCACCAGGTCGAAGGGCCCCGCTTCCTCCAGCATGGCGGTGCGGTCGCCCGGCCCGAACAGCTTGACGTTCAGGGTGGGTGCGAAGCGCGCCGCCTCGCTGATCCAGTTCATGCACACCGACGTGGGCGCGATGACCAGCGTCGGTCCCTGCGGTGCGCGCAGCAGCATCAGCGCCAGCGCCTGCACCGTCTTGCCGAGGCCCATGTCGTCGGCCAGGCAGGCGCCCACGCCCCAGTGGGCCAGGCGCGCCAGCCACTGAAAGCCTTCCAGCTGGTAGTCGCGCAGTTCGGCTTGCAGCGTGCTTGGCAGCGCCGGTGCATAGGCGGTGGCCTTTTCCATCTTTTTCAGGTGGTCGCGCCAGGACTTGTCGGCGTTGACGCCGCCGGCGCCCTGCGCCAGTTCTTCGAGCGCGAAGCTGGCCAGGGGATGGACGCGCACGTCGCCGCCATGGTCGGTGCCGAAGGACGACAGCTCCATCAGGCGCCGGTGAAGCTCGGACGTCAAGGCCAGGAACTGGTTGTCGCCCAGCTCCACGAAGCGCCCGCGGCTCGATTTGAGCATGTCGAGCAGGGTGCGCAGGTCCATCACGCGTTCTTCATCGACGACGATCTCGCCGCTGGCCGCGAACCAGTCCTTGTCGCGCCGGATATTGATGCGCACCGACTTCGAATCGGCTTTCTTCGTCACGCGGAAGGACTCGCCCTCGGGCCAGGCCGTCACCACCTTGGCAGGGTCGAGTTCCTGCAGTTCGGCCAGCAGCTCCAGGCAGGCGATCGGCTGGCCCAGCAGCCATTCGCCGTGGTCGGCCTCGGCGAGTTCCAGCGCCGGGCAGGCCGCCGCCAGCTGGCGTTCGGCCTCGCGTTCGGCGTTCAGGTTGCGGCGCGCCTCGACCCGTTCGCCATTGAGGTCCGCGATCACGCTTTCGGCGCCGGAACCTGGCGCGTAGTAGGCGCCGGCGTCCGGCAGCGGGCGCACCAGCACCTGCATGCGCAGGCCGTGCTGGTAAGGCAGCAGGTGGACGTGCAGGCGCTTGTCGGCTTCAACTTGCCGGATGTCGCCCGCGCTGCCGCCGATATCGGACTGCACCGTGACGATCGACGAGATGGCGCCGATGGCCTTGAGCACCTGCTTTTCGGCGTGCAGCGGCACCACCAGGGCTTCGCCCACGATGGCGCCGATGCGCCGGTGTTCGTCCTTGATGCGCACCACGCGCAGGCGGGTTGGCGTTTCGCGCGTCACGCACACGTCGTCGGTGTCTTCCAGCACGGGCGGGCGCATGGTGATGGTCACGTTGACGCGGTCGGCCTTGATCAGCAGTTCGGGTTCGCCCGGCAGCAATTCGACGCGCGTGGCGGGCGAATCGCACCAGAACAGCAGGGGGTGGCCGATCAGGGCGGCGACGGCCTTGTCCGTGTCGAACTCGTAGCGCGCGCCGCTGCTGCTGTAGTACTTGAAGGCCTTCATGGTGGCGACGACATTCAGGTCCTGGGCGGTCAGGAAGTCGAGGCTGGCCGCGTCGTCCGACAGGCGCTTCAGACCCACCGCGCGGCCACGGCTCCAGCCGCCCTGCGCATCGCGCTTCTGTTCGCGCGGTTCGATTTCCTGCACGCCGTAGTGCGGGTCGTAGCGCAAGCCCCACACCAGGCGCGTTTCGCGCACGGTTTCCACGTTCACCGGCGGCTGCAGGTTGATCAGCGCATTGAGCTGGCGCTGCCAGGGTTCTTCGCGTTCGAACCAGCCTGCGAATTCGCTGAAGCGGTGCTGCTGGCGCAGCGCGATGGCGCGCTGGTCATGGGACACGCCGCCCATGCGGCCCAGCAGAGATGCGAGCTGCGAGCTGACCAGGTCAAAACCGGCTTGCTCGGACAGGGCCAGCGCCTCTTCAAGCGCCGCACGCTTGTCGTTCAGCTGCGGCAGCGCCAGCCAGTAGTGCAGAAGGGCGCGGAACATCATCGGCTGCAGCGCGTTTTCCCAGCTGCGCGACGGCAGCACCGCCGGGTCGACCGTGCCGCCGCGGATCTGGCGCAGCATCGACAGCTGCTGGTAGACCGCCGTGTCGTGGTTCTGCGCCGCGCGGGTGGCGATGTCGAGATAGGTTTCGGCTGTCTTCAGGTGCTTGGGATCGTTGGTGCGCAGCAGGGCCAGCATGTACAGGTGGCCGCCCAGGCCGGGAAACAGCATCTTGCGCTTGCCGGTTTCGCGCCGCAGCGTCTTGAGCGAGAGTTCAAAGAGCGCAATGGCCGCAGGCAGGTCGTCGCGCAGCAGCTGGATCACGGCGCGGTAGAACTGCGCCAACGAAGCGTCGAGGTCCGCCAGCATGCCGGCCGCGTCATCGAGCCTGCCGCACAGGATCAGGTGCTCGGCCACGACCGCGCGCAGTGACATCGATGCCGCGCCGTCGGCCACATGGCGTTCGGCGAAGGTGCGCAGTTGCGGCGCGCTGGCCGGCTCGCGCTGCGCGTTTTCCATCAGCACGGTGAGCACCAGGTCGCGCACCTGCGGGTGGATGCGCGCGAACAGTTCGGGATCGAAGGGGCGGGCGCAGATGTCGACCAGCGGATGCACATAGCCCGCCTCGTGGCAGCTCATGCAGGCGGCCAGCATGGCGCCCACGGTGGCCGGATCGGCGCCGCTGACGAGCGCATAGCGCAGGAAGGCGATGCCCTGCCGGTAACTGCGCAGGATGACCAGGCCTTCCCAGTTGCGGCGCAGCGGAGTCAGGCTGGTATAGGCTTCGAACAGCGGCGTGAGCGCCTCCGCGTCCAGCGCGGCCTTGATGGCCGGCCACGTAATGTCCGGCTCCGACACCCAGCCCCGGTACTGCATTTCGCTGGCCAGTCCCAGGCCGCGCAAGCCGGCCAGGTCGAGCGCCAGTTGCGCATCGTCGTCGCGCAGGCCGGCCAGCTTCAGGTGTTCGTTCAGGCGGATGCGGCCCATCGGCTCGCCCGCCAGGGCCAGCATGGCCAGCACCATCTTTTCATGAAAGCCGAGTGCCGCGAACTCAGTGATCGCATCCCTTAACTTCATGCGGCGCCGGGCAGGTTGTCGATGGCCACGACCGCGGGCGCGTCGTGCGCCAGCATGCCGAAGATGCGCAGGTAGAAATACAGCTCCGCTTCGAGCGTGCGCGCGATGCTGTCCGCCTTGCGAAAGCCATGGCCCTCGCCTTCGAGCGTCATGTAGGCCACCGGCACGCCGGAGGCGCGCAGGGCGATCACCATCACTTCGGACTGCTGGGGCGGCACCACCTTGTCGTCCAGACCCTGGAAAAAGATCATGGGGCTCTTGAGCGAATCGGTATGATTGATCGGCGAGCGCAGCATGTACTGCACCGCCGCTTCCGGCGCGGGTGCGATCAGGTATTCGTTGTAATGCGATTCGAATTTGTGCGAGTCCAGGTCCAGCCCCGCCAGGTCGGACACGCCGTAGTAGCTGGCGCCGGCCTTGAACACATCGTGGAAGGTCAGCGCGCACAGCGTGGTGAGGCCGCCGGCGCTGCCGCCGCGGATCACCAGGCGGTCGGGGTCGACCATGCCGCGCGTGGCCAGGTAGCGCGCGCCGGCCACGCAGTCGTCGACGTCGATGATGCCCCACTGGCCCTTGAGGGCATCGCGGTAGTCGCGCCCGAAGCCGCTGCTGCCGCCGTAGTTCACGTCGAGCAGGGCGAAGCCGCGGCTGGTCCAGTACTGGGTGGCCAGCTTGAGCGTGTTGCTTGCCATGCCGGTCGGTCCGCCATGGCTGATGACCATCAGCGGCGGCTTGCTGCCGGCCTCCGCTTCGAAGTCCGCATTGGCCGGCGGGTAGTAGAAGGCATGCGCGATGCGGTTGCCGCTGGTGGGGTAGGTAATGCTTTCCGGGACCGACAGGTAGCCGGCGGGAGGCAGCTGGGCGATCGAGCGCGCCAGGATTTCGTGCTGGCCCGTGTACAGGTCGATGCACGCCAGTTCCAGCGCAATGGTGGGCGCGCCGCCCAGCAGCACGACGATGCTGCCGGCCACGCGCAGTTCGCGGATTTCTTCGTAGGGGTTGGCGATGAGCTGCAGGCGGCCGCTGTCGGTCGACAGCTGCGCCATGCGGCTCACGCCATGTTCGATATAGGTGCAGATGATTTCGCCGGCCTCGCGAAAGCCGTACATCGCCTGGCCGAACGACCAGTGCGGGGCGCCGAATTCGGCGGCGCGCTCGCACAGCGCCTGCACCGCGTTGTCCACCAGCCGGTACAGATTCCACCAGCCGCTGCGGTCCGACACGAAGTGCAGCAGGCCGTCGGGCGACCATTCGGGCTGGCACACCGCTTCATCGGGTCCGCCGGCCACCAGCCGCGCCGGTCCCAGCGCGCCGTCGGGGCGTACTGCGGCCAGCCACAGCTCGGTGCCCTGCCACGGCATGCGCGGATGGTTCCAGCTCAGCCAGGCCAGCTGGCTGCCGTCCGGCGACAGGCGCGGCGCCGCGTAAAAGTCGGCGCCTTCGGCCAGCACGGTCTCGCTGCCGTCCATGCCCACCGCGGACAAAGTATTGACGGGCTGCGCGCTGCCCCCGGCATGGTCTTCGCGTACACCGATCAGGCGCGCGCGCCGGCGGTCGAGCACGAAGTCGGCATGGCGGCGCGGCGCGCCTTCTTCGGTGAGCGCGACGGCGCCTTCGCCATCGCGGATGACGTACAGGCGGTTGTCGGCGAAATGGGAAAAATAGATGTCGCCGCCGGCCACCAGGCAGGCGCCGCCGCCGTATTCGTGCACGCGGCTGCGCACATTGAAGGGGGCCGGTGTCATTTCGGCCACGTCGGCCCCGCGCTGGCGCATCAGGGTCGTGCGTCCGCCTTCGCTGGCGCGGCCCGCCAGCCAGTAGGTGTCGGCCCCGTCCAGCATGGGCATGGCCAGCGGCGAAGCCCCGGCCGCCACGACTTCGGCGCTGATCGGGGAGGGCCAGGTGCCGCAAGCGGCGGCGCGTTTGCCTGTCATTGTCGTCATGGGGAGGCCAGTTCTGTGTGGGGCGGGTATGGCATGATAGATAATACCCGCCCGAGGTGCAAATGGAGCGCGCGCGGCAGCGGGCTCGGGAATGCGATAATAGCGGCTTTCTCCAAGCTTTAGATTGTCACCCATGACACAATTCGCACCGCTCCAGAACGACACCTTCCTGCGCGCACTGCTGCGCCAGCCCACCGACTACACGCCCGTGTGGCTGATGCGCCAGGCCGGCCGCTACCTGCCGGAATACCGCGCCACGCGCGAACGCGCCGGATCCTTCCTGGGCCTGGCCAAGAATCCGGACTACGCCACCGAGGTGACGCTGCAGCCGATCGACCGCTATCCGCTGGACGCATCGATCCTGTTCTCGGACATCCTGACCGTGCCCGACGCGATGGGCCTGGGCCTGTATTTCGTCGATGGCGAAGGCCCCAAGTTCGAACGTCCCCCGCGCACCGAAGCCGACGTCATGGCCCTGCGCGCGCCCGACCTGGGCTCGCTCGACTACGTATTTAACGCGGTCACCCAGATCCGCACCGAACTCAATGGCCGCGTGCCCCTGATCGGATTCTCGGGCAGCCCGTGGACGCTGGCCTGCTACATGGTCGAAGGCGGCGGTTCGAAGGAATTCCACACGATCAAAAAGATGCTGTACAACCGCCCGGACCTGATGCACCACATCCTGGCCACCAACGCCAGCGCGGTCGCCGAATACCTGAACGCCCAGATCGACGCCGGCGCGCAAGCGGTCATGATCTTCGACTCCTGGGGCGGTGCGCTGGCCGACGGCGCCTACCAGACTTTCTCGCTGCAGTACATGCAGCAGGTGATCGGGCAGCTGAAACGCGAAAAGGACGGCGTGCGCATTCCGGCCGTCGTGTTCACCAAGGGCGGCGGCCTGTGGCTGGACCAGATCGCCGACATCGGCGCCGACGCGGTGGGCCTGGACTGGACCGTGAACCTGGGCCGCGCGCGCGAACTGGTGGGCCACAAGGTCGCCCTGCAGGGCAACCTGGACCCGGCGATCCTGTTCGCCAGCCCGGACCAGATCCGCGCCGAAGTCGAACGCTCCCTGACCGCCTACGGCAAACCGTCCGACGGCTCGGGCCATGTGTTCAACCTGGGCCACGGCATTTCCCAGTTCACCCCGCCGGAATCGGTGACCGCCATGGTCGACGCCGTGCACGGCTTCAGCCGCCAGCAACGCGCCGCCTGAGTGTAGTCTGGATAAACAAACGGCACGTCTGTGCAAGACCGGGGGCCTCGGATCCCGGTCTTGCCTTCGCAGGAACTTCATACTTATTCACATTTTTCGGAAACGCCAGGTAAATCGGCGTACGTTTCCGAAATGTGTTTCCTGAATTTTCAAGTCATTGATTATTAATCGAATTTCAGTTTTTGCTCAGCAGTTTGACCTGACGATACATATGGCCTTTTCAGAGGGAAAACGCGAATTTCCCGATGTTGTCCACAAAGTTATCAACAGCTTCTGTGGATAAAAATGAAAAGTGCTTGCTAAACGGGCGCTTAGCCGAGTTCTGAAGGTTTTACATGAGGTTACTGCTGCAATGCACGATATTTTCTCGGCGATGATGGTGCGCCAATCGGGTATGCGGATCGCATAACTGGTCGATCATGCTGTCATGCAATGTAAATACGGAAAAACTGGCCCAGTCGACAACAACGACTACAAAAACCAGTGCCGGCAAAGCTACTTATGCACATTGTTGAGGTAAAAAATGGTTTTTGCGGCCTCCCAGTAGGAAACACGCAAGTCATTGAATTTGTAGGTAAAAAAATATTTGATTTTTAATAGGCTGCGTTATCTATTGTTTTAGGACAAACCTTTTGCCTCCAGAGAATTTGTTTGTCCACAAAGTTGTCCACACCCTTGCATTCCCTATACGTCAAGGCCGGTTTCCCCCAGCGGAGCGGCCTTTTGGACAAGATTGACTGACTGAACCCGGGCCCTGATGGCGTACTGCATCCTCAACATCGCACTCGACACGCCGCTCAACAGCAGCTTCGACTACCGCTGGCCATGCGCGCCGGGCGAGGAACCCGCTGTCGGTCAATTGGCAATGGTAAGTTTTGGTCGTCGCGAGGTAGTCGGACTCATCATTGAAGTCAAGTTCACGACCGAGGTCCCGGCCGACAAGCTGAAAGATGCGCTGGCCGTGCGCAGCCAGCTCTCGCCCCTGTCGCCGCAATGGCTGGCGCTGGCCGCCTTCGCCGCCGACTACTATCAGCGTCCTTTGGGCGAGGTGGCCTTGCCCGGCCTGCCGAAGAACCTGCGGGTACTGACCACGGTGGCGCTCGACCGCGCCCTGAAAAAGCTGGCCAAGCACGACGCCGCGCACGACCACACCCCGTTCGACATGCCGGTCCTGAACCCGGCGCAGCAGGAGGCGGCCGACGCCATCGGCGGCGCCAGCGGCTTTTCGCCCATTTTGCTGTACGGCGTGACCGGCAGCGGCAAGACCGAAGTCTACCTGCAGGCCTGCGCCCAGGTGCTGGCGCGCGAGGACCAGGGCCAGATCCTGATTCTGGTCCCGGAAATCAACCTCACGCCCCAGCTGGAGGGCAATATCCGGGCACGCTTCCCGGGCGTGATGCTGGCCACGCTGCACAGCAGCCTGTCCGAGGGCGAACGCATGCTGCACTGGCTGGCCGCGCACGAAGGCCGCGCGCGCATCGTGCTGGGCACGCGCCTGGCGATCCTGGCGTCGCTGCCGAAGCTGAAAATGATCGTCATCGATGAGGAACACGATCCCTCGTACAAGCAGCAGGAAGGCCTGCGCTACTCCGCGCGCGACCTGGCCGTGTGGCGCGCGCGCCAGCTGGCCATTCCCATCGTGCTGGGATCGGCCACGCCGTCGCTGGAAAGCTGGCACCACGCGGGGTCGGGGCGCTACCGCAAGCTGGAACTGCGCGAGCGCGCCGTCAAGGACGCCGTGCTGCCGCGGGTGAAACTGCTCGACATGGAGCGCGACAAGCCGAAGGACGGCCTCACTTCGCACCTGATTGCCGCGCTGCGCCAGCGCCTGGACCGGGGCGAGCAATCGCTGCTGTTCTTGAACCGGCGCGGCTTCGCTCCCGTGATCTGCTGCGAATCCTGCGGCTGGATCAGCGAATGCACGCGCTGCACCTCGTTCATGGTGCTGCACAAGCCCGAACACCGGCTGCGCTGCCACCACTGCAGCCTGGAGCTGCGCATTCCACGCAACTGCCCCACCTGCGGCAATGTCGATTTGCAGCCGCTGGGCCGCGGCACGCAGCGCGTGGAAGAAGGGCTGCAGCTGATGTTCCCCGAAGCGCGCATCCTGCGCATCGACGCCGACTCAACGCGCCGCAAGGGCAGCGCGCAGGCCGCGTTCGACACCGTGCACCGGGGCGAAGTCGACATCCTGATCGGCACCCAGATGGTCGCCAAGGGGCACGACTTCAAGAAGCTGACGCTGGTGGGCATCCTCAATCCCGACACGGCCCTGTTTTCGCAGGATTACCGCGCCAGCGAACGCCTGTTCGCGCAACTGATGCAGGTGGCGGGACGCGCTGGCCGGGCCGCGCGCAACGAAGGCGGCAGCGTCAGCGAAGTGCTGATCCAGACGCGCTACGCCGCGCATCCCCTGTATTTGGCGGTGGTGAACCACGACTATGAGCGCTTTGCCGGCAGCCTGCTCGACGAGCGGCGCCAGGCAGCGCTGCCGCCGTTCATCTTCCAGGCCTTGCTGCGGGCCGAAGCGCCCGAGATCGCGACCGCGATTGCCTTCCTTGAAAGCGCGCGCGATTGCATCGTCCAGGACGGCATCACGGTCAATGACCCGATCCCGATGACGATGACGCGCGTGCACAATGTGGACCGCGCGCAGCTATTGGTGGAAAGCCCGTCACGCCCCGCGCTGCAAGCCTTCCTGAAGGAGTGGCTGGCCGCCCTGCGCGACATGAAAAGCCGCGTCAAATGGTCGCTCGAGGTCGATCCGCTCGATATCTGACCCGCCTGCGCGAGTGCAATGTGAGGGCTAGGGTTGCAGCAGGTAGCGGTGCGCCGTCTCGATCACGTGTTCGCTCAGCGTGCGGGTGAATGGCGTATCGATATTCCACGCATGCCAGGTCAGCGTAGTGCCATGGGTTTTTCCCGGCGTGAGGTCCACCAGCTGCCCCGTCGCGATCTGGCCCAGCGCATGCAGCTCCGGCATCAGGCCATAGGCCACGCCATCGGTAATGCAGTTTTCAAGCGCGCCTGACACCGGCAGCGTGTGGTGCGGGAAGGGCATGCTGATGCCCATCTGCCGGGCCAGGAAGCGCGCCAGCAGCTTGCGTTCGCTGACCACCGCCGGCGCCAGCGCCACCGCCTCGGCCGAAAATCCATCCCCGAACCAGTGCCCTGCAAAAGCCGGCGTGGCCACGCAGTTGTAGCGCATCATGCCGAGCGGCGTGCTGGTGGTGCCGGTGGCGCTTTCGGTGCCGATGTCGTCGCCGGCCACGCATGCAAATACCGCCCCCTCGCGCACCAGCTGCAGGGCGTGCTCGCTGTCGGCATGCTGCACCGACAACTGGCAGCGCGGCGGCGACAGCAGCGGCGCCAGCGCATGGCCGAACCAGGTGCCCAGGCTGTCCGCATCGACCGCCACGGCCAGCTGCGGCAGGCTCGCTTCGCGCCCCAGGTCGATATCGAGCGCCGCTTCCATCAGTTTCACGTGGCGGTGATGCACCACCAGGCGCTGCCCCAGCCCGGTCGGCACCGATGGCGTGCCGCGCACGATCAGCAGCCGCCCCGCCGCGTCTTCCAGCGCCTTGATGCGCTGGGACACGGCCGACTGGCTCATGCCCAGCATCAACGCGGCCTTTTCGAAGCTGCCGCTGGTGGCCACGGCGTCGAGCACGGCCAAGCCGCGGTAATCCAGGTTGCTCATAAGCCCAGCTTATTGATCTCGTTTTCGATTAGTAATACTAATACGAAACCTTGCCTTCGCCAAACGGCGCCCCATCTACGGTATGCAGGTAGATAATGTGTGCACGCAAACCGACCAGGCATTCCCATGAAAACATTAAAGATCGACGTCGCCGTCATCGGCACCGGCACCGCCGGGCTGGCCGCCTATCGCGCCGCCCGGGCCCAGGGCAAGACCGCCGTCGTGATCGAAAGCGGCCCGTATGGCACCACCTGCGCGCGCGTGGGCTGCATGCCCAGCAAGCTGCTGATCGCCGCCAGCGAAGCGGCCCACATGCTGGCGCTGGCCCCCGGCTTCGGCGTGCACGCGGGCGCCATCCGCATCGACGGCAAGGCCGTCATGGCGCGCGTGCGCAGCGAACGTGACCGTTTCGTCGGCTTCGTCCTCGAAGGCGTGGACAATATTCCGGCCGCCGACAAGCTGCGCGGCCATGCGCGCTTCACGGGGCCGCACACGCTGCAGGTGGACGGGCACACCACGGTCGAAGCGGCGCGCATCGTCATCGCCACCGGCTCGACCCCGGTCATGCTGCCGATGCTGGAAAACGTGGGCAAAGGCGTCATCGTCAGTGACGACGTGTTCGAATGGACCGACCTGCCGCAATCGGTGGCGGTAATCGGCACCGGCGTGATCGGCCTGGAACTTGGCCAGGCGCTGGCCCGCCTTGGCGTGCGCGTGAGCTTTTTCGCGCGCGGCGGCAGCGTGGCCCAGATCAGCGACCCCGAAGTGCTGCACGTGGCGGCGAAAACGCTGGCGGCGGAACTCGACCTGCGCTTCCAGCAGGCCATCGTCGCGGCGAAGCAGGACGGCGAGGAAGTGCAGCTGACCACGCGCGGCGCCGACGGCGAAGAACGGACGGAGCGCTTTCAGTACGTGCTGGTCACGGCGGGCCGCAAGCCCAACGTGGGCAATATCGGCATCGAACATACGGGCCTCGAACTGGGGACGGACGGCATCCCGGTCTTCGACCACTGCACCATGCAGTGCGGGAGCAGCCACATTTTCATCGCGGGCGACGCCAACAACGAGCGCCCCGTGCTGCCCGAAGCGGCCGACCACGGCAAGATCGCCGGTGACAATGCGGGCCGCTATCCCGACGTGCGACCCGGCCTGCGCAGGACCAGCCTGGCCATCGCCTTCACCGAGCCGCAGATTGCCACGCTGGGCGAAAGCTACCGTGAACTGTGCGCCGAAGGTCGGCCGAAATTCGCCGTCGGGATGGTGTCGTTCACCAACCAGGGACGCAGCCGCGTGATGCTGCAAAATCACGGCATGCTGCGCGTGTACGGGGAATACGGCACCGGGCGCTTCCTGGGCGCCGAGATGATCGCGCCGCGTGCGGAGAACCTGGGGCACCTGCTGTCATGGGCGTGCCAGGCGCGCATGACCGTGGCGCAGATGCTCGATATGCCCTTTTACCATCCGGTGATCGAAGAAGGCGTGCGTACGGCGCTGCGCGACCTGGCGGCCGAACTTGAAAAGGGCGCGCCGGGCGCATCCGGGCCGGACTGCGTGCCCGGCGTTTAATTGAGCCAGGTCGCGTCCAGCCGTCCGGCCGCCGCCAGTTCGCGCACGATGCGGATGGTGTCGATGTCCGCTTCCTGGTACGCCGACTTGCGGAATTCGTCGTACATGGCGTTGGCCTGGTCGGTGGCGGCGTCGTGCCCGTCGTCGTAGCGGAAGCGCACGTACAGGGTGTCGCCGGTTGGCGCTTCGATGGTCATGGTCAGGCTGGATGCCGTGATCTCGCCCTGGGCCGCCACGTCGTAGCGCACTTCCTGCAGCGGCGTGAGGGTGACGCGGTCCACGATGACCACGGTCCCGTAGCGCAGCGTGCGGCGGAAGCTGCCGGCATCGCGTTCGTCGATGGTGAATTCGTCCAGGTGGGGCACGAACAATTTCGGCGAATCGGCGCGCAGCACCAGGCCGCGCCATAGTTGTTCGCGGGTGATGGTGTCGATCAGGGGGTTGAGCGGGTCGTTAATTTCAATCAGGTGTTCGAATTTCATGGCAAAGCTCTGGTAAGTGACGTAGTTGCGATGGTAACGCATGCAGCATTTGTGCGCGCTGGAAAGTAAGTAGCGGCTACACTGTGGCACACCCATCCCGTACAGGAAATCGACCATCATGAGGCGCAAAAGCCGCGACTACCTGGCCCATATCGAGGCCATGCAAAAACGCAGCAAGGACACGGTCGCCCAGTCGATTGCGGAACGGCGCACCATTTCGCGCAGCCAGGCCGACCGCGAGCTCGATGCCACCTTCGGCCAGCGCGCGGCCGATGCCGTGGCCAGCTTCGGTGGTTCGTGGGCCTTCATCATGCTGTTCGCCGCGGTGCTGCTGTGCTGGGTGCTGCTCAATTCCTACCTGCTGGTGCGCGGCGGCAAGACACCCTTCGACCCCTTCCCCTACATCCTGCTGAACCTGTTCCTGTCGATGCTGGCATCGATCCAGGCGCCGGTGATCCTGATGTCGCAGAACCGCCAGGGCGAGATCGACCGCGCCAATGCGCAGCACGATTACGAGGTCAACCTGAAGGCCGAGCTGGAAATCATGGCCCTGCACCAGAAAATGGACGAGTTCAAGCTGCAGCTGGTCGACATGCAGAACGAGCAGATCCGCCTGCTCAACGCCCTGTGCACGGAGCGCGACGTCAAGGCGTAGGCAAGCCGTCGTCCCAATACGGCTGCGGTCCGAAGCGCGTGGCGAAAAATTCGATGAAGGAGCGCGTCTTGGGCGGCAGGAAGCCGCGGTGCAGGTATTGCGCCGATACCACCGATTCCTGCGCGAAGGGATAGTCGTCGAGCAGGGTGACCAGGGCGCCGCTCTTGAGCTGCTGGTAGATGGCCCAGGTTGCCTGCATCGAAATTCCCAGCCCCGCCACCGCCGCGTCGCGCAGCGCTTCGCCATTGTCGCCGCGGATGCGCCCGCTCACTTCCATCTTCACTTCCTTGTCCCCATCGCGGAAACGCCAAGGCGAGAAGCCTTCGAGCAGCAGGCAGTCGTGCGTGGCCAGGTCATGCGGATGGCGCGGCCGCCCGGCGCGCGCCAGGTAGGCCGGCGAAGCGCACAGCACCATGCGGCTGGGCGCCAGCGTGCGCGCCACCAGGGCCGAGTCGCGCAGCGGGCCGATGCGGATGGCCACGTCGATGCCGTTGGCCGCCATGTCGATGAGGCGGTCGGACAGGCGCAGGTCGAGCCGGATGCCCGGGTAGCTGGCCAGGAATTGGGCCAGCGCCGGCACCAGGTGCAGCCGTCCGAACGAGACCGAAGCCGCCACCCGCAGCAAGCCCTGGGGCGCGCTGGCCGCGCTGCCGACCGCCGCGCTGGCCTGCTCGGCCGCGTCGAGCAGGGGTAGCGCGCGTTCGAGGAAGGCTTCGCCATCCTGGGTCAGGGCGATCTGGCGCGTGGTCCGGTGCAGCAGGCGCGCGCCCAGCTGCCTTTCCAGCTGCGCCATGCGGGCGCTGGACGCCGCCGGCGACAGGCCGAACTCGCGCCCGGCCGCGGACAGATTGCGCGTGGCGCACACCCGCACGAACAGGGCGACATCGGTCAGGTCCAGGCTCATTATCTTGTTTTGGTGAAGAGTGATTAAATCATTATGCCAATTATCAAGTGAATGAGGGCGATTTAGACTGTATTCACTCCTCAACCACACACGGAAACAGCCATGAAAGCCATCAGCGTTCGCAACAACACCCTGCACGACACCGACCTGCCCCTTCCGCAAGCCCTGGGGCGCGACCTGGTGGTGCAGGTGGAAGCCATTTCGGTCAATCCGGTCGACCACAAGTTGCGCAATGCGCCGGCCGCCGGCGATGCGTCGCGCGTGCTGGGCTTCGACGTGGCCGGCACCGTGACCGCCGTCGGCCCGGACGCGACCCTGTTCAAGGTGGGCGACCAGGTCTATTACGCCGGCAGCGCGGTGCGCCAGGGCGCCAACAGTCAATTCCATGCCGTCGACGAGCGCATCGTCGGCCACCGGCCGGCATCGCTGGGCGCGGCCCAGGCCGCCGCCTTGCCGCTGACCAGCATCACCGCCTGGGAAGCCCTGTTCGACCGCCTGGGCGTGGCGAAAGATGGCAGCGACGCCGGCAAATCGCTGCTGGTCATCGGCGGCGCGGGCGGGGTTGGTTCGATCGCCATTCAGCTGGCCAAAAAGCTGGCGCGGCTGACCGTGGTGGCGACGGCTTCGCGCACGGTGTCGGCCGACTGGTGCCGCGCACTGGGCGCCGACCATATCGTGGACCACAACGGCGATATCCCGGCCCAGCTGGCGGCGCTGGGATTGCCGGCGGTCGACTTCATCCTGTGCCTGAACGAAACCGACAAGCATTTCCCGGCGATGGCGGCGGCGGTCGCGCCGCAGGGCAAGATTTGCAGCATTGTCGGCAATGAAGCGCCGCTGGCGCTGGAAGCCTTGTTCAGCAAGAGCGCCACGCTGGTGTGGGAACTGATGTTCACGCGCTCCATGTTCGGCACGCCGGACATGATCGAACAGCACCGCCTGCTCGATGACGTGGCGCGCCTGGTTGATGCGGGCGTGCTCAGGACCACGGTGGGCGAGCTGTTCGGCAAGATCAACGCGGCCAATCTCACGCGTGCCCACGAAGCGCTGGAAGGGCGCCGCACAATCGGCAAGATTGTGCTGGCGGGTTTCTAGCCACGACTTCAGCTATATTGTCTGCAAATCCACATCACCCGGGACTGCAGCATGATTGATCTTCAGATTAGCGACGTCCGTACTTTCCTGCCGGCCAAAGACTTCGAACTATCGAAAGCGTTTTATGCTGCGCTCGGTTTCAGCATCGCCTGGTCCGACGACAATATGGCCTTGCTGGAAAACGCGAACCAGCGCTTCTACCTGCAGCGCTACTACGTCAAGGACTGGGCGGACAACAGCATGCTCCACATCTCGGTGGCGGATGCGGAATCCTGCTATCGCCAGATTGCGGCATTGCTGGCAGACGACAAGTTTCCCGGCGCACGCGTGTCCGCGCCCAAGCAGGAAGACTACGGGGCGCTGCTGTCCTACGTGTGGGATCCCTCCGGCGTGCTGCTGCACCTGGCCCAGTGGACCCGTCCCTGACCCTCTTCCCTAGGGGACTGTCCCAGGTTTTCAGGAAATATTGCTCACCTACCGGATGATTGAAATCGAATAATGTTCAAAGCGAAAAAGAAAGTACCCCTCTCCCAGGCGCCGGGGAAAACAAAAGTCCTCGTCGCGATACCAGGCGCAGCTTGCTTCTGGATCCTGTCGAAGATGGGCTTTTTCGTGGACACGACCAGGTTCCTGGCCTTCGCCTTGTGCGCCTATGCGGCGATTGGCGTTATCGAAATCCTATGCGGGCAGTCCCTGGCAAATGCGGCGCAGCGCTGGGAGCAACTTCCCGGCTGGAAGAAATTCCTGGTCAGCCTGTCCGTGATTGTTGCCGCAATTGTGGGCTTTGCTCTATTGATACCGGTGTTTGCCGGAGCCATGTCGGGCGAATGAAGTCCCGGATTCATCCAGTAGAAACCGGGGCCGTTCGGGAAAACGCGGGAACGCTTTTCCTTGATGTGGCAGGATGGAAAGGCAAACGTGGACTGCGTACGCGATTTCGGCAGGTTGCGTCTTGAACATCCTGCGCCGCAGCCTGCCCCTGCCATCCGGAATCGCTGAAATCGCTATTTCTGTTCGGAGCGTGGGGCGTTATATCCCTGGTGGGAAGCGCTATCGCGCTTGAGCATGGAATCGACGATATCCCTGACCAGCATCCGGTTGTCTTGCGACAGGCGGCGCAGGTCGCGCACCAGCACCAGTTCGGGTGTATCGAGCTTGTGCGTCAGCGCATAATCGGTGTGCACTTCGGCATTCTGGGCTTCGCCGAACAGCAGCCATGCGGCACTGATGCCGAGCCAGTCTGCAATGATCTGGACGCGCGCCTGGGTCGGAATGGCTTCGCCGACCAGCCATTTCCGGGCGCCATGCACCGTGACGGTCGCGCCGTCGGCACGCACATTGAAGGCGGTGGCGAACTTGCTGGGTGAAGTATCGAGCCCAGCCGCCTGCAGCGCAGCCTTAAGGCGGTCGCTGAAGTGGTCGCGCTCTTCCTCTTGGATTTTCGAGCTCATGCCGAAATAGTACTGCGATTTTGACCAGAATGACACACAGGAATCTGGAATCTGGAATCAAATCATGCACTTGTCCACCCCCCCCCTCCCGGGGGGACTGTCCCAGGTTTTCAGGAAATCTTGCCCCACAACCTGGGACTGTCCCGGTTTTAGAGGCAAGACTCTGTCGAGGCTGAGCTACAATGGCTGGTTGTTTCCAGAAAGTAGCCTCCCCGATGTCCAGCGCCCCCAAGTTCGGCCTCAATGTCCCCCAGAGTGAAGCAGTCATGTACCTCGACGGTCCGTGCCTGGTGCTCGCTGGCGCCGGTTCGGGCAAGACGCGCGTCATCACCCAGAAAATCGCCCACCTGATCGAGGACCGCGGCTACGATCCGCGCACCATCGCGGCCCTGACCTTCACCAACAAGGCGGCGCTGGAAATGCAGGAACGCATCGCCAAGCTGCTCAAGCAGCCGCGCCAGGCCAAGCAGCTCACCGTGTCCACCTTCCATTCCCTGGGCGTGAAAATCCTGCGCCAGGAAGCGAACGGCGTGGGATTGAAGGACCGCTTTTCCATCATGGACAGCGACGATTGCTACGGCCTGGTCCAGGATCTGGCCATCACCACCGACAAGCAGCTGATCCGCCGCATCCAGACTGCCATTTCCCTGTGGAAGAACGGCCTGGTCGATCCGGAAGACGCCATCAAGCATGCCAAGGATGAAGACGAAGCCCAGGCCGCGCGCGTCTTCCGCAGCTACGTGGCCACGCTGGCCGCCTACCAGGCAGTCGATTTCGACGACCTGATCCGCCTGCCGGTGGAATTGTTCCGCAATAACGATCCGATCCGCGACAAGTGGCAGCGCCGCCTGCGCTACCTGCTGATGGACGAGTACCAGGATACCAATACCTGCCAGTACGAGCTGGTCAAGCTGCTGGTCACCGGCATCGGCAAGAAACCCATGTTCACCGCCGTGGGCGACGACGACCAGGCCATCTATGCCTGGCGCGGCGCGTCGGTCGAAAACCTGAAGACCCTGGGCGACGATTTCCCCGACCTGCGCGTCATCAAGCTCGAACAGAATTACCGCTCCACCACGCGCATCTTGCAGGCGGCCAATGCGGTCATCGGCAACAATCCCAAGCTGTTCGAAAAGTCGCTCTGGTCCGAACACGGCCTGGGCGAGCCGATCAAGGTGCTGGGCATGCAGACCGACGAGCAGGAGGCCGAGCAGGTGGCCATCATGATCTCGGCCGACCGTTTCCAGCGCAAGAACAAGTGGTCCGACTACGCCATCCTGTACCGCGGCAACCACCAGGCGCGCGTGATCGAACAGTCGCTGCGCAAGGAGCGCATTCCGTACACCATTTCCGGCGGTCAGAGTTTTTTCGACAAGGCGGAAATCAAGGACATCATCAGCTACCTGCGCCTGATCGCCAACGAGGGCGACGATCCGGCCTTCATCCGCGCGGTGACCACGCCCAAGCGCGGGGTCGGCATGGCCACGCTGGAAGTGCTGGGCGAATTTTCCAAGCAATGGAATTGTTCGCTGTTCGAGGCCACGTTCAAGGGCGGCATCGAAGCCAAGCTGCCCGACCGCCAGTTGCTGCCGCTGCGCGCCTTCTGCAATTTCATCAACCAGCTCGAGGCGCGCGCCAGCCGTCCGGGCCCGTCCGGCAGCGGCGAGAATGCTGCCGCCGTGCTCGACGACATGATGAAGGAAATCGCCTACGAAAGTTATCTGTACGATGTGTTCGAAGAACGCGCCGCCCAGAGCAAGTGGCAGAACGTGCTCGAATTTACCAACTGGCTCAAGGAACGCGGCAACGGCGGGAAGGACAAGTCGGGCGAGGAAAAAAACCTGCTCGAGCTGACCCAGATGGTTGCCCTGATGAGCATGCTGGAAGGCCAGGATGAAGAACCCGACGCGGTGCGCATGTCCACCTTGCACGCATCGAAAGGGCTCGAATTTCCTCACGTGTTCCTGGTCGGCGTGGAAGAAGGCATCCTGCCGCACAAGGGCGATCCCGATGCCTCGGTAGAAACCATCGCCGCGCGCATCCAGGAAGAACGGCGCCTGATGTATGTCGGCATCACGCGCGCGCAGCGCACGCTGCACCTGACTTGGTGCAAAAAACGCAAGCGTGCCGGCGAACAGGTGCACTGCGATCCGTCGCGCTTCATCAAGGAAATGGAACTCGATGTCGGCGCTGCCGTGCCGACCGAGGCCGAAACCTTGTCCCCCAAAGACCGCCTGGCCAGCCTGAAAGCCTTGCTGGCTACCCCGAAAGCATAGCGAAATCTTAAGTTCGCTCAACTGCGCTTATCTTTCTGTCGCACACCGTTGGAATGCGGTTGACACGAACAGTTGAGCTTGGAATACTTGGTTTCGCCTTTTTAATGTACTGACCGAAAATAATGACAACTACTGCCGATCTTCAAAACACGACCCTTTCCGGCCTCCTGCACATCGATGCACTGCTCGACAGCGGACCCGACTGGAACTACCAGAACCCGGGTGGCAATGTCATTCGCTACACATTTTCCATCGCTTCGGGCAACGAAGACGGTGTCACCGGTCAGGTCGCTTTCAATGCGGCCCAGCAGGCAGTGACGCGCGAATTCCTCAATGGTTACCTGAGCGCCCTGACCGGCATCCAGTTTGTCGAAACCAGCGACGGCACCAACACCGAATTTCACTTTGCCTATCACGATATCCCGGCCGCCAATACGACCGGCCTGTGCGCTTCGTACAGTGGTTCGAGCACCTTGCCGAACGGTACGGTCACCGCCTACGGCGCGGAATCCTATATCTACCTCGACAACGTCCAATTCGGCGCGCGCAACCAGAACCTGGTGCCGGGTACACAAGGTTTCCAGACGCTGCTGCACGAGATCGGCCATGCGCTGGGCTTGAAACACCCCTTCGACGACAATCCTGAAAACCACGCGGTCTTGCCATTCTGGGAAGACAGCAGCAGCTACACGGTGATGTCCTACTTCGACCTGGGCGGCCCGTACGCCGAGTACAGCCCCTACGACGTGGCGGCGCTGATGTGGCTGTACGGCGGCGACGGCCTGGGCGGCGCGCTGGGCGTCAATTCCACCACCGGTGCGCGCTACATCACCGGCACGGCCGACACCGATGCCCTGACCGGTACCGCTTTCAACGACACCCTGCGCGGCAATGGCGCCGACGACATCATCGATGGCGGCGCCGGCGACGACACCGCCGTCTACAGCGGCGCATCCGGTTCCTATACCTTCACCATGCTGCAAAACGGCAGCCTGCGCGTCAACGGCGCCGACGGCGTCGACACCCTGACCCGGGTGGAGAACCTGGTCTTTAGCAATGGCAATTTCCGTGTCTCGGAACTGGTCGACAATGTCGCGCCAAGCGCGCCGACCCAGAGCGTGGCGAAAAACGCGGCCGGCTTCGTGGTCGGCAACAAGCCTTACGTGGCCGGCATCGCCGAAGCCCACGCCACGGTCAAGGTGTACAGCGGCGCCACCCTGATCGGTACCGGTAGCGCCAACGCCGAGGGCTTCTTTGGCATCACCACGTCCGCGCTGGGCGATGGCAGCTACAGCATCACGTCCACCGCCACCGATGGCGCGGGCAATGTGTCGGCCGCCAGCGCCGCGTTTGCGTTCAAAGTCGACGCCACGCCGCCCGCCGCGCCAACCGGCACGGCCAGCGCCACCACCGGCAACCAGCCTGCCCTGTCGGGCACGGCCGACGCCGGCACCGTGATCAACCTGGTCAACGCCGCAGCGGGCGCCAACAATGAAGTGATCGGCAACGTGGTGGCCGGCGCGGGCGGCACCTGGAGCCTGGGCACGAATCCCCTGGCCAATGGCACGTACTCGGTCAAGGTGCAGTCGATCGACAGCGCCGACAACATTACCGAAGCGGCCAGTCCGATCAGCTTCACCATCAACAGCGCCAGCAATCGCGCGGGCACCACCGGCAACGACGTGCTGGTAGGCACGGCCGACAATAATGCGCTGTCGGGCCTGGCGGGCATCGACACCGCCCAGTATGCCGGCGCGCGCGCGGCCTACACGGTGGTCCATTCGACCAATGGCCACACGGTGTCCAGCACGGCCGACGGCCTCGATTCCTTGCTCGGCGTGGAACGCATCCAGTTCGCCGACAGCAGCCTGGCCATCGATATCGAGGGCAATGGCGGCCAGGCTTACCGCCTGTATCGCGCCGCCTTCGACCGCGCCCCGGACTTGGGTGGCGTCGGTTTCTGGATCGCCAAGCTGGACCAGGGCGTGACCTTGCAGCAGGCCGCCGGCGGCTTCATCGCCAGCGCCGAATTCACCGCCCTGTACGGCGCCAATTCCACCGATTTCACCTTCGTTTCCAAGCTGTACGAGCACGTGCTGCACCGCTCGCCGGACGGTTCGGGCTTCGATTTCTGGATGAATGCCCTGGCGCAAGGCATCAGTCGTGCGGACATCCTGTTCAACTTCAGCGAAAGCGCCGAAAACGAAGCCCAGGTGATCGGCCAGATCGAGAACGGCTTCGCCTACATCCCCTTCGTCGGTTAAGGTCCGCGCGGCTGGCATAATGGCGGCTTTTGCCGCCAAGGAGTTGCCGTGGGCCACGAAGACCGTTTCGTCGATATAGAAATCAAGCTGGCGCACCAGGAAGACCTGGTTGAATCGCTCAACCAGGTGGTGTACCAGCAGAGCCGCCGCATCGACCAGCTCGAGGCGATGGTCAGCCAGCTCGCCGAACACATCCGCAACAATGCCCAGTCGGGCCAGAATCCGGTCAACGAGGCGCCCCCGCATTATTGAACGGCGCCCGTCAATACGGGCGTTCTGCCCTGTGGCGGATTGCAAACATGCATACATTCGCGTCCGTGACGCGCCCTTGGCATCCTGCTATCATCGTGGGCTGATGTGCCGCCGGCTATCCGCCGGGGGCTTTTTCCAGCACCCGTGAAAGATGCCATGACCCGTCCCCACATGCTTATCGTCGCCGCCAGCCTGGCCGCGATCTCGTCCGCCGCCGCTGTCGCCGCGCCTGTCGCCGCCCCCCTGCCGGCCTCGAACCCGCTGGCCCAGCCAAGCACCTTGCCATTCCAGTATCCGGTGTTCGACAAGATCAAGGACGAACACTTCCAGCCCGCCTACGTGGCCGGCATGCGCGAGCACCTGGCCGACATCGCCGCCATCGCCAACAGCAAGGATGCGCCGACCTTCGAGAACACCATCGTCGCCATGGAAAAATCCGGCATGCTGCTGACCCGCGTGGCCACCATTTTCTCGGCCCTGCAAGGCGCCAACACCAATGACAGGCTGGACGCCATCGACCGCGCCATGTCGCCGAAACTGGCCGGCCACAACGATGCCATCTACCTCAACGACAAGCTGTACCAGCGCGTCAAGGCGCTGTACGCGCAGCGCGCCGCGCTGGGCCTGGATGCCGAATCGGCCTTCCTGCTCGAGCGCTACAACAAGGACTTCGTGCTGGCCGGCGCCAAGCTGGACGCGGCCGGCAAGAAAAAACTGAAGGCCTACAACACCCAGATCGCCGTGCTGCAAACGAGCTTCACCCAGAACGTGCTCAAGGAAACCAATGGCGCGGCGCTGGTGGTCAATTCGCGCGCGGAACTGGCCGGCATGTCGGACGCGGCGATCGACGCTGCCGCCGCAGCGGCCAAGGCGCGCGGCCTGAAGGGCAAGTTCGTGGTGGCGCTGGTCAACACCACCGGCCAGCCACCGCTGGCCGTGCTCACCAACCGCGCCGTGCGCGAACGCTTGCTGGCGGCGTCGATGACGCGCGGCAGCCGTGGCGGCAAGTTCGACAACCGCGGCGTGGTCGTCAAGCTGGCCAAGCTGCGCGCCGAACGCGCGGCCCTGCTGGGCTACCCGAACTACGCTGCCTATTCGCTGGAAGACCAGACCGCCAAGAACACCACGGCCGTCAACAAGCTGCTCTCCGAGCTGGCCAAGCCGGCCGTGGCCAATGCGCGCAAGGAAGCTGCCGAAATCCAGAAGATCATCGACGCGGAAAACGGCGGTTTCAAGGTCGCCGCGCATGACTGGGATTTCTATACCGACAAGGTACGCAAGGCGCAGTACAGCTTCGATGAAAACCAGCTCAAGCCTTACTTCGAACTCGACAGCGTGCTGGTCAAGGGCGTGTTCTTCGCCGCCGAAAAGCTGTACGGCCTGACCTTCAAGGAACGCAAGGATTTGCCGGTGTATAACCCGGACGTGCGCGTGTTCGACGTGTTCGATGCCGACGGCAAGCACCTGTCGATCTTCCTGGCCGACATGTACGCGCGCAGCAACAAGCAGGGCGGCGCCTGGATGAATGCCTATGTGCCGCAGTCGACCCTGCTGGGCGCCCAGCCCGTGGTGGCCAACCACCTCAATATTCCGAAGCCGCCGGCCGGCGAACCGACGCTGCTGACCATCGACGAAGTGAAAACCGCCTTCCACGAATTCGGCCACGCGCTGCACGGCTTGCTGTCGAACGTGAAATATCCGCGTTTCTCGGGCACCAGCGTGCCGCGCGACTTTGTCGAATATCCATCGCAAGTCAATGAAATCTGGATGGTCGATCCGGAAGTGCTGGCCAACTACGCGCGCCATTACAAGACCGGTGAAGCGATGCCGGTCGAACTGCTGGCGAAAGTGGCTGCATCGAAAAAATTCAACCAGGGCCACACCACCACAGAATACCTGGCCGCGTCGCTGCTCGACCAGCGCTGGCACCAGATGGGCGCCGCGCAGGTGCCGAAGGACGTGCTCGGCTTTGAAGCGGCGGCGCTCAAGGAGGCCGGCGTCGACTTCGCGCCGGTACCGCCGCGCTATCGCACCACCTACTTCTCGCACAGCTTCTCGGGCGGCTATTCGGCCGGCTACTACTCCTACCTGTGGAGCGAAAAGCTCGACGCCGATACCGTTGTCTGGTTCAAGGAAAACGGCGGCCTGCTGCGCAAGAACGGCGACCATTTCCGCAAGACCCTGCTCTCGCGCGGCGGTACCGCCGACGCCATGGAATTGTTCCGCAACTTCCGCGGCCGCGATGCACAAATCCAGCCGCTGCTCGAGCGCCGCGGCCTGACCGGCAACTAAGGAGCCACTGATGAACCGTCCACAGATGCTGCTGATCGCAGCCAGCCTGGCCATGGCCAACATGGCCATCGCCGCACCGGCGGCCAGCCTGCCCGCGAGCAATCCCTTCGCCAGGGCCAGCACCCTGCCGTTCAATTATCCGGCCTTCGACAAGATCGACAATGCGCATTACGCGCCGGCCTTCGAGGCCGGCATGCGCGAAAACGCGGCCGAGATCGACGCCATCGCCAACAACAAGAAGGCAGCGACCTTCGAGAACACCATCGTCGCGATGGAACGCTCGGGCAAGCTGCTGGGCCGCGTACGCACCATGTTCGGCAGCATGAGCGGCGCCAACACCAATGACACCCTGCAAGCCCTGGACCGCGAACTGGCGCCCAAGCTGTCGGCCCACGGCGATTCGATCCGCCTGAACGACAAGCTGTACCAGCGCGTCAAGTCGCTGTACGACAAGCGCGCCAAGCTGGGCCTGGACAGCGAATCGCTGTTCCTGCTCGAGCGCTACCACACCGACTTCGTGCGCGCCGGCGCCCAGTTGTCGGCCGCCGACAAGGACAAGCTCAAGGCGTACAACGGCGAGCTGGCAAGCTTGCAGACCACCTTCGCTCAGAACGTGCTCAAGGAAGCGAACGCTGCCGCGCTGGTGGTCGACAGCCGCGCCGACCTGGCCGGCATGTCGGACGCCGCCATCGACGCTGCGGGCGCGCTGGCCAAGTCGAAAGGCATGGACGGCAAGTTCATGATTCCGGTCACCAATACCACCGGCCAGGCGCCGCTGTCGGTCCTGACCAACCGCGCCGTGCGCGAGCGCCTGATGGCGGCCTCGCTGGGCCGCGGCAGCCGTGGCGGCGAGTTCGACAACACCGCCGTGGTGCGCAATATCGCCCGCCTGCGCGCCGAACGCGCAGCCTTGCTCGGCTATCCGAACTTCGCCACCTGGTCGCTGGAAGACCAGACCGCCAAAAACACGGCCGCGGTCAACAGCATGCTGGCCGAATTCGTGCGTCCGGCCGTGGCCAATGCGCGCAAGGAAGCCGCAGAAATCCAGGCGCTGATCGATGCCGAAGGCGGCGGCTTCCAGCTGGCCGCGCACGACTGGGCTTACTACAGCGACAAGGTCAAGGCCAAGCGCTTCAATTTCGACCAGAAGCAATTGCGTCCCTACTTCGAGATGAACAATGTGCTGGAAAAGGGCGTGTTCTTCGCGGCCAACAAGGTGTACGGCCTGAGCTTCAAGGAACGCAAGGATCTGCCGGTCTATAACCCGGACGTGCGCGTCTTCGACGTGATCGACGCCAACGGCAAGCCGCTGGCCATCTTCCTGATCGACATGTACGCGCGCAGCAACAAGCGCGGCGGCGCCTGGGCC
Organism: Pseudomonadota bacterium; assembly: GCA_040388805.1. GTDB lineage: Bacteria > Pseudomonadota > Gammaproteobacteria > Burkholderiales > Burkholderiaceae_D > Telluria_A. The sequence goes on from JAZKBE010000008.1 coordinate 148,747, forward strand.
AATGCCTATGTGCCGCAATCGAAGCTGATGGGCACCCGTCCCGTCATCTCCAACAACCTGAACGTGCCCAAGCCGCCGGCCGGCGAGCCCACCCTGCTCACCTACGACGAATTGCGCACCCTGTTCCACGAATTCGGCCACGCGCTACACGGCATGTTTTCGGACGTGAAATACCCGCGCTTCGCCGGTACCAGCGTGCCGCGCGACTATGTCGAGTTCCCGTCCCAGGTCAATGAAATGTGGGCGGTCTGGCCGGAAGTGCTGGCCAATTACGCCAGGCATTACAAGACCGGCGAGCCGATGCCGAAGGAATTGCTGGACAAGGTGTTCGCGTCCAAGCAGTTCAATGAAGGCTTCCGCACCACCGAGTCGCTGGCGGCGGGCATCCTGGACCAGCGCTGGCACCAGCTGAGCCCGTCACAAATCCCGACCGACGTGGTGGCCTTCGAAGCTGCCGCCCTGAAGGAGGCCGGGGTCGACTTCGCGCCGGTGCCCACGCGCTACCGCAGCACCTATTTCTCGCATGTGTTCGCGGGAGGCTATTCGGCCGGCTATTACGGCTACCTGTGGGCCGAAAAGCTCGACGCCGACTCGGTCAACTGGTTCAAGGAAAATGGCGGCATGACGCGCACGAATGGCGACCATTTCCGCAAGACCCTGCTCTCGCGCGGCGGCACCATGGACGCGATGCAGATGTACCGCAATTTCCGCGGCCGCGATGCGACGGTGGAACCCTTGCTGGAAAAGCGCGGCCTGACCGCGAAGTAAATAATGGAACGGCTGCTTCGGCAGCCGTTTTTTTGTCGGGAGACTTGATACCTACTTCCCAGTAGGAAACTTGTGTTTCATAAGCTATTGATTCCTAATGGAAAACAATGTTCGGCATAAACTTTGCTTTAACATGGCTATCAACCCTCTCACAGGAATAGCCATGATCTTTCGCAAGCTTGCCGCAGCACTCGTCCTTCCACTCATGTTCGCCAGCGCGACTGCTTCCGCGACCACCGTGACCACGGGCGCGGCAGCCGACGACTGGTTCAGCGCAGACAGCACCTTCACCAGCTTCACCCTGAGCGGCGATCCAAGCGATAGCTACCTGCGCACCTTCGGCGTTGGTTTCGTCAACCGCTCGGCGCTGGAATTTTCGCTGGCCGGCATCGGCGCCGGCAGCACGATTGGTTCGGCCACGTTCACGGTCCAGAGCCGCGGCACCGCGGTCTCCGGCGGCGTATTCCAGTTCTACGGTTACAGTGGCGACGGCGCCATCACCACCGGCGACGCATCCCAAACCTTCAACCTGATCAGCACCACGCCGACGCTCGGTGGCGCACTGCTCTATACCGTCGACGTGACCGCCTTCATCCAGTCGCTGGTCAACAGCAACGCCAGCTACGCGGGCATCCTGATCAAACTGGCGGTCGAAGGTACTTTCACCGGCAACGACCTGGTCAGCAGCGAAGCGACCTGGGCCGATCCGCAAGATGTCCCTATGCTGAGCGTCGACTTCACCGATGGCCAGCGCGTCCCTGAACCGGCATCGCTGGCGCTGATGGGCCTGGCCCTGGCCGGCTTTGGCGCCGCGCGCCGCCGCAAGAACTGATCAGCCGCCTGGTCTCACAGAACCCGCCCCGGCAAGGGCGCGGGTTTTTTCTTGCCTCGACCTGTCTATGGCCTGCGGGTTTATGCTGGTGTTTTGCCGGAGACTGCCATGGACGATGAAGAATGTGGGCGCGCCTGGCAAATTCAACTGGACCCTGACCGCCGGTTTCGTCGCGCCCGACCTGGCGCCACTGCCCGCATGAGCGCCACGCTCACCATCGGCGCACTGGCCAGGCGCTGCGGCATATCGCGCACCACCGAGCTGTACTACGAACAAGCCGGCCTGATCAAGCAGCAAGAATTCTCCGCAGTAACAAACCGTTGAGTTTGCGCCGGATATGGGAGATCATCTGTCATGACTTATTGCATAGACAGGTGCGCCATGACTTTCACGCGCTCGGCTTTTTTCGCGGTGGCGCTGGCGGCGTCGCTTGCCGGCTGCGGCGGTGGTGGGGCCCGTACGCCACCGCCGGCCACCCCGCCGGCCACGGCCGACATCAGCGTCCTCATGTTCGGCAACAGCCATACCGACTTCAACAACCTGCCCGGCATGCTGTCGGCCATGATAGGCGCGGCGCGTCCCGGCAAGACGGTGTCGGTGGTGCGCGGCGGCGGCTATATGTTCCTCGACGAACGCCTGGGCGACGCGCCATCGCTGGCCTTGTTCAACAGCTTGAAGTGGAGCGCGGTCGTGTACCAGGCGCAAAAGTACAGCATCTCGGGCGACTTCACCTATTCCAGCACCGAAGCGGTCGAATGGGTGCGCATGACGCGCGCCAAGCCGGCTATTCCGGTCATGTTTCCCGAATGGCCGCGCCGCAGCATCAATGAAACCCAGCGCATTTATGACTTGCACGTGAGCATAGCTCAGCGCCAGGAAGCCTGCGTGGCGCCGATCGGGCAAGCCTGGGACCTGGCACGCCAGCGCGCGCCCGGCGTGGTGCTGCATGCCGACGATGGCAACCATGCCGTGCCGGCCGGTTCCTTCCTGGCCGCCCTGATGCTGTACGCCAGCCTGACCGGCGACTCGCCACTGGCCTTGCCGGCGCTGGACGGCTTCGGGGTCGATGCCGCCACCCAGGCCCGCCTGCGCGAGGTGGCCGATGAACAGCACCGGCTGATCTCGGCCCGCCTGCATTGCCCGAATACTGCCCGCCTCTAAACCTACACCATGCCCATGAAAACAAATTTCGCCGTCGCCGTCGCTGTCCTTGCCCTGACCGGCTGTGCCACATCCCAGCAGGACAAGGTGGGCGACATCGCCGCCACCCCGCTGCGCGACTTCAACCTGAGCAGCAAGGAAATCCCGCCGGTGCTGCTTGAAGCCCGCAAGCAACCCTACCTGCTGCCGGCTGACCAGTCCTGCGCCGCCTTGCTGGTGCGGGTGCGCGAACTGGACGCCGTGCTGGGGCCGGACCTGGACGATACGGTGGTCACGGAAAACGGTCACATGGTGAAAGTGGGCAACGCCGTCGGCCATGCCTTGCAAAAAACGGTCGAAGGGGCGATCCCGTTCCGCGGCTGGGTGCGCAAGCTGAGCGGGGCCGAGCGCCATGCCAACGATATCGCCGCCAGCATCGGCGCCGGTACCGCGCGCCGGGCTTTCCTGAAAGGGGTGGCGGTAGCGCGTACCTGCCAGGTGCAGGCCGTGGCAGGCGGGCCGGAAACGGTGTATAAATAAATGCAGGAAACCAGCATAGGATAGCCAGACGCAATGAGTGTTCAGGAATTACACGGTATTACCTTAGAATCGGTGCTGACCCGGCTCGTGGACCATTATGGTTTCGACGGACTGGCACAGCGGATCGAGATCAATTGTTTCATCAGCGATCCGAGCATCAAGTCCAGCCTGAAGTTCCTGCGCAAGACGCCGTGGGCACGCAGCAAGGTCGAAGAGTTGTACCTGGAGACGCAGTTCAGACTATAGAAAACGAGGACGACATGTTAAATGACGATACAGCAAACCTGAAGTCCCACCTGAAAACCCTGCACGCCAGCCTGGCCCAAACCGGCGACGTTGACGAGGAGTTGCAAGGCTTGCTGCGCCAGCTTGACGGCGACATCCGCAGCCTGCTGGAAAAGCGCGTGAGCGAAGTGCAGGACGACATCGACACCACCACCTACGGCCTGGCCGAACGCAGCCAGGAACTGACGGCCCGCTTCGCCGCCGAGCACCCGCGCCTGGAACCGGCCCTGCGCGAGCTGGGACGGATGCTGGCCAATATGGGGATATAAGCTTGCCAGGCTGCCTGTTTTAGTGGCACAAACGTCACAAGTTATTGAAACATAAGACGTTTTTTTACTGAATTGGGCGGGTAAACATGGACCGGGAAGGCGCTTGGGCGGCGTTTTCCGGTACAATACCGCCCAATGAGCTCCCCAACCAACCTGTTCGCGACCGTCCCCAAGCGGTCTGCCCGCGCTGCCGCTGCGCCTTTCCTGCCCATGTCCCGCGCCGAAATGGACGTGCTGGGCTGGGACGAGTGCGACGTCATCCTCGTCACCGGCGATGCCTATATCGACCATCCCAGCTTCGGCATGGCCCTGGTTGGCCGCCTGCTGGAAGCCCAGGGCTTCCGCGTCGGCATCATCGCCCAGCCTGACTGGCATTCGGCCGAACCGTTCCGCGCGCTGGGCAAGCCGCGCCTGTACTGGGGCGTTACCGCCGGCAATATGGATTCCATGGTCAACCGCTACACGGCCGACCGCAAGATCCGCTCCGACGATGCCTACACGCCCAATGGCGAACCGAACAAGCGCCCGGACCGTACCGTCACCGTGTACGCCCAGCGCGCGCGCGAAGCCTATCCGGACGTGCCGGTGGTCATCGGCAGCATCGAAGCCTCGCTGCGCCGCATTGCCCATTACGATTACTGGTCCGACAAGGTGCGCCGCTCGGTGCTGCCCGATTCGAAGGCCGACATCCTGCTGTTCGGCAATGCCGAACGCGCCCTGGTCGACCTGACCCACCGCCTGGCGGCAGGCGAAAACATCAAGGATATCCGCGACCTGCGCGGCACCGCCTTCATGGTGGCGCCGGGCTGGCTGCCGGGCGCCGACTGGGCCGTGCACAATTCGACCCGGGTCGACGTGCCCGGCAAGGTCGACGCCCATCACGATCCCTACGCCATGGCCCAGGAAGACAAGAGCGCCTGCGCCACCGAGAATGGCGGAGGCACTGCCTCCGCGCAAGCGCCCGAAGTCATCAAGCCGATCCGCATCATGACGCGCGAAGAGCGCCAGGCCCTGGCGCGCGAGCAGCACAACAAGACCGTGGTGCGCCTGCCGTCTTACGACGTGGTCAAGGACGACCCGGTGATGTACGCGCACACTTCGCGCGTGTTCCACCTGGAATCGAATCCCGGCAACGCCCGCGCCATGGTGCAGGCGCATGGCGAACGCGACGTCTGGCTCAATCCGCCCCCGCTGCCGCTGGCCATGGATGAAATGGATGGCGTGTACGACATGACGTATGCGCGCGCCCCGCATCCGAGCTACGGCAAGGCCAAGATCCCGGCCTGGGACATGATCCGCTTCTCGGTCAACATCATGCGCGGCTGCTTCGGCGGCTGCACCTTCTGCTCGATCACCGAACACGAAGGGCGCATCATCCAGAGCCGTTCCGAACCATCGATCCTGCGCGAAATCGAGCACATCCGCGACAAGACCAAGGGTTTCACCGGCACCATTTCGGACATGGGCGGCCCGACCGCCAATATGTACCGGCTGGCCTGCAAGGATAAAAAGATCGAGGAATCGTGCCGCCGCCTGTCGTGCGTGTACCCGACCATCTGCGTCAACCTGGGCACCGACCATAGCAAGCTCATTTCGCTGTACCGCAAGGCGCGCGCCATTCCCGGCATCAAGAAAGTGCTGATCAGCTCGGGCTTGCGCTACGACCTGGCCGTGCGTTCGCCCGAATACGTGAAAGAACTGGTGACCCACCACGTGGGGGGCCTGCTGAAGATCGCGCCCGAGCACACCGAAGAAGGCACGCTGTCGAAGATGATGAAGCCGGGCATCGGCGCCTACGACGAATTCAAGGAAATGTTCGACCGCTTCTCGCTCGAAGCGGGCAAGAAGCAGTATTTGATTCCCTACTTCATCGCCGCCCACCCGGGCACGACCGACGAAGACATGCTGAACCTGGCGCTGTGGCTGAAGAAAAACAACTTCAAGCTCGACCAGGTGCAAACCTTCATGCCGACGCCGATGGCCATGGCCACCACCATGTACCACTCGAAAAAGAATCCGCTGCACAAGGTGACGGCTGACTCCGAAGTCGTGGAAACGGCCAAGAGCGGCAAGGTGCGGCGCGCCCACAAGGCTTTCCTGCGCTACCAGGACCCGGCCAACTGGCCGATCCTGCGCGAGACCCTGGTCAACATGGGCCGTGGCGACCTGATCGGCAACGGCGACCGCCACCTGGTGCCAAGCTGGCAAGCTTCGGAAGATGGCGGCCTGGCTGCGGGCGAGCGCAAGCGCCAGACCAAGGGTGCCGGCACGCTGGACAAATTCGCCGCCGCGCCCAAACGCAAGACCGAACGCGCGATCGCCCCGGCGCCGTTCATCGCGCCGGAATCGAAGGTGCGTCCCTCGATCCTGGCCACCATCAAGACCAAGCCCAAGGCAACGCCCGCCGCCAAGTCCGCCCGTCCCGGCCGCAAATAATTTCCTCTTCCCAGGGGACTGTCCCAGGTTGTGGGGAAACAAATATGTTTCCCCACAACCTGGGACAGTCCCCTGTTGAAAGGCAATCAATCATCGATGCAGGCCGGGCCGGCGTTGCGCGGGCCGGTAATGTCTTGATCTGTTTTGTAAAGTTTTGCAAGTTTATGTTGCGGCAGCTTGCCGCCATCATGGCCAGGCTCCCAGCCGCCGCGTAAGGAAGTGTAATTTCCGCTTCCCCTCCTGTTGCACAAATTCCTTTCAATTCAATGGCTTGCGATATGCAGGCCGGTCCCGGTCCGTCGCTGGTGTCACATTCCCCTGCCTGATAGCATGAATTATCGACAAGCCGGGGACCCGACATGCAGCGCTTACACACACTATTATTGCTCACGCTGATGACGGCCAGCGCCGCGCGCGCCGGCACGGTGGTGCTCGAAAGCTGGCGCGTGGACGACAAGCTGCTGTGGGAAACCGTGCTGATCCCGGCCTTCGAACGCAAGCATCCCGGCATCAGCGTCAAGTTCGCACCCACCGCACCCACCGACTACGATGCCAGCCTGGCCGAGCGCCTGGCCAATGGCAGCGCCGGCGACCTGGTGGCGTGCCGCCCTTTCGATGCTTCGCTGGCGCTGTACCGAAAAGGCTATCTCGACAAGCTCGACGGCCGCCAGGGCATGCAGAATTTCGCGCCCGCCGCCCTGGTGGCGTGGCAGACCGACGATGGCCGCGATACTTTCTGCATGCCGGTCGCGTCCGTCATCCACGGCTTCCTGTACAACAAGCGCATCTTCCGCCAGCTGAACCTGGCGCCCCCAAGCACCGAAGCCCAGTTCTTCGCGGTGCTCGACGCGGTGCGCGCCAACGGCGCCTATGCGCCGCTGGCCCTGGGCACCGCCGAGCAGTGGGAAGCCAGCCAGACGGTATTCACCAACATCGGCCCCATTTACTGGCGTGGCGAGGAAGGCCGGCGCGCCCTGGTCGCCGGCAAGGCCAGATTCACCGACCAGCCCTTCCTGGCCGCCTTCGAATTCGAGGCGCGGCTGGCCAGATACCTGCCGCCCGGCGCCAGCACCCAGACCTATGCCCAAAGCCAGGCCCAGTTCGCCGAAGGCCGCGCGGCCATCTACCCGGCCGGTTCCTGGGACATCGCTTATTTCAACCAGCACATGGGCCTGGACCTGGGCGTGTTCGCGCCGCCGGTCCGGAACCCCGGCGACAAATGCCATGTGTCGGACCATACCGACATCGGCATCGGCGTCAACCGCAAGTCGCGCAACAAGGACGATGCCTACCAGCTCATCGCCTGGCTGGGATCGCAGGAATTCGCCGACCTGCACACCAACCGCGTGACCGGCTTCTTTTCCCTGTCCACCCACCTGATCGCGGTGCGCGATCCGCTGGCCAAGCAAATGTCCGGCTGGCGCCAGAGCTGCAGCACCACCTTCCGGCTGACTTCGCAATTCCTCAACCGCGGCCAGCCCCCCATGGAGCAGGAACTGTGGAGCGTCAACGCCCAGGTATTGAATGGCACTTTGCCGGCCCGCGAGGCGGCGGCACGGGTGCAGAAAGGTTTTGTCCGGTGGTACAAGCCACCGCAGAAATGATCACAGTTCCCCTTGCGTCTTGTGATTTCCCCCGGTGCCGGAAACGGCGCCGGGGATCTTTTAAGCGATTTCCGATAACTAATAAAATGACAGAAGGAACCCCAAATGACTGCGCCCATGTTTCGTAAAAAACGCCTGCCACAACTGATCGCCCTGATGCTCGGCTCGGTCGCGTTCCAGCAGCTGCAGGCCGCCGAAGAAGCGCCGGCGGCCGAACCGGCCGTGATCGAAGTGCGCGGCCTGCGCGAAACCCTCAAACGCAACCTGGCCGAAAAGCGCGATGCGCAAAGCATCGTCGATTCGGTGCGCGCCGAAGACCCGGGCAAGTTCCCGGACAAAAACGTGGCCGATTCCCTGCAGCGCGTGCCCGGCATTTCGGTCGACCGCAGCTGGGGCGAGGGGCGCGACATTTTCGTGCGCGGCACCGACAAGAACCTCAACATGACCCAGCTGAACGGGCAGTCGGTGGCCTCGGCCTACTGGTGGAAAAACGATTCGCAAAGCCGCGGCTTCAATTACGACATCCTGCCGTCGGAACTGGTGGGCAGCCTGGATGTGTACAAAAGCCCGTCGGCCGACCTGGACGAAGGCAGCATCGGCGGCCTGGTCATCGTCAAGACCCGCAAGCCGCTGCAGTTCAAGCAGCAGCTGACCGGCCAGTTCTCGGTCGAGGCGACCTATAGCGACCTGCCGAAGAAAACCGATCCGCAAGTGTCCGGCCTGGTGAGCTGGAAGAACGATGCCAGCACCTTCGGCGTGCTTGTGGCTTTGAGCCGCCAGCAGCGCACCATGCGCCGCGACGGCCTGGAAAATTTCACCGACACCACCAAGTACAACATCATCGACCAGAACGGCGCGTCCACGCCCGGCGCCTATGCGTCGTGGGGCGGCGGTTCGGCCATCTTCCGCCAGGACCGCGAACGCGTCACCGGCAACCTGACGCTGCAGATCCGTCCCAACAGCGACACCGACATCTCCCTGAATTACCTCAATTCGGATATGGACATGAGCAACAACAACCAGAACTACCTGTGGCAGGCGGGCGGCCTGGCTGACGGCAACCTGAACCTGCGGGTCGACAATCCGCGCTTCATCACCACCACCGACGGCACCAAGGCGCTGGTCGGCGGCACCGTGGGGCCCACCACCGGCGTGTCCTTCGAACCGATCTACCGCGACGCCTACGTCAAGTCGAAAGTGCTGGACCTGGAAGGCACGTACGACGGCGACGGCTGGAAGCTGCACGCCCAGCTGGGCACCACCTCGGGCACGGGCGGCAGCCGGCATGACCGCAATTTCTGGTTCACCGGGAACACCCGCGCGACCATCAACCTGGCGCCCGATACCTACGAAGTGAAGTACCTCGACATGAACCCGCTCGACGGCACCAAGCTGACCTTGCAGGGTACCCGCGACTGGATCCGCAAGATGCAGAGTAAGGAAAACTACGCCCAGGCCGACCTGACCTTCGACATCGGCGGCGGCTTCATCAAGGACGTGAAGGTGGGCCTCAAGCTGCGCGACAACACGGTGCAGAACCGCCGCATCATCGGCACGGCGGGCCCCGGCAGCACGGGCTGGCAATCGTTCCTGCTGTCGGAGCTGTCGACCGGCGCCTCGCCTCTATTGAGCCAGGAGGCCGCCACGGCGGGCTCCCTGACCCAGTACGCCTGGGTCGACGACGGCCTGGCGGCGAGCAAGGGCTTTGCCATGTTCGACAAGGGCATGGTCTACGCCGAGGCCAAGCGCGAGTACTACCGCATCAAGGAACGCATCACGGCGGCCTACGTCAAGGCCGACTACGCGGTTGACAAGCTGCGCGGCGACGTCGGCGTGCGCCTGGTGAAAACCCGCCAGACGTCGGAAGCGAACCAGGACTTGCTCGGCAATGGCAACTTCACCCTGGGCAGCGTGGGCCGCAGCTACACCGACGTGCTGCCGAACCTGAACGTGGTCTACGACCTGCGCAAGGACTTGCTGGTGCGCGGCGCCGTGTCGCGTGTCATGGCGCGCAATACCTTCAGCGACCTCTCGGCCAGCACGGAAGTGAGCGGCACCACCAATTCGGCCACGGCAGGCAATCCGCTGCTCAAGCCCTACCACGCGAACCAGTTCGAAATCGGCGGCGAGTGGTATTTCGCCGATGCCTCGCTGCTGTCGGCAACCGTGTTCGCCAAAAAGCTCGATACCTTCATCTACACGTCGAGCAAGCTGGAAAACGTGAGTGGCGTGAACCGCTCCGTGACCCGCCCGAACAATGCCGACAACGGCCAGACCGTCAACGGCCTCGAAATCCAGTGGCAGCAGGCCTTTGCGAACGGCTTCGGCACGGTGGTCAATTACACGCTGACCGATGCCAAGACCGGCGCCCTGGCCGGCGGCCAGAAGCTCAATGTGGTGGGCAATTCGCGCAACCAGCTCAATGCCAGCGCCTTCTACGAAAAGAATGGCTACAGCGCGCGCCTGTCGTACAACTACCGCTCCAAGTCGTATGGCGGCTTGAACGAAGGCGGCCAGGACGTGACCAGCGCCTACGGCCAGTTCGATGCGACAGCCAACTGGGACATCACGCCGCGCTACAGCGTGTTCGCTTCGGCCGTCAACCTGACCAACGAGGTAATCCGCACCAACACGACCGACGGCCTGCCGGTGGGCGTGTATGAAAACGGTTCGCGCTACAGCGTCGGCCTGCGCGCCAAGTTCTAAGCCTGGAACCGACTATGACGCATGCAAAAAAGGAGGTGGTGGTGGCGATGCTGTTCATCGGCCTCCTGTTTTTTATCCTCGGTTTCGCAACCTGGTTGAACGGTTCGCTGATCCCGTTCCTGAAGATCGTCTGCGACCTCAACAACTTCCAGGCGCTGTGGGTCACCTTCGCCTTCTACATCGCCTACACGGTGATGGCGCTGCCCTCGGCGGCGGTGCTGTCCCGGGTCGGCTACAAGCATGGCATGACGCTGGGCCTGGGCGTGATGGCGATCGGGGCGCTGCTGTTCATACCGGCCGCGAAATCGAGCTACTACGGCTTGTTTCTGCTGGCCCTGTTCACGCTGGCGACCGGCATGACGCTGATGCAGACGGCGATCAATCCCTACATCGTCTGCATCGGTTCACGCGACAGCGCTGCCATGCGCATCAGTATCATGGGCATGTTCAACAAGGGCGCCGGCGTGGTGGTGCCCCTGGTGTTCTCGGCCCTGATCCTGTCGGGCATGGACAGCTATTCCGACGCCGCGCTGGCCGCGCTCGATCAGGCCGGGCGCGACACGCTGCGCGCCGAACTGTCGCAGCGGCTGGTGTTCCCGTACGCGGTCATGGCTGCCAGCCTGCTGGTCATCATGGTGTTCGTGCACTTCTCGCCCTTGCGCGACCTGCCCGCGGAAAGCGGCGCCGGCGAACAGGTCGAACGCTTCGGCGTGCTGCAGTTTCCGCAGCTGGTGCTCGGCGCGCTGGCGCTGTTTGCCTACGTCGGCGTGGAGGTGATCGCCGGCGACACCATCGGCCTGTATGGCCGCAGCCTGTCGGTGGCCCACTTCGGCGTGCTCACCTCGTACACGATGGGCTTCATGGTGCTGGGCTACCTGCTGGGCACTGTGGCGATCCCGCGCTACCTGTCGCAGAAAAACGCCTTGCTCGCTTCCGCCATCGCGGGCCTGCTGTTCACGGCCGGCGTGGCGCTCGGCTCGCCGACCGGCACCGGCATCTCGGCGGCTTTGCTGGGATGGGCTGGCGTGCCAAAGGTGCCCGATACGGTCATGTTCCTGGCCTTGCTCGGCTTCGCCAACGCGCTGGTATGGCCGTCGATCTGGCCGCTGGCGCTGCACGGCCTGGGCAAGTACACGGCCAGCGGTTCGGCCCTGCTGATCATGGGGATCGCCGGCGGCGCGCTGTTGCCGATGCTGTATGGCCGGGTGTCGGACGCGAGCAATTCGCAGTCGGCCTACTGGGTCATGCTGCCGTGTTATGCGCTGATTCTTTTCTATGCGGTGAAGGGGCACAAAATGACGAAGTGGACGTAAAACAGGCGACGGCCAGCAATGGTTTCTCGATATAATAAATTTGCCACATTATCGGGAGGACTGCTTGCCAGCGTCGAATCATCGGCTTGCCCTGCTTGGCCTGGCGCTATGCTGCACCCTGCTGCCCGCCGTCGCCGCGACCTCGTCGCTGCAGGTACTGCATTGGTGGACGTCGACCAGCGAACGGCGCGCGGCCAACCTGCTGGCGGCGAAACTGCGCGAGGAAGGCGTGGAGTGGAAAGATGGCGCCATCCCGGGCGGCGCCGGCATCGGCGCCGGCAAGGTGCTCAAGAGCCGCGTGCTGGCGCACGATTCGCCGGACGCTACCCAGATCATCGGCGCCTCCATCGGCGAGTGGGCCGAACTTGGCCTGCTGCTCGAATTCGACAACGTGGCCGCCGCCGGCGCCTGGCAAGGCGCGCTGTTCCCGTCGGTGTATGCCCTGGTGCAGCACCGCAAGCACGTGGTGGCGGCGCCGCTCGGCATCCATCGCATCAATATCCTGTTCTACAACCGCAAGCTGTTCGCGCGCCTGAAGCTGGCGCCCGCCAGCAACTGGGCCGAATTCGAACTGCTGGCCCGCAAGCTGCGCGCCGCCGGCGTGGTGCCGCTGGTGCAAAGCAGCGAGCCGTGGCAGGTGGCCACCCTGTTCGAAAACCTGGTGCTGGCCGAGAGCGGCCCCGACTACTACCGCGAGCTGTTCGTGCGCCAGAGCGCGCAGGCGGCGCTGGACAAGCGCCTACTGGCCGCGCTGGGGCGCTTGCGCACCATGAAGGGCTGGATGCAGGCGCCGCTGGAGGAACAGGCCTGGACCGGGGCCGCGCGCCGCTTCGCACGGCGCGAGGCGGCCATGCTGGTCATGGGCGACTGGGCCAAGGCCGAACTCAATGACTGGGGTTTTGCCACCGACGACGAATTCTCGTGTGCGACCATGCCGGGCACCGGCAAATACCATCTGTTCAGCGTGGACACGCTGTCGATGTTCACCAACGACTATGCGCGCACCCAGGCCCAGGAAAAACTGGCGCGCCTGGTCGTGACGCCCGCCGTGCAGCAGCAGTACAACGCCATCAAGGGTTCGGTATCGGTGCGGCGCGACGCCGATCCGGCAAAAATGGACAGCTGCGCGCGCGATTCCTGGCATGCCTTCGCCAAGGGCCCTGCATGGCAGGCGCCCAGCCTGGTGCACCGCATGGCGGCCGACGAGGAAAGCCGCGATGCCATCATCGCGGAAGTGCACCGCTTTTTTATCAACGACAGCGTGACGGCGCTTGACACCCAGCGCCGCCTGGCAGCAATCCTGCGCACCCTGAACCTGCGCCCAAAACAAGGATAGATCATGGCACGCAAAATCCTCATCGTCGACGATGACCAGAAAACCCGGGTCCTGCTCAAGACCTACCTGGAGAAGAACCAGTACCAGGTGATCCTGTCGCACAACGGCGAAAGCTTCCTGGCCGAGCTGCGCAACCACGCCGACCAGCTGTCGCTGGTGATCCTGGACGTCATGCTGCCCGATACCGACGGCTTCGCGCTGTGCCGCATCGTGCGCAAGCAGTCGAACCTGCCGATCATCATGCTCACCGCCAGCTCCGACGAAACCGACCGCATCGTCGGCCTGGAACTGGGCGCGGACGACTATATCGCCAAGCCTTACAGCCCGCGCGAACTGCTGGCCCGCATCAAGGCCATCCTGCGCCGCGCGGCGGTGGAGCCGGCCGCCGCGCCGCGCTACTACCGCTTCAACGGCTTCACGCTCGACCTGCTCGAACGCACCGTGCTGGACGGCGAAGGCCAGGAAGTGGCCCTCACGGGGCTCGACTTCCAGCTGCTGAAGTATTTCGTCGAGCATCCTGGCGAAGTGCTCGACCGCAGCGTGCTGTGCGAGGAAACGCGCGGGCGCGACGCCGGGCCGCTGGACCGCTCGCTGGACGTGCAGATCAGCCGCCTGCGCCTGCGCCTGAACGACGACGGCAAGCAGCCCATGCTGATCAAGACCGTGCGTGGCGCCGGCTATGTGTTCTCGGCCGACGTCAGCGTGTCGCATGAATAGACTGTGGCCGCATTTTCGATTGCTGCCGCAATCGTTACTGGGGCGTCTGTCGCTGGTGATGGTGGCCGGCTTGCTGCTCACGCAGCTGGTGGGCAGCGTGATCTGGGCCACCCAGCTGCGCGCCAAGGCCGACGTCGACGCCCGGGCCGCGTCGCAGTACCTGGGGCAGGGCGCGGCCAGCGCGATCCGCTTCTTTCGCGCCCTGCCGCCCAGCTACCGCAAGCTGACCATCCAGCAGTTCCGCGAAATGGGCGGCACGCGCTTTTTCGTGAACCTGAACCAGGCCTATGTGCCGGTGCAGGCGATCGCGCCGCACGCGCTGGCCAATACCGCGCTCGATACCTTGGGGGCCACGCTGCGCGCCGACCACCAGGGCCAGTTCCTGATCGCCTTTGCCTGGCCCGAACAGCTGGTGGTCTCGCCCGACGGCGTGCGCGTGGCCGACCTGCCCGAGAGCTGGGTGCGCCATATCCTGCTGGTCAAGCCCGATCCGGCGCCGGTGCTGGTGATCCAGACCGAACTTGAACCGGGCAACTGGCTGTACCTGGCCACGCTGATGCCCAATCCGTATTTTTTGAGCAGCAACGACCCGCTGTCGTCGGACCGCCTGGTGCTGCAAGGCTTGTCGCTGGCGGCGGTGCTGCTATTGAGTATCCTGGTGGTGCGCTCGATCACGCGCCCGCTGGCGGCCCTGTCGGACGCCGCCGAAGCCTTCGGCAAGGACGAGAATGCGCCGGCCCTGCCGCAGACCGGCAGCCGCGAATTTGTCAATACGGCGCGCGCCTTCGGCGCCATGCGCGAACGGATCGCGCGCTATATCGCCGATCGCGAGCGCCTGTTCATCTCCATTTCGCACGACCTGCGCACGCCCATCACGCGCCTGAAGCTACGCGCCGAGCTGCTGGACGACGACGCCAAGCGCATCGAGTTCGAGGAAGACCTCGATGAACTGGACATGATGGTCAAGGGCGCCCTGCAGTGCGTGAAGGATAGCGACATCCACGAGAACCCGGCCGAGGTCAAGCTGGCCCCGCTGATCCGGCGCCTGGTGCGCAGCGCCGAACTGGCGGGCCACAGCGTGGCCTTCGACGACACGCCCCTGGTCGTGCGCGGCAAGCCGCTGGCCCTGAAGCGCGCGATCGGCAACCTGCTCGATAACGCCCTGTTCTATGGCGAACGCGCCGAAATCAGCGTGCGTGCCGTCGACGGCTGGATCGAGATCGCGGTGCGCGACCACGGGCCGGGCGTGCCCGAAGACGCCTTCCCCAGCCTGTTCGAGCCTTACGTCCGCCTGGCGCACGGGCGCGACCGCAATGACGGCGGAATGGGCCTGGGCCTGGGCATCGCCAGCGGCGTGATCGAGGGCCACGGCGGGCGCCTGGTGCTGGCCAACCACCCCGACGGCGGCCTGAATGCGGTGATCCGGCTGCCGGCCTGAACATTGAATATTTGACAAACAGGGCGACGGGGAATGCGTTGCAGCTCCGCACATGGCATGAATTTGTGTCTTTTCGGCAGAAAACGAACGTACAATCAGCGGACGGGTTACTGGCCCGCACCGTCATCCAACGTCAAGACTGATCATTCCATGCAACTACCGGTTCTGGTATCGCGGGTCCTGCTGGCGTTCGCCTTGTGCGCGGCCATGCCGGTGCACGCCCTGGAAAAGGTCCACCTGCAGCTCAAGCACACGCACCAGTTCCAGTTCGCCGGCTATTATGCGGCCCTGGAAAAGGGCTATTACCGCGACGCCGGCCTCGATGTGCGCATTTCCGAAGGCAAGGATGGGGGCGAGCCGGAACGGCGCGTGATCGACGGCACCGCCGATTACGGCGTGGGCAGCGCCAGCGTGCTGCTGGCGCGCCTGGCCGGCAAGCCGCTGGTGGTGCTGGGCGTGATTTTCCAGCATTCGCCGTATGTGCTGCTGGTGCGCCAGCGCAGCAGCGCGCCGGATCTGAAGGACATCAAGGGCAAGCGCGTGATGATCGGTTCGCTCACCGAGGAACTGACCCAGGCCGACGAACTGGTCGCCTACCTGAAAAAGGAAGGCATTCCGCTCAGTAGCCTGATCCGGGTCGAGCACACCTTCAACCCCGACGACCTGGTCAAGGGCAAGGTCGACGTCATGTCCGCCTTCGTCACCAATGAACCGGATTACCTGGACCGCGTCGGTTTCCAGTACGACGTGTACAGCCCGCGCGCGGCCGGCATCGATTTTTACGGCGACCTGCTGTTCACCACGGAGAAGGAGATCGCCGACCACCCGAAGCGCGTGCGGGCCTTTCGCGCGGCCAGCATGAAGGGCTGGTCCTATGCCATGTCCCATCCCGAGGAAATCGCCGACCTGATCCTGGCCAAGTACACGCGCCGCAACGACCGCCAGCACCTGCTGTTCGAAGCGCGCACCATGGTCCCGCTGGTGCAGCCGGTGCTCGTTGAAATCGGCTACATGAATCCGGACCGCTGGCGCCATATCGCCGACATCTACGCCGACCTGGGCATGCTGCCGCGCGGGGCATCCTTCGACGGCTTCCTGTACAACGCCGATTCCGGCGCCGGCACCATGACCTGGCTGTACCGCGTACTGGCCGCGGCCACGGTGCTGCTGTTCGGGGGCGGCGCCGTGCACGTGTCGCTGCTGGCGCGCGAGCGGCGGCGCGCCGAGGAAACCATCCGCAAGGGCGAACTGCGCTTTCGCACCATGTTCGAAGAGGCGCCCATGGGCATCGCGCTGATCGACCCGGCCAGCGGCCAGTTCAAGGACATCAACCCGCGCTATGCCCAGATCACGGGCCGTTCGCTCGACGAGATCAAGCGCGGCAACTGGACCGATATCATCCACCCCGACGACCTGTCGGGCGAATCGGGGCTGGTGGCCGAACTGACGGCCGGCGGCATCCCCGGCTTCAAGACCACCAAGCGCCTGATGCGCCCGGACGGGTCGCTGGTCTGGATCGAAATGTCGATGGCGGCCATCGACAACGCGGCCAACGGCCAGCCCCTGCACCTGTGCATGATCGAGGACGTGACCGAGAAAAAGAAGTCGGAAGCGATGATCTGGCAGCAGGCCAATTTCGACAACCTGACCCAGTTGCCGAACCGGCGCATGTTTCACGACCGGCTCGAGCACGACATCATGAAATGCCGGCGCGACGACCTGCGCATCGCGATCCTGTTCATCGACCTGGACCACTTCAAGGAAGTGAACGACACGCTGGGCCACCACCAGGGCGACGTGCTGCTGGTCGACGCGGCGCGCCGAATCCGTTCCTGCGTGCGCGAATCGGACACCGTGGCGCGCCTGGGCGGCGACGAATTCACCGTGATCCTGTCGGAGCTGGGCGAAGTCAATGCCGTCGACACGATCGCGCAAAAGATCCTCGACGTGCTGCAGGCGCCGTTCCAGCTGGGGCAGGAGCAAGCCTTCGTCTCGGCCAGTATCGGCATCACGCTGTATCCGGACGACGCGCGCGACATCGACGACCTGCTCAAGCACGCCGACCAGGCCATGTACGCGGCCAAGGGCGCGGGGCGCAACCGCTTCAGCTACTTCACGCCGGCGCTGCAGGTGGCCGCGCTGAACCGCATGCGCCTGACGAACGACTTGCGCGTCGCGCTCAAGGGCGACCAGTTCCGCGTGTATTTCCAGCCCATCGTGCACCTGAAGACGGGCCGCATCCACAAGGCCGAAGCCCTGATCCGCTGGCAGCATCCGCAGCGCGGCCTGGTCAGCCCGCTCGAATTCATTCCGCTGGCCGAAGCGAGCGGCCTGATTCTCGATATCGGCGAATGGGTGTTCAAGGAGTCGGCGCGCTGGGCCAACCGCTGGCGCAATGAGCATGATCCGCGCTTCCAGGTCAGCGTGAACCAGTCGCCGCTGGAATTCCAGCGCGAGGGCAAGGGTTACGAAGGCTGGTTCGAGCACCTGCGCGCGATCAGCCTGGAAGGCACGGCGGTGGTGGTGGAGATCACCGAAGGCCTGCTGCTCGACGCCAGCACCGGCGTCACCGACAAGCTGCTGCAGCTGCGCGACGCCGGCATCCAGGTGGCGCTCGACGATTTCGGCACCGGGTATTCGTCGCTGTCCTACCTGAAGAAATTCGACATCGACTACCTGAAGATCGACCGCTCGTTCACGCGCAACCTGGCGCCCGATTCAAGCGACATGGCGCTCTCGGAAGCGATCATCGTGATGGCGCACAAGCTCGACTTGCGGGTGATTGCGGAAGGCGTGGAAACGGCCGAGCAGCGCGACCTGCTGCTGGCGGCGGGCTGCGACTACGGCCAGGGCTATCTGTTCGCGCGTCCCATGACGGGCGACGAATTCGACGCGCTGCTGCGCTCGCAGAAGGAAACAGTCTAGACGCTCAGGTCCGCGCTGGCCTGCCTGACCTTCAGGGCCGTCGCATTGCGGTGGCGCGCGCGCAGCCTCGGATTGGTGATCAGCCGGCCCAGGGTGGTGCCGGTCACCATCACCACCCCCAGCAGCGGCAGCACCAGCATCAGCCCCGCCACGCCGGCCAGCGAGCCGCCCACGAAAATCATCAACACGGCCATCAGTGGGTGGATCTGCAGGCTGCGCCCCAGCGTCAGCGGCATGAAAATGAAGTCGTCGAGCAGGCGCACCGCCACGAAGACCCCGATCGCGCCATAGGCGATGAAGGGATTGCCGGGGGCGTCGGTGGAGGCCACGATCACCACCAGGATGCAGCCGATCACGGAACCGACAAACGGCACCCACGCCAGCACCGCCGAGATCAGCGCCAACATCAGCGGCGACGAGGCGCCGATCAGCCACAGGCCGAGCGCCAGGAACACGGTATCGATGATGGTCAGCTTGATCAGGCCCTGGAAGTAGCGGCGCGCGGTCTGGTCGACTTCGTGCATCAGGTACAGGGTGCGCTCGAAGAAGGCGTTCGGCACCGCGCGCACCAGGAATTTCTTGAAGTGGACGCCGTCGCGCAGGAAGAAGAAGGTGAGGAAGGGCGCCAGCAACAGCGACGGCAGCCAGGCCGCCGTGGCCACCAGGATGCCGGCCAGGTGGCGCTGCCCGAAGTTGTCGGTGAAGGATTTGAAGTTCTTGTTGACGATCGAGGTCAGGCGCATTTTCTGCAGCACCGGGAATTCCGCCTCCAGCATGGACATGGTGTTGCGCACGAAGGTGACGCCGCCATCCATGTAGTGCCCCAGGATCCTGGGCCAGGAATCGTCCGGCGATGAGGTCCATGCATAGGCCACGCCCACGGCCAGCGAGAGCACCGCGAAAAAGCCGCCACCCACGGCCAGCGCGGCCAGGTCCTGGTCGACGCCCAGGCGGATCAGGCGGCGCATGGGCGCCAGCAGGATGTAGTACAGGATGGTGCCGAAAATGAAAGGAATGGCGAGCCACAGCATGCGCTCGATCAGCATCAGCAGCAGGCAGGTGGTGGCGATGATCCCGGCCCAGACGAAGGGGCCGGCGTGCTGGTCGTCCTGGACATTGTGCATGGTATGGATCACAGGGCTTCGCTTTGCGGGCTGCCGCTCATCCAGTCGCGCAGGCGCTGGCCGATCAGGCGCGCCAGCGCCAGCGAGATCTTGTAGCCGATCACGGCGTCCGTTTCCATGAGGCTGAGGAAGTCGGCGCGGAAGAACACCGCCAGCTGGCAGTTTTCCATGGCGCGCGCCTGGGCGTTGCGGGGCGAGTCGTCCAGCAGCGCCAGGTCGCCGAAGACGCTGCCCGGTCCCAGTTCGGCCACCACGTCGAACTGCTGGCCGTTGCTGCGGCTGATGGCCACGCGCCCGGACGTGATGAGGTAGAGGGCCTGGCCCTCTTCGCCCTGGTCGAACACGATTTCGTCGCTCAGGTAGCGCCGTTCGTGCATCAGGCCATCGACGATTTGCAGTTCGAGCGCGGTCAGCGAGCTGAAAAGTGCCGAATTCTTGAGGCGGTGCAGGCGTGGCGACAGCGGCGGCGACTTCAGGAAACCAAAAATCAAGAGAGCTCCAGGGCGATGGTGGTGCGGGGTGGGTCGATTATGCGCCTTACTCTAGGCCAGGTCGAGCGTCCTTGCCACGGGCACCTGGGGATCGACGTGGCTGGTCAGGACGATGATGCTGTCCCGGGCTTCGCTGCGCGCCGCCAGTTGCGCGCGCAGGTAGCCGATGGCGGCCGCATCGAGGCCGTTGAACGGTTCGTCCAGCAGCAGCAGGCGCACCGGCAGCGCCAGCGCCAGCGAGAGCTGCACCTTCTTGTGCTGGCCCAGCGACAGGGTCGACAGCAGTTGCGGCAGTACGTCGGTGATGCCGAACGCTTCCATTTGCTGCCCCACCAGGGCGGCGTCGGTACCGGGATACAGCGCCAGGTGCAGGTCCAGGAATTCCTGCACCGTCAGCCAGGGCAGGTCGGGCAGGTCGCCGCCGCAAAAGAAGGCCTGGAGCCGGTAGGCCAGCGCGTCGCGCGCGCAATCGTGCCCGCTCAGGCGGATGGCGCCCGTGTGCGGCGCCAGCGCCCCGGCCAGCAGCTTGAGCAGCGTGGTCTTGCCCTTGCCATTGGGCCCGCGCAGCCAGGTGATGCCCGGATCCAGGGCCAGCGAAAAATCGGTGAAAACGGGACGCGCGCCGAAGCGAAAGCCCAGCGACTCGACCTGTACCTGTACCTGCCATCTCATGGCCATAGTTCACTCCCTACCGCGGTTAATACAAGGATCTGGGCGATCACCAGGCCGACCCGGGTGCGCTCGTTCACGTAAGGCAGGCCGACCAGCAGCAGCTGCCCGGCCACCGCCAGCACCAGCCAGGCGCGCCCCGCCGGGTGCTGCCACAGGCCGTGATGCAGGCCGCCGGCGAACACCACCAGCACCACCAGCAGGGCCGGCAGCACCGAAAAGCCGCGCGCCAGCACCAGGAGCGCGCGCGGCGCCAGGGGCCAGGCGGCGATCAGGGGCGCCAGCCGTGCGGCCTGTTCGCGCACCGCCTTGTCGCCGCGGTCGGTGACCAGCACCATGAGGGTGCAGGTGGCCAGCGCCAGCAGCGCGCGGATGACGCCGGGCGGGGCCTGCATCCATGGCAGGGCGCTGGCGACGGCGGCCGCCAGCAAAACGCTCTGCTGCCAGCCGACGACATTGTCGGCGCGCCAGAAGGGAAGCCAGAACAGGCGCCGCCACAGGGCCGGCGTGCGCGGACGCAGCGCCGCATGGACGTAGTGCGACGGCGCCCGTTGCGCAGCGTGCCACCAGTGCGACCTTGAGACCATGCGCGAACGCAGCGACAGCACGCCGATCGAGAACAACCAGGTCAGCGCCAGCGACAGCAGCGTGCCCAGGATGGCCGGCGCCGGCGCCGGCGCGAGCCAGGCAGGCTGCTGGTACATCAGGACCGCGCCCGAGACCAGGTACATCAGCGCCAGCGGCCCGGCCAGCAGGCCCGCTACCAGCGCATCGGCCTTCAATTGCACGCGGCGCGGCACCGGCAGGCGGTGCACCCAGTGCACCACATCCTGCGGCAGCACGCGCTTGCGCAGCAGCGCCAGCGGCGCCGTCATCAGCAGACCGTAGGCGGCCTGGATGCCCAGCGCTTGCGGCAAGGGGAGCGAGGAAGCGTACATGGGCGGCAGCGCGGCCAGCGCCAGCAGGCCGACCATGGCATGGGTGAACACGAGCAGGATGATTTCGGCGGAGCCGCGCAGGCTGGCGGCAAAGCGGCGCAGCGCGTGCTTTGCGAGGCGGATGCGAAACGTGACGTAGGCGTGGGCCAAGCTGGTTCCGATGCAGGGCGTTGGACAAACGTGGAATAGAAAAAGGGCCCGACGAATCGGGCCCTTCTTTAAAGCTGGCGGAGCGGACGGGACTCGAACCCGCGACCCCCGACGTGACAGGCCGGTATTCTAACCAACTGAACTACCGCTCCGTGTTACTAAGATCGGTATTACTGATCATGATGCCGCATCTCCGATCTGGTGGGCGCTGAGAGGCTCGAACTCCCGACCTAAGCCTTGTAAGGGCTCCGCTCTACCAACTGAGCTAAGCGCCCGCACACTTCTATTCAGAGACTGCATCCGACGTTTGTCACCACGTCTGAAGAGGCCGAATCATATACTATTTTTTTGAAAGTGCGCAAGGGTTTTTCGAAGAATTCCTGAAATTTCCCCCGCTTTCACTCTGAGATTCCCCATTGCGACAGCATCCAGGCCGTGATGAAAGCCTGTTCCTTGACCGCGTTGAAACGTCCGGAAGCGCCGCCGTGGCCGGCGCCCATATTCGTTTTCAACAGCAGCGGATTGCTGTCGGTCTTGTGGGCGCGCAGCTTGGCCACGTACTTGGCCGGCTCCCAGTACATCACCTGGCTGTCGTTCAGGCCCGTGGTGACCAGCATGGCCGGGTAGGCCTTGCGCTCGATATTGTCATACGGCGAATAGCTGCGCATGTAGTCGTAGGCAGCCTTCTGGTTCGGATCGCCCCATTCCAGGTATTCGCCGGTGGTCAGCGGCAGGGTCGCATCCATCATGGTGTTCATCACATCGACGAAAGGCACGGCAGCGTGCACCGCGCGGAACAGCTCCGGACGCATGTTGACCACGGCGCCCATCAGCAGGCCGCCCGCGCTGCCGCCCTGGATGATCAGGCGGTCAGGGCTGGTCCATTTTTCCCTGACCAGGAAATCGGCGCTGTCGATGAAGTCGGTGAAGGTGTTCTTTTTCTTCATCAGCATGCCGTCGTCGTGCCAGTGCTCGCCCATGTCGGTGCCGCCGCGGATATGCGCCTGCACATAGATCACGCCGCGTTCGAGCAGGCTGATACGGCCGATCGAGAACGTCGCTTCGATCGGATTGCCGTACGAACCATAGGAGTACAGCAGCAGCGGCGCGGTGCCGTCGAACTTGACGCCCTTCTTGTAGACGGCCCACAGCGGCACTTTGGCGCCGTCGCGCGCGGTGACCCACAGGCGGCGCGTTTCGAAGCGCGACGCATCGAAGCCGCCCACGACTTCCTGGCGCTTGAGCACAGTGCGCTCGCCGCTGGCCATGTCCATGTCCATGACGGTTTGCGGCGTGACCGGCGACTGGTAGCTCATGCGGTAGCGGGTGGACGTGAATTCCGGCGTGCCGGCGCTGCTGGCCAGGTAGACCGGGTCGTCGAACTTGACGGTTTTCCAGGTCTTCTTCCTGAAGTCGTAGATGCGCATGCGGACCAGGGCATTGGTCTTCTCGCTGACCACCATGAAGTCCTTGAACACTTCGGCCGAACGAACCAGGACGGCCTTGTCGTGCCTGACGACTTCCTTCCAGTTCTTCTGGACCGGGTTGGCCGCCGGCGCGCGCACGATGCGGAAGTTCTTCGCATTCTTGTTGGTGCTGATGAACAGTTCGCCGGCGCGATGGTCCATCACGAAGTAGCGGTGGCCCTTCTCGCGGCCCAGCACCGTGCGGAACGCGCCCTGCGGCTGGTCGGCCGGCAGCAGGCGCACTTCGTTGGTGTCGGTCGCATTGAAATTGGCGACGATGAACTTGTTGTCGCGGGTGGTACCGACGAACACCGCGAACTGCTCGACCGGCTCGTAGTACAGTTCTTCCGGCGCGCCGCCCTGGGTGAGGCGGAAAATGCGGTCGGAGCGCTTGGTGACCTTGTCTTCCTGGGTGAAGATGATGGTCTTGTTGTCCGCGCTCCAGGCCACGCTGGTCACGCGCGGCACGGTGTAGGGCAGTACCTTGCCGGTTTTCAGATCCTTGATCTGCAGCTGGTACTGGCGAAAGCCCGTCGTATCGACGGCATAGGCAAGCATCGAGCCGTCGGGGCTGACGTGCTGCTGGCCGACGTTGAAGAACTTGTGCTCCTTCGCCATCTCGTTCTGGTCGAGCAGGGTCTCTTCCGGCGCCTGGGCGTCGTAGTTCATCTTCGCGTCGGCGCGGCGGCGGGCGTTGATCGGGTACTGCTTGCCGGCTTCGAAGCGCGCGTAATAGTAGAAATCGCCGCGCCGTACCGGCACCGACAGGTCCACGTCCTGCATGCGGCCCTTGATTTCACCGAATACCTTGTCCGAGAGCGGCTCGATCGCGGCCGTCATCGCAGCGGTGTAGGCATTTTCGGCGTTCAGGTGGCCGATGACTTCCGGCGTTTCCTTCTTGTGCATCCAGCGGTAGTCGTCGGTAACGACTTCGCCGTGGCGGGTTTCCTGCCACGCGGCCTTGGCGGCGACGGGTGGCGTCAAGGCCTGGGCAGCGGCGCCGCCGCTGGCGGCAGCGAGCGCGAAGGCGCAGAGGATGGATGGGATAGACTGTCTGGACACATGCGCTCCATGGGAAATTTTTGTGCCTGTATCATAGGACCAGGCGCCGCAAAAAGGTAGAATTATTGCCATGATTGACGCCGATGCCACACTGCTGCACCTGTTCCGCTGCGCCGTCGCCGCGGCCGATCCCTGCCAGGTCATCGCCGCCCACCTGCCGCCGCCGGCGCGCGGCCGCACCATCGTCGTCGGCGCCGGCAAGGCATCGGCGCGCATGGCGCAAGGGCTTGAGCGGCACTGGCAGGGCACGCTGGAAGGCCTGGTGGTCACCCGCTATGGACATGGCGCCCCCACCCGGCACATCGAGGTGATCGAAGCGGGCCATCCGATGCCGGACGACGCGGGCGTTGTCGCGGCCGAACGCATGCTGGCGCTGGTGCAAGGCCTGGGCGCGGACGACCTGGTGATCTGCCTGATGTCGGGCGGCGGTTCGGCGCTGCTGTCGCTCCCCGCGCCCGGCCTGCCGGTGTCGGAAAAGCGCGCCATCCACCGGCAGCTGCTGGCCTGCGGCGCGCCCATCGGCGAGATGAACTGCGTGCGCCGCCACCTGTCCGCGATCAAGGGCGGCAGGCTGGCGCTGGCCTGCCATCCCGCGCGCGTGGTGACGCTGGTGGTGTCCGACGTACCGGGCGACGATCCCGCGGTGGTGGCGTCGGGGCCGACGGTGCCCGACCACAGCACGCCTGGCGACGCCCTCGCCATCTTGCGCAAATATGGCATCGACCCAGGTGCGGCGGCGCGCGCCGTGCTGCACAATCCCGCGCTGGCGGCGCCGCTCCCGGATGACGCGCGCCTTGCCGGCAACCGGGCCATCGTCATCGCCACCGCGCAGGATGCGCTCGATGCGGCGGCCGGCGCCGCGCGCGCGGCCGGCTATACGCCGCTGGTCCTGGGCAGCGCGCTGGAAGGCGAAGCGCGCGACGTGGCGCTGGCCCACGCGGCCATCGTGCGCAAGGTGCTGGCGCAGGGCCAGCCCGTGCCCCCGCCCTGCGTGATCCTGTCGGGCGGCGAAACCACGGTGACGGTGCGCGGCCAGGGCCGCGGCGGGCGCAATGCCGAATTCCTGCTGGCGCTGGCGATCGCGCTGGACGGCCTGCCCGGCGTGCACGCGCTGGCCTGCGACACCGACGGCATCGACGGCACCGAAGACAATGCCGGCGCGCTGCTCGATCCCGCCACGCTGCGGCAAGCCCTCGCGGCGGGCCTCGACGCCGGCGCCCTGCTGGCCGATAACGACGCCTACTCCTTCTTCGACCGTCTTGGCAAGCTGGTCATTACCGGTCCCACCCGCACCAACGTCAACGACTTCCGCGCGATCCTGATTTCCTGAACTGCGGCCCGCAAAGCCGTATGCATGTGTCGCAGGGGGCCAGGTCTGACATCCGGACACGAGCTCGACGCTTGTCAGGCATTCCAATGCTGGTACTCGCATTCTCTCTGCGCTAGCTCATCCCTTCAAGTTATCGCGCTGATAGCTTCGCTGAATGTCCAGGCCAATTCGCTTGCAGTTTCCGGGTGCGCTGTATCACGTTACGGCGCGCGGGAACCGGCGCGCGCCGATTTTCCACGATGAGAAGGACCGCCGGGCGTGGATCGGCATCCTTAGAGATACGTGCGTTCAATTTCACTTGGAACTACACGCGTATTGTCAGATGACGAATCATTTCCATTTGATGCTGGAGACGCCGGAAGGCAACTTGTCGCGTTGTATGCATGCGCTCAATGGGGAATATGCCCGGTATTTCAATCGGCGTTACAAAACCGTCGGCCATCTTTTTCAAGGCAGATTTCATGCCGTTCTGGTTCAGAAAGATAGCTATCTGCTCGAGCTGACGCGTTACATCTTGCTCAATCCCGTCCGCGCGGGCATTACCCGTGAGCCGGACGAGTGGATGTGGAGCAGCTATCACTGGATGGTTTCCAAAGGTGCGCCGCCTTGGCTGCATGTTGATTGGCTACTGTCTCAGTTCGGATCAGGCCGCATTCAGGCCATTCGAGCCTTCGAACAATTTGTTGCCGAAGGGATCGGAGAGGACAGTCCCTTGCTGCTGACGCAGCATCAGACGGTCCTGGGCGATGTCAATTTCGTTGCGCGCTATCGGGAAGGCGTGGCGCTTCTGCTGTCGGAGGAAGTCGCCATGGTGCAACGCCGTTTTGCAACGCTGTCCCTGTGCGAGTTTGAAACCCGGTTCCCAGTGCGCGATGAAGCGATGGCGCGCGCGTACTGGTCGACGGCCTATCCGATGACTGACATTGCCAGGCATTTTCGTGTCTCCGCCAAGACAGTCGGTCGCGCAGTGCACAAATACAAATCCCAACTTTCGGACATCGCCGTCTGCTAGGCGAGACGTCGTTCTTGCTGCGGCCGAGCTCGTGTCCAGATGTCAGGCCTGGCCCCCGCCGATCCGTATGTATGTTTTTAACAAACACACATCAAATGTTCAGAAATAAACAGAAACGACGGGGGGGCTCGTTCGGCTGAATGCTGATCTCGCCGAATAAGCTTCGCTTTTCTTGGTTTCCCGTTGTTGAGCGTTGCAAAACCACCGAATTCGATTGGAAAGTTGTTTACGTGACCAGATTTTGAATTAATCTTCAAAGCTCGCTTAAAAAAGCGAGTTCCCCGTCACAGAAATGACGAGGAAAAAGAGGGCAGGTTCGGGCCACCCGCCAAGCGCCTGCCTCCATAATCTTTTTCGGAAAATTGAAGGAACGATATGAAGAAGCATGTGCATTCGACCTACCCGTCTTTTTTGAAATTTTGTGTAGCAGCCGCAGTCGCAGGTCCCCTGGCAGCAGTCGCCGCCCCGCAAGTGCTCACCCAGACTGACCGCATCATCGTCAAGTACAAAGACGCCACGGTGTCGACCATGGGCGTGGCCAATGTGCCAGCCATGACAACCAACCGTGTCGCCGCCGTCACCCGCGCAGGCCAGCAGTTCGGCCTGTCGATGCGCGTGATGCACAACACCGCAACCGGCGCCAATATCGTTCACCTCGGCAAAAAGATGTCGCTGACCGAAGCTGCCGCAGTCGCCGCCGACCTGAAGTCGCGCGATGCGAACGTCGAATACGCCGAGCCGGACCGCATGATGGTCAAGATGATGACGCCAAATGATCCGCGTTACGCGGAGCAGTGGCACTACTTCGAAACCACCGGTGGCCTGCGCGCCAACACGGCATGGGATGTGTCGACCGGCGCAGGCGTGAACGTGGCCGTGATCGATACCGGCTACCGCAATCACACCGACCTGTCGGGCCAGTTCGTGCAAGGCTATGACTTCATTTCCACCGCCGATGTCGGCGGCGACGGCGACGGCCGTGACAGCGATGCGCTCGATCCGGGCGATTCGGTCACCGCCGGCCAGTGCGGCGCGGGCGAACCAGCGTCGGGCTCGAGCTGGCACGGCACCCACGTGGCAGGTACCATCGCCGCGAAAACCAACAACAGCGTCGGCGTCGCCGGCGTCGCATTCGGCGCCAAAATCGTTCCGGTGCGCGTGCTGGGCAAATGCGGCGGCTACACCTCCGACATCGCCGACGCCATCATCTGGTCGTCGGGCGGCACCGTGTCGGGCGTACCGGCCAATGCCAACCCGGCCAAAGTGATCAACATGTCGCTCGGCGGCGGCGGCGCATGCGATGCCACCACCCAGAGCGCGATCAACAGTGCACGTTCGCGCGGCACCGTGGTCGTGGTCGCGGCAGGTAACGAAAACCAGAACGCCAGCAACTCCAGCCCTGCGAACTGCTCGGGCGTTGTGACCGTTGCCGCGACCAACCGTTCCGGTGGCCGCGCATGGTATTCGAACTTCGGCGCCAATGTTGACGTCGCAGCACCAGG
The DNA here is from genome assembly GCA_040388805.1 of Pseudomonadota bacterium. Taxonomy (GTDB): domain Bacteria; phylum Pseudomonadota; class Gammaproteobacteria; order Burkholderiales; family Burkholderiaceae_D; genus Telluria_A. Next base: position 176,800 of record JAZKBE010000008.1, read on the forward strand.
CGGCGACACCAGCGTCACCGCCAACGGCATCCTGTCGACCCTGAACGCAGGCACCACCGTTCCAGGCGCTGACAACTACGCCTTCTACCAGGGCACGTCGATGGCAACCCCGCACGTCGCCGGCGTCGTGGCCCTGATGCTGTCGAAAACCCCGTCGATGACGCCTGACCAGGTCGAAGCGAAACTGAAGTCGAGCGCACGCGCGTTCCCTGCAACCTGCACCAGCTGCGGTTCGGGCATCGTCGATGCAACGGCTGCACTGGGCACCGTGATCCCTGGCTTTAACGAAACCGAGTCGAACAACACCATCGGCACGGCAAACTCGGTAGCGACCAGCGGCACCACGATGAACGGCACCATGGCCACGTCGACCGATACCGACTACTTCGTCGTCAATCTGCCAGCCGGCAAAACGCTGACCTCGACCCTGACCCCGGGCCTGTCGACCGCCGACTACGACCTGTATGTCTACAACAGCAGCGGCACCCAGCTCGCTTCCAGCGAAAAAGCTGCCGGCCTGGTGGATACGGCTGTGGTCAGCAACACCGGTTCCACCGCGGTCACCCGCTATGTACGCGTCAAGTACTACAGCGGCGGCACGGGTTCGACCAACGGCAAATACACCCTGAAAATGACCTGGTAATTGCCCGCTGACGGAGGCGCCGTACGGCCTGCCTGAGCAAAAAATGTAAAGCAGGAAGAAAGGGGGCGGATGTCAGACATCCGTCCCCTTTTGCATGGGCGCGAAAAAAAGGACAGGTGTTGTGCACCTGTCCTTTTCCACATTCGCCCTTGCGTCTTTACTCGTAGGCGCCCAGCCGGCGTTGTTCGTCGGCCGTGAAGTGCTTGTCGCGCAGCTGCTGGAGTGCCAGCTGCTGTCCTGCCGGGATGGCCGCGCGTTCGTTCTGGAAGGTGGCGATGCGCGCCTTCCAGGCAGCTTCCTCGCGATCGAGTTCGGCCAGCCGGCTGGCGCCCTCGGGCGAAAACGCGGCAGAACGCAAGCGGTAGACGTCGTCGTCGCTGGCCCCTGCCGCGCGCATCGTCTGCACGGCTTCCTCGGTCCGCACCACCCTGGTCGGGGCATCGCGTTCCTCGCGCATGGCCGGCGAGAGCCTGGCGTCAAGCGCGGCCAGCTTGTCGGCGCGCTGCTGCGCGCTCAGTTTCGGGTCCTGGCTGATTTCTATCCTGGCCACGGCGTCCGCATCGTAGGCATCGGTAAAGCCGAACAGGCCGGCAATTTCGCCGGCGCTGAAGTAGGCCTGGCGCAGCTTCTGCCTGGCCGCCATCCGCGCGCGCGCCGTGGCGGCCATGTCGCCGCCATCCTTCAAGCCCTGCTCCACGTTCACCAGCGCGCCCTTGTAAGCCAGGTAGCGCCCCAGCAGCAGCTTCGCTTGCGCGGCCGCCCCGGGTTTCAGGCGCCGTTCGAGTTCACGTTCGATCTCGGTGCGGATGGCGTTCAAGTCCTTTTCGCCGATGCCGGCCAGGTAGTAGTCGAACAAATGACCGAGTTCGGCATCGACCACCAGCTGGCCTTCGGCGCCCAGGCTGATGGCGCCATCGGGCACCGTGCCCTCCATCGACCGCACGAACGCAAACGGATCGGCGTCGGCGCGTGGGGCCGGCGTGGCGGCCGGTTCCGTGCTCGAAAACGAGGCGTACAACAGGCCGGCGGCAAGCGCCCCGGCCGACAGCTTCATCGCTGCCCTGCGTGCGGTCATGGCGCCCTCCTTACAGGCCGAGCAGCTGCAGGCGGTTGGCCTGCTGGCGGAACACGGTCACCGGGTTCGTTTCGAACAGGTTGACGATGCCGATCAGCTGGTTCACTTCATCGAGGTGGTTCATGCCGTAGTCGTCGCGGATCACGCGGCCCAGGTGGCTGGCGCAGCTCGATACCAGGCCATCGTTCTTTTCGCCGAAGGCCAGGCCCGTCAGCGCCATGAACGGATCTGCCGCATCGAATATATTGGTGTAGGGCTGGGCGCCGCTCCACGAGAAGTATTGCACGCCACCCACCACTTGCGCGCCGCTGCCGCAGGCCGTGGTGGGCACGCCTTGCGGGTGGCGCTGGTTGAAGGCGGCGGTGCCGGCGGTGCTCAGCGACACCAGCGCGGCGCGCCCGTTCTGCGGCAAGCCGGAGTTCCCGGACAAGAAGTTCAGCAGCGAGCCCACGGCGTTGACCAGCGCGCTGGAGACGCCCGGCGCCAGGCCCAGCGCGATGTCGGCCACCTTGGAGCCCTTGTTCACGCCGGCCACGGTGCTGACCGAGGCCACCAGGTCCGGACGCACCGAGGCCACGTAGCGGCTGGTAGGGCCGCCATGGCTATGGCCGATCAGGTTGACCTTGCCCTTGCCGGTGGCGGCGATGATCTGCTTGACCTGGGTCAGCAGCTGTTCGCCGCGCACTTCGGTGCTGTTCGAGGCCGACACGCTGGTGGTGTACACCGTGGCGCCGCCGCTGCGCAGCGAGGAGGGAATGCCGTACCAGTATTCGACGGGGCCGACGCGGTCGAAGCCGAACAGGCCGTGGACCAGGACGATCGGGTACTTGGTTTGCGTGTATCCCACGGCCCAGGAAGGGGCGGGGGCCGCGAGGATGGCGATCAGCATGACAGACAGGTACTTCCAAAAGCGATTCTTCATTTTGTCTCCGTAAAGGTTTTATAGATTGAAGTCGACTAAGGAACCGAAGTCGCGCAATGCTAGTTGCACGTTCCTTCTGCTACCGAGGTGAAAAGGGATGTCCGCTCATGAGACCCTGGGTTTGTTAAATTAGAGCGAGCGCTCGGTTTATGGAATTTAGCACTGTCTTCGCGACAAAGCATGACGCACCGCAATAAGAACGGGAGTTCTTTTCCATGGTGAATTTATATGTGGTTTTAAAGAGATATAATCGTTCCCGAAACCAACTCTAGGCGACCGCGAGCGATTTATGGGCAGTGTGATGGTCCCCCGTTTCGACTTTGAACAATTCCAGCGTATGACGCCGATAGGCGGCGATACGATCTGGACCTATCTGGTGGACCGCCATGCCGAGCGCATCGGGGTCAAGCGGCGCAAGCCGGCACTGGACAACATGGAAAAGATCTTCGTGGCGACCTTCCGGCTCGCCAACGATGTCGGTTTCCGCGCCATGAGCTTGCGCGACCTGTGCCGAGAGACGGGCTTGTCGATGGGCGGCCTGTACGGCTACATCGAGAGCAAGGACCAGCTGGCCGAAATGATCGAGGACGTGGTGCGCCACGTGATCCAGGAATTGCCGCGCATGTTCGCCCATGTCCAGGCGCCGCTGGCGCGCCTGGAAGCGATCGTGCGCGCCACCATCTACCTGTCCGAGATCCTGCAGCCCTGGTTCTACTTCGTGTACATGGATTCGCGCGTGCTCAGCCACGAGCAGCGCGCCATGGCCAAGGGGTCCGAGATGTCGGTTCAGACCCTGATTGGCCAGCTGCTGGCCGAACTGAAGCCGCAGCCCAAGGGCGACCCCACGCTGCTGGCGGCGCATATCATGAGCATGTTCCAGGACTGGTACGTGAAGCGCTGGAAATACCGGGCCGCCAAGGTCCATGTCGACGATTTCGCCGACAGCGTGCTGCTGCTGATCCATAGCCACTTGCAACATTCCCGGGAGTAGTGAATACTGTATGCAATTACAGTAGTTTTCCACTTCCGCGTGAACGCACCAGCCCGAAAAATCATCCATTGCGATTGCGACTGCTTCTACGCCGCCGTCGAAATGCGCGACAACCCCGCCCTGCGCGACGTGCCGCTGGCGGTGGGCGGGCGCCCGGACCAGCGCGGCGTGATCGCCACCTGCAACTATGAAGCGCGCCGCTACGGCGTGCATTCGGCCATGGCCACGTCGCAGGCGCTCAAACTGTGCCCGCAGCTTGTGGTGGTGCGTCCCGACATGGAAAAATACCGGGTCGCTTCGCGCCAGATCCTGGCCATCTACAACGATTACACCGAGCTGGTCGAACCGCTCTCGCTCGACGAAGCCTATCTCGACGTATCCGATTCGCCGCATTGCAAGGGCAGCGCCACCCTGATCGCCCAGGAAATCCGCCAGCGCATCTTCGACACGGTGGGCATCACGGCCTCGGCCGGCGTGGCGCCCAACAAGTTCGTGGCCAAGATCGCCAGCGACTGGAACAAGCCCGACGGCCTGTTCCTGGTGCGCCCGGCCGAGATCGACGATTTCGTCGCCGCCCTGCCGGTCAAGAAACTGTTCGGCGTGGGCAAGGTCACCGCGGCCAAGCTCAACAAGCTGGGCGCCCAGACCTGCGCCGACCTGCGCAGCTGGACCATGCTGGAACTGCAGCACCATTTCGGCAGCTTCGGCGCCCGCCTGTACGAGCTGTGCCGCGGCATCGACAACCGTCCCGTGTGCAATTCCTATGAGCGCAAATCGGTCAGCGTCGAAGAAACCTACACCCCCGACGTGCCCAACCTGCCGGCCTGCATCGCCCTGCTGCCCGAACTGTTCGACAACCTGAACGCGCGCATCAAGCGTTGCGGGGCCGAAAAATCGGTGCACAAGCTGTTCGTGAAACTGAAGTTTTCTAATTTCACCCAGACCACGGTCGAATGTGTGGGCGGTGCGCCACACATGGCCCAGTTCGAAAAACTGATGGAGACGGGCTACCAGCGGGGAAACCTGCCGGTGCGCCTGCTCGGTGTCGGTGTCCGGCTTGGCGAGGCCGAATCGCTCGATCAGCTCAGCCTGTTCGCCGACGCGACCGTGTAAAATGTCGTTCTCTAAGAAATCCTGACTGAAACAAGGCAAAAAGCACATGTGGTTCAAGAATCTTCAGATTTACCGCCTGCCCGCACCGTGGGCATTCACCCCTGAGCAACTGGAAGAGGCCCTGGCGCCACTGAGTTTTGTTCCCGCAACGAGTAACGAACTGCTGCGCCAAGGCTGGGATTCGCCGCGCGGCAACGGTTCACTGGTCCACACCGTGAACAAGCAAATGCTGATCCAGCTGGCCACCGAGAAAAAGCTGCTGCCGGGTTCGGTCATCAACCAGGTTGCCAAGGCCAAGGCCGCGGAGCTGGAAGAAGCGCAAGGTTTCGCGCCCGGCAAAAAGGCCATGAAAGAATTGAAGGAACGCGTGGCCGACGAATTGCTGCCGCGCGCTTTCAGCATCCGCAGCAATACCTTCACCTGGATCGATCCGGTCAATGGTTGGCTGGTCGTTGATGCGGCTAGCCCGGCGAAGGCCGACGATGTGATCAAGTTGCTGCTCAAAGCCGTCGACCGCATGCCGCTGGAAAGCTTGCGCGTGCAGCGTTCGCCCGTGGCCGTGATGACCGCCTGGCTGGAAACGGACGAAGCGCCGGTCGGCTTCACCGTCGACCAGGACACCGAACTGCGCGCCACCGGCGAAAGCAAGGCTGCCGTGCGTTACGTGAAGCATGCGCTGGAAGTGGATGACATCCGCCGCCACATTGCCGCCGGCAAGCAGTGCACCCGCCTGGCGATGACGTGGAATGACAAGATTTCCTTCGTGCTGACCGAACAGCTGGCCGTGAAGAGCATCAAGCCGCTCGACGTGATCAAGGAAAACGATGCCAGCACGCGCAACGACGAAGAGCGTTTCGACAACGACATGATGCTGATGACCGGCGAACTGGCGAAGATGTTGGCCGACCTGGTAGAAGCATTGGGCGGCGAAGCGAAGGCGTAAGCATTTACTCACGCTGTACTGCAACGGCCACGCGAGTGGCCGTTGTTGCGTCCGGGCTTACAAAGGCTGGAACACGCCGGCCGATTTGTTCTTGGTGACGTTATCCCAGGAGAACACCTGGCCGTTCATGGCGACGTACACGCCGGCCGGCAGGGTTTGCGCGGCGGCGGTGGCGAAGCCCAGGTTGAACAGGGCGTCGGAATTGGCGATCGCGTAGGGAATCATGGCGCCGGTGAAGACGATGGTTTTGCCCAGCGCCACTTGCCCCAGCACGCCGGCGGTTTCCTTCATGGTGTCGGTGCCGTGCACGATGACGATGGCCTTTTCCGGGGCCGCCTGGCAGGAAGCGAGCACGCGCGCGCGGTCCCCATCCTGCATGTCGAGCGAATCGAGCAGTGGCAATATTTCAAGTTCGACAGGAATGGTCATGCGGGTGCGCGCCAGCACGGCCGGCATATGGCTGTCCGCGAAGCCCAGGGTGCCATTGAGTTCGTTGTAATGTTTGTCGAAGGTGCCGCCGGTGGCGATGATGCGCAAGCTCATAATGTTCTGGAGAATTGGTGGGAAAAAGTGCTTAATGATACCGTGTAGCATCGACCCTGTCGAAAACCACCATGTGCGCGCCGCTGTTTGTGACTGCGCTAGAATCCTTGCCTTCCGTCTGAGTACACTGTTTTCATGAAAGCCCTCGCGCCCGGAACTGTCATTTTTCACCGCCATCGCGGCTATGGCGTGATCACGCACGTCAATTTGCTCACAGGGTGGATTTCGGCCCGCTTCGGCAGCGAGGCGCGCACCCTCGACTTGAATTTGTCCACCGATGAAGTGCAGCATGCCGACGGCGAAGCCATCCTGTTCCGGCGCGCGCCGCCCGACCGCATGCCGCACGCGCGCCTGATGGCCATGGTGCGCGCCCTGCACCAGGCCGGCTACGAGAAACTGTATCTCTACGCCTGGCCCAAGCCGTCCGGCCTGCACTGGCGCTGGCAATTGTTCACCGGCCAGCGCGACTGGATGGCCCGGCCATGGCGCGAAGGCTGGTATGGCTCGGGCGCGGACTACAATTCCAATCCCGTCATGGGCTGGGGCGATACACCCGGCGCGACGACGGACGAGCTGGTGCATGCGCTGGCCAGATTCGATCCGCAGGGATTGGCGCAGGCGCTGGGCCGCGACGAAGACCACACGGCCTGGTTTGAAAGTGTGTGCAAGGAATTGCTGCCCAATTATATGTACAGCCTGGACATGGAAAAGGCGGCCGCAGGCGGGCTGAAGGAAACGCCGCCGGTGCCGGTGATTGCCGTGCGGGCCGGGCTGCCCGTGTATGCGGGGCCGGACATCGGCTGGCCGCCCGGATGGGCCGGCTTATGGACGCGCGCCCACGTGCTGCCGGCGCCAAAAATCGCGCTTACCGGCCAGCCGGCGGATGCAGGATGTTTGTCGGATTTCCAGCAGCGAAATTGACGATGTTCTCGAAGGCGGCGCGGAAGTACAGTTCGTAACTATCCTTTTCCACATAGCCCAGGTGCGGCGTCGCCAGCACGGTGGGAATGCGCAGCAGCGCCGCATCGCTCGCCAGCGGTTCGCTCATGAACACATCCAGTGCCGCGCCGCCGGGATAGCCCAGGTGCAAGGCCGCCTCCAGCGCGCCATCCGCGACCAGCTCGGCCCGGCTGGTGTTGACGAACAGCGCCGTCGGTTTCATGTGCGCGAAGTCTGCTGCCTGGACAATGCCGCGGGTGGCGTCCGACAAGCGCAAATGCATGCTCAGCACGTCGGCCTGCGCGAACAAAGCTTCGCGCGAGGCGGCCACTTCAACGCCATCGAGGGCGGCGGCGGCCAGGCTGTTTTCGCGGCCCCACACCAGCACCCGCATGCCGAACGCCTTGCCGTAGCCGGCCACCAGGCGCCCGATTTTTCCATAGCCCCAGATCGCCAGCGTGCGGCCGCGCAGCACCGTGCCCAGTCCGTTGAGAACCGGATTGATGGACGCGGTCTGCCACAGACCATCCTTCAAATTGTTGGCATACGGGACGATCTTGCGCCTGGCCGCCATGATCAGGGCCCAGGTCAGTTCGGCCGGCGCCACGGGCGAACCGACTCCTTCCGCAATCGCAATGCCGCGCTCGCTTGCGGCGCTAAGATCGATGTGGCCGCTGACCTTGCCGGTCTGCGCGATGAGCTTCAGGTTCGGCAATTTCGACAGCACAATGCGTGGCAACGCGGTCCTTTCGCGTATCAATACCAGGGCATCGAAGGGCGCCAGCCGGATGCCCAGCTGGCCCGCGCCGCGCGTCGAATTGGTGAATATTCTGACCTCGTGGCCGTCTAACAGGGAGAAACAATCGAGTTGGCGGACAGAATCCTGGAAGTCGTCGAGAATGGCAATTTTCATGGGAGATGCGCGAAGTTGGGCGAATGGTCGTAGGTAAATAACGGGATACCGGTGTTTCCGAATAGCTTACTACTTTACTCAACCATTATTCCTACATTTTCGTATAAAACAGATGTTGGCGGGTGTACAATCGGCGCCAAAATCAGGATTTGCACAGTCAAATCAGCAGCACCGTTCCACCCAACCCTGTTACTACATCGGGGTTGTCGACAAGACCGCCGTATCGCCGAACCATTCACCAATGGTATTCCGGGCGCAAGCCACAAGCTGACGACGATCCTGCCGTGCCGGGACAAGAAAGAATTCTTATTGGCATTGGAGGTATTATGAATCAGCCCGTTATGGGAGGCGTTGCAACATTGAACGTTCCAGCTTACATCAAACATCAGAAGCTCATCAATTGGGTCAGCGAAATTGCTGCTCTGACGAAGCCTGACCGCATCTACTGGTGCGATGGTTCCCAGGAAGAGTACGACCGCCTGTGCGCCGAGATGGTGGCCGCCGGCACGATGAAAAAGCTCAACCCGGCAAAACGCGCCGGCTCCTACCTGGCCTGTTCCGATCCGACGGACGTGGCCCGCGTGGAAGACCGCACCTACATCTGCTCGGAAACCAAGGAACAGGCCGGCCCGACCAACAACTGGATGGCCCCGGCGGAAATGCGCAACACCCTGCATCCGCTGTTCGACGGCTGCATGGTGGGCCGCACCCTGTACGTGGTGCCGTTCTCGATGGGCCCGCTCGGTTCGCCGATCGCCCACATCGGCGTGGAACTGTCCGATTCGCCTTACGTGGCCGTCAACATGCGCATCATGACGCGCATGGGCAAGGCCGTGTACGACGTGCTGGGCAGCAATGGCGACTTCGTGCCATGCGTGCACACCGTCGGCGCACCGCTGGCCGCCGGCCAGAAGGATGTCGCATGGCCATGCAATCGGACCAAGTACATCGTGCACTACCCTGAAACCCGCGAAATCTGGTCCTACGGTTCCGGTTACGGCGGCAATGCCTTGCTGGGCAAGAAATGCTTCGCCCTGCGCATCGCTTCGAACATGGGCTTCCAGGAAGCCCAGGCGGGCGGCACCGGCTGGCTGGCCGAACACATGTTGATCCTGGGCGTGGAATCGCCGGAAGGCAAAAAGCACTACGTGGCGGCGGCCTTCCCTTCGGCTTGCGGCAAGACCAACTTCGCGATGCTGATTCCGCCAGCGAGCTTCAAGGGCTGGAAAGTGACCACCATCGGTGACGACATCGCCTGGATCAAGCCGGGCGCCGATGGCCGCCTGTACGCGATCAACCCGGAAGCCGGCTATTTCGGCGTGGCCCCTGGCACCAACACCAAGACCAATTCGAACTGCATGGCGTCGATGGGCGAAAACACCATCTTCACCAATGTGGCGCTGACCGACGACGGCGACGTCTGGTGGGAAGGCTTGACCAAGGAAGTGCCGTCGCACTTGATCGATTGGCAGGGCAATGACTGGACCCCGGCGTCCGGCACCAAGGCTGCGCACCCGAACGCGCGCTTCACCGTGGCCGCCACCCAGAACCCGGTCATCGATCCGGCCTGGGACGATCCTGCGGGCGTGCCGATTTCGGCCTTCATTTTCGGCGGCCGCCGTTCGACCACCGTGCCGCTGGTGACCGAAGCGCGCAACTGGACCGAAGGCGTGTACATGGCCGCGACCATGGGTTCGGAAACGACCGCCGCCGCTGCCGGCCAGATGGGCATCGTGCGCCGCGATCCGTTCGCGATGCTGCCTTTCATCGGCTACAACATGGCGGACTATTTCCAGCACTGGCTGAACATGGGCAAGAAAGTGGAAGCCATCAATCCGGCAGCGTTGCCGAAAATCTATTGCGTCAACTGGTTCCGTACCGATGAAGCAGGCAAGTTCGTCTGGCCTGGTTTTGGCGACAATATGCGCGTGCTGAAGTGGATGCTCGAGCGGATCGAAGGCACGGCGGGCGGTACCGAAAATGGTTTCGGCACCACCCCCAACTTCGGCGACCTGAACTGGGACGGTCTCGGTTTTACCCAGGAACAGTTCAACACGATCACCTCGATCGACCAGAACGCCTGGAAAGAAGAACTCAAGCTCCACACAGAGTTGTTTGAGAAGCTCGCCTACCACCTGCCACAAGAACTGGTGGATACCAAGGCTGAACTCGAAAAGCGGCTGGCGTCATAAGCGAAGGCTGCTATTTCACACGGCGCGTCTCTGACGCGCCGTTTTTTCTGGGCCCGCGACAAAAATAGTGACGTTCCTGTGACAAAGCGTGCACATCTTTTTCATGCGCTATGGCAATATAAGCTTGTCGACGTCCAAAGGAGCAATCATGAAACATGCTGCCGCCTGCCTCTTGCTGCTATCCGTGTTGCCATGCGCATTTGCATCGGGCGACCGTTCGCGCGACGACATCAAGCGTGGCGTGGCCGAAGCCGTGGAACGCTATGTGCATGAAGTCGCCTGCCCCGGCGTGAAGGTGGGGCCGCACGACGTGATGGCGCTCAAGGGCGCCGCAGGCGAGATGGAACGCTACGCCGTGCTGTGGAGCGGCGACGCCGACTGCGACGGCGAGGAAGGCACCCATATCGCGATCGCCAGCGACGACGGCGGGACCTTTGTGGTCGATCCGCACATGTCGTCGCCGGTGGCCGAATTCGACGGGGCGGCGCGCTTCGTGCGGCGCGTGATCGATTACAGCGCCGGTTCGCTGACCCTGGAAGGCAAGGCCTTCGGCCCGTACGACATGGACAGTCCGACCATCCCGGTACGCTTCACGCTGCGGATGGATGAAAAAGGCAACTGGAAACTGGCCGACAAGATCATGTTGCCGTTCGCGCTGTAAGGTTTCACTTCCCCCGGTTGGCCCGTCGCTGGCCCCCCGCGCGCATGACGCATTCCTTCCCCGTCCCATCCGGGGCTGCGTCGCCCCAAAACAACGCCATCGAATTATTCCAGATATTTTCTACTGGAAAGAGTAAGATTTTTGCAGAAACGACACCAGCATTCGCCGATCTCGTCGTTTTCCCTTATCGAGGGAGGGTGCATGGACCATCGTCGCTTTCTGTTCGCCATCTTGCTGGGTATGACATGCCTGCCTGTTCCGGCGTTGGCGGAACTGGTGATCATTGTCAATCCGAGCAATCCCGCGACAAGAATGTTCCCTTCGCAGGCCGCGCAGTTTTTCCTTGGTGGTTCGGTCATGTTCGTGCCGGTCGAGCAGGCGGAGAATTCTCCAGTGCGTGCCGAGTTCTACAAGAAGGTGCTGGAAAAGGAGCCGGCCCAGGTGCAGGCGATCTGGTCTAAGATTGTCTTCACCGGCAAGGGAAAGCCGCCGAAGGAATTCAAGAGCAGCGCCGAAGTGAAGAAGGCTGTCAGCGAGAACCTCAACTCTATCGGCTACATCGAAAAGTCCGCAGTCGACGACACCGTCAAGGTGATCGCAACGATCCCTTAATGCGTCTATCTCCGGGAGATACATCGATGAAAAAAATACTGTTGGCCATGATACTCGCCCTGTTGGCCGCTGGCGGCGCTAGCGCGCTCGATCTCAGTGCGGATGGGTCTTTCAAACTGACCGGTTTCTACAATATTACCGGTGCCAAGGTGCTCAGTGGCTCGGCCCGGGGCAGCTCGGCGCCCTGGATGTACCAGCAATGGCATTGCCCTTGCACGATACAGACGTGGGAATACGCCGCCGTCTATGAAAAAGACCAGGGCTTCACGTTTGACCAGGAATCGCTGGTCGGGCTGCAGCTCAAGAAGGAATTCACGCCGACCTTGGCGGCCACGGCGCAGCTCTTGATGCGCGCACATAATCCGAACAATGGTTCGCGCCCGACGGTCGACTGGGCGTATCTGACCTGGCAACCCTCGGCCGATTCCGCCTGGACTTTCCAGGCCGGCAAGTTCCGCATTCCGCTTTACTACTATAGCGACTACTTGTACATCGGCTATGCCTATCCCTGGGTGCGTCCTGCCCCGGACGTGTATGGCTGGCCGATCTATTCCTATAATGGCGCCAACGCCAGTTACCGTACCCAGCTGGGCGGCTCGGATTGGGCGGCGACCTTCCATGCGTGGACGGGCGGCTACACCCAGAAGGATGACGCCTATGACACCTTGATTTACTACACCACGCCAACGCATGAATCGTGGAAGAACATCCTGGGCGCATCGGTGACGGCCAACAATGGGGTGTTCGACGTGCGCGCCATGTACATGCGCTATCAGGACACGCTGTGGCAAGATGGCCCTGGTGGCGCGCGCGTGACGCTCATCGACCGCCAGCCCACCAAGATCATGGGGGTGTCGGTGAATATGGATTACAAGAATTGGCTGGTCAAGACCGAGGTGGACCGCTACGAGCAGGTCGATCCAGGCAAAGGATTGAACGGCATCTACAAATACGCCCTGTTTGGCGTGGGCTACCAGTACGGCGCCTGGACCCCCATGCTGACCATGTCGCGCTACCGCACCGTGATGGAACCGATCGAAGGGCGCAACAGCCGCTACCTGTCCCTGCGCTGGGACGTGCGCCGCAACATGGCGCTCAAGGCCCAGTACGATGTCACCAAGGACAAGTCACATTACAGCTATCCATTCTTTGGCGATTCGACGCTGCTCTCCTTGTCATTGCAAGGGATTTTCTAGCCCCGGGGCGCGCAAGCGCTGCCGGCCATGCTTCCCACGCTGGCGCAGTACCGCGCGGTCCAGGCCGTTTGCTCGGTGGCGCTCGCGCTTGTTTCCGTCCATCCTGCCTGGGCTGGGGTCAAGTCATGTGCATCGAATGTCCAGTATCCGCCGTATTTCCATTTCTCGGGGGAGTCAGGCCACGGCGGGCTGTCCCTGCGAATCCTGGAAAAATCGTTGGGCGGATTCTCCGGGAAGTTCAGTGTTCAAGTGTTGCCATGGAAGCGATGCCTGAAATTGGCGGAGCTGGGGATGATGGATATTGTCATCAATGTTCCTACGGCCCAGATCGATCCCGAACCTTTCCTGGTTTCCGAATCGTATGCGGAGCTTCACAGTGCGTACTATGTTTCCCGAAAACATAGGCCGGACGGTATAGGCATCGCGAGCCTGGAAGATTTGAAATCCTACCGTCTGTGTGGTCTTGCAGGAAATCTCTACGACAGTTACGGGCTCAAGAATCATCCGGTCGATAGTGGCGCGACGAACTACTATGCCCTGGTCGGCAAGCTGCATTCAGGGCGCTGCGACATGTTCCTGGAAAAGCAGGAGGTTGTGGCGGGACTGTCGGACATCGACCAGGAGCTCGGGAAGCTGTTTGCTTCCGAACACCTCATCGGCCGCACATTGCCGGAGGATTCGCCCATCGGCCTGCATTTCGCCATCAGCAAGAAATCGGCGCAAGCCGACGCTATCATCCGCGCGGTAAACCGGTTTATTCTGGGCAGCCGCGCCGAGGCTGCCAAGACGACGAAAAAGCGGCGCCGCCTTCCCGCGCCGCCGCCAGCGAGCCCGTAAGCATCCGACACCTCCGTTCAGCTTGTGCTTGCCCTTGGCCAGCACCGGGTCGACCATCTGCGACACGATTACAGCGCCCCTTCTCTGCCCCTGGAAGGCAAGGCCTTCGGCCCGTACGACATGGACAGTCCGACCATTCCGATGCGCTTCACGCCGCGCCGCAATTGCCGGCATGAAGGGCCGCTTGCCCGGGAAAACGGTATCGCGAGCGGCGCCATCTCGTGCAGTTCGTCCTCCATTTCCAGCATGCCAATGCGGCCCCTGACAAGGTAGTGCGGCACCGGCTTGCCGTCCGCCGGGCACGCGGTAAAGGCAATATCCGCCGCCGGGCCCAGCACCGAGCCGCCGTAGGGCGAGGTGGCGCACATGTCCGGATAATACGGCCGTTCGAAAAAGCTGCCTGGCGCCATGCCGGCCTGCCTGAACTTATGCTCCGTGAAAAACATGAGCAGCCCGGGGTACTGCCGGGCGGCGGGCGGCAGCTCGTAGCGCAATTCCTGCACCAGCGCCGCAATCGTCTCGCTGCACATGCCGCCTCTTGCCACCTCGAGCAGCTTGCGCTTGGGAAGCCCATTCAGGGCGAGGCGGTATTGCCCGTCCGGCGCCGGCAGGACAGGCGGACCCGCCTTGACCAGCACGCGGCTGCCGAGCATCCCCGCGCCGGGCACAGACGCCTGGAAATAGTAGGCGCTGCCCTCTGCAAACCCCTGTTGCGGCTCGATGCGAAACAGGCCGAACGCCAGCCTGGTTTCCGCGGTGATATTGCGCAGGCGATGCTTGCGGACAAGGGCATGGACATCGTCCCCCCATTGCTGGCCCTGTTTTTTCAGCTGCTTGTCGGCCAGGTAGTATTGCGTCGTCCCGGATCCGTGCGCGAGCCGTTTCAGGCTGACCGGCATCGCCTCCAGGTTGGCCGCCTTCGACAGCGAAAATGCCCCGGCCACGATGGGTGGCGGGATCTCTTTCAGAATCACGTGGGGGCTGTCGCGGTCCCCGACCAGGTAGGGGAAAGCGGGCGGGGCCATGTACAGAAGGCCGCGGGCATTGGCCGGCAGCGCCAGTTCCCATGAGTCCAGGGGACCGGCCGGGGTGGCGTGCAGCACGCGCGTACCGTCCTGGCCGCCGGCGCAGCTGCATGCCAGTGCCGGGCTGGCGAACAGCGCCAGCAGCGCCAGCGCGAACCTCATGCGATTTCGCGCCGCGCGCCGGTGAAACTGTCGAACAGGCGACGGTGCCTGGCGTAGGAGCAGTTGTCGTCGCGTTCGTAATACCGCGCGACCCAGTCAAGCAGGAAGGGCAGCATGCTGTCTTGCTGCTCTTTCGACGCGTACTTGTGCGGCTCCCACGGACGCTTGCCATTGTTCGCCAGGCACACGTCCTTCCCGGGATTCATGAACACCAGCTCCGAGCAGAAGGGCAGCGCCGCCTCGATGACGTCGCCATAGCAGCCTTCCGCCACCCAGGCCGGATGCCAGGCGAAAAACGCCTGCAGGTCGGCCAGCACCTCCGCCATCGGCCGCTGCACGGCGATCTGTCCCGGCACGTAATAGATCGTGTCCAGGTCGAGGTGGGCCAGGGCGTGCTGTTCGGCCAGCGCGCGCGCCCGCCATGACTTGCCCGATCCCGAATTGCCGACGATGAGGATCTTCATGCCAGCAGGGGTGCCAGGTATCTTCCGGTGACGCTGTCGGGGTTCGCGGCCACGTCTTCCGGGGTGCCGGTGGCGATGATGCGTCCGCCGCCCGCGCCGCCTTCCGGTCCCAGGTCCACCAGCCAGTCGGCGGTTTTGACCACGTCCAGATTGTGCTCGATGATCACCAGGGTATTGCCCTGGTCGCGCAGGCGGTGGATGACCTTGAGCAGCAGGTCGATATCGTGAAAGTGCAGGCCGGTGGTCGGCTCGTCCAGGATGTACAAGGTGCGGCCCGTATCGCGCTTGGACAGTTCGAGCGACAGCTTCACGCGCTGCGCTTCGCCGCCCGACAGCGTGGTGGCGCTCTGGCCCAGGCGGATGTAGCCCAGGCCCACGTCGAGCAGGGTTTGCAGCTTGCGCGCGATGACCGGCACCGCCTTGAAGAAGTCGTGCGACTCTTCCACCGTCATGGCCAGCACTTCGGTGATGTTCTTGCCCTTGTAATGCACTTCCAGGGTTTCGCGGTTGTAGCGCTTGCCGTGGCAGACGTCGCAGGGCACGTACACGTCCGGCAGGAAGTGCATCTCGACCTTGGTCACGCCGTCGCCCTGGCAGGCTTCGCAGCGGCCGCCCTTGACGTTGAAGGAGAAGCGCCCGGCGCTGTAGCCGCGCTCCTTGGCCGTCGGCACGCCCGAGAACAGGTCGCGGATCGGCGTGAACAGGCCGGTGTAGGTGGCCGGGTTCGAGCGCGGGGTGCGCCCGATCGGCGCCTGGTCGACCGAGATCACCTTGTCGAAGTGTTCCAGCCCGCTGATCGAGTCGTGCGCCGCGGGTTCGGTCTGCGATCCGTACAGGTGGCGCGACAGCGCCGGGTACAGCGTATCGTTGACCAGGGTCGACTTGCCCGAACCGGAGACGCCGGTCACGCAGGTGAGCAAACCCACCGGCAGCTTGAGCGACACTTTTTTCAGGTTGTTCCCGGTGGCGCCGGTGATCACCAGCTGCCGGTTCGGGTCGGCCTTGTGGCGCTTCTTCGGCACCGCGATTTTCAGGGTGCCGTTCAGGTACTTGGCCGTCAGGGACTTCTTGTTCTTCAGGATATCCTTGAGCGTGCCCTCGGCGATGATTTCGCCGCCATGCACGCCCGCGCCCAGGCCCATGTCGACGACGTAGTCGGCGGTGCGGATGGCGTCTTCGTCATGTTCGACCACCAGCACGCTGTTGCCGATGTCACGCAGGTGCTTGAGCGTTTCGATCAGGCGGTCGTTGTCGCGCTGGTGCAGGCCGATGGATGGCTCGTCGAGCACGTACATCACGCCGGTGAGGCCGGAGCCGATCTGCGAGGCCAGGCGGATGCGCTGCGCTTCGCCGCCGGACAGGGTGTCGGCGCTGCGGTCGAGCGACAGGTAGTCCAGGCCCACGTTGTTCAGGAATTTCAGGCGCGAGATGATTTCCTTGACCACGCGGTCGGCGATTTCCTTCTTGGCGCCCTTGAGGGTGAGCTTCTCGAAAAACTCCAGGCACTGGCCCAGCGGCTTGTGCGCGATTTCATAAATGGCGGTCGACTGCTTGCCGGTGCCGACCTTCACGAAGCGCGCTTCCACGCGCAGGCGCGCGCCTTCGCACGACGGGCACTGCTTTTCGTTGATGAACTTGGCCAGTTCTTCCTTGACCGCCATGGAGTCGGTTTCGCGGTAGCGGCGCGACAGGTTGGTGATGACGCCTTCGAAGGTGTGCTCGCGGATCACGGTGCGGCCACGCTCGTTCACATAGGTGAAGGGAATGCTGGTCTTGCCGGAGCCGTACAGCACCGCTTTCTGGGCCGCTTCGGGCAGCTGCTCGAAGGGCATGTCGATGTCGAATTCGTAGAAGGCCGCCAGGTTCGACAGCATCTGGAAGTAGAACTGGTTGCGCCGGTCCCAGCCCTTGACGGCGCCCGAGGCCAGCGACAGGTTGGGGAAGGCGACGATGCGGCGCGGGTCGAAAAATTCGATGTGGCCCAGGCCGTCGCATTCGGGGCAGGCGCCCATCGGGTTATTGAAGGAGAACAGGCGCGGTTCGAGCTCCTGCAGCGAATAGCCGCAGGCATTGCAGGCGAACTTGTTCGAGTAGACCTGCTCGGCGCTGCCATCCATTTCCGCGACCACGGCGCGGCCATCGGCCAGGCGCAGCGCGGTTTCGAAGCTTTCGGCCAGGCGTTGCTTGATTTCCGGGTTCACCTTGACGCGGTCGATGACCACGTCGATGGTGTGTTTTTCCGTTTTCTTCAGCTTGGGCAGGTCGTCGATCTCGTAGATCTTGGCCGCGTGGGTGCCGCTCTGGATGCGAAAGCGCACGAAGCCCTGGGCCTGCATCGCTTCGAACAGGTCGGAGTGTTCGCCCTTGCGGTTGGCCACCACCGGCGCCATGATCATCAGCTTCGTTTCGAGCGGCATGGCCAGCACCGCGTCGACCATCTGCGACACGGTTTGCGCGGCCAGCGCGTTTTCCGGATGGGTGGGGCAGTAGGGCGTGCCCACGCGCGCGTACAAGAGGCGCAGGTAGTCGTGGATTTCGGTGACAGTGCCGACGGTGGAACGCGGATTGTGCGAAGTGGCCTTCTGCTCGATCGAGATGGCCGGCGACAGTCCCTCGATCAGGTCGACGTCGGGTTTTTCCATCAGCTGCAGGAACTGGCGCGCGTAGGCCGACAGCGACTCGACGTAGCGGCGCTGGCCTTCCGCATACAAGGTGTCGAACGCCAGCGAGGACTTGCCGGAACCGGACAAGCCGGTGATCACGATCAGCTTGTTGCGGGGCAGGTCGAGGTTGATGTTCTTCAGGTTGTGCGTGCGTGCGCCGCGGATGCGGATCTGTTCCATGTGTTGTGCCTTAAGCGGGTCAGCCTAGTACTATAGCCGTGTTTCGATCGCGGCGTCCGGGGCCCGGTCTTGCCGCTACGATGGAAAGTGGTTTGATATGGCTCAAATGAACGGGCCAAAAATAATACTGTATATAATACCAGTATTCATGCCTGGTGCAAACGGATGGCGGATGCACAATATGGGTACGCAACATGGGATGCCTGACATATAATCCTCGTCTGGCAAAAATTATCGTGCCGCGGTGGCCGCCGCGGTTCAACAGGAGTTATACATGGCATCAGTCAATAAAGTGATCATCGTCGGCAATCTGGGCCGTGACCCGGAAATCCGTTACATGCCGAGCGGTGACGCTATCGCCAACATCGCCGTGGCGACCTCGTACAAGTCGAAGGACAAGAACACGGGCGAAGCAAAAGAGCTGACCGAATGGCACCGCATTTCCTTCTTCGGCCGCCTGGCTGAAATCGTTGGCCAGTACCTGAAAAAGGGTTCCTCGGTCTACGTGGAAGGTCGTTTGCAGACCCGTAAGTACACCGACAAGGATGGCGTCGAGAAGTACGCAACCGACATCATCGCTGAAAACATGCAAATGCTGGGCGGTCGCGCCGGCATGGGCGGCGACGCCGGCGGCGGCATGGACGACGGCAGCGGCTACGACGCGCCGCCGCAGCGCCAGCAGCAGGCGCCACGCCAGGCGCCACCGCAGCCTGCGGCACGTCCGGCACCGAAACCGGCGCCGAATTTCTCGGACATGGATGACGACATTCCTTTCTGATCCGGTATCCCCGTACCAGCAGGAATTTCAACGAAAAGCTCGGCGCAATCCGGGCTTTTTTATTTCCTGGGCGGTCATCGCATCAGGCGGCGTCGCGCAACTGCATGTCGATGTGCAGCCCGGCTGCGGCCGCCATATTTACCAGCGCATCGATGGTAAACAGATCGACCTTTCCGCGCATTAAATCCGACACGCGTGGCTGGGTTACGCCGAAGAGCTTGGCCGCTTCTCCTTGGGTCATATCTGCGCGCGTGAGGTAGTCGCGCAGTTGCCTCATCAGCTTGGCACGCAGCTTCAGGTTTGTGGCTGCTTCCGGGGTGTCTTCAAGAGCATCCCAAACGCTTGCGAAACTCTGGCTGGTCATTTTCCTAGTTCCTTTCTTAATGCACGGTAGCGCAGTGCGGCAAGATCGATATCGCGTTTGCTGGTCTGCTCGGTCTTCTTCTGGAAGCAATGCAGCACATAGACGGCATCGGAAAACTTTGCAATATAGACAATACGGAATGCGCCGGACGTATCCCGAATCCGGATCTCCTTCACGCCTGCACCCACGCTTGTCATGGGCTTCCAATCGTCAGGTTCCTTACCGTTTTGTACAAGATCTATCTGAAAACCTGCTTCGCGCCTGGCCGAAACCGGAAAGGCACGCAAGTCGTCGAGGGCGCTGTCACGAAACTCTACGGGTTTGGGATCGCTCATGTCACCGAATATACAAAATTTTGTATGCTCCGGCAAGCGCAGTCTCGACATTCACGGCCTTCGCACTATTCTTGTCCGGTATTGCGCGTGGCTGACGGATGTGGATTTGAGGGCGCTCAAATGATGGCAAGGTACTTCCTGAAGGCACGCTGTCGGTGTGAACGAAGGGAAAAGACCGGGGTAGGATGGGCGCACATGGATACCAGATTGCCCGTCCCCATGCCGTTCACCAGCCCGCATGCCGTCTTGATCGAGGAGTTGCGCGCGTTCATATTTGAAAAACGCGACATTGCCCTTGCCCGGCGGCGCGAATCGTGGAGCCTGGATTTGCAGGAAAAGCGCAGGAAGGGGCTCGTCCAGCGCTTTCATGGCCTCAGGCAAGGACCCGAGCAGGGCACTGCGTGGGCAACCGTGGCTGACGGTGAATCACACTTTCGCGAAGGTGACTTCTTGTGCCTGCATACGGGCCCGCCTTTGACCGATGCATGGGCGCGCGAAGTGTTGTTCAAGGAAGAGCGGGAGAAGCGCTGGCTGTTGCGCTTCAGAAACCCCCGCGACATCCCTGTGCAAGGCGACAATCTGCTCTTCTATGCAGAGCAGGATGGGATCGACCTGACCCCGAGATACTTGCAAGCGTTGGACGAAGTCGCCGTCGGCGATGGGGCCGGCAGTATCATCCTGCAACTGCTTGCGGGCGAACTGTCGCTGCATCTCGATTCCCTTAACAATAAATACGCATGTGATCTGGCGCTGGCAGAAGGATTGAATCCGCGCCAGGCCGCTGCGGTGGGCCTGGCATACGCCGTCAATTACGTGGCATGCTTCGAAACCACCCGTTCCGCCGTGCCGCTGCCAGGCACCCTGCCACTGTTCCTGCTCGGCATGGGCGCACTGGGCCTGATGCGTTCGCGCCGCGGCGCCGGCGCTGTGTAAGCAGCCAGGGATCGGAAAGAAACCTGCTTCGGCAGGTTTTTTTTGCGGCGGCCATCAGCGCGCGTGGCGCACGACCGTGGTGACGACGGTGCAGCGCTCGCCGGTCGCCAGCAGGGGACGCCACTTTTGCTTGCCGTAAAAGCTGGTGTGGAAGGCATCCATGCTGCCCAGCCGTTCGCGCAACTGGGCATCGCGTGAGGCGATATTGCCCTGGTTTTTCAATACCGTGTCGAGAATGGTGAAGGCCGACACCTGCGACTGCTTTTCGCCGTACGTCATGCTGTCGGGCAGGGTGCGGATCCAGTAACCCATGTACAGGCTGAGGTCGACGCAGGCCAATTCCGCGCTCGACGCGATGGCGTCGCGCATGAAGCGGCCCGCCGCCACATGGTCCGGGTGGTCGCTGAGCGCATGCACCATGCCGTTCTCGTTGTAGTCGGGCGCGCGAAAATCGGGCGTGGGGTCGGGCGTGTGGACCATCACGCCGACGACGCTGCGATGGTTCCTCCTGATGATTTCCCTCAGCGTGTTGCGCAAGCTTTCCTGCGTGTACACATTGACGCCCTCGATATCGGCCATGGTCGCCTGCGCGCCCGTGTGGAACGCGTCGAGCTGGCCATCGGGCAGGTTCAGGTAGTACAGCACCACATTGCCGATCTCGACTTTTTCCACGCGCGGCAGCCGGTCGCCGAACGATTCCGTGCTGCGCCGTGGCGCCCTGGCATGGCGCGCGGGCAGCCAGTAGGTGATCGCCGCTTCCTGTGCGTTGTGGCGCACCCGGAAGTAGGGGTTGCCCATCTGGTTGTATTGATGGCCGCGTATTCCCATCGCACTTGCCGGACTGCTGCCATTGCCGGCATCCCCGGCCGTCATCACGATCAGTACCGTCGGCAGGTCGGCCTTGATGTCGGTTTGTACGCTGCGGCCCATCAGCAGCACGATGTCGTCCTGGTGGGCGGCCACGTACACCGTGGCGCGGGGAGGGGCCATGGCCAGCGCCAGGCCCAAAGCAAGGGAGAAGGATGTCATGGGGCTACCTCTGATGTCGAATGAACAATTCGATTATGGTCAGGCAAGCAATGCCGATGCTGTCAGCGCGCAAGCAGCGGCCCGCTGCGGGCTTGATCTGGGGCGTGCGCGCGTGCCGCGGCGCTGGAACCCGGCGGGCCGGTCCGCGCTCCAAGGGAAGTGATCGATATCGCCGCCATCGTGCAGTTCCATGACAGCAAGCTCGCAGGCAGGGAATGGCTGCATGCCGAGCCCGAGCCGCTCGGCCCGGGCCTGTGGTGCTGGATTTACGCCAACCATCGCTACAACAGCTTGCTGTGGCATGAAGACCAGCGGCAGCGCATCGCGTGCTACCGGCGCCGCCGCCTGCATGCGCGCGCCGCGATCGACGATGCGCTGCAAGCGCTGCTGGCGCAGCCGCTTCCCCCAGGCAAGGCCGGCGCCATGATCGACCGCCTGTCCCTGCTGTCCCTCCGGATTGTGCATTTGCCAGCGCAAGCGCCGCGCTGGCGCCGGCAGCGCGCCCGCTTGCTGGCCCACCTCGCGCGCTTGCTGGCCTCCTAGGCGCGCATCTTGTCGCGCACGCCATCCATCAAACAGGCGCGGCTTCCCCCTGCCTGTTCTGCGATTTGCCGCCTGGACACATGTTTTACGATGTGATGAGCGGTACAAGTTGGCAAATACACAGCAAAATATTCCCTGAAGGAAAATGAAATTGCGCCGTTAACATTTTCAAGCGGCTTCTTTCCGCAAGCGGAATGCGCAAGATTGCTAGTGAGCTACGGAAATAAATATCAAGGCGGCGCTAAAGTTAAGTACCGCACTGACGTTAATTGCTTACGTGCATTTCCGGCGTGGCATGCCGCCCGCCAAGAAGCTTGTACTTAAAAACGAATTACGACACGCAATCCAGGCTCGTGGTGAGCCATCCCAGGATTGTGTTTCGCTGCATGTAGTGCTGAGGAGATTGAAATGAGCGTAATTACCGGCTGGGATTCAACACAGATCCAAGCGATGTCGACAGGTTTCGTTGCTAGCCTGCTGACATCGGACATTGCTGCGCTCACTTCGGAGCAAATCTCTTACTTCAAGACCGAACAGATCGCTGCATTGACTACCATGCAGATCAATCTCGGCCTGACGTCGACCCTCCAGGTTGTCGCGCTCACCACGGCCCAGGCCGCGGTTCTGAGCAGCGCCCAGGTCGCCGCCCTCTCCACCGCGAATATCGCTGCCCTCGAAACCGTGGATGTTGCCGTGCTGCGTACCGTCGCCATCAACGCGCTGTCGACCAGCCAGTTCGCCGCGCTGACCACGGACCAGATCGGCGCGCTCACCAGCGGCCAGATCGGCGCGCTGTCGACCACGAATATCTCGCTCGGCTTCACCACCGCCCAGGTCGGCGCACTGACCACCAGCCAGGCTTCCGGCCTGACCAGCGCCCAGATCGCCGTTTTGTCGACCGCCAACCTGGCCGCCATGGAAACGGCCGACGTGGCCGTCCTCAAGACGTCCGTCATCGCCGCCCTGTCGAGCGCCCAGATCGGTGCACTGACCACCCAGCAAGTCGTTTCCCTGAGCTCGACCCAGGCCGCGGCGCTGACCAGCGCCCAGATCGCGGCGCTGTCGACCGCCAGCCTGGCTGCCCTTGAAACGGTCGACCTGGTGGTCCTGAAAACCGCCGGCATCGCCGGCCTGTCCACGGCCCAGTTCGCAGCGCTGACCACCAACCAGATCGGCGCGCTGACCAGCGCCCAGATCGGCGCCCTGTCGACCACGAATATCTCGCTCGGCCTGACCACCTCGCAAGTGGTCGCCCTGTCCTCGACCCAGGCCGGTGGCTTGACCTCGAAGCAAGTGTCGGCACTGTCCACGGCCAATCTGGCCGCCATGGAAACGGTCGACGTCGGGGCCCTGAAATCGTCCGCGATCGGCGGCCTGTCCACGGCCCAGTTCGCAGCCCTGACCACCAACCAGGTCGGCGCCCTGACCAGCGCCCAGATCGGCGCCCTGTCGACCAACACCATCGCCAATGGCCTGACCACCGCGCAAGTGGTGGCCTTCAGCTCGACCCAGATCGGCGGGCTGACCTCGGGCCAGGTTGCCGCCCTGTCCACGGCCAATCTGGCCGCCATGGAAACGGTCGACTTCGCCGCACTGAAAACCAGCGCCATTGCCGCCCTGTCGACCACCCAGGTCGGCGCCCTGACCACGCAGCAGACCGTGGCCCTGACCTCGACCCAGGCCGCGGTACTGACCAGCGCCCAGGTTGCCGCCCTGTCGACCGCCAACCTGGCGGCGATGGAAACGACCGACCTGATGACCCTGAAGACGTCCGGCATTGCCGGCCTGTCGACCGCCCAGTTCGCAGCCCTGACGACCAACCAGATCGGCGCGCTCACCAGCGCCCAGATCGGCGCCATCGGCACCGCCAATGTATCGCTCGGCCTGACCACCTCGCAAACGGTGGCCCTGTCCTCGACCCAGGCTGGCTTGCTGACCTCGAAACAGGTGGCCGCCCTGTCGACCGCCAACCTGGCCGCCATGGAAACGGTGGACTTCGCCACCCTGAAGACCGCCGCGATCGCCGCCCTGTCGACCGCCCAGGTTGCCGCACTGACCACCCAGCAAGTCGTTTCCCTGACCACCGCCCAGACCGCCGCGCTGACCAGCGCCCAGGCTGGCGCCCTGTCCACCGCCGGCCTGGCCGCGATGGAAACGGTGGACCTGGTGGTCCTGAAAACGAGCGGCATCGCCGCCCTGTCGACCGCCCAGTTCGCGGCCCTGACCACCGACCAGATCGGCGCGCTCACCAGCGCCCAGATCGGCGCGCTGGCCACCGCCACCATCAACCTCGGCTTCACCACGTCCCAGGTCGTGGCCCTGTCCTCGACTCAGGCCGGTGGCCTGACCTCGCGCCAGGTCGCGGCCCTGAGCACGGCCAATCTGGCCGCCATGGAAACGGTGGACGTCGCCGCGCTCAAGACCTCGGCCATCGCCGGCCTGTCGACCGCCCAGTTCGCCGCCTTGACCACCAACCAGGTCGGCGCGCTGACCAGCGCCCAGATCGGCGCCCTGTCGACCTATGCGATCGCCAACGGTCTGACCACCGCGCAAGTGGTGGCCCTGTCGTCGACCCAGATTTCCGGCCTGACCTCGAAACAGATGGGCGCCCTGTCCACGGCCAACCTGGCCGCGATGGAAACGATCGACCTCGCCGCGCTCAAGACCAATGTGATCGCCGCCTTGTCGACCGCCCAGATCGGCGCGCTGACCACGCAGCAAGTGGTCGGCCTGACCTCGGCCCAGGTTGCCGCAATGACGTCCGGCCAGGTGGCCGCCCTGTCGACCGCCAACCTGGCGGCGATGGAAACGACCGACCTGCTGGCCATGAAGACTTCGGGCATCGCCGCCCTGTCGACGACCCAGTTCGCGGGCCTGACCACCGACCAGGTCGGCGCGCTGACCAGCGCCCAGATCGGCGCCATCTCGACCGCCAATATGTCCCTGGGCCTGACCACCGCGCAAGTGGTGGCCCTGTCCTCGACCCAGGCCGGCAACCTGAGCTCGAAACAAGTGGCCGCCCTGTCGACGGCCAACCTGGCCGCGATGGAAACGGCCGACCTTGCCGCGATCCGGACCGCCGCCATCGCTGCGCTCTCGACCGCCCAGGTCGGCGCACTGACAACCCAGCAAGTGGTGGGCTTGACGACGGCCCAGGCCGCATCGCTTACCAGCGCCCAGATCGCTTCCCTGTCCACCGCCAGCCTGGCGGCCATGGAAACGGTCGACCTGGTGGTACTGAAAACGAGCGGCATCGCCGGCTTGTCGACGGCCCAGTTCGCAGCCCTGACCACCAACCAGATCGGCGCCCTGACCAGCGCCCAGATCGGCGCCCTGGCCACGGCCACCATCAACCTCGGCTTCACGACCGCGCAAGTGGTTGCCCTGTCCTCGACCCAGGCCGGTGGCCTGACCTCGCGCCAGGTAG
This sequence comes from Pseudomonadota bacterium, assembly GCA_040388805.1. Classification (GTDB taxonomy): domain Bacteria; phylum Pseudomonadota; class Gammaproteobacteria; order Burkholderiales; family Burkholderiaceae_D; genus Telluria_A. Next base: position 202,283 of record JAZKBE010000008.1, read on the forward strand.
CCGCCCTGACCACGGCCAACCTGGCCGCCATGGAAACCATTGATATCGCCGCGCTCAAGTCGTCGGCCATCGGTGGCTTGTCCACGGCCCAGTTCGCAGCCCTGACCACCAACCAGATCGGCGCCCTTACCAGCGCCCAGATCGGTTCGTTGTCGACCACCACCATCGCCAACGGCTTGACCACGGCGCAAGTGGTGGCCTTCAGCTCGACCCAGATCTCCGGCCTGACCTCGACCCAGATCGCCGCCCTGTCGACCGCCAATGTGGCCGCCATGGAAACGATCGACCTGGCTGCCCTGCGCACCAGCGTCATCGCGGCCCTGTCGACCGGCCAGATCGGCGCCCTGACCACGCAGCAAACGGTGGCCCTGACGTCGGCCCAGGCCGGCGCCATGACGTCCGGCCAGATCGCCGCCCTGTCGACCGCCAACCTGGCGGCGATGGAAACGGTGGACTTCGCGGTCCTGAAAACGTCGGCCATCGCCGCCCTGTCTAGCGCGCAAGTGGCCGGCTTGACCACCGACCAGGTTGGCGCGCTCACCAGCGCCCAACTGGCTGCCCTGTCGACGGCCAATGTCGCCCTCGGCCTGACCACCGCGCAAGTTGTCGCCCTGAGCTCGACCCAGGCCGGTAACCTGAGCTCGAAACAAGTGGCCGCCCTGTCCACGGCCAACCTGGCCGCGATGGAAACTGTCGACTTCGCCGCACTGAAAACCGCCGCCATCGCCGCCCTGTCGACCGCTCAGGTCGCCGCACTGACCACCCAGCAAGTGGTGGCCCTGACGACGGCCCAGGCCGCCGCGCTGACCAGCGCCCAGGCCGGCGCCATGACGACCGCCAACCTGGCCGCCATGGAAACGGTCGACCTGGTGGTGCTGAAAACGAGCGGCATCGCCGCCCTGTCGACGGCCCAGTTCGCAGCCCTGACCACCAACCAGATCGGCGCCCTGACCAGCGCCCAGATCGGCGCCCTGGCCACGGCCACCATCAACCTCGGCTTCACGACCGCGCAAGTGGTGGCCCTGTCCTCGACCCAGGCTTCCGGGTTGACCAGCAGCCAGGTCGCTGCCCTGACCACGGCCAACCTGGCCGCGATGGAAACGATCGACGTCGCCGCGCTCAAAACGTCGGCCATCGCCGGCCTGTCGACGGCCCAGTTCGCGGCCCTGACGACCAACCAGATCGGCGCGCTGACCAGCGCCCAGATCGGCGGCCTGTCGACCGCGACCATCGCCAACGGCCTGACCACCGCGCAAGTGGTGGCCTTCAGCTCGACCCAGATCTCCGGCCTGACCTCGACCCAGGTCGCGGCCCTGTCGACCGCCAATGTGGCGGCGATGGAAACGGTGGACCTGGCTGCGCTGCGCAGCAATGTGATCGCCGCCATGACGACCGCCCAGATCGGCGCCCTGACCACCCAGCAGACGGTGGCCATGACCTCGACCCAGGCCGCCGCCCTGTCCTCCGGCCAGATCGCCGCCCTGTCGACCGCCAACCTGGCGGCGCTGGAAACGGTCGACCTGGTGGTGCTGAAAACGGCCGGCATCGCCGCCCTGTCGACCGCCCAGGTGGCCGGCATGACGACCGACCAGATCGGCGCGCTCACCAGCGCCCAGATCGGCGCCCTGTCGACGGCCAATATCGCCCTCGGCCTGACCACCGCGCAAGTGGTGGCCCTGTCGTCGACCCAAGCCGGTGACCTGAGCTCGAAACAAGTGGCAGCCCTGACCACGGCCAACCTGGCTGCGATGGAAACGGCGGACCTGGCAGCACTGCAGAGCGCCGCCATCGCCGGCCTGTCGACCGCCCAGGTCGGCGCGCTGACGACCCAGCAAGTGGTCGCCCTGACCACGGCCCAGGCCGCTGCGATGACCAGCGCCCAGATCGCTTCCCTGTCGACGGCCAGCCTGGCCGCGATGGAAACGGTGGACCTGGTGGTGCTGAAAACGAGCGGCATCGCCGCCCTGTCGACGGCCCAGTTCGCAGCCCTGACCACCAACCAGATCGGCGCCCTGACCAGCGCCCAGATCGGCGCCCTGGCCACGGCCACCATCAACCTCGGCTTCACGACTGCGCAAGTGGTTGCCCTGTCCTCCACCCAGGCTTCCGGCCTGACGTCTAGCCAGGTCGCTGCCCTGACCACGGCCAACCTGGCCGCGATGGAAACCATCGATGTGGCGGCCCTGCGCACCTCGGCCATCGCCGGCCTGTCGACCGCCCAGTTCGCGGCCCTGACGACCAACCAGGTCGGCGCGCTGACCAGCGCCCAGATCGGCGGCCTGTCCACCAATACCATCGCCAACGGCCTGACCACCGCGCAAGTGGTGGCCTTCAGCTCGACCCAGATCTCCGGCCTGACCTCGACCCAGGTCGCGGCCCTGTCGACCGCCAATGTGGCGGCGATGGAAACGGTGGACCTGGCTGCGCTGCGCAGCAATGTGATCGCCGCCATGACGACCGCCCAGATCGGCGCCCTGACCACCCAGCAGACGGTGGCCATGACCTCGACCCAGGCCGCCGCCCTGTCCTCCGGCCAGATCGCCGCCCTGTCGACCGCCAACCTGGCGGCGCTGGAAACGGTCGACCTGGTGGTGCTGAAAACGGCCGGCATCGCCGCCCTGTCGACCGCCCAGGTGGCCGGCATGACGACCGACCAGATCGGCGCGCTCACCAGCGCCCAGATCGGCGCCCTGTCGACGGCCAATATCGCCCTCGGCCTGACCACCGCGCAAGTGGTGGCCCTGTCGTCGACCCAAGCCGGTGACCTGAGCTCGAAACAAGTGGCAGCCCTGACCACGGCCAACCTGGCTGCGATGGAAACGGCGGACCTGGCAGCACTGCAGAGCGCCGCCATCGCCGGCCTGTCGACCGCCCAGGTCGGCGCGCTGACGACCCAGCAAGTGGTCGCCCTGACCACGGCCCAGGCCGCTGCGATGACCAGCGCCCAGATCGCTTCCCTGTCGACGGCCAGCCTGGCCGCGATGGAAACGGTGGACCTGGTGGTGCTGAAAACGAGCGGCATCGCCGCCCTGTCGACGGCCCAGTTCGCAGCCCTGACCACCAACCAGATCGGCGCCCTGACCAGCGCCCAGATCGGCGCCCTGGCCACGGCCACCATCAACCTCGGCTTCACGACTGCGCAAGTGGTTGCCCTGTCCTCCACCCAGGCTTCCGGCCTGACGTCTAGCCAGGTCGCTGCCCTGACCACGGCCAACCTGGCCGCGATGGAAACCATCGATGTGGCGGCCCTGCGCACCTCGGCCATCGCCGGCCTGTCGACCGCCCAGTTCGCGGCCCTGACGACCAACCAGGTCGGCGCGCTGACCAGCGCCCAGATCGGCGGCCTGTCCACCAATACCATCGCCAACGGCCTGACCACCGCGCAAGTGGTGGCCCTGTCCTCGACCCAGATCAGCGGCCTGACCTCGAAACAGGTCAGCGCACTGAGCACGGCCAATGTCGCGGCCATGGAAACGGTCGACCTGGCGGCGCTCAGGACCAACGTCATCGCCGCCCTGACCACCAGCCAGATCGGCGCCCTGACCACGCAGCAAGTGGTGGCGATCACCTCGACCCAGGCCGCGGCCCTGTCCTCCGCCCAGGTCGGCGCCCTGTCGACGGCCAACCTGGCGGCACTGGAAACGGTGGACCTGGTGGTGCTGAAAACATCCGGCATCGCGGCCCTGTCCACCGCCCAGTTCGCGGCGCTGACGACCGACCAGATCGGCGCGCTGACCAGCGCCCAGATCGGCGCCCTGTCGACGGCCACCATCGCGCTCGGCCTGACCACCGCGCAAGTGGTCGCCTTCAGCTCGACCCAGATCGGCGGCCTGACCTCCAGCCAGGTCGGCGCCCTGTCCACGGCCAACCTGGCCGCGATGGAAACGGTCGATGTGGCGGCACTGAAAACGAGCGTCATCGCGGCCCTCTCCACTGCCCAGGTCGGTGCACTGACCACGCAGCAAGTGGTGGCCCTGACCACGGCCCAGGCAGCGTCGCTGACCAGCAGGCAGATCGCTTCGCTGTCGACCGCCAGCCTGGCGGCGATGGAAACGGTCGACCTGGTGGCCCTGAAAACGAGCGGCATCGCCGCCCTGTCGACGGCCCAGTTCGCAGCCCTGACCACCAACCAGATCGGGGCCCTGACCAGCGCCCAGATCGGTGCCCTGTCGACCACCACGATCTCGCTCGGCTTCACCACGGCGCAGGTGGTGGCCCTGTCCTCGACCCAGGCTTCCGGCCTGACTTCGAGCCAGGTTGCCGCTCTCTCGACCGCCAACCTGGCCGCCCTTGAAACGGCGGACCTGGCGGCCCTGCGCACACAAGTGATCGCGGCCCTGTCCACGGCCCAGATCGCCGCCCTGACGACCTCGCAAGCGGTCGGCCTGACGACGGCCCAGGCCTCGGCCCTGACCAGTGCGCAGATCAGCGCCCTGTCGACGGCCAGCATCGCGGCCCTGGAAACCCAGGACCTGGCATCGCTGCGCACCTCCGGCATCGCCGCCCTGTCCACGGCCCAGATCGTCGCCATCACCACGGCGGCCATCCCAAGCCTGACGACGGCGCAGATCCATGCCCTGGTGACCGCGCAGATCCACGCGCTGACCACCAACCAGACAGAAGCGTTGTTGCCTAGCCAGATCGCGGCGCTGACAACCTCGACCCCGGTCATCCTGGACCTGGACGGCAACGGCATCGACACGGTCGGCGTGAATGCCGGTGTCGAGTTCGACATCTTCGCCAACGGCCAGAGCACGCGCACCGGCTGGGTCGGCGGCAACGACGGCTTGCTGGTCATGGACCGCAACGGCGACGGCAGCATCAACAACGGCGGCGAGCTGTTCGGTAGCTCGACGACGCTGGCCGATGGCAGCAAGGCAGCCGACGGCTTCGCAGCGATGCGCGAGCTCGACAGCAACGGCGATGGCGTGCTCAGCAAGGACGATGCCGCCTTCGGCGAGCTGAAGGTCTGGGTCGACGCGAACGGCGACGGCATCAGCCAGGCGGGCGAACTGAGCACCATGGCAGAGCGCGGCATCACCAAGCTGGGCCTGGATGCGACGGCGACCTCGAGCGTGAGCAAAGGCAACTGGACCGGGCTCATTTCCAGCTTCGAGACGGCCGACGGCAAGACGCACGACATGGCCGACGTCTGGTTCCTGACCAACGGCTCGAGCGGCGGCATGCGCGACAATGTCAGCGGCCTGGCCCAAGGCATCGCCAGCTTCACGGCCGGCACGGCGGCAGCGGCATCGACGCCTGGCCTGGAACTGCCGAAACTGGAAGGCGTAGGCAGCATGTCCAGCGGCGTCGACCGGATGGCAGATGCGATGAAGCAATTCGATGCTACCAGCAGCCTGATCGCGACGGTACCGCAAGGCGCCAGCACCGAAACGCTGAAAGCCCTGGCGCCAAGCGATGTCCTGACCAAGGGCTTCCTGGCTTCCAAGTAACAGCGGCTAGTTCGGCCAAGAGCGGCGGCGGAGAAATCCCCGCCGCTTTTTTTCGCCGGGGGCCAGGCCTGACATCCGGACACGAGCTGAGCTGTGAAACGCTTGAGCTCG
>JAZKBE010000009.1:0-94292 GCA_040388805.1 Pseudomonadota bacterium
ACAGCAGAATCGACTCGCTGCTACCGTTCGCAAACTCTACACAGCTCTAAGCGCCAATGGAAGGTGGCTCGGCTGGGCGCTTACGGTTCGGCCGCGTCACCGGCACGCCCCGCAGCAGGTAGGGATGAACTTTATGCTGCGGATGCGCCTTGCTCGTGTTCGGCCCTGGCGCCATCCCCGCCAGACCCACGCCGCGCATCAAGCGCTGGACGCGCTTGCGGTTGACGACGTGGCCCGCTGCACGCAGGAACGCCACCATGCGCCGGCTACCGTAGAACGGTCACCTCGTGTATTCCTCGTCGATCAGCCGGCACAGCAGCAAGTCCTCCGGGCTCGCGTCCTGAGGCACCTGGGCAGTGAGCCGCCGACACACCGTTGCACGCGGCACTTCCGCCAGTTCGCATTGACGGCTCAGGGGGAGCTCATCGGCGCCATCAATCCAACCCAGCCTGGACTCTACGCTCACTCCCCCAACTTTTTTTTGAGCCAGTCGTTTTCCATCTTCAGCCGGCCGATCTCGCCATACAGACGGTCCGCGCCGCTCTTGTCCTCGGCGGGCTTGGGGCCACGCTTGGTCTCGAACAGGGCGCCGGCAGACTCGAGAATCTCCTTCTTCCACTGCCCGACCAACTGCGGATGCACTCCATACGCCTGCGCGATTTCGCTGATGGACTTCACCCCGCGCACCGCCTCCAAGCCGACCTTGGCCTTGAGTTCTGGCGTATGCACCTTGCGCTTCTTTGTTTCGCTCATTTGCTGTCATCCTCTTCTGGACAACAGCTTAAACTACCCCGCAGTCACTGTCTCAAATCGTGGATCTACTATAATCGGTAATCCGCCGCTCATTGTGGTAGTCTGTAACTCGCATCCGTCATGCGGGCACGGCCCCTCGGTTGAATCCTTTAATTTTCCTATTGCATTCTCATCGCCACCTATGAAATGTCCAGAGATTCCACAGAACGAGGCAGAGCGGTTGCACGCACTGCGGGCACTTAAAATTCTAGACAGCTCCCATGAAGAGCGCTTCGATCGCGTGACACGGATGGCCCGAAGGTTGTTTGGCGTGCCTATTTCGCTGGTCAGTCTGGTCGATGAAGATCGACAGTGGTTCAAATCGGCTCAAGGACTCGATGCAAGCCAAACGGCACGGGAGGTGTCCTTTTGTGGCCACGCAATCAATGAAGATGGATTGTTTATCATCCCCAATACGCTGGCGGACGAGCGATTCCACGACAATCCACTGGTCACTGATGCCCCGAATATCCGGTTTTATGCTGGTTGTCCTTTGAAGCTCAGGCAAGGCATCAATATCGGGACTTTATGTTTGATCGACTCAAAGCCGCGGGAAATGGATGAAGAGGACCGGCGTCTGCTGCAGGATCTTGGCGAAATGATCGAGCAGGAAATAAAATCGATTCAGATGGCAACGCTTGATTCCTTGACGATGATTTCAAACCGCCGGGGTTTCATGACCCTGGTTGATCACAGCTTGAAGGTATGCCGGAGGAACCAGCTTCCAATCTCGATACTTCTGTTTGACCTGAACAAATTCAAGGCTATCAACGACACGTATGGCCACCACGAGGGTGACTTCGCCTTGGTCTCGTTCGCGCAGATCATGCTCGATTCGTTCCGTGACTGCGATGTGATCGCCCGAATCGGCGGCGATGAATTCGTGGTCATGCTGCTCGATTCCGACGCAGAAAGTATTAGCGTCGTTCTCGAGAAATTTAAAGCTGCAACCGCCAGCGCGAACAGTCGCTTGAACAAGCCATACAACATCGAATACAGCGTCGGCGTCGCCAATTTTCCATGCGATACCGAGACGCAGATCGAAGCGATGATCCAGGCTGCGGACGCCGCGATGTTCGAAGACAAAAAAGCGCATGGCGCGGGCATGGCTAGGTTGTCGTGCCGAGGGCGCTCTCTACTCAAGGTCGTGGAAGCTGTTCCGTCCTTTGAAATCCCGGGTGTGTTGGCGCTGGTTGAAATTTGCCCCCCTGCTGATCGAATTTTGACCCAGGGCGGGGCGCCGCGTTTTTGAATGGCAGCTGTGGGTAAGCGTGCCAAATAATTGAAAGGGAGTTCGTGGTGGGAACAGACCGGAACGGATTCCCTTTCGGTTTTGCCTGTATGATTTAAATATATAAATAGTTTATAACGTTAATCACATTAATCGTTTCTACTTGCATTCCCTCTCCTGCTGGTGGCGCGCCGCTCTTTCGGCGACGATGCCCACCATGTGCTGTGGCCCCAAGGCGTTGTTGTACACAGTCCTGTGCGCCTCTATCCAGTGCACACTGGCGTCTGGCCAGATAACGCGCGATTCGAAATGCCATTCGCGCACGCCGTTGAGTGCCCGCTCACACCGGCGCTGCACGTCGGCCCGGTCCTCCGGATGCGCGTGGGCGACAAATTCCTCGAAACCCCAGTGGGCGATCGGCTCCTGATAAGCGAAACATTGATCGTGGCGAAAGGAGCGGCGTGCTGCGTCGTTGGCCAGATCGAGATCCCAGTCGCCGATTTCGGCCGACGACAACATGAACTGGTAGGTGACGGCCAGTTCATGCGCGCGATCGCCTGTTGCAGCTGGAGCGTCACTTCGCGCGCCACCAGGATGTCGTTGGCTGACCACGCGCGGGCGCTGCCGTGACACAGAACGAGGACGCTGGCACTGCCGCCCGGGGCGCTGTGCGGTACAGCGAGCAGCGCCGCCGTAGCGGCAACATGGACGGTCTGTGCAACGAACCGTTCCACCAGGGGGGGGGGCCGAAGGCGGTTGGGCTGCCGGGCAGTTGACGACCAGCCGTAGCTAATAGCTAGTAAGCAAGTGTTGCCCCTGCGCGCATGTCTACATTGAAAACGCACCTCGGCCCGCCGTCGCGATGTGTGGCCGCGTCTGCGGCGCCAGTACCAGCGACAATGGTTTTACTTGCCTTGTATTGCTGGCTTGTTTAGAGTGGCGTGACGGCGCGATCTAGCCAGCGCTACACTGTCACGTTCAAGGAACTATCCCATGCGTTCGAGTCCTTGGTTCTCGCTCTTGTTGATCAACCTGGCTTTGGCGCTCGTGTATTACGGTACGGCGCGCCTCGGCCTGATGCTCGCGTTCGAGGCCACCAATGTCTCGCCGGTGTGGCCGCCATCGGGCGTTGCGCTAGCCACCCTGTTGCTGGTCGGGCGCCGCATCTGGCCGGGCATCCTGCTGGGCGCGTTCTTCGCCAACCTGGTCGTCTTTCTCGGCAATGGCCAGCTCGGCATCGGCACGGCGCTGGCGACCTCGCTGGCGATTGGCGCCGGCAATACCGCTGAGGCATTGATCGCAGCCTGCTTGTTGCAACGCATCGCAGCCCCGGCGCGCCTGCTCGGCAAACCTGAACATACCTATTCGTTCGTCGGCGCGACCGCCTTCGCTGCGGCGTGCGGGGCGCTGGTCGGCACCACCAGCTTGGTGTGGGCCGGCGTGGTGCCGGCGGCGGCGGTGCCGATGATTGCGGCCACTTGGGGCGTCGGCGATCTTGCCGGCATGCTCATCGTCGTTCCGCTGGCGCTGGCGTGGCGCGCGGTGCCGGCGATGCACGGCGCCCAGTGGCTGCGCGCCGGCGCCGAGCTGCTGGCGCTGCTCGGCGTGCTGTTCGTGTTGCTGAATCAGCAGCCCGATGGCGAACGGCGCATCTGGCTGCTTGTCTTGCTCGCTTGCATCGGCTGGGCCGCCGTGCGCTACGGCCGGCGGGGAGCCACGCTGGTGGTGCTGGTCGTCGCCAGCGCGTCCATTCTGGCGACGACGAATGGCCTGGGGCCGTTTGCCGACGGGAGCCGCAACGAGGCCCTGTTTGGCCTCGAAGTGTTCATCGGGCTGCTCAGCATGGTGGGCATCTTGCTGGCCGCCGATGCCGAGCTGCTCGTGCAACACGATCAACGGCCGGGCCGCTGGCTGCACTGGGCGGTATTGGCCACGACCATGTCGCTCACCTTGTTGGCATGGCAATATGTTGCGAATGTGACCGAACAGCGGGCCTCCGAGCTGTTTCGGGCCGAAATGGCGAACGCCAGCCGCCGCGTCACCGATCGTATCGATGCCTATGCACAAATTCTGCACAGCGGCCGCGCGCTGCTGACGGCCACGCCCGGCCTGGTGGGCGCCGACTGGCGCGATTTTGTACGCTCAATCGAGGTCGATAAAAAATATCCAGGTTATCAGCTGCTCGGCGTGGCGCGCCGCGGGCGCGATCGCGAGGCGCTCGAGCGCCAGATGCATGCAGGCGGCTATCCCCAGTTTACGATCTGGCCGGCCGGCCAACGCGATGCTTACGTTGCCATCGTCATGGTCGAGCCGTTCGTCGGGCGCAACCTGCGTGCCTTCGGTTTTGACATGAATTCGGAGCCGGTGCGGCGCGCCGCGCTGACGCGGGCGATGGATAACGATGCCTTGGCGGTCAGCGGCAAGGTGACGCTGGTGCAGGAAGTGGGCAAGGACCGGCAGACCGGGTTCCTGATGTACGTGCCGGTGTACCGGCGCGGCGAACCACATGACACTGTGCCGCAGCGTCGCGCCGCGCTCGATTCCTACGTGTACGGTGCCTTTCGGATGAACGACCTGATGCGGGGGATCCTCGGCGCCGACAGCCCTTCGGTGTCGATCGAGTTGTTCGACGGTCTCGCCACGACGCCGGCGGCGCGCATGTTTGCCAGTGCCGCGGCAGCCAAGTCGGCCGACCGCGCCGCCGCCGCCTATACAGGCACCACCAGCGTGGCGGTCGGCGACACCGTCTGGACCTTGCGGGTGACCTCGCTGCCGGCGTTCGAGGCGTCCATCGACCGCGCCAAGGGGCTGATCGTGCTGTTCGCGGGCACCCTGGTCGGGCTATTGCTTTTTGGCATGCTACGCGCGCTGCGCAAGACCAACGAGGAGGCGCTGGCGCTGGCCTCGAGCATGCAAGGGGCCTTGCGCCAGTCCGAACACCGCTTCGCCATCCTGGTCGATTCCGCCAGCGAATTTTCCATCATCGCGACCGACCTCGACGGCGTCATCGAGGTCTTCAGCGTCGGCGCCGAACGCATGCTTGGCTATGCCGCAAGCGAACTGGTCGGCGTAGCATCGCCGGCGTTGCTGCACGACAGCGAAGAGGTGGCCGCGCGCGCAACGCTGCTCAGCGCCGAACTGGGCGAGCCGGTGACCGGGTTTGAAGTGTTTGTTGCCAAGGCGCGGCGCGGGCATGCGGAGACGGCCGAATGGACCTTTCTGCGCAAGGACGGTGCGCGCCTGCCGGTGCAACTCACCGTCAGTGCCATCCGCGATGGGCAAGGGGCGGTGATTGGCTTTCTCGGCATCGCCCGCGATATCACCGAGCAGAAACGGATCCATCAGGATTTGCGCGTGGCGATGATGCGGGCCGACGCCGGCAGTCGTGCCAAGGGAGAATTCGTGGCGAACATGAGTCATGAGTTGCGCACCCCGCTCAATGCCGTGCTCGGCATAGCGCAATTGTTGCAGCGCACCGATCTCAATGACGGCCAGCGCCGCGACGTGGCCGCCATCCGCACCGCCGGCGCGGCGCTGCTGGCCATCCTCAACGACATCCTCGATTTTTCCAAAATTGAAGCGGGCAAGATGGAACTGGTGTGCATGCCGTTGCGGCTGGAGGATCTGGCGGCGGCGTTGGGAACAATGATGAGCCTAATTGCACGCGAGAAGCCGCTGGTGCTGACCATTTCCCTCGATGCCGCCTTGCCGGCGGTATTGCTCGGCGATGCGTTGCGCCTGCAGCAGGTACTGGTCAATCTGGCCGGCAATGCCGTGAAATTTACAGAACAAGGCCAGGTGGCAGTTCGGCTGCGCAGTGCTGGCCGGCGTGCCGACAAGGTGCTGTTGGAAATCGGTATTCAGGATAGCGGCATCGGCATGAGCGCCGAGCAACTCGACGGCGTCTTTTCGGAGTTTGCGCAGGCCGACTCGTCGACCACGCGCCGCTTCGGCGGCACTGGCCTGGGCCTGGCCATCTCGCGCCGCCTGGTGGCGATGATGGGCGGGGATATTGCAGTGACCAGCGCGCCTGGCGTCGGCAGCGACTTCGTGCTGTCCTTGCCATTGGCCGTGGCGCCAGACAATGACGTCGCCAGCGTGGTGCAACTGCCGGCACTGCGCGTGCTGGTCGCCGACGGCGCGCCGGCCAGCGCCGCCGTGCTCGGCGCGGCGCTGGCCGCGCTTGGTTGCTACCCCGAGATGCTGGCGCCGCACCGGTCCGGCGTTGGCGCCGCGTTCGCGGCGGCGGCGCCGGCGCAGGTGGTCCTGCTCGATCTCGCTCTGGCGGGCGACAATCCCGCCGCGCTCATTGCGGCGCTGCGCGGCGGCAGCCAGTGCGCGGTCGTGCTCATGCTGAGCTCCTATGAGCGCGCCGTGTGCGACTTCGATCCGGCCGCCCTCGGCGCCGATGCGGTACTCGATAAACCGGTCACGCCGGCGCCCTTGCGTAGCTGCCTGACGGCGATTCTGGCCCGCCAGGCCGGCGCCGATGCCGCCGCTGGCAGGCGCGCCGCACTGCAGCTGGGCGGCGCGTTGCTGCTGGCGGAGGACAATCTGCTCAACCAGGCGGTGGCTCGGCGTATGCTCGAGGCGGCGGGCGCCCGGGTCGAGATTGCCGGCAACGGCCAGATTGCCGTCGACATGTTGCGCGCCAACCCTGGCCGCTTTGCGCTGGTGCTGCTTGACATCCAGATGCCGGTGATGGACGGCTTTCAAGCGATTGCCCTGATCCGCGGTGAACTGGGGCTGGACCTGCCGGTGCTGGCGATGACGGCCGGTGTGATGGAGCACGAGCGCGAGCGCTGTATTGCGGCCGGCATGAACGGCTTCATCGCCAAGCCGCTGGACGGTGAGCAGTTGATCGAGGAAATCGCGCGCCATCTGCCGCGCGCCGCTGCGCAGAGCGCGGCGGCGGGGCCAGGTGCCGCCGCGCCCGAGTCCGACGGTGTGTTCGACGTGAGCAGCCTGGTCAACGAGGCCGATGCTGATGAGAGCAACGCCCGCATCATGGTCGCACTGATCGGCGCGCTGGTCGATGCCGGCACTGACGGGCTTGACCAGCTTGCCGATGCCTGGCGTGACGATCGTGTGCCAGCGGCGGCGCGTACGCTGCACGGGCTACGCGGCTCGGTCGGTTCGCTTGGTGCGCGCCGCTTCGCCGCCGCCGCGCTGGCACTGGAACGGGCCATGCATGCCACGCCCGGGGACCATGCCCGACTCGACCAGCTGCTGCGCAGCGCGCAAGAGGAGCTCGGCGCGACCTTGCGTGCGGCAGCGGCGTGGCTGGCGCGGCACCAGCAGCGGGCGGCCGGCGCCAACGCGATCTCTGGCCCCGAGCTCGGCCACCTTGGCTATTTGCTCCGCGAGCGCAACATTGCCGCTTGCGAGCTGTTCGCGCGCATCGAGCCAGGGCTCGCGCCGCTGGTCGGCGCCGAAGTGGCGCAGCAGTTGCGCTTGGCCATGCGCGTACTTGACTTTGAACGCGCGGCCGTGCTGCTCGCAATGCACCTTGCTTCCGACGGCCAGCCCCGGGCCACGCCGCTTGACCTGCCTTCCTGATCCGCCCTACTGACAAGGCCGCGCTTCTCATGGATGACAACCGGATTACCGTATCTATCATCGACGCCAATGACATGGCGTGCTCCGTGCTGCACATGATCGTGCAAGGTGAGCAGTTCAACGTGGTCGCCAGCGCCGCCGGCGCTGCGGCCCGACATTGTCTGCCTCGCTATCCAGATGCCGGACGGCGACGGCCTCGACCTGCTCGACGCATTTTCGCGGCGCCTGCGCGTGGGGCGAAGGGATTCATCGTCAAACCTTTTACCAGCGGCGTGCTCGACACGCTCGAGACGGTGCAGCGTCATTGTGTTGCTGTTTGGGGCCTGTCTTGTCCGCAGCTTGGTGGGCCAGCTGGAGCTGGTCGCGACAGCCGGTCCGGCCTGGCGTGCCAACACTGCCAGCCGGGTGATTGCCAAGTAATGGGTCGAATGCGGCTAATAATGATATAGAATTGATCAGCTTTCCGATAACCAGACCCCGCTCGGCGCCTGCGCGCGCAGCATCGCGGACACTCCCCCGCGCTGCTGGCCATGCGCTTCGTCCCGGGCGTCGGGTGAAACGATTGAAGACGACATGGAAACCATGGATTCAAGTTTGCAACAGGGCGGCTCCGATGCGGCGCTAATTCTCATTGTCGATGACGTCCCCACAAACATCACCTTGCTGGCCAAGGCAGTGGCGGGCCTGGCGCAGGTGGTGTTTGCCACGGATGGGATCAGCGCGCTCGAACTGGCGTCAATCCGTCCGCCCGACGTGATCCTGCTCGACATCGAGATGCCAGGCATGGATGGTTATGCCGTATGCAAGGCGCTCAAGGCGTCGCCTTCCACGGCCGACTGTGCCGTCATCTTCGTTACCGGCCACGACAGCGCGGTGCACGAACTGGCGTCATTGAACGAGGGCGCCGTCGATTTTGTGCAGAAACCGTTCAACCTGCCGGTGGTGCGCGCGCGCGTACGCACCCAACTGGTACTGCGCGAGCGTACCCGCCAGTTGCGCATCGCGCGGCACGACCTGATGGATCTGGTGCATTCGCTACCGGCCTTCGTCGCCTACTGGGATGCCGGTTTCGTAAACCGGTTCAGCAACGACCGCGACGGCCACTGGTTTGGCATGTCGGCGGCGGCGATGCGCTCGCGCCCGTTGGCCGAGATCGTTGGGGAGGACAACGCGGCCATCATCCTGGCGCAGGCGGGCTCGCTCGTTGACGGCGCGGAAACCGTGTTCGATATGCAGGTACAGCTGCACGGCCAGCTGCGGTTTTGCCATGCCGCGCTAGTGTGCCGCCGGCGCGTGGGCGGCCACCAAGGCTTTCTGCTGCTGCTGACCGACGTCAGCGCCAGAAAACTGGCGGAGCTGGCCTTGCACGATGAGAAGGAGAAGCTCCGCGTCACCTTGAATTCGATCGGCGACGCGGTGATCGCCACCGACGGCGAGGGCAAGGTCACGTTCATCAATCCGGTTGCCGAACTCATGACGGGCTTTTACGGCGGCGAAGCATTCGGCCTGGCGATTGAAACGGTCATGCCGCTGTGCGACGGCGCCAGCGGTCAGCCGAGCATCAATCCGATCCGCATCGCCCTGCGCGAGAACCGCATCGTGGGCATGGCCTTCGATTCGCACCTGATCGGCCGCGCCGGCCGGCGCTACGCTGTGGAAGACTCGGCCGCGCCGATCCTCGACGCCGCCGGCACGCGCAGCGGTGCCATCATCGTGTTCCACGACGTCAGCGAGGCGCGCGCGATGGCGTTCAAGATGACCCACCTGGCCCAGCACGATGCCTTGACCGATTTGCCCAACCGCGTGCTGCTGCGCGACCGCACCAGCCAGGCGCTCGAACAGGCCAGCCGGGCGGGCCAGCGCGTGGCGCTGCTGCTGCTCGACCTGGACAATTTCAAGGCCATCAACAGTGCCATCGGTCACACCATCGGCGACGCCCTGCTCAAGCAGCTGGCCGAACGCCTGCGCGCGTTCCTGCGCGTGAGCGACACCATCAGCCGCCAAGGAGGCGACGAATTTGTCATCCTGATTCCGGCACTCGATGAAGTCGCCTACGCCGACCAGGTGGCGCGCAAGCTGCTGACGCTGGTGGCGGCGCCGCTGTACCAGGATGGCGTGCGTTATGACTTGACCGCGAGCATCGGCCTGAGCCTGTATCCGGACGACTGTAGCGACCAGGATGCGATGTATCGTCACGCCGATGCGGCGATGTACAAGGCGAAGCAGGATGGCAAGAATCGTTACCATTTTTTCGCCTCCCAGATCGAGGACGTCCTGCTGAAACGCAACGCCCTCGACCGCGACCTGCGCATCGCGCTCGACGAAGCCGAGTTTACCATCGCCTACCAGCCCAAGGTCGACGCCCGCACTGGCCGCATCGTCGGACTGGAAGCCTTGCTGCGCTGGTGTCGCGCCGATGGCGTGCAGGTGTCGCCCGCCGACTTCATCCCGCTGGCCGAGGAGACAGGCATGATCGTGCAGATCGGCAACTTCGTGCTTGGCCAGGTATGCCGCGATCTGGCCGCGCTCGTCGCCGCCGATTGCGCGCTACGCATCAGCATGAATATCTCGGGAAAGGAGTTTCAGGAAGAGGGCTTCAGCGCCCGCATCGCTGCCGCGCTCGAGGCGGGCGGCATTGCGCCGGCGCTGCTAGAGCTGGAAATCACCGAGGGCACGCTGATGAGCGACATCGAACGATCGCGTGCCAACTTGCTTCAACTCAAGCGCACCGGCGTGTCCATCAGCATCGACGATTTCGGCACCGGCTATTCAAGCCTGGCGTACTTGAAAAATTTTCCGATCGACGTGCTCAAGATCGACCAGTCGTTTGTGCGCGACATGCTCAACAACACCCAGGACGCCTCGATCATCTCGGCCATCATCCACCTGGCCAATAGTCTGCACATCGCGCTGCTGGCCGAAGGCGTCGAGCAGGAGGGGCAAGCCGTCGCGCTGATGGCGATGGGGTGCTGCACCATGCAAGGCTACTTCTACGCCAGGCCAATGCCGCTGGAAGTGTTGTGGCCACTGCTCGCAGCGGGCCGGGTCCCGGCGCGCTAGCGCTTACAAGGGCGCGCCGCAGACGCGCGCGCGGCCTTCCCGTTTGGCCCGGTATAGCTGCGCATCGGCCGCTTCCACCAGCGCGGACTCGGACAACTGCTGGGGCGCGCCAACGCCGGCGACGCCAATGCTCACGGTGACGATGCCACCGAGCGCCGCATCGGCGTGCTCGAGTGCCAGCGCGCGCACCGCCGCCTCGATCTCCGCCGCCTTCAGCAGCGCACCCTCGAGCGCGGTCTCGGGCAGCAGGCAGGCGAATTCCTCGCCGCCATAGCGCGCCGCGAGGTCGTGCGAGCGGCACAGCGCCCCCTTGATCGCCGCCGCCACTGCGCGCAGACAGGCGTCGCCTTGCTGATGGCCATAACGGTCGTTGTAGCGCTTGAAGTGATCGACGTCGATCATGATCAGTGACAAGGGCTGCTCGCTGCGCCCGCAGCGCCGCCATTCGGCGCTGAGCACGGTGTCGAACTGGCGCCGGTTGGCCACGCCGGTCAGCCCGTCGCTCAGGGCCATCCTGCGCAGCAGATCGGACTGGCGCTTGAGGGTCAGCTGGGTGTGCACCCGCGCCCGCACCACGGTGGCGTGAAACGGCTTGGCGATGAAGTCGACCCCGCCCACTTCGAAGCCCTGGACCTCGTCCAGCGGATCGGTGTTGCCGGTGACGAAAATGATGGGGATGTCGCAGTTGTTCGGATCGCTCTTGAGCAGCTCGCACAGTGCGTAGCCGCCCATGCCGGGCATCACCACGTCGAGCAGGATCAGGTCGGGCGTGCGGCGGGCGCAAAATGCCAGCGCGTCGGCACTGTTGACGGCCATGCAGACCTCGTAGCGGTCCTTGAAGATCGCGTACAAGGTCTGGATATTGCTCGGCTGGTCGTCGACCACCAGCAGCAGCGGTGGGGGCGCGTCGATGGTCATCGGGTCGGCCGGGTAAGGGAGGTTTTGCATCACGTCGATTCCTCTCGCAAACAATTGCTATAGGCCAGCGCCGCCCGGAAGTCCAGCGCGGCGATCGCGCCAGCCAGCCGGTGCAGGCGGTCGCCGAGATGGGCGCCATAATCGGCTTGCAGTGTATCAAACACGGTCAGGGCACGCATGCTGGCCTGGTCGAGCAAGGGGTCGAGTTGATCCAGGCAAGCGGCCAGGCCGGTCAGCGGGCGCGCCGGCGCCGGCGCCACCGGGGCGGGGCGGTTCGCCTGTTCGATCAACCGCAATTCGGCCTCGATGGCCGCCACCGCTTCGCGCATCGTCGTCAATGCGGCGCCGCAGTCCACTTGCGCGGGCGCCGTGCGCAGCTGCTGTTCGAGCATTCCCGCGAAATGATGGAGTTCCTCGGCGCCGACCATTCCCGCCGCGGTCTTGTAGGAGTGCAGGCGATCGGCAGCCTGTTTCCATGCGCGGCCGGCAAAGCAATTGGCCAGTTCGTCGATCAGGGCAGCCGATTCGGCGGCGAAAATGCCACTCAGGCTGAAATAAATCGAGGTATCGCCGCCAAGGCGGCGCACGGCGAGGTCGAAATCAACCGCGTTGCCGTGCGGACGCGGCAGGCGCGGCGGGCCGGCGGGCGTGGCCAACGGCGCCGCCTGCGCAGCCTGGCAGTGCTTCAGCAGTGCCGCCACGACGCGGTCGAGGTCGATAGGCTTGCTCAGGTGGTCGTTCATGCCCGCCGCCAGCGACAATTCGCGGTCGCCCTGCATCGCATTGGCCGTCATCGCCAGGATCGGCAACTGGCGGCCGCGCGGATCGGCGCGGATGGCACGGGCGGCCTCGTAGCCATCCATGTCGGGCATCTGGATGTCCATCAGCACGGCGTCGAACGGCGCCTGCGGTGCCAGCGCCAGCCGCACCGCCGCCGTGCCGCCATCGGCCGTCGTGACGAGGGCGCCGCGCCTTGACAGCAGCTCGCGCGCCACTTGCTGGTTCAGCGGATTGTCGTCTACCAGCAATAAGCGCAGCCCGGCCAGCGGCGTGGCAGGCGCAGCACTGTTGGACGGCGGCGGCGTCGCCACCTTGGGTTGGGTCGCTTCCTGAATCGCATCGATGAGCATCGGCGCGGTGACCGGTTTGACGAGAAAGCCGTGTGGCAGGATGCTGGCCCGCTGCATCCGCTCAGACAACTCGGCGCGTCCGCTCGCAGTGACCATGATTACCACCGGCAGCTCGTCGGCGCCACATTGATGGGCGATCCGGCCGGTGAGCTCCCAGCCGTCCATCCCGGGCATGCGCCAGTCGACCAGGATGACGTCGTAGCGCTGCGATTGCGCCAGCATGGCGAGCGCCTGCGGGCCATCGGCGGCGCAGTCGGCACACCAGCCAAGTGCCTCGACCATGCCCGAGAGCACGTCGCGCGCGGCGCCATTGTCGTCAACGATCAGCACCCGCATGATCTCGCCCACGTGCTCGCACGGCAATGGCCGGCGCCGTGGCGGCGGCCCGTCTTGCGCCGCTTCCGGCAACGCCAGCTCGAAGCTGAATTTGCTGCCCAGACCCGGGCTGCTTGCAACAACGAGCTGACCTCCCATCAGCCGCACCAGCCGCTGGCTGATCGCCAGTCCCAGCCCGGTGCCGCCGAAGCGGCGCGTGGTCGATTCTTCGGCCTGGCTGAACTGGTCGAAGATGGTCGCCAGCTTGTCGGCGGCAATGCCGATGCCGGTGTCACTGACGGCAAACTCGATCCGGCCGTCGCCGCTGTGGCGAATCGACAGGCGCACCTCGCCGCGGCCAGTAAATTTGATGGCGTTGCCGGCCAGGTTGATCAGCACCTGGCGCAGGCGCAGGGAGTCGCCGAAGAGGTGGCGCGGCACGGCGGGATCGATGCTCAGGATCAGTTCGATGTGCTTGTCGCCGACCAGCGCGCCGAGCATCGATGCCAGCTCGCTCGTCAGCGCTGCCACGCCGAAGCTGTGCTCATCCAGACGCAGTCCGTCTGCTTCGATGCGCGACAAGTCGAGGATGTCGTTAAGCAGGGCCAGCAGAGACCTGGCCGCTCCCAGTATTTTGCTTGTATAGTCGCGCTGGATCGGCGTCATGTCGGTGTACTCCAACAACTGCAACATGCCGATTACCGCATTCATCGGCGTGCGGATTTCGTGGCTCATGTTGGCCAGAAACTGGCTCTTGGCCCGGCTGGCCGCCTGCGCGGCGTCGCGCGCGACAATCAACTCTTGCTGGCGCGCCTTGTCGACCCCGATGTCCTTGGCCAGGCCGAGGTAGCCGATGACGGCGCCGGCGTCGTCGCGCACCGACGACATGGTCAGGTTGACGGTCAGCGCGCTGCCATCCTTGCGCCGATAGGTCCATTCGCGCGATTCCGAGCCGCCTTCCTTGATCGGCGCGACCACGGCGCTGTACAGGCTGGGCAGGGCGCCACAGCTATCGCCCAGGCTGTCGGTGCGTGTCAGCAACTCGGCAGCTTCATGCAGCAGCTCTGGCGTTCGGACGCCGACCAGCTCGTCGGCCTGGTAGCCGAGCATCAGTTCGGCGCCGGGGCTGAACAGGGCAATGGTGCCGGCGGTGTCGGTCAGAATAATGGCAAAATCGCGCGCCGCATCGACCACGCTGCGCAACTGCGCCAGTGCCGCCGCCTGGCCAGCCTCGGCCTCGCGCAGGGCAGTGACGTCACTGATGAAAGCGTAAAACCCCTTGACGATGCCGTTGTCGATATCGGGGATGTAGGAAAACAGCGCCCGGCGCTGCGCGCCACCGTTGAGCTCGACAAGTGATTCGAACAGCGCCGTTTCGCCCCGCAGCACGGCGCGTACGCGCGGTTCATGCTGGGCAAAGCGACGGCGCCCGATCAGATCGACCATGCTCATGCCCTGCACCTGTTCCGGCGCCAAGCCGAGCCAGTCGTACGAGGCGCGGTTGGTGAAGCGGTTCACCAGGTCGGCATCCCAGTAGACCACCAGCGCCGGGTTGTGGTCGATCACCGCCTGGACGTCGGCGCGCGCGCGCGCCAGGTCGGCCATGCTGGCCTGGAGGGCCTGCTGCGCCGCCTCGCGCTGGACGATTTGCGCGCGCGTCAACGCCTGCGTGCGCTCGAGTTGATCGGTCATGTCGTTGAAGGCCGCCGCCAAAAAACCGAGTTCGTTGGTCAGCGGCAGCCGCACACGCGCCGCCATGTCTCCGGAAGAGACCGCTTCCATGCCGCTCTTCAGGATCTCGATTGGATGCAGCACGCGGCGCCGGATGGCGACGCTGCCAAAGGCGATCAGGCTGCCCAGCATCAGCACGTTGAGCAGCATCAGCGCCGACAGCAACTGCTGAGTGCTGCCGAGCTCCTCGCGGCTCAGGCGCGTCAATGCGAACGCATCATCCGCCATTTCCTGGGTCGCCAGAAACAACGCATCCATAATCGCCGGCGCTTGTTGCTCGTGGGCGGCGGCGCCTCTGATCAGCGGCGCGACCCCGGGAAGCGTCAACTTGGCGTACAGGCGTTGTATCACGTCGAGGTTGCTGTACTGGCTCGCCAGCAGCGCGCGCGTCGGCGCCGAGTCCGGTTGCAGTGCTGCCAGTGCCGTGCGGAAACTGCCGACGCGCGCGCGCCACTGAGCTGCGGACCGGTCTTCCTGATGCAGCGCCGTCTCCATGGCCAGGTAGCGAAAGTGGGCAGTCGCACGGGCAACCAACTCTGCCTTGCCGGCCTGCACCGCCGCCTTGCGGGCCAGCGCGCTGGCGTACAAGGTGAGCGCCAGGCACACGGCGATCGCGACGCTGGCGGCGAGGATGAACCAGTTGGTTTGGCGGTGCAAGGTCATGGCGTCTACCGGATCAGCTTGATGGCGGCCGGTTGCATCAGCGACAGCGGCCGCACATCGATCGCATCAAGATAGTTGGGGACCTTGCCTGCCGGAATCAGGCCACGTTTCATGGCCCAGCGGGTCTGGTCGTCGAGCGAAAGCAACAGCGACTGGTCGAGCGAGAGCGCATAGTCGCTGGCGCGAAACGAGGCCGCCAGTTGCTGCGGCTGCAGCCCGATGGAGCGCGCGATCAGCGCCTGCGCGTCGGCCGGCCGATCATGAATGGTCGCCACCGCGTCCGCCAGCGCGGCCAGAGCGCGTCGGACCGATTCGGGATGGGCGTCGAGAAAGCGCTTTTTACCCACCAGCACGAAACGGTAGACAAACATGTCAGGCTCCATCATGACGGTGGCGTTGGGCCCGTGCTCGTCCTGGATCCGGCTCAGCAGCGGGTTCCAGGTGGTGAGCGCATCGACCTGGCCGCTGCGCAGCGCCTCGGCGAACTGGGCCGGATCGAGCGCGACGATCTTGATGGCCGTGTCGGGAATGGCGTGAATGGCGAGCAGCTTGTCGAGGAAGTACTGGGCGTTGGTACCTGTGGCGGTGCCCAGCGTCTTGCCAGCGAGGTCGCGCGGCGCGCCAATGCCGCGGTCGCGCCGGCCCAGCAGCGCCATTGTCTGGCGCGAGGCAAATACGGTCGCCACGACGGCGATGGGTTCTCCGCGAGCGCGGGCGAACATGAAAGGTACGTCGGCGACCAGCGCGAGGTCGGCCTTGTCATCGAGCACCGATTGCAAAGCTTGCTTGCCCAAGGTGAAAGGCTGCACCGTCACCGCCAGCTGCTGCCGGCTGAAATACCCTTTGTCGCGGGCGACGAACACGGTCCCGGTGCTCATCTGGGTCGGAATGGCGATGGTCAGCGCTGCGACAGTGGGAGCAACGCTGCGTTGCCACACAAACGAGCCAAAACCGATCGCAGCGCCCACCAACAGCAAGGGGACAGCAAGGCGGGATAGTGAGAGCATCTTCGTTCCTTGCAGAGTGGGCGTGGATTCTTGTTGGGAATTATACGGGGCGGCAGCGCGCGGGCAGCAGAAATTTTCCCAGTCCTTAAGTGGCGGCGATCGGGCGCTGTTCGACCAGGAAGCAGCCATCGAGCAGGCCCGCTTTGGAACGGCTCGATAGATAGCGAACCGACCATGCGGGCCGGCCCGCCAGCGCCACCGCCAGCGCCGCCGAGCTGGGCGCAGCGCCCGTCAGCGCCAGCTCCAGTGCTTGCCCGTGGGCGGCGCGCGCGCCCGGCTCGATCTGTGCAAGCCATGGGCCCTGGTCGAGTATGGCATGGTGGTCGCCCAGCAGGGCGGCGAAGCGCGCATTGCTGAACTTGCAACGGGCCGACAAGTCGAGGAAGGCCAGCGCCCGTCCGCTCAAGTCGGCGACAGTATGGGTGAAATGATCGTTTTCCTCGCGTGCGTGGGAGCCTGCTTCGGCGCGGTTGCGCGCCTTGATCAGCTCGGCCTCGAACAGGCTGCGTTCACGGGCTACGAACATAACCCAGGTGTAGCTCGCGCTGGCGCCCTCGCCACCGCCGCTGGCGTTGACCATCACCGGGATGCGGGTGGCGTCGCCCGCACGCAGGTGCAGGTAGATCTCGCGCACTGCGGCTTCCCGCAGCAGCATTGGCCACACGTGCGTCTGGAGAAAAATACGGCTCGCCGGTGGCAGCAGTTCGTCCATCAAGGCGCCCGGGCGAACCGGCGAAGCGGGGCCGAGGATGCGTATGAGTTCGGCATTCATTTGGATAATCTTGCCTTCCAGGTCGGTCTGCAGCACGGCGCAGGGAAGCTGGTCGTACAGGTTCATCGGTGCTGGCCAAGCAGGTCGGCCGGGGCCAGCGACAAATACCGGCGCATCGCCGCCACCACCAGTTGCGGATGGCTCATGTGGGCGCAATGGCCGCTGACCTCAAGCACTTCCAGCCGGCTGTTGGCAAGCCGGGCATGCAGGTAGTCGCCTACCGTCAGTGGCGCCAGCGCGTCGTGCCGATGCTGCAGGATCAGGGAAGGTACTGTCACCGCGGCAAGGTCGGCGCGGTTGTCGGCGAAGAACGTTGCACGCGCAAATGTCCGGGCGGCGAGCGGATCGGTCGAGCAAAAGCTCGCCGCCAGTTCCGCGCCGGTCGATTCGGCCTGTGCGGCGCCGGCTACTACCGGCGCCAGGTACTGCGCCCAACCGATATAGTTCTGCTCCATCATGTCGAGCAGGCCAGCGAGGTCTTCACGTTCGAAGCCGCCGAAGTAGTTGGGAGGGTCATTCAGGAAACATGGCGACGGACCGATCAGTATCATCCGCTCGAACAGGGACGGGCGCGCGATCGAGGCCAGCAAGCCGATGCTGCAGCTGACCGAGTGGCCGACAAGGCGCACCCCTTCGGTCAGGCCGAGCGCGTCGCAGACATCGAGCAGGTCCTGTACATAGCCGTCGAGATTGGCATAGCGCCGAGCATCGAACGGCGCGCCGGCGGCGCCGCTGCCAGTATAGTCGAACAGCACCTGACGGTACTGGCCAAACGCGCTGGTGATCCGGTGCCACATCGCCTGGTTGCAGCCGAAGCCGTGGGCATACATCATCGTCGGGCCGGAGTTGCCGATGACGGTGACACGATTGCGTTCCAAGATGTTTTTCATAGGCGTCCTGTTGCACAAAAGTGCGCATGCGGAGGTAGGGGGCGCACCTTGTGTCGGTAAGGATTCGGTCTCGGGGCTGGGAGGCGCGGGACGCTGTCGATGCCACCCGGCGCCAAGAGACAACTCGACGAACGATTCTAACCCAAACACATTGGGAGATGGCAACTAGTTCGCGCGGGGTATATCCTTACATGTCGAGAGTGAGAAATTCGCAGGCAAAACTGCTCCATGCTGGAGAGGATCGCGTCAGCGGTTTTCGTCCGGAGGAAGGGCTTCGGCTCAGCGTTATTTATCTTGAGGTAAGCGCGTATCGCATCCTCAAGCTGTCGGGGCCAGTGACGGGTCCCGCGACGCATCTGCTTTTCAGTCAATGTGGCAAACCAGCGTTCGACCTGATTGCGCCACGCCGCTAGTGTTGAGCGACGTGGCTTTGAACGCCGCTGCGCCAGTCGGACGGTTGGCAAAATCATCTACCGCGCCGACGGGGGCGGCATCGCCCCCGAGCTGCGGCGCATGGTCTTCTAGCCTTTCCAGGGCGGTTCGGGACTGGGCATGTTCATCGTCCACAAGCTGAGCCGCGGCCCGCTGAAAGGCGAGATCCGTATCGACAGCGAGGTCGGCGCTGGTGTAGTCTTCACCATGAACCTGGCGGCGGTGTCACCAGTGAGCAATCAATCCCACCCATGAAGGCGCGGCCTGTTCAATGAAAATCAAGCGTATCGCCATTGTTGGCGGAGGATCGGCCGGCTGGCTGGCAGCCAATCACCTGGGCGCGGCGCTGCATGCCGACCCCGAGATCGAGATCACCTTGATCGAATCGGAAGAAGTCCCCATCATCGGCGTGGGCGAAGGCACGGTTCCCCTGATCCGCGAATCGCTGCAACAGTTCGGCATTTCCGAGGCCGATCTCATCGTGGACTGCGATACCACCTTCAAGCATGGCATCAAGTTCGTCGACTGGCTCAATCCGCGCAAGCACGGGCAGGGCAATTTCTACTACCACCCGTTTTCGCCGGCTTTTCCTGACGGCTACGACATCACGGCCTTCATGCTGGCCAACCGGGAGCGCCTGCGCTTTTCCGACGTGGGGCCCGGCATGCCGGCCTGCGAAGCGATGCGCTGCCCGAAAAAGGTTTCCTCGCCACCTTACCAGGGCGAGATTGGCTATGCCTACCATGTGAACGCCCACAAGTTCGCCCAGCTGCTGGCGAAGAATGCCAGGGAGCATTTCGGGGTCAGGCATATGCTGGCGACCATCACCGGCGCCACCCGGCAGGAAGACGGCGGCGTCCAAGGGCTGGTCCTCAAGTCCGGCGCCACCATCGCCTTCGATTTCTATGTCGATTGCAGCGGCTTCGCCTCGGTGCTGGCCGGCGGCGTGCTGAAGGTGCCCTTCGTCGACAAGTCGCACCAGCTGCTCACCGACACGGCCATGGTGCAGCAAGTGGCCACCGCCGAACAGGACCCGATTGCGCCCTACACCAAGGCGACGGCCCATGCCGCCGGCTGGATCTGGGATATCCCGGTCACCAACCGGCGCGGCACGGGCTTTGTGTATTCCAGCGCCCACATGAGCGAAGACGCGGCGGTGGACAGCTTCGCCGGCTACCTCGGCATCAAAGCCAGTGCTTTCGCGCCGCGCAAGATTCCCATGAAAATCGGCTACCGGAAACACTTCTGGGCGAAGAACTGCGTCTCGCTGGGACTGGCCCAGGGCTTTGTCGAACCGCTGGAAGCGACCTCGATCTTCCTGACCGACATATCCGCCAAGCTGTTCGCCACCAACTTCCCGCGCTTCACCTCGGACATCGACGTGGTGAAAGACCATTGCAATGAGGTTGTCGCCTACTGGTGGGAACGCACGATCGACTTCATCCAGCTGCATTACCATATTTCGGACCGCGACGATTCTGCCTTCTGGCTGGACAACGCGAACGCGGCGCCGTTGTCGGTCATCCTGAAGGATAGGCTGGCGCGCTGGCAGCTGGCCTCGCCCAAGCGCACCGACTTCTTCAGCAATTTCGACCTGTTCGATGCGACCAGCTATTCCCACATCCTGTACGGCATGCAGTACAACACGCGCCAGGCGCTGCTGACGGCGGAGCAGGCCGACGAAAGCAGGGCGCAGCTGGACATGGTCCGCCAGCGCGCCGGGCAATTGCTGGCCGAGCTGCCGGGGCACCGCGAGTGGCTGGACAAGCTGAACGAGGCCGTGCGAAACATGCGGCGCTAGCGCGGACGGTGTGAGTCAGCGTACCGACGCGCGAGCTGTCGGCATTGTCGGCACAGCTGGCGCCCATGGGCCTGAAGATCGGCTATCACAATCACGCCGAAGAGATGGCCGGGCCGGACGGCCGGACGCCGTGGGACCTGATCGCCGCCGGCACGCCCGCCGCCACGATCCTGCAGCAGGACGCCGGCCGGACCACCTTTGCCGGCAAGGATCCCGCGGCCCTGGTCAGGCGCTATCCCGGGCGCACGCTCAGCACCCATGTCAAGGCGAAGTTCCTGAAGGGCACCAGCGGCACCAGCATCATCGGCCAGGACAAGACCGACTGGGCCGCCGTCTTCGCGGCGGCGCGCAGCGTGGGCGGCACCGAATGGCTGATCCTCGAACAGGAAGACACTCCGAACGGCATGGGACAGCTGGAAGCGGTGGCGGCGTCCCTGCGCGGACTGAAGGCCGTGCTGGCGCGGATGCCGCCCTGATGGACAGGGCAGGGAAGTGTGGGTAGACTGTCGATGTTGTCAAAAAATTAAACATCAAAGGCTTGCATGCACTTCTTCCGTCACCTGCTCCCCCTCACCCTCCTGCTGGCACTGTCGCTGCCGGCGCATGCCGCGATCCCGGGCGCCGGCGACATGGCGCCCGATGTCCTCGGCAAGACGCTCGACGGCAAGGCGGTCAAGGTCAGCGACCATGCGGGCAAGGTGGTGGTGGTGTCGTTCTGGGCCACCTGGTGCGCGTACTGTCTCAAAGAATTGCCGATCCTCGAGGGTGTGCAAAAACTCGGGGGTGCCGCCAACGTCCAGGTGATCGCCGTGAACACGGAGGATCGCGACATGTTCCGCCATGTGTCGCGCGAACTGAAAAAAATGACGCTCAAGCTGGCCTACGATCCGGACAAGGCCGGTGCGCAAGCCTATGGCGTCAAGGGCATTCCGCACCTGGTCATCATCGGGCGCGACGGCAAGATCGTGGAAGTCTACCGCGGCTACAGCGAGGCCAGCCTGGACGGCATCGTAGCCAGCATCAACCTGGCGATCGCCACGCCGGCGCCGGCCAACTGAGTCATTGCAGCTGCTTGTGCAGGGCCAGGGCTTCCTGGGCTTGCGCGAATTGCAGGTTGCCTGCCACCAGCACGTCGAGTTCCCTGCGCGCACCCTGCTTGTCGCCCGACTTGAGCAGCGCCACCGCCAGGTGGTAGCGGATGTCGCGGGCCTTGGGCGCCATGCTGCTGGCCTGGCGCAGCAGGGCCACGCCGCGCGCGCTTTCGCCCTGTTCCACCAGGATCCAGCCCAGCGTGTCCATGATGGCCGGATTGTCCTTGGCCAGCTTGAATGCCTGTTCGGCCACGGTTTTCGCGCGCGCATCCTTGCCCAGCTGGTAGGCGAGCGCCAGGTTGTTCAGCGCCACCACGTGGCGGGGCTGCAAGAGCAGGACCGCCTCCAGGCGCGCCGCGCCTTCCTTGTACTGCCCGGCCGCCAGCAGGGTCTCGGCCTTGTACATCGGCACCCGCAGATCCTTGGGATTCTGTGCCATCCATTGCTCCAGGCGCTTGTCGGCTTCCTGGGGCTTGCCTGATTCGCGCAAGGCGTGCGCGAGCTTGATGGTCAGTTCGTTCGACCTGGTCAGCGCCAGCGCCTTTTCGTAGGCCGGCAGGGCCAGGGCGTACTTTTTCTGTCCCATCAGAATGTCGCCTTCGAGCTGGTAACCGGCCGACGCCTTCGGGTGATTCTTCTTGATGTGGCCGGCCACCATCAGCGCCAGTTCGTGCGAACCCTTGCGCACATACAGTTCGGCCTGCGCCAGCTGGGCGGCCGGGAAATCGGGCTGGATCGCCAGCGCCGTCTTCAGGTAGTCTTCCGCCGAGGCCGCATTGTCGTTCAACATGTAGAGCGCGGCGACCTGCATCTGGATGTGTGGCGAACGCGGCAGTTCCACGGCCAGCTTGCGGTAGGTGGCCAGCGCGCCGTCGCGGTCGCCGTTGGCCAGTTGCGCCTTGCCCAGCAAGTCGAGCAGGTCGGGATTGCCGGAGTGCGTGACGTGCAGCTTGCGCGCCAGGTCGAGCGCTTTCAGGTTCTGGCCGGCCAGCAGGTATTGGGCCAGCAAGTTCACGGCCGGGGAAAACGCGGCCGGATCGACGGCGCTGGCGCGTTCCAGCCAGCTGGTCGCTTCCTCGACCTTGTTCTCGCGCGCCGCCAGCG
Organism: Pseudomonadota bacterium; assembly: GCA_040388805.1. Classification (GTDB taxonomy): domain Bacteria; phylum Pseudomonadota; class Gammaproteobacteria; order Burkholderiales; family Burkholderiaceae_D; genus Telluria_A. The sequence continues at coordinate 22,497 of JAZKBE010000009.1, forward strand.
AGGACATGGCATTCATGGCTTCGATGCTGGTCTTGTTTTTTTCCAGGAAAGCCAGGACCTGCTTGCGGGCGGCCGCGACATCGCCGGCGCCCACATCTATCTGGGCCAGGTTGGCGGCGGCCGGGAAATACGAAGGTTGCAGCGCGAGCGCCCTGGCAAAGCTGGCGCGCGCCTGGGCCCGGTCCTGCTTGCCCAGGTAGACCAGGCCCTTCAAGTCTTGCACGGCGGCGTTGTCGGGCTGTGCCTTTTCCAGGGCCAGCAGCGATTCATGCGCCTTGTCCACCTGGCCCAGGCTGAGCTGGGTCTTGACCAGCGTCATCCCGGCATGCTGCGACTTGGCGTCCAGCCGGGTGGCCATTTGCAGGTCGCTGATGGCTTGCACGTGTTCGCCCCGGCCCAGCTTGCTCATGGCCAGCGAGGTGCGCAGGCTGGCGGCGTTCGGATCGAGCTTGCTCGCTTCCTCGAAAAAATCGCCGGCCTTGCTGAAGTCGCGCGCCTGCATATACGTGCCGCCTATCATGGCCAGCAATTGCGGATCCTGGCGCGTCACTTTCAGCGCCGGTTCCAGCACGGTCAGCGCATCGGGGGTGTGGCCGGTGCGCAGCAAGGCCGTCGCCAGCATCTTGCGCGCGAAGACATTGTCCGGATTTTTTTCGAGGTACTGGCGCAGATGGTGTTCGGCCTGGTGGTTCGATCCCAGGCTCAGGTCGATGGACCCCGCCAGCAGCAGGCTCGGCATGTGGTCGGGCGCGACCTTCAGGACCTTGAGCATGGATTCGTTGGCGGCCGCGTACTTGCCTTGCGAAAAGTCCAGCAGCGCCTGGGTGTAATGCACCAGCACCGCGCCCGGGGTGATCGCCATGGCGGCGTCGAGTTCCGCCTGGGCCGGCTGGAACTTGCCCATGGAGATCAGCAAATAAGCCTTTTCCACATGGGCCGAGCGGTGCACCGGGTTAATTTTCAGCACCTGCTGGTAGGTGGCCAGGGCGGCGTCATGCTGGCCCTGGGCGCGCTGCAAGTCGCCCTTGAAAAGCAGGGCATCGGTGTTGGCCGGTTCGGCGGCAATGGCCTGGTCCGCCAGCGCCATGGCCTTGCCGGAATCGCGTTCCAGATAGGCCAGGCGGCCCCGTCCGATCAGGGCGGCGCCGAAGGCTGGCCTGGCTTGTAATACTTTGTCATACAGGGCGCGCGCTTCATCGTTCTTTCCCAGCGCCATGAACGCATCGCCGCGCAGGCTCAGGATCTCGGCGCCGCCGCGGGCCGACGCCGCGGCCGTTTCGTCGAGGACTTTCTGGAACTTGCTTTGCATGAGCAGCGCCTTGCCCAGCACGGGGAGGGCGGCATCTTCGCTGAAGCCGTAGTCGAGCGCGGTCCGGCTTTCCTTTTCGGCCGCCAGGATATCGCCCGAATCGATGTACACCCTGGCCAGCTGCATGCGCGTGCTGCCGTCGCGCGCGTCTTGCGCCAGCGCGTTCTTGAGAATGATGATGGCGGCAGGAAACTCGTGCTTTTGCTGGTATTGCAGGGCCTCGGCGCGCAAGTCTTCGCTCGACTTGCGGGCGCAGCCGGGCAGAACCAGCATGGCCGCCAGAACTGTGGCAAAAATAGCATTTTTGTTAGATGCAAGCATTCAAATTCCCAGGATAAAGCGCTACAATACTCAGTCTGGCATGTTGGCACGGACTTGGGTTATGGGCAATTTTTTTTGTCGTATTTTATTGCCCTGCGAACAGGGAAAAAGCCAGCAACAGTCGTCGAGAATTCTTACAGTGCCCCACCAGAAAAAGGGACCACCGCGCGTAAGCCACTGAGTATAAAGGCAAGTTTATTCCTGGCATGATTAATGCTTTAGAGAATTAAACCTAAACGCGGGCTTAATATTATGAAGAAACTAATTTCCATCGCTCTATGTGCACTGGCTGCCACGTTCGCGTCCGCCGGCGCGCGGGCCGGTGGCATCAGCGACAATGGCGTGAATGGTTACTACGGCGCGGACGGCCACGGCCGGGGCGATATCATCGGCAGCAGCCTCTACGATGTGTACGGCGCCACGGTAGCCAAAGTCGGTACCGTCCTCACCTTCACCATCGGCACCAATTTCGCGGGCAATGCGGGTTCCGACGCCTGGTCGGCCGCCAATGGCATCGGCTATGGCGACCTGTTCCTCGCGCAAACCTGGAATCCGTACGGCAGCGATGCGCACCACGTCAACGACAATGCGGCCAACGGCACCAAATGGAAGTACGGCCTGTCCCTGAACGATCGCTGGAGCAATACCGGTGGCACCTTCAAGCTTTACATGCTCAACGGTTCGACCAATGCCGCGAACATCAAGAATTCTGAAACGTTCATGGATTGCGACTTGCCGGGCGAAAATACCCCGGACCCGAGCTGCCTGTACCGCAATGGCCAGGCCGCCGCGGTCAAGGTCAAGAATAGCAACGGCAGCAACAATAGCAATGTCAGCTACACCAACGTCACGGGTAACTGGACGGTGCAGGCCAACCAGTCGATCAAGTTCACCTTCGATGCCGCCACCGTCGCCGGCCTGGTCAACCTGACCTCGTTCGCGCTGCACTGGGGCGAAACCTGCCAGAACGACGTGATCGAAGGCGTGGTCACCATCGTGCCATCGCCGGAAAGCCTGCCGCTGATCGCGCTGGGTCTGGGCATGATCCTGGTGTTGCGCCGCCGTGCCAGCACCGGCCCCGCGCTCCCTATGCAGTAAAGAGCGCAAGGCTTGGCCTTGCCGCACCGCAATCGATATCAGGGTTAGCTTCGCGCTAGCCCTTTTTTTTTGGAATGATGATGGTTGAATGCAATCGCACGATGGACCAGGCCAGGCGCGACTTCGCGGCCGGCCGGCTGAAATCGGCCATGCTGGTCCGAGTGCCGATGCAAGCGCGCGAATGGACGGTCCGCCTGTCCGGCACCAAGGGCGACAGCGGCATGCTGCTCAAGGTCCAGGACTTGCAGCCGCACATTTTCAGCTCGCTCGACAGCGCCGTCCAGGCCATCGAGCAGATCGGCTTTTCCTTCACCCAGCTCAAAGTCGAATAGGCATCATCGTCGCTCGTTCCCTTTTTTCGACGGCCTGTCGCAAAAAACACTCTTACCATTCCGGTAACGTTTATAGTTCCTCCGTTGCATCATCAACCATCATGGAGAAACCTGTCTCATGCTATCGATCAAACAGCTGAACAAGACTTACGCCAACGGCGTCCAGGCCATCAACAACGTCAGCCTTGAAATACCGAACGGCATGTTTGGCTTGCTGGGACCGAACGGCGCGGGCAAATCGTCCCTGATGCGCACCATCGCCACCCTGCAGGATCCCGATAGCGGCAGCATCCATTTCCATGGCCTCGATGTGCTGCAGGACAAGGAAGGCTTGCGCCGCCAGCTGGGCTACCTGCCGCAGGACTTCGGCGTGTATCCCAAGGTGAGCGCGGAAACCCTGCTCAACCACTTCGCGGTCCTGAAAGGCTTGACCGCCAAGGGCGAACGCAAGGAAGCGGTGGAAGCCCTGCTGCACCAGACCAATCTGTGGGATGCGCGCAAGCGCGGCCTGGGGACCTTTTCCGGCGGCATGCGCCAGCGCTTCGGCATCGCCCAGGCCTTGCTGGGCGCGCCGCGCCTGGTCATCGTCGACGAGCCGACCGCCGGCCTCGATCCGGACGAACGCAACCGTTTCCTGAACCTGCTGGCCAAGATCGGCGAACAGGTGGTGGTCATCCTGTCCACCCACATCGTCGAAGACGTCACCGACCTGTGCCCGCGCATGGCCATGATCGCCAAGGGCCAGGTCCTGATCCAGGGCGAGCCGCAGGCGGCCATCGACATGCTCAAGAGCCGCGTCTGGCGCCGCAGCGTCAGCCAGGAAGCCCTGGCGGACTACCAGGAACGCTTCAATGTGCTGTCGACCCGCCTGGTGGCGGGCAAGCCGCAGATCAATGTATTTTCCGAAACCCAGCCCGACGATGGCTTCATCAGTGTCGAACCCGACCTCGAGGATGTCTACTTCATGCAGGTGCGCAATGCAACGCGCGCCGCCACCCCGGCCGCGGCGTAAGGAGCGGGCCATGTGGAAGGAATTTTTCAAGTTTGACCTGGCGTACCAGCTACGCCAGCCGCTGCTGTGGGTATGCGCCCTGGTCCTCGGCCTGATGGCCTTCGGCGCCGCCACCAGCGATGCCGTCCAGGTCGGCGGCGCGCTCGGCAACGTCAACCGCAACGCCCCCGTCGTGGTAGCCCGGCTGATGGGCATGTTCAGCATGCTGTCGATGTTCGTCGTCACCATCTTCATCGCCGGCGCCGTGTTGCGCGACAGCGAAGTGGGCATTTCCGACATGCTGTTCGCCACGCCGATGCGCAAGCACGATTACCTGGTCGGCCGCTTCCTGGCTGGCCTGGCCGCCTGCATGGTGATCTTCGCCATGGTCGCGCTTGGCCTCATGATCGGCCCCCACATGCCCTGGGTCGATGCCGCGCGCGTCGGGCCTTTCCCATTCCACGCCTATGTGTGGAGCCTGGCAGTGCTGGTGCTCCCGAACCTGGTCTTCATTGGCGCCATGCTGATGCTGCTGGCGGCCACCACGCGCTCCATGATGATGGTGTACGTCGGCGTGATCGCGTTTTTTGTGTTGTGGATCGTCGCCGGCGCCTTCGCCGTCGACGTCGACAATGATTGGGTCGCGGCCTTGGCCGATCCGTTCGGCGTGCGCGCCTTCGGACGCATGATCCGTTATTACTCCACCGCGGAAGCGAATGCCGGCCTGCCCCCGGTCGCCACCTACCTGCTGGCCAATCGCGTGCTGTGGTCCAGCGTGGCGCTGGCCATGTTCGTGCTGACCCTGTTCCTGTTCAAGCCGCAGCGTGCCGGGACCGGCAAGCGCCTGTTCGGCAAGGCCAAACCGGCGCCAGTGGACAAGATCGCGCCGCCCGGCGTCAAGCTGCCGCGCATAGCGCCGACCTTCGGCGCGGCCACCGCATGGCAACAGTGCTGGCACATTTTCACATTCGACGCCGGCGCTGTGTTCAAGAGCGTGCCCTTCATGGTCATGCTGCTGTTCGCCGTCGTCAACCTGATCGGCAGCTCGATCGACATGGGCGACATGTTCGGCACCGACGTCTACGCGGTCACCCACATGATGTTGCAGCAAATGGCGAACGCCTTCAGTTTCATGCTGATCATCATCGTGACCTTCTATGCCGGTGAACTGGTCTTCAAGGAGCGCCACTTCAAGATCGCCGACGTGGGCGATGCCATGCCGGTGCCGGACTGGGCGCCGCTGCTGGCCAAGAGCATGGCCTTGATGTGCGTGATCGCAGGCTTCCTGGCAACGGGCATCGTGGTATCGGTCTGCATCCAGCTGTTCAAGGGCGGGGTGGCTATCGAGCCGGCGCTGTACGCCAAGGGTGTGCTGCTGGGCGCGCTTCCGTTCGTGCTGATGGGCCTGCTGGCCATCGTCCTGCAGGTGATCACCAATAACAAGTTCATCGGCTACCTGCTGATGATCATTCTCCTGATTTCCTCGATGGTCACGGCCGCGCTCAAGCTCGAACACAATCTGTATAACTTCGGCGGCCTGCCGGCCACCCAGTATTCCGACATGAACGGTTACGGCCATTTCATCGCCGGCTGGGCCTGGTTCGCCCTGTACTGGAGCCTGTTCACCGTGGCACTGCTGATCGTGGCCCAGGCTTTCTGGGTACGCGGCCTGTCCTACGAATGGGGCCGCCGCGTGCGCCTTGCCGTCCGCCGCCTGGCTGGCCCGTCGGGCGTGGCGCTGGCTGCCTGCCTGCTGGCCTTTGCCGGGACCGGCGTATGGATTTTCCACAATACCAATACGCTGAACCGCTACCTGCCGTCCGACAGCCGCATGGATCTCCAGGCCGAGTACGAAAAGAAGTATCGCCAGTACAAGGACTTGCCGCATCCGAAAGTCACCGACATCCGGGCCCTGGTCGATATTTATCCGGAACAGCGGCGCGTCTCGGTCAAGGGGACCTATGTTATCCAGAACAAGACCAGCGGGGCACTCGACACGCTGCGCCTGCAGACTGAAGTGGAAGTGAAAACGGCCTGGACCAACATGCCGCCGCACCAGGTCGTGCTTGACGACAAGGTCATGGGATTCCGCATCCTGAAACTGGCCACGCCGCTGGCGCCCGGTGCCAGCCTGTCGCTCGATTTCACCGTCGATGTGCAGCGGCCGGGTTTCAGCAACAGCGGTGCGCCGGACACCATCAACCTGAACGGGACCTTCTTCAACAATAGTGAGTTCCTGCCGCGCTTCGGCTACCAGACGGCGGCCGAAGTGCGCGACCGCAACGAAAGGCGCAAGCGCGGCCTGGGCGAACCGGAGCGCATGGCCAAGCTTGAAGACAAGGCGGCGCATGCCCACTCGCCTTTCGGAGACATCGCCGACTGGGTCACGTTCGAAACGACCGTCTCGACCACGGCCGACCAGATCGCGCTGGCGCCTGGCTATCTGCAAAAGACCTGGGAAAAAGACGGCCGCCGCTACTTCACTTACAAAATGGACCAAAAGATGATGCCCTTCTTCGCCTACCTGTCGGCCAAATGGGAAGTGAAGAAAGGCGACTGGAAGGGCATGCCGATCGAGGTCTACTACGACAAGAAGCACCCCTACAATGTGGACCGCATGATCGCGTCGACCCAGAAATCGCTCGACTACATGTCATCCCAGTTCACGCCCTACCAGCACAAGCAGTTCCGTATCATGGAGTTCCCGAACTACGCCGGTTTCGCCCAGGCGTTCGCCAACACGATTCCGTATTCGGAAGCGATCGGCTTCATCGCCGACTTGCGCGACAAGGAAGACATCGACTACGTCTTCTACGTCACCGCGCACGAGATGGCGCACCAGTGGTGGGGCCACCAGGTGGTGGGCGCCAACGTGCAAGGTTCGACCATGCTGATCGAATCGCTGGCCCAGTACTCGGCCCTGATGATCATGGAAAAGGAATACGGCCGCGACAAGCTGCGCCGCTTCCTGCGCTACGAACTGGACCGCTATCTGCGCGGCCGCGGTGGCGAAGTGATCGACGAGCTGCCGCTGTTGCGCGTGGAAAACCAGGACTATATCCACTACCGCAAGGGCAGCCTGGTGTTCTACCGCCTGCGCGACGAAATCGGCGAGGAGCCGCTCAACCGCGCCCTGAAGAAGTTCCTGGTCGACAAGGGCTACCAGGAATCGCCGTTCACCGATTCTGCCGAACTGCTGCAGTACATCCGTGCCGAAGCGCCTGCCGACAAGCAAGCCTTGATCACGGACCTGTTCGAAAAAATCGTGTTCTACGATAACCGTGTGACCGAAGCGACGGCGAAAAAGCGTGCCGACGGGCAGTGGGACGTGACGCTCAAGCTGCATCTGGCCAAGCTCGAAGCCGACGGCAAGGGCAAGGAGTCGGCGCGCGCCTATGACGAAGCGGTGGAGATCGGCATCTTCGCGCGCGCGCCGGGCGCCAAGGAAAGCGCCGAACGCGTGCTCTACATCGGCAAGCGCAAGCTCGACGGCGCCACCCCGAGCGTGACCATCACGGTCAAGGAGCAACCGTTCGACGTGGGGGTCGATCCCTACAACAAGATGATCGACCGCGTGTCGCGCGACAACCGCAAGGAAGTGAGCGTGCAATAAGCAAAAAGGCCTGCTGAGAAGCAAGCCTTTTTCGCATGGGCGCTGCGGCGCGGTTTATTTCTGCGCGCGCAGGCTCACCTTGCTCAGCACCTTGCTCACCCACGAGCCCGGCTGTTCAACCTTGCTGCTGCGCTCTTCCTCGTGCAGCATGCTATTGGCCGCCACGTCGGCCGGACGCACGATGGGCGGCGGCGTGAACGGCGCCACCAGCACCGCGCCTTCGCCCAGTTCTTTTTCCACCACGCAGCGGCAACCGATCAGGCCCAGGGTTTCGGCGAAACGCTGCGCGGTCACATGGTCGAGGCGGCGCTTGAGCACCGATTGCGGACGGCTCAGGATGGACAGGACTTCGTCGTCGGTGCGCTTGAGCAGCGGCACCAGCTTGGTCGCCAGGTCGCGCGTGATGACGTCGTTGCTCACGCTTTGCAGCACCACGCGGAAGGTGGCCGGGCGGTGCACCTTGTCGGCCTGCTGGTCGAGCACGGTCAGTGCATAGGCGCCCGCGCGGCGCAGCATGAAGGGGATCACTTCCACATTGCGCGCCGTGACGGCGATGACGGCCACGTCGCCGGTGAAGCCTGACAGCAGGGGCGTGTCGCCCCACGGGCATTCGCCCAGCTTGCCATCTTCATACGCCCCGCCGGCGGCGCAGGGGAAGCGCGCCGTGATGGCGTCGTAGAATTGGATCAGGCGCGGCGACGGTGGCATGCCCCTGGACGCGACAATCAGGTCCTCGGTAAAACCATAGGCTTCATGGTTGTACGGGGGAACGGACGGTACGACGATCTTTAAAATGTATCTCATGAGCAACTACTGTTTATCTAATGGAATGTGTATTGTAGTGCATTTCCGGGCCAGTGCCTCATTTTGTGGCGTTGATGCGGTTTCACCACAAAGCTGGTGTTACCATTTGTTGAATTGAAAACATGATGCGATCCGGGTAAACCACCATGCTGAAGCGATACGCGCTCGTATTTGCGCTTGCTTTCCCTCCCTGCGCCGGCGCGGCCGAAGCCTTGCTGATGGTCGCACCCCTCAACCAGGCCATGCCGCTGGCCGCTTTCGACGCCGGCAAGCTCAACGGCGGCATCATCAAGGACCTCAGCGACGCCATCGCCCGGCGCGCCGGCCGCCGTATCCAGTATGTCAGCGTCGCCGGCGACCAGGTGGCCAGCGTGCTGCGCCAGGGCAAGGCCGACGGCGTCTGCTACGTGCGCCCGTTCTGGATCGATGGCGACTTTTACTGGAGCCGCCCGCTCATTCCCGATGCCGAACTGATCGCGTCGAGCCTGGACGCGCCCGTCGTGCGCTCCCTGCACGACCTGCGCGACCGGCCGGTCGGCACCATCACCGGCTACCGCTACCCGCGCGTGGAACAGGTGGTCGGCCTGCGCTTCCAGCGCGTCGATTCGGCCACCATGGAAGACAATCTGCGCAAGATGATGGATGGCGGAACCCGCCATACCATCATAGGACAGGCTACCTTGATGTACCAGTTGAAGGTGAACCAAGGCTTGCGCCTGCGGTCCGACCTGGTGTTCGCCTCGTTCAGCGCGCAGTGCGCCTTTTCCAAGCACAGCGGGCTGGACTTCGCCAGCATCAACCAGGCCATCGACAGCCTGGCCGCCGACGGCAGCGTGGGCGCCATCCTGGCGCGCTACCGCTGAGCCCCCTTGTAGAGTGACTACGCGGGCGCGGTGTACAATTCAGGAATCATTTTTTCGGTATCACCATTCGAGCAGGCATCAAGATGAACGACGACTCCGGCTCCCTCCTCGTGCGCCGCCGCCAGGTGCTCAAAGGCGCGCTGGCCACCGCCATGCCGCTGGCCGTGCCCTCGCTGGCGTTCGCCGCACCCGAGCCGCTGATCGTCGGCGGCCTGCCCGTCACCTGCAACCTGACCCTGCCCATCGCCTGCGTGGCGAAAGCGGCCGCCAATGCCAGGGCCGGCGGCAGCCAGCAAGCCTACGAATACAGTAAATACAGCGGCTGGCCCGAGATCAAGGAATCGCTGATGACCGGCCGCATCCAGGCCGCCTACATGCTCGCGCCGCTGGTGATGGACCTGACCGACAAGCGCATTCCGCTCAAGATCGTCTCGCTGGGCCACCGCTCGGGCGCCGTCATCATGGTGCGCACCGACTCGGCCCACAAGCGCTTCAAGGACCTGGCCGGCAAGCGCATCGCCATTCCAAGCCGCTTCGCGGTCGACTTCCTGTTCCTGCGCAAGATGCTGGCGCGCGAAGGCATGACGCCCAAGGACATCACCATCGTCGAAATGCCGCCGCCCGACATGCCTGCCGCCCTGTACGCGAAAGCGGTGGATGCCTACTGCACGGGCGAGCCGTTCGGCGCCGCCGCCCAGCGCGCCGGCTATGCGCGCCCGCTGTCCATGACGCGCGACGAATGGCGCAACTACATCTGCTGCGTGCTCACCGTGCGCGAAGAACTGATCCGCGACAAGCGCCCGCTGGTGCAGGACCTGGTCAACCATGTGCAGGCCGCCGGCAACTGGCTCGACGCCACGCCCGCCAACCGCGCCAAGGCCGTCACCATCGCCTCGGGCCGCAAATTTTTCAACCAGGACCCGAACGTGCTCAAGTTCGTCATGGAAAACCCCGCCGACCGCGTCACCTACGGCGACCTGCGCATGCTGCGTCCCGAGTTCGACGAGCTGATGAAACTGTCGATCGAAGCGGGAACCCTGAAAAAGCCCGTGGCTTACGAAAGCTATGTCGACGAAAGCTTCGTCAAAGCCATCAAGCCGACTGTCATCACCCTATGAAATCCATCCTCTTGCTGCTGGCCCTGTGCGCAGGCGCCGTCCACGGCGCGCCCGCGCTCAAGTCCGGCGTGTTCGAGCCGCCGCGCGCGGCGCCGGAAATCGCACTGCCGTCGTCGCATGGCGACTTTAAGCTGAGCCGCTACAAGGGCAAGGTGGTGGTGCTCGAATTCGGCTACACCACCTGCGTCGACGTATGCCCGGTGTCGCTGGCCGCGCTGTCGGACGCGCGCAAGAAACTCGGCCCGGTTCTGGCGGCCGACGTGCAGGTGGTCTTCATCAGCGTCGATCCGGCGCGCGACAAGCCGGCCCGCCTGAAATCCTACCTGGCCGCCTTCGATCCCACCTTCATCGGCGTCACCGGCAGCCAGGCCCAGATCGACGCCCTGCTCAAGTCCTATGGCATCAGCGCCACGAAGAAAATGGTCGACGGCAGCAAGACCGAGTACACCATGGGCCATTCCTCCTACCTGTACTTCATCGACCGCAAGGGCATGCAGCGCGCGCTGATGCCTTTCGGCCGTCCGTCCGACGAGATGGTGCACGACCTCACGCTGCTGCTGAAGTAGGGGCGCATGGAACGTTTGCGCCGCAACTGGCCTGCCGCACTGCTCCTTGCCATCGCCGTGGCCACGCTGGCCTGGGCCGCGCTGGCGCCCATCCGCGCTGGCTCGCGCGACTACCTGTTCGACATTCCGAAGGGCACCTGGAACCGGCGCATGGCCGGCGACAAGGTCGACATCCTGCCGGCCAGGGTCTTCCTCACGCTGGGCGTGCGCGACGTGCTCCTGCTGCGCAACAGCGACACCGTGCCCCAGATATTCGGTCCGGTGCTGATCATGCCGGGCCAAGACTTCCGCCTGCCGTTCGGGCAGGTATCGGAAAACACCTTCGACTGCACCGCCCATACCAGCGGCCAGATGACGGTGATCGTTGAACCCTTGCCCAATCCGGGCTGGCCGCGCTTGCAATGGCGCCTGGCGGCGCTCAAGCACGCGATACGTACTTATTAGGCACTGATTAGGAACAGATGGAAAAAATCAAGAACGCGCTACCGTCGATCGCGCTGCTGGCGGCACTGATCGGCCTCTGGTGGTGGGTGGTGGTCGCCACCGACAGCATGATCTTCCCCACGCCGGGGCAGGTGGTGACCGGCACGCTGGAACTGGCCGACGACGGCACCCTGTGGGAACACATACGCGCCTCGCTGATGCGGGTTGGCATCGGCTTCTCGCTGGCCGTCGCGGTGGCCGTTCCCATGGGCTTGTGGATGGGGCGCGTGGACACCGCCTACCGCACCCTGAACCCGGTGTTCCAGATCATGCGCCCGATCTCGCCGATCGCCTGGATCCCGCTGGCGATCCTGTGGTTCGGCGTGGGCGATATTTCACCCATCTTCCTGATCTTTATCGCCGCCGTGTTTCCCATGATCGTGCAGACCGCGTCCGGCGTGCATACCATCGAAAAGCGCTACCTGCACGCGGCCCAGAATTTCGGCGTCTCGCGCGCCACCCTGTTCCGGCAGGTGATCGTGCCGGCGGTGCTGCCCGAGATCGTGGTGGGCATGCGCATCGGTCTGGGCGTGGCCTGGCTGGTGGTGGTGGCGGCCGAAATGATCGCCTTGCACTCCGGCCTGGGCTATCTGATCATCGATTCGCGCAACGCCGGCAACCGCTACGACCTGGTCATCGCCGGCATGATCATCATTGGATTAATCGGACTCCTGCTCGACGGCCTGATGCGCCAGCTCGAGGGACTCAAATCGGTAAGGTGGCGCTATGGAAGGTAAGATCGTCGTCAAGGGCATCAGGAAGCATTTCGGCAAGGGCCCGATGGCGCTGCCGGTCGTCGGCGGCGTCAGCCTGAATGTCGCCGACGGCGAATTCGTGGCCATCGTCGGCCCGTCCGGCTGCGGCAAGTCGACCCTGATGAAAATCATTTCCGGCTTCGAAGAGCCGGACGAAGGCGAGGTGACCATCGACGGCGTGCGCGCCCACCAGCCCAGCCCGAAGGGCATCGTCATTTCGCAGCATGGCTCGGTGTTCCCGTGGCTGACCGTGCAGCAGAACCTGATGTTCGGCCTGAACGGCAACGGCCATGGCGACAAGGCCGAACTGGCCGACCACTACGCGGCCATGGTGGGGCTCAAGGGCTTCGAGAATGCCTACCCGCGCGAACTGTCGGGCGGCATGCTCAAGCGCGTGGAACTGGCGCGCGCCCTGGTGGTCAAGCCCGAGATCCTGTACATGGACGAACCGTTCTCGGCGCTCGACGCGCTGATGAACCTGAAGATGCGCACCGAACTGCTGCGTATCCTGGAAGAAGAGCGCCACACCGTGATCCTGATCACCCACGACGTCGAGGAAGCGATCTACCTGGCCGACCGCATCATGGTGCTGTCGCCGCGGCCGACCACGATCCAGGCGACCTTCGAGGTGAAGCACGCGCATCCGCGCAAGCTGTCCAGCCCGGAGCTGCAGCAACTGAAGGAAGACATCCTGGCCGAACTGGGGCTGTAGGGCGCCGACAGCAATCGTGCTTCGGTTCCGGCGCGGATTCTGTCATCATGGGGCATGGCTACGCTGACCTTTCCCCTGTTCCCGCTGGGCACCGTGCTGTTTCCGGACGGCGTGCTGCCCCTGCAAATCTTCGAGGTGCGCTACCTCGACATGATCAGCCGCTGCATCGCCAACGACACGCCGTTCGGCGTGGTGCTGCTGACCCAGGGCAGCGAAGTGCGCTCGCCGCAAGTGCAGGAAAGCTTCCTGCTGTCCGGCACCCTGGCGTCGGTACAGGAAAGCACGGCATCGGCGCCGGGGCTGCTGCAGATCCTGTGCCGCGGCAATGCGCGCTTCCGCGTCATCGCCAGCGAGCGCCTGCCCAACGGCCTGTGGATGGCCGATACCGAACTGGTGGACGACGACAAGCAGGTGCGCATTCCGTCCGAGCTGCAGGGCGCGGCCGACGCGCTCGACAAGGTGCTCTGTTCGCTGCACGATGTGCCGGAACAGCGCTGGCCGGTGTTGCCGCCATTCCGCCTGGACGACTGCGGCTGGGTGGCCAACCGCTGGTGCGACCTGCTGCCGCTGCCCAACCACCAGAAGCACAGCATGCTCATGCTCGACAATCCCCTGATCCGGCTCGAGCTGATGCACGACGTGCTCGACGAGCACGGCCTGATCACTTCCTAGAACATCCCGCCGCCGCCATTGGCATTGCCGCCGGCCGACCCGCTGGCCGACCCGCTGGCCGATCCGTCGGCATCGACCTTGACCGCCTTGGCCGCGGCAGCGGCCTGCTTCCCGCCGCTGATCGCTGCGTCCTTGCCGGCCGCTGTGGTGGCGCGTGCGTTCGCCGTGCTCGACTGGGCGAAGGTGCGCGTGGTCTCTGCCTGCGCGCGGGCGCCGTCGGCCACCGGCTGGGCGCTGCCGCGAACGGCGTCGGCCGAACCGCCCATGGCTTGGCGGCCCTGCGCCAGCGCGTTCGTGTTCAGGCTGCCGGCCAGGGAGCCGGAACCATTGCCTGTTGCCTGTCCGCCGCCGGACGCTGGTGCTGGTGCTGGCGCAGGCGCTGGCGCCGGCGCGGCCTCGGCAGGGCGTGCGCGCTCGCGCACATCGGTCAGCAGCGAGCCGCGGCCGCCCATGCTGCCGGCACCGCTCAGTTGCCCGCCAATATTGCCGGCGCCACCCAGCATGCCGCCGACGCCGCCGCGTCCGCCGCCGAGCAGTTGTGCGTGGGCCGATGCGCTCATGCCGAGGGCGAGCAGGATGGCGATGTGTTTGACGTGGTTCATGATGTTCTCCTTGAAAATGGTGCGGACAATCCGCAGCCCTTGTTGGAAGAACGCTGGCGACCGGCGGTTTATTCCATGCCGGTGAAAATTTATTTCAACGCAGATGGATCGGTCCGAAAATCCATGCCCACGATGCCATTGCTGGCCCGTTTGGCCAGCGCGACTAGCGCGTCGGCGGCGGCCACCTTGTCCGGCGCCGGCAAGGCCGCGGCCAGCATCGCGGCCACGATGGGCGCGGCGAAAGAAGTCCCGCGCACCTGGCGGTAGGGCGGCGATCCGGGGCTGGCGCTGACCATATTGCTGCCTGGCGCGGAAAACATCACCTGCGGGCCGCGCGCCGCTTCCGGCAGTACCCGGCCGCGCTTGTCGACGGCCCCGACGCCCACCACGCCGGGATAGCTTGCCGGATACAAGGGCGGCGCCGCGGGCCCGTCGTTGCCCGCCGCCGCCACCAGCAGGTGCCCGCGCCGGATCATGGCGCCGACCGCGCGTTCCAGCGCCAGGTTGGCCGGTCCGACGATGCTCATATTGATGACGCCCACTTGTTGCCTGGCCAGCCATGCCAGCGCGCCGGCGATGCGCTCGGCGGAACCGCCGCTGCCGCTATCGCAATAAATGTCGGCCGCAAACAGGCTGGCGCCAGGCGCCACGCCGCGAAAATCGGCCGATTTGCCGACCATCAGCGCGGCCACCGCCGTGCCATGCGGATTCGGATGGGCCACCTCGTCGCAGCCCCAGCGCCGCACCGGCGTGTCGGCGAACACGGGATGCGCGGTATCGACCCCGCCGTCGACCAGGCCGACGCTGACCGTGCCTGGCGCCGCGCGGCCGTGCTGGCGCGCCGGCGTGGCGGGGGGCATGGGCGCGGCGGCGCTGCCGGTGTAGACGTGGTTGAAATCGTAGGTGCCCTCGGGATCGTGCTGGCGCAGCAGTTCCAGCGCCGTGGCGGTATCGCTGCCGTCCGGCACCTGGAAGGTCACCAAGGTCTCGTCCAGGCCCTCCAGGCGGCGTTCGCGCGCGATGCCCAGCCCCGCCGCTTTGGCGGCGGCCAGGCTGGCGGCGTTGGGCGACCAGGCCAGGATCTCGCGCCGCACCACCGGCTCGCCGCGCGGGTCGGCTTCGAGCACATCGCGGTGCTGGCGCAGCCGCCGCGTGATCTCGCCCAGCCGCAGCCCGCGCACGTCCGGCACGGTCCGGTCCGACAGCAATCGCTCGGCCGGATCGCGCAGGATGCCGGTGTCGAGCGGCCCGATGCGCTGCGGGAGCGGCAAGTCGAGCCCTGGCACGCGCAGCTGCGCATGGGCGCTGGCAGCGGATACGGTGATAGTGAGTGCTAACACGCTTCGCATTGCGTGGTGCGCACGGAAAGGGTGGAATATCTTCATGGGTCGGATGATAGTATAGAGATGAGCAATCCTGAAAAGTAAACGAACGGGACAGGGAATAAAATCCCCGCGCCGAACGTTTATCTAGCAACCATGACATTGAATGCCGCTACCATCCACGCCGACATCGCCGCCTTGCTGCCGCGCCTGCGCCGTTTTGCCCGCGCGATCACCCGCAACCGGGAAGATGGCGACGACCTGGTGCAGGTCGCGGTGGAACGCGCCCTGAACCGCAGCGAGCAATGGGAAGCGGGCACGCGGCTCGACAGCTGGATCTTCCGCATCATGAAAAACGCGTGGATCGATGAAATACGCAGCCGCGTGCGGCGCGACCAGTTGTTCGCACCCGAAGAAGCGGGCGAGCACGTGGGCGACAATTTCACCGAGGCGCACCAGCAGCGCATGGCGATCCAGAAGGCCATCGGCCTGCTGAGCGACGATCACCGGATCGTGATCGGGCTGGTGCTGGTGGACGGCATGCCGTACAAGGAGGCGGCCGAGGTGCTGGAAATTCCGATGGGAACCCTGACCAGCCGGCTGGCGCGGGCGCGCGAAGCGCTGCAGGGATTGTTGTCAGATCAAGCGAGGACAGTAGCATGAGCTTTTCAGATGAAACCTTGATGGCCTACGCCGATGGCGAACTGGACGACATTACGCGGCACGAAGTGGAGCTGGCCATGCGCCTCAATCCCGATATCGCCGCCAAAGTGAACCGGCACAAGGCGCTGCGCTCGAACGTCTTCAATGCCTTCGGGCCCGTGCTGGACGAGGAAGTGCCGCAGCGCCTGCAGGCATCGGCGCGCAGCGGCAAGGTGGTGCACCTCGACAGCGTGCGTCCGCTGCGCGCGCAGCCGCCGGCCCCGGCGCCGGAGCGCAAGCCGCGCTGGTCATGGCCGCAGTGGGGCGCGCTGGCGGCCACGCTGGTGGTCGGGGTGCTGGCCGGCAGCCTGGGTTTGCGCAATGGCGGCGACGCGAGCGCGCTGGCGGCCATCGACCAGGATGGCCCATTGCGTGCCAGGGGCGTGCTGGCCGAGGCGCTCAGTACCCAGCTAGCCAGCGCGCCGGGTACCGGGGAAGTGACCGTGGGCGTCAGTTTCCTGGCGAAGGATGGCAGCTACTGCCGCAGTTTCATGATGCCCCGCAGCGCGGGCCTGGCTTGCCGCGAGGGCGGGCAATGGAAGATCGCCGTGATGGTCGATAACGCCGATGTGACCACCGGCGCCTACCGCCAGGCGCTCTCCGCGATGCCGGCGGCGGTGGCCGATGCGATCGATGAGCGGATCACGGGAAGCGCGCTCGACGGGCAGGCGGAAAGCGTGGCCCGGCAGCAGGGTTGGGTGCGCAAGCAGTGACGGGCAGATTCCGGGATGGAGGTGCCGCGCCAGGCTTCGAAGCGATAGGCGCGCATGGTCGGGCGATTCTTGCGCACGGACTTGCGGCTGGCCGTCCCGAAAGGGCTGAACGGGAACGATGGACCGGAATGGGTTGCCAATATGGACTTGCCAATGGTTTAATAAAGACTCACCTACGCGCATGCCTCGACCTTCATGATTCGTTTCGCCGTTGCCTTCTTGTGCCTGCTGTTCGCGACTGCGTGTGTTGCGGAAGACTTGACCGTGAGTTTCTTGGTCTCGAACGGCAAGCACCGTGCGAACATCCGACAACTGACAGCGCGCTTTGAGGCTGAGCATCCCGGCGTCAAGGTGCGTCTGATCGAACAAGTCAATGAGGCGTATCACCAATGGATGAAACACTTCGAACAATCCGACGTGGATGTCGTGTGGTGGTTCGCCGGTTATCAATTGAATGAACTGGCGCGGCAAGGGCGCATCGAAGCCATTACCCCTCTCTGGAAAAAGCTGCGCTTGGAGCGCGCTTTTTCCAGCGCGCAGGCAGCGGTCAGCCTTGAAGGGGAAGTATATGGCTTGCCGCTGTCCTATTACCATTGGGGCATCTATTATAAGAAGAGCCTGTTTGCCAGGCTGAAGCTCGCCGAGCCGGCCAATTGGGATGAGTTCTTAGGCGTTTGCGAGAAATTGAAGCGGCAAGGCATCACGCCTTTGGGCCTTGGCACGCGGGAAAGCTGGACCGCTGCCGCCTGGTTTTCCTATCTCAATTTGCGTCTCAACGGACTGCCATTTCATCAGCAACTGTTGGCTGGCGACCAGTCGTATCTGGACCCACGCGTGACCGAAGTGCTGCGCAAATGGAAGCAGTTGATCGATAACGGGTATTTTCTGTCAAATAGCGAAGCCTATGATTGGAAGGGTGTGCTGCCTTTCTTGTATCGCGAAACGGTGGGCATGTACCTGATTGGCGGCTTCATGCCGAAAAATGTGCACGTCGACCCCGAGCAATTCGATTTTTTTCGCTTCCCCGTGATCAATCCGGCAATGCCCATCTATGAAGAGGCGCCGATGGATGTCTTGTTCATTAGTCGTCGCGCGCGTCACAAGGCGGCGGCTGCCCGGTTCATCGAGTTCATGGCGCGGCCGGAGAACCAGGCAGCCTATAACCTGTCGCAGGGTCTGATCGCGCCGAATCGCGACGCGCAATCCAAGCTCGACAGGTTTGAACGCAAGAGCGTCGCCTTGCTGGCTGCCGCCAAGGGAACGTCGCAATATTTTGACCGCGATTCCTCGCAACAGACGGCGGCCGACGCCATGCGTATATTGGCCGCGTTCGCGCGCGACCCGGACGTTGGACAGACGCAGCAGCGCTTGGCACGCCTACGCCCGCCCCCGCCCGCAAAATAGTGGACTTTCCCCCTGTCATATGGTCCAATCGATGTGCGGGAGGGGCGGGAATATGAGCGGGCACGTGCACGTCAGGTATGCACTGTGGGGCATGGCCATCTTGACTGCCTGTGCACATGCCCAGGAAACGGCGCCGGCGGACGACATGGCGCGGGTGGTCGTGAGCGGCATGCGCGCCTCCTTGCAATCTTCGCTCGAACGCAAGCGCGCCGCTGACGGTGTGCAAGACGCCGTCTCGGCCGAGGAGTCCGGCAAATTCCCCGATACGAATGTGGCCGAGGCGCTGCAGCGCGTCAGCGGAGTGGCCATCGAACGCAATGCCGGCGAGGGCCAGTTCATCACCGTGCGCGGTCTTGGCCCGGAATTGAACCAGGTCTTGGTCAATGGCCGCATGATCAGTACCGACAATCCCGGCCGAGAGTTTTCTTTCGATATGCTGTCGGCCGATTTGATTGCCCGTGCCGAGGTCTACAAGAGTGCTCGGCCGGGGCTGCCTGAAGGCGGGATCGGCGCCACCATCGATGTGCAAACCGCGCGGCCTTTCGATAGCCAGGGCAATCGCGCCGTGTTGAACGCAAGTGCGGCGCGCGATTCGTTGTCTGGCAAGACAACGCCCGCCTTGGCCGGTCTGTATGCGTACACGAACAGAGCACGTAGTCTTGGCGTGCTCGCTTCCTTCTCCTACACGGATCGCGCGTCGCGTCGCGACTATGTTTCGATCGACCAGTGGTCGTATCGCGAGGCTTTGCTCGTCAATGGCGACTTGTCGGCGCGCGGCTTGGGGACGGATGCGCTGACGCGTCAGAGCCTGTTTACGCCCAGTAACCTGGGTTTTCATCGCGAGCCGGAGCGGCGCAAGCGGGCCGTCGCCAATGCGACACTGCAGGCGCGCCCGCTGGCCGAGCTATTGCTGACAGCCGACGTCTTGTATGCGCATCTGGATCAGCGCAGCGAAGACACCGCCTTCAGTGGCTACTTCAATCCCCAATTTCTCGGCGTTCGCCATGACGCCAACGGCACCATCACGGGTATGAGTCGGCCGGGGACCGCTTTCGTCTCGAACAATCCCCTGCTCGCTGCGGCCGGCGTGGGAGCGGCCCAGAACGACAATATCGTCAGTGCCAACAACCGCTTGGCGCACACTGTGCTCGCTGGCTTGAATGCGCGATGGCGGGCGAGCGAGGGATGGCGCTGGGAAGCCGATGTTTCGCGTTCCTTGTCGGCGCGTGATGCGTTCAATCCTTTCGTGGTCGTGGGAGCGCAATCCGTGCAGGGGCAGGCGTTCGCGCTCAGTTCGGGCGCTGCCTTGCCCAGCCTGTCAATCGCTGATCCCTTGACGGACGCATCGCTGATGCGTGCGCACTACGCTGAACAAAAGGGCCAGCGCGCGCGTGACGTGATTCAGGAAGGGCGCCTGGTCGCCCACTGGGACGCCCCGTCCCATCGCTTCCAGGGCTTGGACGCCGGGATGGCCTGGTCGCGCCGCCAGAAGACGGTCAGCACGTACTTCTCGTCGGCCCCATGCGCCTATTGCGGCTATACCTATCCGATCGATGCGGCGCTGCTGCGGATTAGTCCTTTCGATCGCTTCTTGAGCGGGATTGACGGGGCGGCCCAAGTCCCCGCCGCCCATTTCACCTACGACCCCGATGCGGTCATGGCGTGGTTGGCGCGGCCCACGAATTTGCTGGCGGGAGGCAATGATCCGCAAGCGCTGTTGGCCTTGCCCGATGGTCCTTACCGGGCCGTGCTGGAGCCGAGTGCGACCATCGACGTGGTTGAGCAAGTTGGTGCGGCTTTCGTCGACAGCCATTGGGCTGGTGCCGGCTGGAGGGCCAACGTGGGCGTGCGGGCGGTGCAGGTGCGCTCGACGACGCGTGGTTTTGGCCAAGTCTTGATGAGTGCCGTGTCGAACATGCCGCGCGATTCGAACTATACCTTCGTGTTCGCGCCGGCCCAGGCTGTGGCCGTCACCCATCGTTATGCCGACTGGCTGCCGGCGGCGAGCCTGCGTCTGGAGTTGAGCCGGCGCGTGCTGCTGCGCCTGGCTGCGTCGCGCACCTTGGCCCGTCCGACCTTGACCAGCCTGGGCGTGGACAATCGCTATGCGGGCAGGGTTGGCGATGTCCATGCCGATGGCGGCAATCCGTATTTGAAGGCAATGCACGCAAACAATCTGGATGCGGCGCTGGAATGGCATCCCGGGGGACTCGATTTTCTCGGTGTGACGGTCTTTCGCAAATCCCTGCGCGATTTTCTGGAAACGCAGACGCGTCTGACTCAGGTGGCGGGCATTCCCGAGCCGGTGCACGATACGCGTGTCAGAAACGGCGTGTCGGGGCGCATTCAAGGCCTGGAATTGGCTTTTCAGTATACATTCGAGCGTTGGCCGGGCTGGCAGGGCGGCTTTGGCGTGTCTGGCAATTACACGGTCGTCGGCGCCCGTGCGCGCCGATCGGAAAACGCCAATCAATGTGGCTACAACGGGCTGTCGCCGCGCTCACACAATGCGGCCGTGTTTTACGATTCGCATGGCTTGCAGGCGCGCCTGAACTATAACTGGCGCGCGAGCTTTCTGGTCGATTGCTTCGGTTCGGGCGCCTTGCCGCGGCAGCGCGCCGCCTATGGCCAAGCCGACGCGAGCCTGCGCCACCAGTTCAGCGCCGGTGTGCAGCTGTATCTCGATGCCCTCAATCTGGGCAATGCACGGGTGCGTGAGTATTCGGTGTTGCCGGAGCGCTTACTCTTACTGGAAGACGACGGGCGGCGCTGGCAATTGGGCTTGCGTTTTGCGTTCTAGGTCGCCGTGTCGAACCGCGCGTGGACGGTCGAATGGCGAACTTTGCGCGGGCTGGAAATTCGTCACGCTCCCTTCCGGTGCCCACCGCGCCGCCTTCTCCCACTGACGGTTCCGATGCAAACGACCAGCCACAAAGCCGTGCTTAAATAGCTACGGCCGCCAAACGGCGCCAGATTGAAGCAGGTCATGAAGTGGTTTAGCAAGTTTGTCGGGATGGCTGTGCACAAAGAGACGATCGCGGTGTCGGTGGCGCAGGCCGCTGGCGAGGTCCGCTACATGGGCGCGATCGCCAATCCGGCCCGGGCGATTACTAAGCGGGTGCGCCAACCCAGATAGGGCGATGCCGAACGTTCGTTTGGCTACCAGGCAGGTCCATGTGGTGATGGCTTGCCTCGGCAATCAGCCCATCGGTGTCCCTGGTCGAGCCAATGCCGAAGGCAGGTCAGGCGGAACGGGTGGCATCAACGGAACAAGATTGACCTCGCCCCGCGTCCTTGGCCCGGTATAGGGCGGCATCGGCGCTCGCGCCCAGCGCTTGCGCGTCAATATTGCCATCGCCGCTCCACGCAATGCCAATACTGGTGGAAACAGGCTGTTCGGTGCTCCCCACGTGAAATGGCGCGCCCATCGCGCTCAGGATATGGTCACCGAGGCGCCGGCACACCGCCAGCGTGGGCACACCTTCGAGCAGGATCGTGAATTCATCGCCCGCAAGTCGGTACACGCGGTCGGTTTTGCGCACCACCGCCAGCAAGCGGCGCGAAAATTCCTGCAGCACGTCGTCGCCGCACGCATGACCCAGGGTGTCATTGATGTGCTTGAAATGGTCGATATCGAGGTACATGAGCGCAATGGCGCTGCCCCCGCTGTGCGCTTTACTGATCGCTTCGAGCAGGTTCGCCTGATAACTTCGCCGGTTCGGCAGTCCGGTCAGGGCATCCGTGTTGGCCAGCGAATGCAGGCTTGCCTCTTGCTGCCGCGCGGCCGTCACGTCCGTGGTAAACAGGTAGGCGCCGACGACGCCCTGTTCGCGCAGGTGCGGAATGAAGGCCGTATTGACGAGTCGTTCCTTGCCGCCGTCGTTCAACACGAAGTCCGCCTGACCCGCCTGTCCGGCCAGGCATCGCTCCAGCAGCGCGCGCCGTGCCGCGTGAAACTGCTCGCCGAACACTTCCGCGATCGACCGGCCGATCATCGTGGCCGGATCCTGGTTCAGCCACTGGCAATACAGCGCATTGGCGAAACGGTAGCGTTCATCCTTGTCGACGTAGGAGATCAGTACCGGCAGGTTGTCGGCGATCGTGCGCAGCCGGTCTTCGCTTTCGCGCTGCCGCAGTTCGCTATTTTTTGGGCCGTGATGTCCAAGGCAAGGGCGTAAAAACCGATGACCTCGCCGGCGGGTGTGCGGTTTGGAATGTAAGCGGCGTGGAAAAACTTGCGTTTGCCGGCGATCTGCATTTCATCCTCGAACTCCACATGTTCGCCGGCCAGCACCCGGGCGATGAAGGGGCCGAATTTCGCGAAATCGGCCGGCGTGTAGATGGCGCGCACATGCTGGCCGATCAGGTTCTGGCCGGTCTTGCCGTAAAAGTGCAGCGCTGGCGAATTGAGAAAGGTGAAGCGGCAGGCGCTGTCGATATGACCGATCAATGCCGGGACATTGTCCGTGATGTCGCGCAAGCGCTGCTCGTTGCGAGCCAGTTGATGCCGAGATTCATGGAGCTCCGTCACATCTTTCATAGCAACGACCGCGCCCAGGGGCTTGCCTGCCGCATTGGCCATGCGCCGTCCGCTGGCAAGGATGAAGCGCTTGGGCATACCCGGCGGGGCGATGACCATCGGCATGTCGTGCAAGGTGTCGCCGCGCAGCGCCCGGATCAGTGGCGTGCCGGCCATCGGCAGCTGCCTTTTCATCGGGATGAAGTCAGGCTAATCGGCGAGCTGCGCGCGGTTCCTGCCATCCTGCTTGGCGCGGTACAAGGCGCGGTCCGCCTTTTCGATCAGGTCGGTCCAGGTGCTGCTGTCATCGGGCATGGCCGTGGCCACGCCGATACTGATGGTCACCACGCCATACGGCGACTTGGCGTGCGGCAGTGCCAGGCGCGCCAGTTCTTCGCAGATGCCTTTCGCGATCACCAGCGCATGCTCGGCATCGGTGGCCGGCGCCAGCAAGGAGAACTCTTCGCCGCCATAGCGCGCCACCAGGTCGCTGGTGCGCCTGCCGTGCGCGGCGATCAGGTCGGCCACCGTGCGCAGGCACTGGTCGCCGGCCTGGTGGCCGTAATGGTCGTTGTAAGCCTTGAAGTGATCCACGTCGAGCATCGCCAGCGCCAGCGAGTAGCCGTTGCGCGCGGCGCGCTGCCATTCGCTTTCCAGCGCCGCGTCGAAGCCGCGCCGGTTGTTGATGCCGGTCAGGCCGTCCGTGCTCGACAGCTCGGCCAGCTTGGCATTGCTGTCTTCCAGTTCATGCGTGCGCGCCGCCACCATCGCTTCAAGCTGGGCCTGGCGCCGGGTCAGGTTGCGGATGCGCGCCTGGTAAGCCATGGTCAGGCCGGCGATGGCGAACAGGGCCACCAGCAGGCGGAACCACCACGCCTTGTACCAGGGCGGCAGGATCTTGATGGTCATGCTGAGCGCTTCTTCATTCCACAGGCCGTGATGATTGGCGGCCTTGACCAGGAAGCTGTAGGTGCCGGGATCGAGATTGGTGTAGGTCGCGCTGCGGTGGTTGGCGTCGGTGTA
Source organism: Pseudomonadota bacterium (assembly GCA_040388805.1). GTDB lineage: Bacteria > Pseudomonadota > Gammaproteobacteria > Burkholderiales > Burkholderiaceae_D > Telluria_A. Next base: position 46,419 of record JAZKBE010000009.1, read on the forward strand.
CACCCAGTCCTTGTCGAAGCCTTGCAGCCGGTAGGCGTAGGCGTTGCGGCCCGGGTCGGTGAAGTGCAGGGCGGCGAACTCGATCGTGAAGACCGATTCCTTGACCGACAGCGTCAGCATGGTCGGCTTGGTCACCGTGCCGTCGAGCTGGACGCCGGGGGCACTGGCGCTGTGCTTGAGCGACTGGTTGAACACGCTGATGTCGGTGACGGCCACCAGGGGCGGCGCGGACATGCTGCGCACGATGTCCGGCGTGATGCCGGTCATGCCCTTGACCCCGCCGAAGTACAGCTTGCCGTCGGGGGCCGCATACGAAGCCCCCACCGAGAAGCCTTCGGTCATGCCGTCGGCGCTGGTATAGCGGCTGGCCTTGCCCGTTTCCGGGTCGAGGCGCAGCATGCCGCTCGCCGTGCTCAGCCAGAGCATGCCGGCCTTGTCGCTGCGCATGGCCAGGATCTTGACCACGCCCACGCTATCCTTGGCCGCGTAGCTGCGGAAACGGATGCTGCCGTCGGCGCCGGTGATGATCTGGTTGACGCCCTTGGCGGTGCCGGCCCAGATCCGCCCCTGGGGATCCTGGTACAGTGCGGCCACATTGTCGTCGGCCAGCGCGTCGGCCTTGCCCGGCACATGGCGCAAATGGGTGAAGCGGCCGCTGCGCAAGTCCAGCATGTCGACCCCGCCGCCGCTCCATTCCGAGCCCATCCACACGCGCCCCTGGCGGTCTTCGACCATGGTGGTGGTGCTGTTGACGCTGCGGCTGTTGCTGTCGGCCGGGTTGTGGAAGTAATTGGTCCAGGTATCGGTGGCGGGGTCGTACAGGATCACCTGGCCGCCCGTGCCCAGCCACAGCTTGCCGTTGGCGCTGGGGACGATGGTGTTGATGAAGTCGGCGCCCACGCTGCCGAAATGAAAGACCTTGAAGGGCTTGTCCGGCCCGTCCAGCCGGTTCAGGCCGGCGGACGTGCCGACCCACAGCGGGCCGCCCGGCTGCTGGTACAGGCTGTAGACGATATCGTTGCTGAGCGCGCCGGGGCGGCCGGCATCGGCCCGGTAAGTCTTGAGCACGTCGCCATTGGCGGGATCGAACAGCGAGAAACCGGAATTGCTGCTCAGCCAAAGACGGCCGTCCGGCGCCCCTTCGATGTTCTTGAGCGAATTGTCGGGCCGCAGGTTGTGCGCTTCCACGTCGAAGGGGATATAGCGCTGGAAGCCCTGGCTGTTCAGGTTGACCAGGCTGATGCCGTCGGTGAAGGAGCCGATCCACAGCATGCCGCTGCGGTCGTGCATGACGGCGCGGATATAGTCCGACGGCAGGCTGTTCGAATCGTTGGCGCGGTGCACATAGTGTTCGGGCTTGCTGGCGCCCTTGTCCCAGCGCAGCAGGCCGGCGGCCAGGGTGCCGGCCCAGACCGTGTCGTTGCGGTCGCCGTACAGGTAATTGACGCGCGTGGCGGGCGATTCGATGCGGCGGCGCGATTCCCAGTCCTCGGCCGTGTTCCAGGTCACGATGCCCGTTTCGGTGCCGATCCACAGCGTGCGGTCGCGCGCGAAGTGCAGGGAACGCACGATGTTCAATTTCGGGTTCGGCGCGCCGGCGGTGTCGACCTTGAAGTGCTCGAAGGCCTTGGCCCCGGGTTTCAGGTAATCGAGCCCGCCCGGCCAGGTGGCCGCCCACAGGCCGCCGCGGTCGTCCATGCTGACGGCGTTGATGTCGTTGCTGGCCAGGCTGTCCGGATCCTTCGGGTCGTTCAGGTACACCGTGAAGTTGCCCCTGGCCGGATCGAAATGCTGCAGGCCGCCCCAGGTGGCCAGCCACAAGCCGTCCTTGCCATCGCTGATGATCTGCTTGACGATGCGCTGCGCGGACGGGCCCGGCGGCGGCGCGAAGCGCGTGAAGTCATTGGTCTTGGGGTTGTAGCGCGCCAGCCCGTTCTGGGTGCCGACCCAGATCACGCCTTTCGCGTCTTCGTACAGGGTCGAGACGCGGTCGTGCGGCAGGCTGCCCGGCTCGCTGCTGCTGCTGGTGTACTTGACAGCCTGGTAACCGTTGTAGCGGTACAGGCCGCCGCTATGGGTGCCGATCCAGATGAAGCCCTGGCGGTCCTGCATCAGCGCCAGGATCGACAGTTCGTCCGCGTCGAGCGTGCCGAGCCGCTTGAAGCGCAGCGGCGAGGTCGGCGTGGCCCAGCACGAGAAGGCCAGGGTCAGCAGGCACAGCACGGCCAGGGAGCGGCGCAGCAGGACGGGGAGGGCGAAGACCATATTAGCATTTCAACAAGCGGCGTGCCAGCTGGATTGCCGGCGATTCGACCAGGTGCCAGCTTAGCACTGCCAGCGTGATACTGACCAGCATGCCGATGGCGAGAAACACGGGGGCGTCGAGCGTCGGCAGCGCCGCGCGCAGCATGATGAACACGGGCCAGTGATAAATATAGATACCGTAGGAATAATCGTGGCGGCGCACATGGCGCATGCCTTCGTAGCGCGCCGTGCCTATCCACAGCGCCAGCGCGCCCATGGCCAGAGCGATGCCGAACCAGGTCAGGCCGGTGCCCGTCAGGGCCAGCGAGCGCGTCCAGTTGAGCGACACCAGCAGCAGCGCGCATGCCACATGGATGAATCCGATGCGGACGGTGGGCGCCAGCGTGTACAGCAGCATGCCGGAAAGAAAAAGCGACCACATCGTCACTTCCCACATCCAGCCCGACAGCACGGTGGGAAACAGGTTGGCCGCGAGCAGGAAGAACACGGCCGCGCCGCGCATCCAGGTGCGCATCGGCAGCACGGCGGCCAGGCCGATCAGCGCCACCATGACATACATGCGCGCTTCCCAGTACAGGGTCCACAGGGGGCCGTTCAGGGGTTGGCCGGACAGGACGCCGGGAATCGCCAGTTCTTCCGGCGCAATGATGTACTGCAGCCAGTGCAGGACCGAATTGCCGTACACATAGCGCCAAGCCTCCGCGCTGAACAGGCCGGCCCAGCCCTGTTCCGAAAAGAAGCCGAAGCCGGCGATGACGGTCAGCAGCGAGCACACGAACAGGCCGGGAATGATGCGGGCCACGCGGCGCAGCGCGAAGCGGGCCAGGTGCGGGTCGCGCATCCAGCTCTGGGTAATGAACAGGCCGCTGATGATGAAGAAAATGCCCACCGCGATCTTGCCCAGGTCGGCGTGCGGCAGCACCAGGGCCGTCAGCGGGTCGGGCCGCCCCAGCACCGGATTGAGCTGGAAGCCGTGGTAGACGACCACCAGCAGGGCGCACAGCAGGCGCACCAGGTTAAAACCATTTTCGTGGGAATCGATCGCGTTACCGAGGGTGCGGGACCCTTTGAGCTTGAATACCATGTTCTTGGACAATTTCCTGGCAAACGAGGAGTGTAAACCAAGTTATCCTTAAAGCAATAGATCTTCTGCGATATATAGCTTTCCATATACAGTAGCCGGGTTTTAGGGTATCGTTTACGGCACTATTACTGCATCTACGTCCGTGCGCCCGGTATTTCCGACGCAATCGTGGCATTATTTCGAGCTGGCCACCGGTCCGTGCCTCACGGCGGCTTGTTCCGTCCATCCTGGAGTTCCCCTCGTCGGCCTTCCATTTTTGGGCGTAGAGCTTATCGAACACTCGCCCGGAAAACTTATGTCTGAAACACCGATCACCATCGAAGCCGACAGCGCGCCTACCGTGCGCTTCGCCGACTTCGGCCTCGCCCCAGAAATCCTGCGCGCGCTGACCGACCAGGGTTATGTGCACCCGACCCCGATTCAGGCCGCCGCCATTCCCGTGGTGCTGCAAGGGCGCGACGTCATGGGCGCGGCCCAGACCGGCACCGGCAAGACGGCCGGCTTCTCGCTGCCCATCATCCAGCTGCTGATGGCGCACGCCAACCCCAGCATGTCGCCGGCGCGCCACCCGGTGCGCGCGCTGGTGCTCACCCCGACCCGCGAACTGGCGGTGCAGGTGGCCGAAAACGTCAAGGCCTATGCCCAGCACACCCCGCTGCGCTCGACCGTCGTGTTCGGCGGCATGGACATGAAAGTCCAGACCGTGATCCTGAAGGGCGGCGTCGAAATCGTCATCGCCACCCCGGGCCGCCTGCTGGACCACGTGGAACAGAAAAACGTCAGCCTGGGCCAGGTGCAGATGCTGGTCATGGACGAAGCGGACCGCATGCTCGACATGGGCTTCCTGCCCGACCTGCAGCGCATCATCAACATGCTGCCGAAAAAGCGCCAGAACCTGATGTTCTCGGCCACCTTCTCCACTGAAATCAAGCGGCTGGCCAACAGCTTCCTGAACGACCCGGTCATCATCGAAGTGGCGCGCAGCAATGCCACCGCCGACAAGGTGACCCAGGTGGTGTACAAGGTATCGGAAGAAAACAAGCGCGACGTGGTCGAATACCTGATCCGCGGACGCGACCTGAAACAGGTGCTGGTGTTCTCGAACACCAAGATCGGCGCCTCGCGCCTGTCGCGCCACCTGGAGCAGAGCGGCATCAAGGCCACCGCCATCCACGGCGACAAAACGCAGCAGGAACGCATGGCCGCGCTGGACGCCTTCAAGAAGGGCGAAACCGATGTGCTGGTCGCGACCGACGTGGCCGCGCGCGGCCTCGATATTTCCGACCTGCCGTGCGTGATCAATTACGACCTGCCGTACAACGCGGAAGACTATGTGCACCGGATCGGCCGTACCGGCCGCGCGGGCGCTTCGGGCGACGCGATCTCGGTGTATTCGGACAAGGACGAGCGCCTGCTGGTCGACATCGAAAAGCTGATCAAGCAAACCATCACCCGTGGCGAACTGGCCGGCTTCACGCCGCCGGCAACGCGCGGGCCGCGCGATTCGAGCGAGCGTTCGCCGGAGCGCCGCGCGCGCCGTCCGGACGCCGACGCGCCGCCGCCGCGCAGCAGCAGCGAACGCGGCGACCGCGCCGACCGTGGCGATCGCGGCGATCGTCCACCGCGCAGCAGCGGACCGATGCCGCGCCGCGAAAAAGTCGATCCATGGTTCCTGAAACCGTACGAGCCGACATCGGCGCCGGTGCCGACCAATTCGGCCCCGTCGAACCCGTCGATCAAGCCGGCCAAGCAGAAAGTGGCCGCCTTGCTCGGTGGCCTGCCGAAGCAGTCGGCATAAAAAAATCCCCGCCAGCGAGCGGGGATTTTTTTGAGCGAAGCCGCCTTTACTGCAGCGTGACCTGGCGCAGGAAGAAGGCCAGTTCGCGGGTATCGGCGCCGCCGGGCGCTTGCGGCGCTTCGTGTTCCAGTTCGACCTGCAGCACCGCCGGCGCCGGCGCCGGCAGCGCCAGTGCGATGGCGGCGGGCACGTCGAGCTTGTGCCATCCCATATCGACCCCGTTGACGCTCACGCGGGTGCGCGTATTGCCCTTGAAGTACTGGCCGAGCAGGGTCAGGCTGGCCGGACGGGCGCCGCCGGCAAGGGCAATGACGATGCGCGAGCGCTTGCCCAGCGACCAGGCGCCATCCCAGTTGCCGCCGCCGGCTTCCGGGGCGCTCCAGCCGCTTTCGAGCTGCACCGGATTGCCGGCCTTGAATTGTTCGAGGCCGTACGTCGTCTGCGCCGCGCTGCCGCCGGTGCAGCGCACCGGCCCGTGCAGGTAGCGCCAGCCGCGGTAGCTGTCGCTATGGTCGTTGTCCGCCGCGATGGCACCGCCCTTGCCGCACACCTTCTCGGCGATGCCCGGATGCTGCGTGTTGTACAGCGTGGTGACGGGCACCCCGCCCACGCTGCGCACATAGACTTCGCTGGCCGAGTAGTAGTTGTCGTGGTGGCCCAGGCGCTCGACGAAAATTTCCGGTTCGGGATGATAGAGCTGCGGCGCGACGCGCATCATGAGGCGCGCGGCCGGGCTGAATTCCACATAGCTGTAACTGCGCGCGCTGACCATGCACGCGGCCTGCACCAGGCCCAGCGCGACCAGCAGCGCGAGCGGCCAGCGCGGCGCCGCCTGCAGGCGCCACACCAGCGCGAACACAAGCGGCATGCCGGCCCAGAAGGCGTAGCGCATCACGCCCGCCGCGCCCGAGTTCCAGTTCAATACCGCCAGTGCCGGCAGCGCCAGCGCCAGCGTGAAGGCGGCGCACAGCGCCAGGACCACGGTGTCGCGCCGCACGCTGGTCCGGCCCCATATGGCCAGCGCCAGCAGCACGCCCGGAATGGCGATCAGCATGCCCTGGTTCAGGTCGAAGAAGAAGGATGCCAGGCGCGTGCCGCCGATGAAGGTGGGGTCGGAAAACAGGCGCGCGATGATGTTCGGTACGCCGAACTGCCACAGGTTGAACAGCGGCGGCACGGCGAACAGCGCGATGCCGGCCAGGAGGGCGGCGGCGTGGCGGCGGTTCAGGAAACGCATGACGTTGGCGGCCGGGCTGATGGCGGCGTCGTAATGCAGGCACACATGCAGCAGCGGGGCGAAGCCGAAGAAGGCCAGGATGGTGGGATTCTGCTGCGCCGCCAGGCCGGCCAGCAGGGCGCCGCGCAACGGGGCGCCGCTGCAGAACAGCACCAGGCCCGCCAGCAACGCCGCCGCGCCCAGGCATTCCGGGCTGGTCCAGCTCCAGTACAGGATGCCGCCGCACAGCATGAACAGGGCGAGCGCCATGAAGGCCTTGGCCTCTGACTTGAACAGGCGCAGGAAGCACAGGCCAAGGAGGAAGATGGCGGCCAGGTTGACGACCTGGAAGCCCTTCATCGGGTCGGCGCCGGCCAGCTCGAACAGCTTGTAGGGCAGGGCGGCCAGGGCCGAATAGCCGAAGAAGTGAATCGCATACACGTCGCCGTCGCGTCCGCGCGTGAAGGCCGCGTACAAAATCTTGTCGTTGGCGCGCATGCCTTTCTCGAGCATGCCATACGGTTCGGCCAGCTGCGGCAGCAGCACGCGCCCGCGCGCGATGTCGTCCAGGCGGATGTCCGGCGTGCCGTGCGATGCCATGGCGATCGTGGTCAGCGAATATTCGACCACGTCGCCGTTCGGATTCGGCTTGACCAGGGCCAGCAAGGCGGCCAGCACGAGAAGGAGGATTAGCGAAAAGCGCCGGGTGGCTGCGTCGAGAATCATCGGGAAGGCAGGCTAGTTATAAGAAGGGCAATTGTACGCGAGGCGGGTCCGGGAAATCAGTTAAAATCGCCGGTCTCGTCATTTCCGGAACCGACCATGTCACTGCGCCAGTCCGCGTCCCGCGCCACTGCTTTTTTCCGCGCCTACGGCTTCGTGCTGGCGCTTATCGGGCTGTCTATCTTCCTCGTGGCGCGCAACACGGGCCTCTATCCGATGGTCTTCGCCGACGAATGGTCGTACAGCAGCAATGCGCGCCTCTTGCCGTTCGCCGAATCGATCGTGCCGTCCTGGCTGTACTTCGCGCTGTTCCGCACCACCAATGCCTGCGGCACCGGCTTCCTGGAATGCGCGCGCCTGATCAATGTGCTGCTGTACGTCGGCGCCGCCCCCTTGCTCTACCTGATCGCGCGGCGCGTGTGCGATGCCCGCGTGGCCGCCTGGATCGTGGTCATGGCGCTGCTGGCCCCGATCAATGCGCACACCGCCTACTTCATGCCCGAGACCATGTACTTCACGGGCTTCTGCCTGTTCGCGTGGGTGGCATTGAGCTTGCGCGGCCTGCATCCGGTGGCCTACGGCCTGGCCGGCGGCGCCGTCCTCGGCTTGATGAGCCTGGTGAAAGTGCACGGGCTGTTCCTGCTGCCCGCGCTGCTCGCTTTCATGCTTTACCTGGGCGTGGCCGGCGAGCGCAAGCCGCGCTGGTGGCTGGGCACCCTGGCCATGATGGTGGCCGCCGTGGCCGCCATGGTGGCGGTGCGCATGGCGCTCGGGTATGCGCTGGCGGGCCCCGCCGGACTGAGCTTGTTCGGCAACTTCTATGGCGGCCACGTCAGCCAGAACAGCGGCGGCCTCGCGCGCCTGCTGGCCCTGCTGCCGGCCGCGCTGGACAGCCTGAAGGGGCATGTGCTGGCGCTGGCCTTGCTGCTGGCCATGCCGGTCGCCACGCTGCTGCTGCATGCGTCCGACAAGGGACTCCGCAGCGCGGCCGGTGCCGATCGCCGCGCCTTGCAAGTCTTCGCGCTGCTCACGCTGGGCGCGGCCATGGCCCTGACCATCATGTTCACCGCCAGCCTGGCCGCGCCCGGCTCGCCGGAAGGCTTCCGCCTGCACCTGCGCTACTACGATTTCGTGTTCCCCCTGCTGCTGATCGTGGCGGCGGCGGCATTGAAGGATACGGCGGTCGAAGCGCCGCTGTCCAAGCGCGTGCTGCTGGCGCTGCCGCTGGCGGGCCTGGTGCTGTATGCATGGTCAACGCTGATGCCGCAGTACTCGGTGGGCATCACCGATACCCCGGAACTGGCGGCGCTCACGCGCGAGCCCGGCGCCTTCCGCGCCCTGGCCTGGCTGACCGTGCTGGTGATCGCCGCGTGGGCATGGCGCGCGCGTCTGGGCGGGAAACTGTTCATCTTTGCGCTGCTGCCGCTGGTGCTGCTCGTCTCCGGCGACAACCTGAACAAGATGTTCCGCGGTTCGCGCATGCCCAATGAATGGGAACGCGCGGTGCAAGCCACCGTCAAGCACCTGGGCAAGGAACAGGCGGCCGGCCTGGTCGTGGCGGGCAATGGCGGCAACCTGTTGCGGGCCCTGTTCCACATCGACAGCCCGCGCGCCCAGATCCTGGACCTGGAGCCCGGTGCGCCCCTGCGCCTCGAGGAACTATCGCCGCGCAACCCGCTGCTGCTGGTGGTCGGCCCGCACCCGCTCCCGGCCGGCGTCAAACCCGAACTCCAGGGCGACCAGTTCGCGCTGATCCGGGTCGCGAGCAACGCCCGCACGGTGGCGCGGGTGGAGTTGTCCGATCCGCTGGCCGGCGGCGTGCTGACCTCGACTACCGGCTTGTGGCAGCCGGAATCCTGGGGCAGCTGGTCGACCGGGAAAACCGTCACCCTGAATTTTGCCCAGCCGCTGCCGAAGTCGATGACGGTGCGGATCAGCGCCAACGGTTTTCACAGCAATTTCGGAAAAGACTTCGTGATGGTGGTGGGCGGGCAGCGCAAGACCTTTCAGCTGGCGCACAAACGCCAGGAGCGCAATTTTGAGTTCGAGACCGACGGCACCGTGCGCAGCTTGACCATCGAGGTGCCCAATCCGGTGTCGCCGAAGTCGCTGGGGCAGGGCAGCGACGAACGGGAGCTCGGCCTGGCGCTGTCGAATATCGAGATCGGCGCCCGGCCAGAGCGGTAGTCCTGTCGATAAACTTTACAGTGCGCAACTTGAACGGGACAGTGCGCGGGCTAGATCCTTGTATTGAAAGGCTATTTCTTCGCGGGCACAGAAGTTGCTTGTAGTAAGTAAAATCTACTTTCGGGAAACCTGATGACTAAAGTAACAAGCTGGATCTTCCGCGCCATCGCTGCAAGCGCACTCGTCCTGTCGGCAGGCGCCTCGGCCGGTACCCTCACCGGTAGCGTCAGCGTCGACAATGGCTACACCATGTACATTTCGACCAGCAACACCGTGGCCGGCACTGCCATCGGCAGCGGCAACAACTGGGGCGCGACCTACACCCACAACACCGCGCTGGCCGCCGGCACCACTTATTACCTGCACGTGTACGGTTACGACCAGGGCGGCGTGGCCGGTTTCCTGGGCGAATTCTCGCTCGCGGGCGGCACCCACCAGTTTTCGAATAACGGCACCTTCCTGACCACCAACGCCACCGACTGGATGGCCAACACCACCGGTTTCGGCAATGCCTACAGCGCTGTGTCGACCCACGGCAATGACGGCGTCGCTCCATGGGGCTTCCGTCCGAACATCGCCGATTCGGCGACCTGGATCTGGTCCGGCAACTCCGACCTGAACAACACCAGCTATTTCACGACCACCATCCGCGCCGTACCGGAACCGGGCAGCGTGGCCTTGCTGGGCCTGGGCCTGATGGGCCTGTTCGCAGCGCGCCGTCGCAAGGCCAAGTAATTCCGGCTCGCCGGAAGTGCCGACAAGCCCGCCGCGAGCGGGCTTTTTTGCGTCTGGCTGTCATGTCGGGACGGGTAGGTTTGGCGGATTGCCTTAGCCAGCTGCAGACACCCTGGCGCCCATTTGGAATTGGCCCAGGTTCACTCCGCAGTCAGTGGTGCGTCCAAGTCGACCTCGATGTTGCCAATGAGTGATTGCAGACGCAATTGCAGAGTCCCGTCCAGAGCACGAAGCGCGTGTGGGCGGGCTGCGATATCTCGTGCCAGAAAATGAAGGAACTCATCGATTGCATGAACACTTTGATCTGACATGAGCTGTCAAGCTCGATTCAATGTCGAGCACGTGGTTGATGATGGTTCAGGTAGACCCAAGGAACGGCAAGAAGTTCATGGATATTCATTTGCGCGTCTAGCGCGTCAGCGCGAAAGCGCCCGCGGCGATCAGCAGCATGCCGGCCGCCTTCGACCAGCTCATGGCCTCGTTCAGGAAGCAGAAACCCAGCACGGCCACCATGGCCATCGCGATCCCGGTCATGACCGGGTAAGCCAGGCTGATTTCCAGCTTTTGCAAGGCCACCGAATAGCAGGCGAATCCCAGCACGTAGGTGAAGGCGGCGCCGCCCAGCCAGGCCAGGCGCACGATATTCCAGTCCGCCCCGTGGGTGTTGGATACCTTGATGAGCAGCGTGGCCAGCGCGCTTGCCAGCGCCGCCAGGGCGCACCAGAGATAGCCGATGAACAGTGGATTCATGTTGCGCGCTTTCAGATGCTGGCCGCGACGGCCAGGGCCCCGCACAGGGCCACGATCACCAGGCTGGCCGGATCCTTGCTGACGTACAGGACCGGATCTTCATTGACCAGGCCGCGGAACGACAGCGTCCACAGGCGTCCCAGCCAGAAGGCCATCAGCGGCACGATGCCCATCAGCCAGGCCGGGTGCGGATACAGCTGCAGCACGTTCGGCGAATTAAAGTAGAGCATGAAGATCAGCAGCGACATGAAGGCGCTGTTGATGCCCATCACGCCGATCGGTGTCTTGTCGGCCGTGGTGTAGCCGCGCCCGCTGCTTTTTTCCTTGCCCTGCTTGTGCAGGTTGAACAGTTCGCTGTGGCGCTTGAGCAGCGCCAGGCTGAGGAAGATGAAGAAGGAGAAGGCCAGCAGCCAGAACGACGGTTCGATATGGGTGGCCGCGCTGCCGCCCAGGATGCGCAGGCTGTACAGGATGGCCAGGGTCACAATGTCGACCATCAGCAGGCGCTTCAGGTACACCGAGTAGCACAAGGTGCTGATGAAGTAGACCAGCACCGCCAGCAACAGCAGCGGATCGTACAGCGCGCACATGAGCAGCGCCGCCATGGCCAGCAGCGGGCTGGCCAGCAAGGCGATCGGGATCGGCAGGGTGCCGGCCGCGATCGGGCGCTTGCGCTTGGTGGGGTGGATGCGGTCGTCGTGGGCGTCGAGCGCGTCGTTGAGCAGGTAGGCGCTCGATGCGCACAGCGAGAAGGCGATGAAGGCCACCAGCGATGCGAGCGCGGTGTCCAGGCCGATGGCGTGTCCGGCCAGCATGGGCACGAACACCAGCAAATTCTTGAGCCACTGGCGCGGGCGCATGGCCTTGAGCAGGGCGCCGCCCCAGCCGCGCCGCGCACTGCCCATCTGTTCGGTGGCGCGTCCTGCGCCCAGCTGGAACGGGGTGGCGGTCACGGAATAGGCATGGCGGCTGCGCTGCCACACCGCCACGTCGGCCCGCGAATTGCCGATATAGTCGTAGCCGCCCTCGCCGTAGATCTCCGCCAGGCGCGCGGCCTTGTTGTGCGACGTCAGGTTGTGGCCATCCTCGGTGGCCAGCACCGCATCGAACAGCTTCAAATGGCCGGCCACCAGCTCGGCGAAGCGGCGTTCCGATCCGGTGGCCAGGATCACCAGGCGGCCCTTGGCGCGCTCGGCCTCGATCAGCGCCACCAGCGGGCGGTCGTAGGGCAGGTGGGCCGGGTCGAACACGACGGCGGCGGCCAGCTTGTCCTTGAAGCCGGTCTTGCCGGAAAGCAGCCACAGCGGCAGGCGCCAGATTTGCAGCAAGTGCTGCTTGAGGAAGAGCACGATGGCTTCCCACAGCAGGTCGGAATGGATCAGCGTGCCGTCGAGGTCGACGACCAGCGGCGGCCCGGTGCGGGCGGTGTCAGGTTTCATGGGTGTGCTTTCGGGCGTTGCCGCGCCAGGCAGCCAGGCGCGCCTGCATCTCGGGCCAGGTGTAGAAGCGGCGGTGTTCGTAGTACAGCGTGCCCGCATGGGGGCGTTCGAGCGTGCGTTGCAGGCTCACCGCCTGCAGCGATTGTTTGCCGACCACCAGGTAAGCCCACAGCGCGAACGGAAACAGGCCGAGCCAGGTCTTGTACTGGGACGGATACGACAGGCACCAGCGCAGGCAGCGCAGCCGCATGGCCCAGGACAGGCGCTGCGATTGGACCGTACCGTTTTCGGGCAGCGGCGACAGGGTGCGGAAAAACGGCGGCATGATGCGCGCGCCGTTGTACAGCGCGAACTGCCTGACCTTGTCCAGCTCGCCCCGTTCCGCGGCGATGTGCACGGCGACGGCATGCAGCGCGTCGTGGTCGTGGTGGCCGCCTTCCCATGCCATGACGTAGACGGCGCCGATCGCGCCCTGGCTGGCGAACCAGTCGCGCAGCCAATCGGCGGCGCGGTCCAGGTGGGCCGGCAGGCCGGCGTCGGGAATGCCCAGCGTTTCGCCGGCAAAGAAAATATCGTCCTTTGCTACGCCCAGCTGGGCCAGCACGGCCACCGATTCGGCATTGCGGGTGGCGGCCGACACGCCGGACGCCGCGCCGTCGGTGAAGTAGGCGCAGCGCACGTGCATGCCGCGCTGGCGGCAGGCGTCGAGCTCCTGGTACACCCCGTATTCGTCGTCCTGGTGGGCGAACAGGAACAGGGCGACGGCGTCAGTAGGCATCGAAATCGAGGAAGGAGAAACGGATCAGGGCCGGGTCCAGCGCCGCCACGCGCGGCACGAAGGAGCGGTAGATCAGGTTCAGGGGCGAAGGCCGCAGCCGCTGGGGAATGCTGGCGTAGTTCCAGTAGCTGGCCACGGCGTCGGGCGCCAGGCCGATGAACAGGCGCAGCGGCATGACCATGCCCGCGTTGCCGTCCAGCTGCACATCGGCGCGCGCCAGTTCGGCGTAGGCAGGCACGCCCGCCATCAGCGCCGGCGCGTGGAACTGCACCTGGCTGCCGGCCGTGCGCCAGCGTACCGGGTTGTTCGGATTGGCGCAGCGCCAGCTGATGCTGGCCGGGTTCCACATGCGTTCGAAGGACAGGGGCGCGGCCGGCTGGCCATCGAGATGCAGACGGCCCATGCCGACCCGCGCTTCGAGCGGGCGCACCAGCTGGAAGCCCAGCTTGCGGATGAAGCCGGGCGTGCTGTTGGCATTGGCCACGCCGTACACGCCGTCGTAGCCTTGGTCGGCGCCGGCCTGGAAAGTCTGGTCCGCCAGCTTGGTGAACAATCCCTTGCCCTGGAAGTCGGGGTGGGTGGCGGTGTTAAGCGACAGCAGCACGCGCACCGCCGCGCCATTGACGCGCGCCAGTGCCGGCACGCACACATAGTGGGCCGCCAGGCGCTCGCCTTCCCAGGCGTCGTAGCCGACGGCGCGCCCGTCCGGGTTGGCGCAATACAGCCAGGCCACGTAGGCGGGCGTGAACTTGTCGCTGCCGGGGAAGCAGGCGGCGAACAGGGCGCAGTATTGCGCCAGCGATTCCTGGTCAAACTGTATCGGGCGAAATTCCATTTACCTGAAGGTCCAGTATTTGCTGAGGAAAAAGCCGTTGATCGCCACCAGCGGCAGCGATACCAGCTTGCCTGGCAGCGCATCGCCGGTCAGTGCAACCGACGCGGCAACGCAAGCCATTGTCAGCAGGTAGTTCAGCGCAACCACGCACAGGAAGCGCGCAAAATTGTGCGAGCTGGCCTCGGCGCGGAAAGTCAGTTTTGCATGGTAAGCATAATTGACCAGCAAGCCGGCCGCGAAACCGGCCGACGTGGCCGCACGGTAGTCGACGCCGGCGGCGATCAGCATTTGCATGAGGCCAATATCGATCAGGGCGCACAGCACCCCGCCGGCGACAAATACAAGAAACTGCCGGCGGCGCTGGACAAACTCAAGCATGCTGCGAACGGAACTGGATCAGCTTGTGGATAGGGCGGCGCGGCACCGAAGCAATATCATATGCCAGAAACGCCAGGATCAGCTGTACGCCCATCAACACCGGCAGCGCGGCGACCATGACGGTACCCGCCGGCGTGGTGGTGCCCAGTTGCGCCGACTCCAGCCAGTGCGTGCTGCCATAGATGGCGCCGAAGGCCAGCAAGCCTGTGCCAAGTGGCAATTCGATCGATGCCAGCGACATATTGCGCAGGTAATAATTGTAGAACACGCGCTTGAAGAAATTGCGCACGTGCTTGGCCACGAATTCGGTGACGATGCGCGAAATCTTGAGGTTGCTTTCTTCGTCGCCATACACCGCGTCCATGGGCACGTCGACCACCACCGCGTGCAGGGTGTTCAGGCGGAACAGCATGTCGGTTTCGAAAAAGTAGCGGCGGCTGATCTTGCTCATCGGCAGATGGCGCGCGGCATCGGCGTGGATGGCGGTAAAGCCATTGGTCGGATCGAAGATGTCCCAGTAGCCGGACGAGACCTTGTTCATCAGCGACAGCACCGCGTTGCCGAACAGGCGCATGGGCGGCATGGAGCGCAATTGTTCGAGGTCGAAGAAGCGGTTGCCCTTGGTATAGTCGGCTTCGCCGGCCAGGATGGGCACGATGAAATTGGGAATCAGGCGCGCGTCCATCTGGCCGTCGCCGTCGACCTTGACGATGACTTCGGCACCGGCGGCGATGGCTGCCTGGTAGCCGGTCATGACGGCGCCGCCCACACCCAGGTTCTTCTCGTGCTTGATGACGGTGACGCGCGGGTCCTTGCAATGCTCCGTGACGTAGTCGCCCGAGCCGTCCGGGCAGGCGTCGTCGACCACGTAAATGCTCCCCACCTCGGAACCGATGCCGGCGATGACGGACAGGATGTGGCGCTTGACGCGGTAGCTCGGGATTACGACAGCGATGGCGTCATTGAGGTTCATTGGGGAAGGCACAGTTTTGTTGTTGTGGAACGTAACTTGAGATAGTAACAATAATCAGGGGGCAGGGCTACTATTAGCCGTCCCTGGGAGTTCCTTGTACCATTGCTGCCGTTCCACGGCATTGAGCACTTGCTGGGCGGATTCGCGCCAGGTCAGCCATGGCATGCCGGACGATGGCGGCGCCGTCCCTTCCTTGTGCAGAACCAGCCATTGCTTGACGGCCGCGGCCAGGTCCGCGGGCGCCAGTCCCTCGAAATACAGCGCGTGTTCGCGCGCCACTTCCTCGAACACCGGCAGCTTGCGCGCGATGACCGGGATGCCGTGCTGCGCCGCTTCGATCAGCGGCAGGCCGAAGCCTTCGCCCTCGGACGGCACCAGCAGCGCGGTGCAGCTGCCATACAGCTTGAGCAGCATTTCGTCCGACACGCCCGGCAGCCAGAACAGGCGCTGCTCCTTTTCCTTGTGCGCGGCCATGCGTTCGGCCACCTTCTCGACCATCCAGCCCTGCTTGCCCACGATGACGAGGTTGATGTCCACGCCTTCCTGCCACAGCAGTTCGAAGGCGGCCAGGGCCTGGGCGTGGCCTTTGCGCGGCTCGACCGTGCCCACCATCAGGAAACTCGGACAGGCCGTCACGGCGGCCTGCACCACGGGCGCGTTGTCCGGCAAGCCGAAGCTGGGGGCGCTGGCGTCGATGTCGGCGCCCAGGTGGAACCAGCCCACCTGCAGCGCCGCCTTGCGTTCGGTTTTCTGCTGCCCGATCCAGGTGATCAGCTCGTCGGCCACCGCGCGCGAAATGCACAGCAGGCCGTCGGCCACGCGGTGCACGGTGCGCAGGAAGTCGCCGAAATACTGTTCGGTGCCGAAGGGGAAAACGTCGGGCCGCAGCATCGGCAGGATGTCGAAGATGACGAAATAGATATTCACGCCATGGTCGCGCATCGATTGCAGCAACTGTTCGTTTTGCGAGGTGCCGTTGGTAAACAAGTCCAGGCCCAGGAAGGTGTCGCCGGGGCGCATGTCGATGGGCGCGTCTTCCAGCACGAGGCCGGTTTCGCCGATGAAGCCCAGCGTGAACTGGCGCGCGTAATGGTAGCTGCGGTTCGATCCCGTGGAAAACACCGGTTCGATGCGGTAGCCGGGCGGCGGGTTGGCGATCAGCGCGTGGAGCACGCTGCGCACTACGCGCTGTATGCCGGTGCGCAAGTCGGACGTGACCATGGCCGAGACGTCGACAAACATCTGGCGCGGCGCGCCCGTGCCCTGGTTGAAGGCGATGGCCCTGGCTGCGTCGCCCAGGTCGGACCCGGAAGGATCAAACGGGCCGGGAATGCGGGCGATCGCTTCCAGCAAGCGCTGGTAGTGGAACTGTTTGTGGTCGGCGGCAAAGTCTTCGATGGCGTCGAAGTACAGCTGGCCCACGCGGGCCGGATTGTGCTCGGCCTGCATGAAGCTGGCGGCGCGTTGCGACAAGCCTTCGCGGCGGCGCGCGTCGCCATGCAATTGGGCCAGCGCGGCGGCCAGCTCCACGACCTTGAAGGCGTCCGGCAGCTTGAGCAGCAGGTTGGCGCTGAGCGTGGCCGTCGAACCATGCGCATTGACGATGGTGGGCGCGCCGTACAGCAGGCAGTCGAGCACGGCCGCGGAAGTTTCGCCGCGCGTGGCCGAACGCAGTTGCACCGCCGTGTCGCAGGCGCACAGGTAGTCGGCATAGGCCGCCGGCGTGACGAAACCGGTGATGCTGATGCGTTTCGCCAGGCCGCTGTCGGCAATTTTTTGCGCCAGCCTGGCGCCGTACATGCCGCCTTCGTTCTGGCCCACGAATACCAGCTTGCAATGCGGGTCGGCCGCCAGCGGCGAAGCCAGGAAGGCGTCCAGCAATTCGTCGTTGAGCTTGGTCTGGCCCAGCATGCCGTAGCTGCAGACCAGGTAATCGTCTTTCTTGAGCTTGAGGCGGGCGCGGGCGGCGCTACGGGCGCCCGGCCCCTGGCTCGCTTCCGGTTTGCCGCGCAGCAGGGGAATGGTGCGCCAGCCTTCGTCGGCATCCGGACCGTACCAGGCGGTGGCCAGTTCTTTCGAGAAGGCGGAATGCACGATGACGCCGCAGGCATTGTCCAGCACGCCCTTGTTGAGCGGGTAACGCCAGATCGCGGGATTGCGCCCGATCTTGCGGTGGTCCAGCAGGCCGGTGTAGCCATGCGACTCGTACATGGCTTGCATGAAGCCGTTCGGCAGCGCGCCTTCGCGTTCCAGGTTGTCGAGGATGCCCGAGAAGAAAAAATCGTGCAGCACCACGGTGCCGGGATGGCGGCGGATCAGCTCGAACATATGCTGGTGCGCATGCGAATTGCCGAAGTGGTAGAGCACGCGGTCGAATTCGTGCGCGTGTTCGTCGAACCAGGCATAGGAATGCAGGGGGAAGCCCATGAGGCGCGGATCGTCCATGCCGTCCTGGGCGATGACGAGTTCGACATCGTAGAAGCGCGCCAGTTCCGGCACCAGTTCGGCGCTGTAGTCGGCGATGCCCGATTTTTCGGGCGGCAGCGGCGAAATATAGGCCAGGCGCGGACGCGGCTTGCGCGGAACGGGATGCGAGGCGGCAGCTTCGACCAGGCGTTCAAGGACCTTGGCGGCGTCGTGTTCGCCGTCGGCCGTGGTCACGGTGGCATAGGAATCGGCGGCGGAAGCTTCACTTTCATCGCTGCCATGCGGCGCCAGCACGGCATCCACGTCGAGCGCCGCGAAAAAATTGGCGCGGATCAGGCGGGCCGCCTGCGCCCGCCAGTGCGATCCGGCATGCGCATCCGGCGCGGGCAGGTCGTACACGCGCACGCGCGTTTTCGGCAGCAGCGTGGCAAATTGCGCGCGCAAGGCTTCAATGCTGTCCGGATAGCGGCCGGACAGGGCGATATAAAATTCGTGCGGGCCGGTCTTGCCCGCCAGCGCGCACGCCAGTTGCAGGGCGGCGGGGTTGGCGCCGTTCTGGCAGCACTGGAGGTCGATAACAATACGCATGGTCTTATGTGCCTGTTGTATGGCTGCGGGCGCGCTTGAGCGCGGCCAGCACCTTGCGCGCCGAGGCGGGCATGGCCCTTTCCTCGTCGCTCAGCTGGGCAGTGGCCGGCGCAGGCGCCACGGGTGCGGCATCGGGCTGCTTGATTTCGCGCAGCACTTGCTGGACCTGGGCCGCCTGTTCGGGGAAGCGCAGCAGCACGGGAATGATCAGGCGGCGCAGGCGTTCGTTCGACGTCATGCGCACTGCCAGGCTGCGCAGCATGGCGCGTGCCCTGGCGCGGGTTTCGGGCGCGGCAAGGCGGCGCGGCAGGGCGCGCAGCCAACGCAGCGGCGCCGTCACGCGCCAGGACGTGCTGGCGTAGGTGGCCAGCAGGCGCTGTTCCAGGTCGCGGCCCCAGGCTTGCGCATGGTGGGCGGCGGCGCCCAGTTCGGCGTAGGCCTGGTCGCGCTGCGCCATCTGGGCGTGCAAGTCTTTTTCGCGTTCGTAAGCCATGCGGTCGTGCTCGGCCAGGCGCGCGGCGGCACTGGCGGCGGCGTCCGACGCCGCTTGCGCGTGTTCGGCCATGCGCAGCTCCAGGTCTTGCAGGTCCTGGTCGCGGCGCTCGAGGCGGCCACGGAAGGCTTCGCGTTCAGAAACGGCCAGGGCCACCTGGCGCATGGCGTCTTCGTAGCGCAGCAGCAAGGCGCCCGATTGTTCCAGTGCCTGCTGCGCCACGCCATGGGCGTCGTCGGCGCGCTTTTCCGCATGCCACTGCTTGTCGGCGGCAATCCTGGCGCGCTCGTCGGCAAGCTGGTTGGCTTCCAGGGCGGCTTCGTTGGCTTTCCACGCATTGTCCAGGTGCCAGGAAATGAATTCGTCGAATACATTCGGCTGGATGGACAGCACGTCCACCAGTTCCTTGTGTTCGCCGGCAACGTAATAGCGGTTCAAGCCGTCGAAGTGGGCGAAATGATAATCGCGCGACGTGACCAGGTTTTCCCATTGCGCATGATTGGTCACGCGGCTGTTGGGCAAAGTGGCTTCGATCACCAGCACCCATGGACGGTACTTGACGAAATCCATGCCGCGCAGGACTTCGCCTTCGAAGCCTTCCACGTCCACTTTCAGGAAATGGATGTCGCCGCGCACATGGTCGGCGCACACCGACACCAGGGTGCGCATGGGCACGGTCATTTCGGTGACGTCGAAGCCGTCGGCCTTGTGCGCTTCGGCCACGGCGGCGTCGGGCGAGGCCCAGCCATTGACGGCCGGCACGTCGAACAGGGTGATGCTGCCTTCGCTGGCGCCGGCCGCGATGGCCAGGTTGATGTCGCGCGGACGCTGGTCGAGGAACTTCTGGTGGAAGGAGGGCAGGGGCTCGATGTTGACGCCATGCCAGCCGGCATCGTAGAAGGCCTTGGTGACGGAATGCTCGACCGGATCATTGGCGCCCACGTCGATGTAGAAGCCATTCTTGATATGGCCCAGCGCGCGCCACAGCAGCACGTCCTCGAAATTTTGGGCGTAGGTAAGGAAAGTCATGGGGAAGGGTTGCGCTTCATTATCAGAGTTCATCCACCATTTCGCCGGCGCGCTTGCGGAACAAACGCATCGCGAACACGCACATCAGGACGGCCAGCACGAAGGCTGGCAGCAGGCTCGGCCAGTCGGGCATGTGGCCCTTGACCAGGATGGTCTGGTAGGCGCCGATGATGTGGGCCATGGGATTCCAGTCGAGCATGGGCCGCACCGATTCCGGCAGGATCGACGCCGGGTAGACGATGGGCGTGAGCCAGAACCAGAACTGGATGAAGATGGTGGCAAACTGGCCGACGTCGCGGAAGAAGACATTGAGCACGCCGATGATCATGCCCAGGCCGATGGCGAACATGATTTGCAGCAGCAGCACCGGGATGAGGGCGGCAAATGCCAGCCCGGGAAAATTGCCGGTGGCGAGCAGGAAGGCGAGGAACAGGCCGAAAATGATGCCGAAATTGAGCAGGGCATTGAGCACCACGATCACCGGCAGGGAAATGCGGGGAAAGCTGATCTTCTTGAGCAGGTTGGCCTGTTCGATGAACATGGTCTGGGAACGCGCCACGATTTCGGCGAACAGGCCCCAGGTCAGGATGCCGGCGCACAGGTAGATGCTGTAGGCGAAGGTGCTGTCGCTGCCGGGCAGCTTGGCGCGCATGACTTCGGCGAAGATGACGGTGTAGACCAGGATCATCGCGAGCGGATTGAGCAGGGTCCAGGCGGCGCCCAGGATGGTGTTGCTGTACTTCAGGCGGAATTCGCGCTTCACGCTGCCCAGCACAAAGCCGCGATACGACCACAGTCCGCGCAGCATCAGCGGCGAGATCATGCGGCGGCCCGGAGCGGCTGGCAATCGGCGTGCGGTCGAAGTGTCGTCATAGGGCTGGGGGAGGCTCGGTGAGCGCGAAATTATACCCTACGGCATAGTAGGTACTTGTTACATTTGTATCGGCCAATTGTAGCGCCGCGTGGCTCAGGCGGTACTCAGCCTTTTCCTGCGCGCATGCGCTGTTTGAAAGCACGTGGATCAAAAGGCATAGGGTCGCCGCTTGACTCACCTTCAATCAGCGCGGCGCGGACATGTCCAACTTCCGCGTTTCGCTCCTGCTCCCTTTGGATAAGGTCGCGGATACATTCGCTGTCATTGGCGTAGTGTCCAGCGTCGACCTGCGCCTTGATCCAAAGGTCCTGGTTCTCCGACAAAGTAATGGTCCTTCGGATAGTAGCCATGGCGTGCGCTCCACTGATTACATCATTTTTGAATTGATGTTATCGAACCGAATTGAAAATCGTCGCCACGCTGGCGCCCGTTGCCTCGTCGTAGCGCTGCGCCAGGTATTCGGCGAATGACGGTTTGTCATACACGAGCATCGCGATGGCAAGCTGGCCCAGCAGGTCCCGCGAGTCCGACAGCAGTGCCTCTTTCTTGAAGAAAACCGCATCGCCCCATCCGAGCCGGTCGCGCGACGGATTGTCCGATGCGCCATGGTATGGGTAATGGCAGGTGGAACTGAAGTCGAGGAAATAGAAACCGTGTTCGCGCAGCAGCGCCTCGACGTCGGAAAACAGCGCCTGGTCCTTGTAAATTTCTGCGAACGCCACTTCGCAATGCACCACATTGGTCCGTGCCAGGACGGATGTGGCGAAGCTCAACGCAGGCAGCTCGAATCCCTGGATGTCGAGCTTGAGAAAATCAATCCGGCCGGTTTCCTGGAGCGCGCGGTCGAGGGTGCTTGTATTGACGCTCTCCGTCTGCACGGTACGCAACTGGCTCAGGTCGACCATCAGCCGCGTGAAGTCTTGATTGAGCGGCAGCAGGGACGATGTTGCGTCGGGATCGTTGATGTGGAAAGTGTGAGGTTCGCCATCACCGATAAAGGTTGGCAACAAGGTGATCGGCTGCGCCGGGTTGAGCCGCTGGCGTTCCTTGATTTTTTCTTCGAGCGGTTCAAAGCCGATGATGTGATGCGGCAGCGCAAAATGGGCGATCGCAGAATAAACGTGCTCCTCGCCTTCCAGCTCTTGCGCGCCTACATCCACAATCAATAGCGGATCGGCAACGAGCAAGGGAAGGATATGCGCTGCGAGCGCCGCCTTGGCCTGGTCCCGCATGGCATGCCGGTCCACCTTGCCCTGAAATTCATCGCTGTTCACCAGCGCATCGCAGACACTGCCGGCACTGCCTTCCTGGACGATGACGGCACTCCAGTGCTGCAGGCCGGCCGGGTCCGGTTCGCGCCCCAACAAGCTGCGGTACAGGCCGCGGACAATGATCTGCGCCCGGGAAAATTGATCTGGTTTCATGGATTCAATACGTTTCAAAACTGAGCTGTGGGCGTAGGTTTGTCATGCCAGCCCAGATGATCGATTCGGGATTGGGAACCACAACAAAGGTATTTACTTCGTGCAGGTAGCAAATGACTTCGCGGAACAGTCCTTCGCCGTGGCCATGGTTGCCCAGCCCCACCGTGATGGTGTATTCGGCCGGAAACAGCGTGAGGAAGAAGGAAAACTGGACCGACAGGTAGGAGCCTGCTTCTGCCACGCCGAGCGTCCTGTCCATGCAATACGAATTCGTTTCGAACAGGACGACGCCAAAGCGGTCGCGGATCTTGAAGCCCACGTGCGGATCGTCGAGGGTGTCGAGGATGCGGAAATCGAGCTTCAGCGTGACATGCTCATCGGCTGTGATGCTCTGCCGTTCTTCGCCGTCGAGCCGGACAAAGCGCACGCCGACGCATTCGGCCCGCGTGGTGGCGATGCTGCCATTGCGTCCGACCAGGGCCGGCGCATGACGGAAGGCTTCGTGCTCATGCCACTTCTTGTCGCCTTCCGGATGGACGGAAGTGGAAATCGACGCATGCCTGGACCGTCCGAGCAACTCCGCCTGGAACAGGTCGATGGCTTCTTTCGGTTCGCCATCGAACGCCAGTTCGCCTTGCCTGATGTAGAGGCAGCGGTTGCACACATTGAGCACAGTTCCCGAACTGTGAGACACGAACAACAAAGTGGAGCCTGCCTCGACAAATGCGCTGATGCGCTGGAAGCATTTTTGTTGGAAGAAGATATCCCCCACGGCCAGCGCCTCGTCGACGATCAGGATGTCCGGCCTGATACAGGTGGCCACGCTGAATGCCAGGCGCATCTGCATGCCGCTCGAATAGACGCGCAGGGGCGCATCGATGTATTCGTCAATTTCGGCAAAGGCGATGATGTCAGGCATGAGGGCGCTAATTTCCTCGTCGCTCAAGCCCATCAATTGCCCCGCCATCTCGACATTCTGGCGCCCGGTAAAGTCGGGCAGGAAACCAAGGCCGAGTTCCAGCAGGGCGGCGATGCGGCCCGTGGTGTGCGCGCCGCCGAGGGTAGGCTGGCTGGTTCCGGTGATCAACTTGAGCAAGGTGCTTTTACCAGCGCCGTTGACACCAATGATGCCGACCGCCTCACCCGAGGAAATGGAAAAGTTGATGTCCTTCAGTACCCACCTGTTGCTGTGCCGTTCGCCCAGGAATGGAAACATCCATTCCTGCAAGCGCGACCAGCGGGTTGGGTATTGCTTGTAGGCCTTGCCCAGGTGACGGACGGTGATGCTTCCCATCAGCAGGCCCTTGCCGTGCATGCGGCGGCCCGGAGTGGCTGGCAATCGGCGTGCGGTCGGAGTGTCGTCATAGGGTGGGGGAAGGCTCGGTGAGCGCGAAATTATACCCTACGGCATAGCGGGCACTTGTTACATTTGTATCGGCGATATGTAGCGCTTCGTGACGGGGCTTCTCTGAATGCAGGCAATTGTGGCTGGTGAAAAAACGCACTAATCAGCTTATGTGTCTTTAATTTGCCTCAAAATAATTAAATAATAGCAACTGATTCCTTCAGAAGGTGGCGGGACTTGTACAATCCACCTTTAATCAATAATTACTTGTGCTACCCGGGCCGGTAATTAAGCCGGGTTACCACAGGAAAAAATGCGTTTTACTTTGAAGGTCTACCGCGTAGACGGCGGCCTATCCAGCTTGAATATCGACGCCGCGGACGTGCGTGCTGCCACGGCTGACGCCGAACGGCAGGGCTATCGCGTCATTTCCGCGCGCCAAAAGCGAACTTTGACGCTGTCGAAAGCGCCATTCTCCGTCGAACTATTCACCCAGGAATTGCTAGGCCTGCTGGACGCCGGCCTGAGCTTGATCGAAACCGTCGACATCCTCGGCCGCAAGGCACGCAAAACCAGCACCCACGCCATTCTTGACACCCTGGCGCTGCGGCTGCGCGAAGGCCGCTCGTTTTCCCAGTCCCTAGAATCGATGCCGGAAACTTTTCCCGCCTTGTTCGTCGCCACCGTCCGGACTTCCGAGCGAACCGGCCAGCTGACGGAGGCTCTGCGGCGCTACCTGGCCTATCACCACCAGCTCAATATGGTGCGTGACAAGGTTGTGGCCGCCTCCGTCTATCCCTTACTTTTGATGAGCGTAGGCTTCCTGGTCGTCCTCTTCTTGCTGGGATACGTGGTCCCGCGTTTCAGCCTGGTCTACGAAGACATGGGGCGCGAACTTCCCTTCATGTCGCGCATCCTCATGGCCGGCGGTCAATTCATCGTGCAGTACGGCTGGTATGTGCTCGTCGCCGGCATCGCAGCTGGTGCGGGTGCTGTCTTTACATTCACCCGGCCGGGTGTGCAAGCGGCAATCGGTAGAATCCTCTGGTCGATTCCCGTCCTGGGTGAACGCATCCGCCTGTACCAGCTGGCGCGTTTCACCCGCACGCTGGCCATGCTGGTCAGCGCCGGCATCGCCTTCGTTGCGGCCCTGGACATGGTGGAGGAACTGCTGGGGCAGCGGGCCCTGAAAACCAGCCTGTCCGAGGCGGCGCGCCTGGTCCGCGAAGGACGCACTGCATCCGACGCTTTTGCCGCCACCGGCCTGGCGACCGACATTGGTATCCGTTTGCTGGCCGTTGGCGAGCGGTCCGGCGAGCTCTCTGTTGCACTTGAGAGAATTGCAACACTGTATGATAGCGAGATTTCGCGCTGGGTCGATTGGTTTACCAAGCTATTCGAGCCCTTGTTAATGATTGTTATTGGTCTGGTCATCGGCATCATTGTCGTGTTGATGTACCTGCCTATTTTCGAACTTGCCGGCTCGCTTCAATGAACAACCCGACCCACGTCGCCCCCGTCGATACCCTGATTCCAGCCACTGCGATAGAAGCGGCACGGGTGCGGGTGGCATCGTCGGGTCGCAAGCTTCGCGATCTGCTGGAAGAAGACAGCGCATTGCCACCGGCCGAGTTCACCCGCCGCCTGGGCAAAACCTTGCACTTCGACGTGGTTGACATGGCCGCGCTGTATCAGCTGGATCCTGCTTTCGACCTGATTGCATTTCCTGAAGCCGTACGGCGCAACTGTTTCGTCGCGCGCGAGGGCAGCAACCTGGTGTGCGTCATTGCCGACCCCTTCGATTTGCCCCTGCAGTCATACATTGAAACGTTCGGCATTCCAGTCGTCTGGCGCATTGCGCATACGTCGGACCTGGTTGCATTTTTCGCGGTGCATGAAGACACCCTGCGCGCCATCGACAGCAGCATGCATGGCGGTAGCGACGATACTGCCATAGCCAGCGATGTCGAAGACTTGTCACTGGCTTCGATCGCAGGCGATTCCAGTCCGGTGATCAAACTGGTTAATTCCACGATCTATGACGCCTTGAAAATAGGTGCAAGCGATATTCACATCGAAACCACCCAGGCGGGCTTGCAGATTAAATATCGCATCGACGGCGTGCTGGCCCATATTCTCGCGGTTCCTGGCCTGGCGATGGCCGAACAGGTGGTATCACGTATCAAGGTCATGGCGGAACTGGACATAGCAGAGCGCCGCATCCCACAGGATGGCCGTTTCAAACTGTCCGTCAAAGGCCAGGAAATTGATTACCGTGTTTCCATCATGCCTAGCCTGGTCAGCGAAGACGTCGTTATCCGTATTCTGGACAAGCGTACCTTGACGGATCAGATCCAGGGGCTTCGCCTAGACCTGCTTGGCTTTGATCCGGCTACCTTGTTCGAGATTCGCCAGCTCGCTACCAAGCCTTACGGCATGCTGCTTGTTACCGGCCCGACGGGAAGCGGCAAGACCACCACAATGTATGCCGCGCTATCCGAAATTAATAACGGCCAGGACAAGATCATTACGATCGAAGACCCGGTGGAATACCAGCTCCCTGGCGTGCTGCAGATTCCCGTCAATGAAAAAAAGGGGCTCACCTTTGCCCGCGGACTGCGATCGATCCTGCGGCATGATCCGGACAAGATCCTCGTTGGCGAAATCCGCGACCCGGAGACCGCGCAAATCGCCGTGCAATCCGCACTGACCGGCCACCTGGTGCTGACCAGCGTTCACGCGAACAATGTATTCGATGTCCTGGGACGTTTCCTTCATATGGGCGTCGATACCTACAGTTTTGTATCCGCTCTGAACGGAATCATGGCGCAGCGGCTGGTTCGCCTGATATGCCCGCAATGCAGCGTTGAACATGTGCCCGACGCCGACATGCTGGCGGCATCGCGTATCGATCCCATTGCGGCGCGCGGCATGGCCTTCCGCCACGGTCAGGGCTGCGGCCATTGCCGCGGTACTGGCTACAAAGGGCGGCATGCAATCGGCGAAGTCCTGATGCTCAATGACGAATTGCGGGAGCTGATAGTTTCGCGCGCGCCGATTCGCAGCATCAAGGACGCCGCGCGCGCCAACGGCACACGCTTCCTGCGCGACGCCGCGATCGACCTGGCGGCTGCCGGCCGGACTACATTAGAGGAAATAAACCGTGTTACGTTCGTCGACTAAGCGCTTGCGCGTTGCGCTCTTTCCCTCGCGCCAAGGCACAGGGGAGGACACCCATGCGCACTGGGATAGTCGCATTGCGGCGCTGGAAAACTGGTTTCGCGAACACAAGCCTACTGGCGCGCTTGCGGACGTCGTCTTATCCGACCACTACGTCAAGTACGCGCACATTCCATGGTCGCCCACGCTGGAAACACCGGCGGAATTGCAGATGCTCGCAAGCGCCACGTTCGAAGCCCAATTCGGCGATGCAGCTGCGGCTTGGGATGTGTGCGTGGACCTGCCCAAGTATGGGCGTGCCGGCCTGGCCTGCGCCATCGACCGGTCCAGGCTCGCTCAGCTGCAAACGGTCTGCGCCGCGCACAATGCCGAGCTTGGCGGAGTGCAGCCTTATTTCATGCTGGTGTTCAATCATCACCGCGCAAGCATCGGTCAGAATGCCGCCTTGCTTGTTATCGACAATGACAAGTGTGTATTCGCGTCGATCAGGGGCGACGAATGGCACAGCATCCGATCGCTTCAGCTTCCTGGCAGTGACGCGGATGGAATTGCCGTGATGATTCAGCGTGAATATCTTCTGCAAGGTATTGACCAGCAAGTTCACTTGTTTGTGCACGCCAAGGGCAATGCCGGTGCCGCGCACCTTGCGTCGCGCAATGCCACGACGTTGCTTGAGATGCCTGCCTTGGACGATCTCGCAAGCTTTGGAGCCAACTGATGCAAGCGCTGAATCTGGTATTCCTGCCGCGCCGAACAAGGCACAGTATTGTCGTCAATTTGCTGTTGGCCAGTGCGATTGTGTGTGCCCTGGCCCTGGCCTATTACCACGCACGTCTTGGCATGGAACGTGAAGCGCTGGTAGCACAGCACGCTAGCCTGAACCGTCACCGTGCCGCGCCGAGCCCTGCGCCTGACAAGACGGATGAAGCAAGTCTGGCGGCCGAATTCAAGAGCGCACAGAAGATCATTGAGAAAATTGCCTTGCCTTGGGATCAGCTATTCAATGAGCTGGAAACATCGGTCGACGAGCATGTCGTCTTGCTTGGTGTGGAGCCAGATGCAAATAAGTTCAGTGTCAACATTAGCGCCGAGGCCAGGAATTTCCCAGCCATGCTGCGTTACGCAAAACGACTGGGCGCCAGCAAGTCGCTCAGTGGCGCGTTTATTCAGAGCCATCAGATACAAGTGCTCGACCCGCAGCGGCCGGTCAGATTCGTCATCAGTGCGCGTTGGAAGAAGGGCGAAGGGCAGGGCAATACGCTTGGTGAGATAGAATCTTCTTTTCCTGCGTCAACATCAGTGCGCCAAACACCATGACAATCTTTTCCCGGGCTCATCTGATTTGGGCAATTCGCCACCATGTGCATCAATGGGGCTGGAAGGGTATTGGCGCGTCTTTTCTGATCGTGGCGACGGTCATCAGCTTGGTCGCCGTGGTAATTCCCGCGCAACGCGAACTCTTGACCATGAAGGCGGATGCCAAATTCCTGGCGAGCGGCCGGGCTATTCCTGCGCCGGTTTTGCGCGCGATGGGGCCCGATACCAGGCAGCTGTCATCATTTTATGCCGTGTTCCCCACTGCGGACCGGACCACGGCGGCAATGGAAGCGATGTATGCAGCAGCTGCTTTCAATCATGTGGAACTGGAGCGTGGAGAATACCGCCTGCTGCCAGGTCCGACTGATCGCCTTACACGATACGAGATTATTCTGCCAGCCAAAGGCGCCTATCTCCCAATTCGAAAATTTATTGCGCAGTCGCTGAAAGAAAACCCCACCCTGACACTGGACAGTATTTCGTTCCGCAGGAGTGCAATCAATGAAGTCCTGATCGACGCCGATCTTCGCTTCACGCTTTATATGGGCAAGGAATGACGCCGCTGCGCCGCCGCCTGGCGCTATATGGCCTGATGTTCGCTTGCGTGGTGGGGGCGGTTGCTGTGAACGGCAAGGGCGACACGGCTTCCGACAGTGTTTCCGAAGCTGTAGCCGCGCCGCGGCCGCAGCAAAAGCGCGTGGCGCCGGCGCCGCAACCGGCTGCCCGGCAACTAGACATGGCAAAGCTGGACCGCACTTTCCTGGCCGGACGGGGCGTGGATCCCTTCGGCGTTAAAGTATGGACTGCGGCACCGGCGCCAGTTACTGCGGTAGTGCCGGTGGTGCCAGCCGCGCCATCGGCCCCGCCGCTGCCATTCACCTTTGCGGGCAAGCTGGAAACGGAACCCGGAAAGTGGATCATTTATCTGGCCAAGGGCACTCAGTCATTTGCGCTGTCGCCCGGCGATACATTCGACAGCAACTATCGATTCGACGGAATCGAAAACGGGAGACTGGCCATTGTCTATCTTCCTTTGACCACCAAACAATTTCTGCCTCTTGGCACTGAAAATAGCGAGCGAAAATGAGGCAGAGCTGCATAGGTATTCTTAGCGTGAGCATGGTTCTCGCACTTCTTGGATGTGCGGGTGAACAGTTTCACCGCGAAGGTTTGAATCAGATTGCCGATGGCAAGTCAGAGGAAGGGCTGCGCAACCTGGCGAAAGCCGTGGAAGCGGCTCCCCAGAACGTGGTCTTCAAACAAGACCTGCTCGGTCGGCGCGACGAACATATCAACCGCTTGCTGATGGCGGCCGGCGTTGAACGTGCTGCCGGGCAGTGGGATGCCGCGCTGGCGAGCTACCAGCGCGTGCTGGCGATTGATCCAAACAATCTGCGTGCTGCGGAAGGCAATGAAGCGACACGTCGCGATCGCCGCTATGGTGCGCTGCTTGCCAAAGGTGCTGAAATTCTCAAAGCCGGTGACGCCGCGCGCGCGCTCGATCTTGTGAAGCAGGTACTGACTGAAAGTCCCGGTAATCGGGACGCCATTGCACTGCGGCGCCAGATCGAAGACCAGATGGTCAAATCGAACGCCGCCGGGCCGCAATTGACGATCAACCGTCGCAAGCCGGTAACGCTGGAATTCCGCGATGCCAGCCTGCGTATTGTGCTTGATGCGCTGGCGCGATCCAGCGGGATTAATTTTATTCTCGATAAGGATGTCAATCCGGACCTCCGGACGACCATCAACCTGCGTCAGGCACCACTGGAAGACGCGATCGAATTGCTGCTGCAAACCAACCGCCTGGAAAAGAAGGTGTTGAATGGCACGTCGCTGCTACTGTATTCGAATACACCGGAAAAGCAGAAAGAACATCAGGAGCTGATCGTCAAGGGATTCTATCTTTCGAATGCGGACGTAAAGCAGACGCAGCTCATGCTCAAGAATATGCTGAAGGCCAAGGATATCTTTATCGACGAAAAGCTTAACCTGCTGATGATGCGCGATACACCGGACGCCATTCGCTTGGCCGAAAAGCTTATCGCCATGCAGGATTTGTACGAACCTGAATTGATGCTGGAAGTGGAAGTGCTGGAAGTGAAACGGTCACGCTTGATGGAACTGGGCGTCAAGTTGCCCAACCAGATGACGTTCACACCGATCGCGGCCAATCCAATTGCAACGCTCAATGACCTGAAAGGATTGTCGTCAGACCGTTTGGCCACCGTGCTGCCAAGCGCCACGCTGAATCTGCGCAGTGAAATCGGCGACGCCAAGATCCTTGCCAATCCGAGAATTCGTGCGCGCAATCGCGAAAAGGCGAAGATCATGATCGGCGATAAGGTGCCGGTCGTCAGCATTACGACCACGTCCAACGGTGTATCGTCGGAAAGCGTGCAGTACCTGGACGTTGGTATCAAGCTTGAAGTGGAATCGAACGTGTATTTGCAGGACGAAGCAGCTATCAAAATTGGCCTCGAAGTCAGTTCGCTGGTGCGCGAAGTGCGCACACCGCAAGGATCGCTGGCGTACCAGATTGGTTCACGTTCCGCGTCGACGGTGTTGCGCCTCAAGGATGGTGAAACCCAGGTGCTTGCAGGGCTGATCAGCGACGAAGACCGCACCACCGCCAGCCGTTTGCCGGGAATAGGCGACATTCCCATGCTGGGGCGTCTCTTTTCGAGCCAGAAGGATGAACGGGAGAAAACCGAAATCGTCCTTTCCATTACGCCGCGCCTGATTCGCAATATCAATCGTCCGGATCCGATGAGCAGCGAATTCTGGTCCGGTACGGAAATGAACCTGAAGGCAAAATCGCTCGAAATCGAATCACGGCAGACCGCAGAAACTGAAACTGCGGCGCCTGCCGACAACGTTGATACTGCGGTTGCCGGTTCTGCAGCCCCGACCGCCGTGTCCTTGAAATGGGATGGACCTTCCAAGGTGAAAGTGGGCGATCAGTTCAAGGTTGCTTTGCGACTCAAGGCAGATGGCGGCGTGCGCAGCTTGCCGTTTCAAATGGCGTACGACCCGGCCGTGTTCCAGGTGGTGGAAGTAGCCGAAGGGCCGTTCTTCAAGCAACGCGAGGCCAAGACGTCGATTTCCAGCAATGTAGATGCTGGCGCTGGAAAAGTATTCGTGAGTGTGGTGCGTTCCGGCGTGGACGGTGCGGTAGGCGACGACGTCGTAGCTACTGTGACGATGCGTGCGCTGGCCGCCAAATCGCAGTCGGACATCCGGTTGCTGATGAGTGCACCGGTATCCATGGGCGAAAAGGCGATTGTTCCTGCGCCGCCAGCGCCTTTCGTGATCAACGTTAATTAGTAATCGCCGAGCGTTCCATGAAATTTCGCCACCCTGGTCATCGCCAATTGCTTGCAGGCAGAAGCGGATTTACGATCGTAGAAATGCTGGTGACCATTGTGATTATTTCGGTACTGGCCAGCGCGGTCATGCCGATGGCTGAACTGACCCTGCGCCGCAACAAGGAACAGGACCTGCGCCGTGCATTGCTGCAAATTCGCGAAGCGCTGGACGCGTACAAGGAAGCATCCGACAAAGGCCATATTGTGCGACAGGTTGGCGAGTCGGGATTTCCGCCAACGCTGGCGACATTGGCCAATGGCGTCATTGATGCCAAGAGCCAGAATGGCGCGAAATTGTACTTCCTGCGCCGTATTCCGCGGGATCCGCTCAACCAGGACACGAGCCTGCCCGCAGAAGATACTTGGGGAAAGCGAAGCTACGAATCAAGCGCCATCGACCCGAAAGAGGGGAGGGATGTCTATGACATTTATTCCCTCGACGTCCGGACCGGGATGAACGGAATCGAGTATAAGCAATGGTGAGCATGCGCGCCGTCGCCAAAGGATTCACGCTCATCGAACTGCTGGTTGTGATGGCGATCGTCGCCATGCTACTTTCGCTGGCGGCGCCGCGCTACATTGGCAATGTCGACCGTGCCAAGGAAGCAACCCTGCGGCAAAATCTGTCCAGCTTGCGTGATGTGCTCGACAAACATTATGCCGACAACGGAACGTATCCTGCGACGCTGCAGGAGCTTGTGACGCGCCGGTATCTGCGCAAGATTCCTGTCGACCCATTCACAGAAAGTAGCCAGACCTGGATTGTCCTACCCCCACCAGATCCCAAGCTTGGTGCAGTCTACGATGTGCATAGTGGGGCCGCGGGCAAGGCGAGTGACGGTACTTTGCTACGAGAGTGGTAGGCATGCTTGCGCCACGCCGCGATGGCGGCTTCACCTATTTGGCGCTTCTGTTTTTCGTCGCCGCAATGGGGGCAACACTCGCTGCCACTGGACTACTCTGGTCGACGGCGCAACAGCGGGTCAAGGAACAAGAGCTTCTCTTTATCGGTAACGCGTTTCGGCAGGCCATTGGGGACTATTACGAACGCACTCCAGGCGCACTAAAGCGCTATCCACCCAGCCTTGACGCGCTATTGAAGGACGACCGCCAAGCTGGCACGGTGCGCCATTTGCGGCGTATCTACGCCGATCCTTTCACGCACCAATCAAAGTGGGGCGAAATCAAGTCATCCGATGGCGGCGTGAAAGGCGTGTACAGCTTGTCCGACGAAACCCCGATCCGGAAAGTTGGCGTGGCGTTGCGGGCCAGCGAAGGGGCTGCCGAAGTCAGATACTCGGACTGGCAGTTCATCTACGAGCCGGTAACGCAGACCGGGCGGTAGCGCACGCCAGCGGTGGACTGCCAGCAATAGCGTGGCCCAGTATCACTGCATGAATTCTCTTCTGTAACTCACAGGCAAAATGAGTTTGCTACCACACTTCTCCCCCATTTTGTGTTGTTGTTTGTGCATATATTTGCACTAATACCATGTTTACTTATGGCATGTTTGATATCAATGTCGTAAGATTTTGGCACTTTTTCTTAGTCCATTCGCACAGCTTCAATCGGTTCCGATGTTGCTACAGTGAATTTTCCTCACGTCGGAGACGGTTATGTTTTTGAGTACCTCCCGGGCAGCCTTGCCCGTTCTCTTTTTGCTTTCCATTGGAAATGCGGTTGCCCAACAGCTTGCCACCGAGGGTAAATTCTCTGTTTCAAGTAACGGTAGCGCCCAATATGCGGTGCCGATTGAAGTTCCTGCCGGTGCCGGTGGAATGCAGCCATCTCTCGCGCTCGTTTATAACAGCAATTCGGGTATCGGCGAGGCAGGCTATGGAATGTTCGTCGCAGGCTTGTCCCGTATTACCCGCTGCGCCAGGACGATCGCGCAAGATGGCGTACTGAGTGCAGTTCTTTACAGGATCGAAGACGGATATTGCCTGGATGGCCAGCGACTGATTCCTATTAGCGGTGTCAACGGTCGCAACGGTACTGAGTATCGCACCGAGAGCGATTCGTTCTCGAAAATCGTTTCGAACGGTGAATACACAGCGTATCCGACGAGTGCGTTGGCCGGTCCTGTTTCATTCACGGTGTGGACGAAATCCGGACGTAAGATGGAATTTGGTCATACAGTGGATTCCCAGATCCGCAAGCCTGGCGACGGTAGCAGGCTCACTTCAGGCCAATCGGACGGCGCGCGACCAATTCGCGGTTGGGCATTGAACAAGGTAACTGACCGGTCCGGCAACTACATGACGGTCACGTATGCCAATTTGAGCAAAGAGAATCAGAACCTGGACCCGGACTTCATGGGCGACGACGGCTACTTTCAACCGATGCGCGTTGATTATGCCGGGAACGAAGCGACAGGCGATCTTCCGAAACACAGCGTCCGCTTCTATTGGAATGATCCACGGAAGGCACGTATTCGTTACGAAGGAGGATTTCCAGTTTCTTCAAACGGTTGGCTGAACTCAATTCGGTTATTCCCGAATGGCGTAGAAAGTGGCTACTATAAAATTTCTCAATATGTGCCTTATGCAGGAACCGGCCACTCGCCAGACCGCGTAGGTGCAATTGCGAAATGCTATGGTGGAATGCCAGGCACTTGCTTGCCCGCTGTCACTTTTGCCTGGGAACCGGTTACTTCGAATCAAGTCTTCCAGTTCTGGAGTGGTGCAAATGAATTTGCAGGCGGAAAAACAGATTATGTGAATTTTTTCGCAGATATCAATGGCGATGGCAAGAAGTACTGGATCAAGGTCAGCGAGACAGCTGACGATGCATGGATCGGCTCCGCCGGCGCAGATGGACTCTTTACAGCTGCGCGCTGGTCAAAATTTGTTCCGTCGATTGGAGCAGCGGGCTCCTATTCGCATAGCTTTGGCGATGTGAATGGCGATGGAAAAGCGGATTGGGTCAAGGTCAGCAAAACGACGAATGAAGCCTGGATTGCATTGGGTACGGGTAATGGCAGTTTTGATTTTTGGACAAAATATACACAATCGGTAGGTTCTGCAAATGTGTACGCTCACTACCTCACTGATGTAAATGGGGATGGACGAATGGATCTGGTGCAGGTAAATCGCACTTCCGATAGTACATCTGTGGCGCTTGCAGTTGGTGGGGGCGATTTTGAGTTTTGGACGAAGACGATGGCCATCAGCGGTATTAAGCTGAGTCAAGTTGATAATTTCTTCCTAGACATTAACGGTGATGGCAGGGCAGATTGGATGTCGTTCAATAGAGGGGGGAAATTCTCCGTTGCCAGACTTTCGGTCGGTGACGGTAGTTTCAGTGTCATTGGCGGCTTGGTTTCTAATATGACCGGTTGTGCGCGCATGATTTTTGCTGACCTGAATGGGGATAAATTGGCCGATGCAATTTGTGCAAAATTGGTATATGCCGATTATCCGGTCTCCCATGAATTATCCACGGCCATGTCCATAGGGAATGGGTCCTTTGCCGTAAAACAGTTATTAAATGGTGGAATGGCGTACGATAATTTCCGAACAGCCGATTTCGATGGCGATGGTATGGCAGACATTGTTCACAATTTTGCGGCAATGAATCTGGCTGTCTTCTTGGCGGAGCAGGCAAACGCGGGAGGTGCTGTCCAAGTTGTTCCGGCCAATGCGCCCCCCGGTTGGGGATCTGGACCGAATCTCGAATTTTATGAGGATATCAACGGTGACGGCAAGGCGGATTACCTTTTAGTTAAGTCAGCTACCAACAAGTCGTGGAGTGCTTTGTCAACAGCAGTGGCAAACGCAAAGGTTCACACAGTCAAGGCTGAGCAGATGCCTCCAACGCTGATTACCTACAAGCGGATAAACGATGCAAGTGTTCACACCGTGGACGCAGATGCTGTGTTCCCTGCTCGTGATTCAGTTTTCCCTTTGCTTGGCAAGCAAGTGCTCCCATACGTCGTCAGTTCCGTGGCGTCCGACAATGGCGTGGGGGGCTTCGCTACGACCAACTACACGTATGGCGGTCTCAAGTCCGAACTTTCGAGGAAAAATGTTCTCGGATTTCGCTGGACCAACGTTGAGAATGTGAACACAGGAATTTCTACTCGTACTGACTTCAAACTTGATTGGCCTTACACCGGTCAAGCTGTGTCGAGCAGAACAAGCAAGGCTGGCGCTGGAAATAATGGCCTCCTCGGTGAGACCACCTACGCGTATGGCTGTACGGACTTTGTTTCCGCGACTGGATGCCAGCCAACACAGGGACGTCGATATTTCACCTACATGCGTGAAAGCGTATCGAAGCGCTGGGACCTGAATGGCGCGGCATTGCCTGTTGCTACTTCGACGTACGAGTTCGACGGATTCGGCAACCCGACAAAAGTTGTCTCTAGTTCGTCCGAAGGATCTGTTCAAACCAAGGTCACAGTTTTCGAAAACGACACCACCAAGTGGTGGATCGGAATGCCTAAGAGGGTTACGACCACAAACGTCGTTCCCTAACAATCTCTTCGAAAAAATAAGCGGCGCCTGCGCTAGTTCCACTGGGACGGGCGCGCCCCTACGATATTAGAAAAGTGAAACATCGAATGAAAAAATCATCTTCGGTAATCCGCCCAGTTTGTTTGAAACGAACTTTGCTCAGCAATGCAGTTCTCTGTGCTTTTGGCATTGCATTGACCCATGGTGCCAATGCAGGAACTATCACCAAGACTGAAACGTTTGAATATTACCCTGAGACGGGCAATTTGAAAGCACAGGTCCGCGAGCCTGACGATGCCCAATTGCACCTCCGCTCGGAGTACACGTACGATCAGTTCGGCAATCGCTTGACGACACGTGTGTCTTCGACCGCGACTGGTCAAGGGGCAATTCCCGCCAGGACAACGGAAACGACTGTTTGGAGTGGTGGCACTTCACCTCAGTCGAGCACGAACGCAGTAGGACATCGAGTGGATGGCAGTTATGACGCGTTTAAGTCTCCACTGTTCATTCAGAACGTCAACGGCATAAAGACTTTGTGGCAATACGATGGTATCGGCCGCAAGACTCTTGAGACTCGGCCTGATGGCAACAAGACGACGTTTGCATATGATCTGATCACTCCCTTTGCGATTGGGACTGGAACGGCGAAGTTTCTCGTTACAAGCACTCCTGTTGGTGCTGACAACGTAACGAACGGCCCTTTGACGAAGACATATTACGACGGTCTTCGTCGGGTCATTCGTTCCGAGACAATAGGCTTCGATGGTGTAGCAGTTATTCGCGAGGACACCGAGTACAGTACAGACGGACAGGTTGCCAGGAAGAGCAAGCCATATTATGTGAACGCGGCGATTCAATGGACGTCGTTCACATATGATGTGCTTGGCAGGTTGGAGTTGACGACAGCTCCCGACGGTAGCCAGACGAGGACGGAATATGATGGGCTGACCACCATCGAGACGAACGCGTTGGGTAAAAAGCGAACGACCCTTAAGAACGGGCTCGATCAGGTGGTTAAGGTCACCGATGCGCTTGGAAACGTCTTGACCTTCGAATACGATGCCAATGGCAACGTGACCAAGACCATTGATCCGCAAGGCAATGAAGTGGTGTCGGTGTACGACAAACTTGGTCGCAAGACTTCTCTGGTCGATCCCGACATGGGTCCGGCGACATATGAATACGATGCACTTGGACAGTTGCGCCGACAAACCGATGCCAAGGCTCAGGTAACGACGATGTCGTACGATCTCATCGGTCGCATGAACAACCGCACCGAGGCAGATCTGGTGAGCAATTGGACTTTCGATTCGTGCGCCATGGGTAAGGGGCAGCTATGCCGAGTCACGGCCGACAACGGTTACATTGTTGACTATAGCTACGACAGCCTGGCACGTCCTTCCAAAAATGTGAAGACGATCGGTTCGACGTTCACCTCAAGCATTACATACGGCACGAATGGAAAGATCGCGACGCAGGTCTATCCGACGGGCCTGGCGATCAAATACGTTTACACATCGCTTGGATTCTTGAAGGAGTTGCGCAACAATGCCACGGACAGCTTGTACTGGCAGGCGAACTCGCTCGATGCGGAAGGCCAATTGCTTCTGCAGACCTATGGCAATAACGTGACCACGCAACAAGTTTTTTATCCGACAACTGGACGTCTGAAGAACGTCTATGCTGGCGCAGGAAATTCGGTACAGAATTTTACGTACACGTATGATCCTCGTGGCAACATGCTGTCTCGCAACGATGCCAACCAGAATTTAGCTGAGACCTTCAACTACGATGATCTCAATCGCCTTGGCAGCAATTCTGTCAATTCGAGTGGTGCAGGATTGGTCACCCAGTCGTATACTTACGATAGTATCGGCAATATCAAGAGTCGATCGGATCTTGGTACCTACACGTATAGTAAGATCGCCGCTGGCCCGCATGCTGTAACATCAATCACCGCAGAAGGTGGATTGCAGCGCGAGTATGGTTACGATGCGAATGGCAATCAGTACCAAGACGTGCGTCGCGATGTTGCCGGCAACCTGATAACATCCAAAGGGCGCAGTGAGACTTATACGAGTTTCAACATGCCAGCTAGCTTTGTCGCACCTGGTGCAACCCTAAGCTTTGTCTACGGTCCGGTGCATGAACGTATCAAGCAAATTACGCCGAGTGGCACGACGATTTATGTTCATCCCGATAATATCGGCGCGTTAGCGTACGAAAAATTCACGAAGGCCGACAACAGTGTGGAGCATAGGCATTACGTCTCGGTCGCTGGTAGGGTTGTCGCAATGTTGCGGCAGACAAGCGCAGGAACCAATGCTTTCTACATGCACCGCGACCAATTGGGTTCTTCCACTGCAGTGACCAACGAAGCTGGTGCAGTCGTCGAACGGATGTCGTACGAGCCGTTCGGCAAGCGTCGTAGCCCAAGTGGAGCGTTGGACCCCGAGTCGACGATTAACGGTACGATCACTGATCGGGGATATACAAATCATGAGCATATTGATGAGGTTGGACTTATCAACATGAACGGAAGGGTCTATGATCCAGATACAGCTCGTTTTATCTCGGCTGATCCTAATGTTCCGTACGGCCACGATATTCAATCCTATAGCCGATTTTCGTATACTAGAAATAACCCGTTGGTGATGGTTGACCCCAGCGGGTTCGAAGACATAGATACTGTTATTGTAACTGGCAAGAAACTTTTTCAAGATTCTGTAGATGCTGTTCGAGATAGATTTGCCAAGTGGGGCGGTGGCGGTACAGTCGCGAAAGGACCAAGCACATCCGCTGCGCCAGAAGTAGTGGAGGAGCTACCATGTATTCTCCCGGTAATTAGCCCGCAAATGAAAGATGGAATTTCCGGGTTTGTAGGTACAGGTGTTTCGACACTGGTAGCGACGAGGAATCCATACGCCGCGCTTGGTATGGGTGCGTTCGGCGGGCTAGCTGGATACTATGCTGGCCCCACGGCAAGCGGCGCAATGACCAGTTTTGTTATCGGTGGAATGTCGGATTTAGCAGAAAGAGGTTTCAACCTCAGAGGCGGATTTGTTGGCGCCGTCCTCGGAGGTCTTGCGGGCGCAAATGGTGATGCACTTTCCGGTGGGACAATGGGGCTTGTCGACGGATTCATCAACGTAAAGGTGGGGCGTATAACAAGTAATGGCACGCAAGTGTATAGCTCGTTGTACGGAGGTCTTGCAGGATTTCTCGGGGCAGGTGCATCACAGGTTACTGAACTAACAATTAAGGAATACAATGACTACCTAAAGACCAACTGCGGAGGAAAACAATGACCAAAGCAAAACTTTTAGGTAATTATTTCAGTGCGATTGCCGTCGCGCTACTTGCATATATCGGCTGCTTCAAACTGATTTTAGAACTCCAGTCGGTATTCCCCGGATATGATCCTTTCATTATGTACACCTGCCTCATTCTCGCTTCCTTGCTTATTTTCCCTCAGGTAGTGATACCAGCGATCAATTCCATCCGCCACTTGGGGTACTAGCAGCAAGCGGATCTGTTAGGGAAAAATGGGGCACGAGGGGCAGTGTGCACGACATGAGATTCAATGCTGAGGCGTGACATATGAGGCATGAGATTGTGGTCCGAAGTTTTAGGGATCGCCTGGCAATTGCGGTTAGGCGGGCTGGCTTATTAATGATTTTTTTCCTGTCGATCGGCGCAGCGCAGCTTGTATGGGACTGGGGAGGGCGCGAACGAACCATGTGGACTCTTGGTGTTGGCTGTCTTTTTGTTTTCGTGCTAATCATGCACGAGGCTCGGCGCCCCGATCCAACTGACTTTCTTGAGCTGGCAGATGGGATTATGATCCAAAGGCACAACGGAATTGAAAACGTTATCCAGCTTGCAGAAGTTACCGAAGCGACCATCCTCTCAATACTAGGCAACAACAGCATTTTTCTCAAGTTGGGCCGTGCGAGATTCATTTACGAACTTGATCCGTACTCTGCGGATGCAGCGAAGGACTTTGAATTAGTGCTGGGGCCCAAGTTGAAACGAGGCGGCATTGCGACCTACCTCAAACTGGCGCTTTTTTAATAGGTGAACAGTTAAACCCACGGTCCGATATCGGCACGGGAGTGGTAACGTGAGACGCAGCTTACTTGGAAGACTGATGGTTCAAGGGGCACCTTGCCGGGTCAATTGCTGCTTGAATAATGCCTCGTGCGAGCGCCAGTAAGGCTGGACCATTAGCGCGGCGGCGAGGTGTCGTAAGGATTACTTGGAGGAAAGGCCACGCCCTGCAAGCGCTGAAAATATCAAAGAACTTGGGTATTTCCTGCGGCCTAAATCAGGTTCCCTGAACCAGTTTTTGCAGCGCTTCCGGATCCAGGATCGTCAACTTGTGCTGGTCCTTCTGCACGATCCCCTGCTGTACCAGCGTGAGCAGGGCCCGCGTGACGGTTTCGCGGCTGGTGTTGATCATGTTGGCAATATCCTGGTGGGTCGGCAGGTTCTCGACCACCGGCTTGCTGCCGTCTTCCCCTTCCTTGCGCTGCATGAGCACCAGATAGGTATAGATCCGCTTGGCGGTATTGTTGATGCTCAACAGTGCGCGGAATTCGGAATCGCGCTGGATTTTCTGGGCCAGGTGTTTCAGCATGTGCGACGCCACCGGCGGCGAATGCGAAAACAGATACATGGCCAGCGGCGCCGGCAGGAAGGCGACCAGCACCTCGGTCATGGCCACCACCGATGCCGAGCGCGTCGAATTATTGATCAGGGCGATCTCGCCGAAAAAGTCGCCCGGCGCCAGGATGCGCAGCCCGATCGCGCGTCCGTCTTCGGTCACGTCGATCACTTGCAACTGGCCCGACAGCAGGAACAGCAAGCCGTCGCCGCTGCCACCCTTGTGCAGCACCACTTCCCGCTTGGCGTGACGGCGGATGCGGATTTCCGCCTTGACCTTGACGATTTCTTCGTCGGTCAGCTCGGCCAGCAGGGGGATTTTGCGCAAGTGGATCTGGATGTTCATTCAGTATCCTTCTGGGAGGCACTCGCACTCTTTCAAGGCTCGGCGCGCCACTATCTCTGGTTTTCGTCGCCCCTTTCAGCTCGTGCAGGATTCGTATGTGATCCAGTCGCGCAATGAGGGCTGAGTGTGAATAGCGTGTCTGAGGAGGCTTCAAATCCGAAGGTGGGAACGGCTCTGCTTGTCAGCGTTATTACATCAGTGGACAGATACTTCGACTGGCACTTTGCTTGCGCGCTGACTCCGCCGACGGTGCGATAACTTCCTCTAACTGGAGAATGCGGGTAACTGAACCGTTTTGCGTTCCAGCTTTCCATTCTACTCAGTAACAAACACGCCAAGCGCGCTATCTACCATATTTCGCAATTCAGCAGTGTTGCAATTTTTACATATTTCGGCATTGGCTGAATGTTTATACATGGCATGTTTAATATCAATGTTGTAAGATTTATGCACAAATTTTTTAGTCCATTCGCAGAGCTACAATCGGATCCGATGTTGCTACAGTGAATTTTTCCATCACGTCGGAGACGGTTATGTTTTTGAGTACATCACGGGTAGTCCTACCCGTTGTTTTTTTGCTTTCCCTTGGAAATGCGGTCGCCCAACAGCTTGCCACCGAGGGGCAATTCTCCGTCTCGAGCAGCGGTAGCGCCCAATACACCGTTCCGATTGAAGTGCCTGCCGGCGCCGGTGGAATGCAGCCATCTCTCGCGCTCGTTTATAACAGCAATTCGGGTATCGGCGAGGCAGGCTATGGAATGTTCGTCGCAGGCTTGTCCCGTATTACCCGCTGCGCCAGGACGATCGCGCAAGATGGCGTACTGAGTGCAGTTCTTTACAGGATCGAAGACGGATATTGCCTGGATGGCCAGCGACTGATTCCTATTAGCGGTGTCAACGGTCGCAACGGTACTGAGTATCGCACCGAGAGCGATTCTTTCTCGAAAATCGTCTCAAACGGTGAGTACACTGTGTGGCCAACCAGTTCGCTTGGCGGGCCAGTTTCATTCACAGTGTGGACGAAATCCGGGCGCAAGATGGAATTCGGACAAACTGTAGATTCCCAGATCCGGAAGCCTGGCATCGATGGCATGATCACAACCGGCCAGTCCGACGTTTTGCGTCCAATCCGTGGCTGGGCAGTTAATAAGGTCATCGACCGCTCAGGCAACTATATGACGGTCACCTATTCCAATCTGAGTAAAGCAAATAAAACTCTGGAGCCGGATTATATGATCGATGACGGCTTCTTTCAGCCAATGCGCGTTGACTATGCCGGAAATGAAGCAACGGGTGACCTGCCAATGCACAGCGTTCGCTTCCAATGGAGCGATCCGCAGAAGTCCCGGACCCTATATGAAGGCGGATTTCCTGTTTCTTCCACCGGTAAGTTGAAGTCGGTTAGATTGTTCCCCAATGGCGTGGAAAGTGGCTACTATAAAATTTCAGGATATTCGCCTTTCGAAGGGACCGGCTTCTCTCCATACCGCGTAGGCGCTATTGCAAAATGCTTCGGTGGATCGCCGGGGACTTGTCTGCCTCCGGTCACTTTTGCCTACGAGCCTGTCATGACGAATCAAGTCTTCCAGTTCTGGACTGGCGCGAATGCGTTCGCCGGTGCGAAATCAGATTATGTCGACTATTTCGTCGATTTGAATGGCGATGGAAAGAAAAGCTGGATCAAGATCAGCGAATCTGCAGACGATGCATGGGTTGGTTCGGCCAGCTCAGCTGGACTCTTTACCGCTGATCGTTGGTCGAAATTCACAGCAGTGATCGGAGCCGTGAGTTCCTTTTCGCATAGCTTCGGTGATGTTAATGGCGATGGGAAAGCAGACTGGATAAAGATCAGCAAGACGACGAATGAGGCATGGGTCGCGTTGGGCGCAGGTAACGGCGGTTTTGATTTCTGGACAAAAAATACGCAATCCGTTGGTTCTGCCAATACCTTTGCTCACTATCTCGCGGACATTAATGGTGATGGTCGAATGGATTTGGTACAGGTGAATCGGACTGCCGATAGTGCATCTGTGGCGCTCGCAATCGGGGGGGGCGACTTCCAGTTCTGGACAAAAAATCTGTCGATAAACGGAATTAAGACCAGTCAGGTTGATAATTTCTTCGCTGACATTGACGGTGATGGCAGGGCGGATTGGATGTCGTTTTACAGGGATGCGAAATTTTCTGTTGCCAGGCTCTCTGTGGGTGAGGGAAGTTTTAACGT
The DNA here is from genome assembly GCA_040388805.1 of Pseudomonadota bacterium. GTDB lineage: Bacteria > Pseudomonadota > Gammaproteobacteria > Burkholderiales > Burkholderiaceae_D > Telluria_A. The sequence goes on from JAZKBE010000009.1 coordinate 89,320, forward strand.
CATTGGCGGAATTGTCTCTAATATGAGCGGCTGTGCGCGAATGATTTTTGCTGACCTGAATGGTGACAAACTGGCTGACGCAATTTGTGGGAAATTGGTCAGTGCGGAATATCCAGCAACGCATGAGCTGTCTACTGCGATGTCCTTGGGTAATGGCAAGTTCGCCGCGAAGCAATTAATAAATGGCGGGACAGCATTCGATAATTCTCGAACAGCGGATTTCGACGGTGACGGGATGGCGGACATTATTCACAATTATGCCCCCATGAATCTCCATGTATTTCTTGCGGAGCAGGCGAACAGCGGTGGCGCGATTCCCGTCGTGCCTTACGATGCTCCCGCCGGCCGAACTTCGGAACCAGCACTCGAGTTTTATGAAGATATCAATGGTGACGGCAAGGCAGACTATCTCTTGGTTGAACGCGCTACGAACAAGTCATGGATTGCCTTGTCGGTGGCAGTGGCAAACGCAAAGGTTCACACAGTCAAAGTTGAGCAGATGCCTCCAACGTTGATTACCTACAAGCGGATTAACGATGCAAGTGTTCACACCGTCGACGCAGATGCTGTGTTCCCTGCTCGTGATTCAGTTTTCCCTTTGCTTGGCAAGCAAGTGCTCCCATACGTCGTCAGTTCCGTGGCGTCCGACAATGGCGTGGGGGGCTTCGCTACGACCAACTACACGTATGGCGGTCTCAAGTCCGAACTTTCGAGGAAAAATGTTCTCGGATTTCGCTGGACCAACGTTGAGAATGTGAACACAGGAATTTCTACTCGTACTGACTTCAAACTTGATTGGCCTTACACCGGTCAAGCTGTGTCGAGCAGAACAAGCAAGGCTGGCGCTGGAAATAATGGCCTCCTCGGTGAGACCACCTACGCGTATGGCTGTACGGACTTTGTTTCCGCGACTGGATGCCAGCCAACACAGGGACGTCGATATTTCACCTACATGCGTGAAAGCGTATCGAAGCGCTGGGACCTGAATGGCGCGGCATTGCCTGTTGCTACTTCGACGTACGAGTTCGACGGATTCGGCAACCCGACAAAAGTTGTCTCTAGTTCGTCCGAAGGATCTGTTCAAACCAAGGTCACAGTTTTCGAAAACGACACCACCAAGTGGTGGATCGGAATGCCTAAGAGGGTTACGACCACAAACGTCGTTCCCTAACAATCTCTTCGAAAAAATAAGCGGCGCCTGCGCTAGTTCCACTGGGACGGGCGCGCCCCTACGATATTAGAAAAGTGAAACATCGAATGAAAAAATCATCTTCGGCAGTCCGCCCTGTTTGTTTGAAACGAACTTTGCTCAGCAATGCGGTTCTCTGTGCTTTTGGCATTGCATTGACCCATGGTGCCAATGCAGGAACCATCACCAAGACTGAAACGTTTGAATATTTCCCTGAGACGGGCAATTTGCAAGCGCACGTACGCGAGCCTGACGATGTTCAGCTGCACCTCCGCTCGGAGTACACGTACGATCAGTTCGGCAATCGCGTGACGACACGTGTGTCTTCGACCGCGACTGGTCAAGGGACAATTCCCGCCAGGACAACGGAGACGACTGTTTGGAGCGGTGGCGCTACACCTCAGTCGAGCACTAACGCGATAGGACATCGTGTGGATGGCAGTTTTGATGCCTTCAAGTCTCCCCTGTTCATTCAGAGCGTCAACGGCGTAAAGACATTGTGGCAATATGACGGTTTCGGCCGCAGAACCCTCGAAACTCGACCTGATGGCAACAAGACAAAGTTTGCATATGATCTGATAACTCCCTTCGCGATTGGCACTGGGACGGCGAAGTTTCTCGTCACGACAACTCCTGTTGGCGCTGACAATCAAACGAACGGGCCGTGGACAAAGACATACTTTGATGGACTTCGTCGAGTCATTCGTTCCGAGACTTTAGGCTTTGATGGTGTCGCAGTGATTCGCGAGGACACCGAGTATGGTACGGACGGACAGGTTGCGCGGAAGAGCAAGCCCTATTATGTGAATGAGGCGATTCAATGGACGTCGTTCGCATATGATGTGCTAGGCAGGTTGGAGTTGACGACGGCTCCCGACGGTAGCCAGACGAGGACGGAATATGATGGGCTGACCACCATAGAGACGAACGCGTTAGGTCAAAAGCGAACGACTCTAAGGAACGGACTCGATCAGGTGGTGAAGGTCACCGATGCATTGGGATACGTTCTGACCTTTGAATACGATGCAAATGGCAACGTGACCAAGACCATCGATCCGCAAGGCAATGAAGTGGTGTCGGTGTACGACAGACTTGGTCGGAAGACTTCTCAGGTCGATCCAGATATGGGAGCGATAACATATGAATACGATGCCCTTGGACAGTTGCGCCGCCAAACCGATGCCAAGGCCCAGGTAACGACGATATCGTACGATCTCATCGGCCGTATGAGCAACCGCACTGAGGCAGATCTGGTGAGCAATTGGACGTTCGATTCGTGCACCATGGGCAAGGGACAATTGTGCCGTGTAACTGCCGACAACGGTTACATCGTTGACTATAGTTATGACAGCCTGGCCCGTCCTTTCAAGAACGTGAAGACGATCGGTTCTGCCTTCACTTCGAGCATCACCTACGGCACCAATGGAAAAATCGCGACGCAGGTCTACCCGACGGGCCTGGCAATCAAATACGTTTACACATCGCTGGGATTCTTGAAGGAGTTGCGCAACAATGCCACGGACAGCTTGTATTGGCAGGCAAATTCGCTCAATGCGGAAGGCCAGTTATTGCAGCAAACCTATGGCAATAATGTGATCACGCAGAAGGTTTTTTACCCGACTACTGGGCGTCTGAAGAACGTCTATGCTGGCGCTGGCAATTCAGTACAAAACTTCACGTATACCTACGATCTTCGTGGCAACTTGTTGACGCGCAATGACGCCAACCAGAACTTGGCGGAGACCTTTAATTACGACGATCTCAATCGCCTTAGCAGCAATACCGTCAATTCAAGCGGTGCAGGATTGGTTAGCCAAACCTATACTTACGACAGTATTGGCAATGTCAAGAGCCGGTCTGAACTCGGCACTTACGAGTACAGTAAGATTGCAGCTGGGCCACACGCAGTAACTTCGATTACAGCAGCCGACGGTGCTCGCCGTGAATACGGTTACGATGCGAATGGCAATCAGTATCAAGACGCTCGTCGCGATATTGCTGGCAACCTGATCACGTCGAAGGGGCGTAGCGAAACGTACACTAGCTTCAATATGCCTGCCAATTTTGTTACCCCGGGTGCAACCCTGAGCTTCGTGTATGGCCCGGAACATGAGCGTATTAAGCAAATCACACCGAGTGGCACGACGATATATGTGCACCCAGATAAAATCGGCGGATTGTCGTACGAGAAATTTACAAAGCCCGACAACAGCGTGGAACACCGGCATTACGTCTCGGCCGCAGGCGGAGTCATAGCAATGTTGCGCCAGACAACTTCCGGAATCAATGCCTTCTACATGCACCGCGACCATTTGGGCTCGACGACTGCAGTGACTAACGAAGCGGGCGCTGTTGTGGATCGGATGTCCTATGAACCATTCGGCAAGCGTCGCAGCCCAAGTGGCGCACTGGACCCTCAGTCGTTAATTACCGGTACGATCACTGATCGTGGCTACACTAATCATGAACATATTGATGAAGCAGGGTTAATTAACATGAACGGACGGGTGTACGACCCGGATACGGCACGTTTTATTTCAGCTGATCCAGGCATTCCGTATGCCAATGATCTGCAATCGTATAGCCGCTTTTCGTACACCAGAAATAATCCACTGGCGCTGGTCGATCCTAGCGGGTTTCTTGACCAGGTGGCCGATCTAGAGGACCCTAATCCTATACAACAAATTGAGGTATTTGGAAACAGAATAATTTCCTCTGCGAGAGCCTGGTTCTCGAATGTTTCGAATAGAATGCCTAGTAGTAGCGGTGGTGGCAATGTTGTAAAAGGATCTCGTACAGCTACAGCTACTGAGGCAGTAGACACTAAGCCGCCAGAGAAAAAGCACTGTGATGCCCTCATCGCTCTAGTTGAATTTGATGACAAGCAATCTAGTCCGTTAGGTGTGCTTTTTTCGGCGGAATATGCCGCCGTGGTAGGTACCCAAAATCACAATTTGAATGCGGCATTCCCCACTGCTGGTGGTACCGTCGATGTCGACTGGATGCTCCAAAGCGCTTTTTATGGGCTTGGTAGCAATTTTGTGCTCTCTAATGCAGCGTATACCTTCGGAAAGGTTGTTGTTTGGAACCTTGCGGCGAATCGAGCACCTCCATTAGCAGGAATGTCGCAGCCAAGTCACATGAATGCGGCAGGTGCCGCTACATTTTGGTTGAACGAGGGTGTTCACCTTCGAGAAATGTTAGCTCCAGCTTTGGAAGCTTGTAAGAGCATTGTTGAGTAATTCGCTGCCTTCTATATCCATAGAAATATAGCCGCGATTGTGTCTTTCATATTCCAAAAATTGCAAAGTAGGCTTGGTTGTTTTATATTTGATTGGTTGGAGTAAATATGAAAAAAATTGCCGCGCTTGTATTCTTAATTTTTTGTTTTTCGGGCTATTGGAATTACTATTTTTATCAGAAGAAGGAAGAATTGGCGGAACTAGCAAAGCCATTCCAGGCTGCTTGTCAAATATTCCCGGGTTGCATAATTTCGCCGAATGGATGGGAACGTGGTAAGAAGGGGGCGCATAAGGATTCAATGACGTATCGTGCAACCCCAGAAAGCTTCGAAATTCGATGGGACGTCGCGACGGATGTAGAGCTTGTTGCGACAGGTGGGCGAGGAAAAAAGCTTGTCATCGAGAAAATAGTAAATTGAAAATTGGGCTGCAAATTTCAGCCGCGCTTTTTGGAGTTTGACGCCGCTTCTCCGGCGTCTCGATCACCTGTGCGTATTCCACGGCAAAGCGGCCACCAATTCCACGCCAATGTGGCCACCGAT
>JAZKBE010000010.1:0-78466 GCA_040388805.1 Pseudomonadota bacterium
TCCCCTGTTCAGTTGAAACTCAAAAACCGGGACTGTCCCCTGTTCAGTTGAAACTCAAAAACCGGGACTGTCCCCTGTTCAGTTGAAACTTGATTTAGCGCAAGTCTGTAACTGCCCGAACCGTCAACCTTGTGTCTGAGCACAAGGCATCGAAGGGGAGGGATCATGCGCTACCTGTTGCGGGAAATCGGCGAGCGGATCAAGGAGATCGGTTCGCTGCTGTGGCGCTGCTTCTACAGCGCGACCCTCACCGTGCTCGGCGTTGCCGGGCTGGCCCTGGTGCCCCAGGGGACCGAATGCCTGCGCCTGGCCGGCGAACCCGGCTGGAACTTCCCCCTGTTCCTGTTCGCCGTCGCCACCTGGTCGCTGGCCGCCTGGTACAGCGCGCGCCTGGTCCTGGGGCGCGTCTTCGAAGGCACCTCGGTCATCGACCGCAGCAATACCCCGTTTGTCAATGCCATGCGCCGCTGGCTGCCGCGCGTGCTCGGCGTGCTGCCCGGCGCCGTGCTCACGGTGCAGTTTTACCTTCTGCGCCAGCCCTTGCTGGCGCTGGCCTGCGCCGGCGCCACCCTGGCCATCGCCGCCTTCATCTTGCGCCGCCGCAGCTGGTTCGCGGCCGGCTTCGCAGCGGGCCAGGAAGAGTCGGTCCGTTTCGCCTCGCTGCAGCGGCGCACCGTGGCCACCGTGGTCACGGCCATCGCGCTGACCTTCGTGCTGCTGCTGGCGATCTGGTGGAAGCCGGTGGAAGTGACCGCCCTGGTCACCGCGCCCGTGCTGTTGTGCTTCGCGCTGGCCAGCTGGATTCTGTTCGGCGACCTGGTGCTGACCTATTTTTTCAAGCAGGCCCACCTGCCGTCGATGGCCGCGCTGCCGCTGCTGTTGTTCGTGGTCTTCAGCCTGTGGAACGACAACCATGGCGTGGACCTGATCAAGGGCGACGCCGGCCCGGTGGCGCGGCGCGAGGTCGATGCCCATCTCGACGCCTGGCTCGAATCGCGCGCCGCGCGCGGCGAACTGAAAGCCGGCCAGACCTTCCCCGTGTTCCTGGTGGCGGCCGAAGGCGGCGGCATCCGTGCCGCTTACTGGGCCGGCATGGTGCTGTCCAAGCTGCAGGATGAGAGCGAGGCGCGCTTCGGGCGCCACCTGTTCGCCATCAGCGGCGTGTCGGGCGGCAGCCTGGCCGGCAGCGCCTTCGCCGCCCTGGTGGCCGACAACGGCAGCGCGCAGTGCGCCACCGATATGGCGCGCGCCTACCAGGATTGCATGCGCAGCATCCTGCGCCGCGACTTCCTCTCGCCCACGCTCGGCTACGCGCTCTATCCCGACATGCTGCAGCGCTTCCTGCCCTTTCCCGTCGCCGCCGCCGACCGCGCGCGCGCCATGGAAAAGGCATGGGCCCATGCCTGGCGCACGGCCGCCGGGAGCGACCGTTTCGCGCAGCGCTTCGACCAGCTGTGGCAGCGCGATCCCGGCATGGACGTGCCGTCGCTTCTGCTCAACGCCACCCTGGTCGACGGCGGCAACCGCGTCATCGCCAGCGACCTGGTGGTCGACGGCCGCTTCCCCGACGCCTACGACGCCTTCGATCCGCTGCTCGACCTGCGCCAGGTCAGCCTGGGCACGGCGGCCCACAACAGCGCTCGCTTCAGCTACGTCAGCCCGGCCGGCACCGTGTACGGCTGCCGCCAGCGCGCCCGCCTGGTCCCCTGCGAGGACGGCCAGGAGCGCCAGGCCTGGGGCCGCGTCATCGACGGCGGCTACTTCGAAAATTCGGGGGTCGAAACCGTGCGCGACCTGCTGTTCGCCATGCGCCCGGTGCTGGCCAAGTGGGCGGCGCGCGGCTTTGTCATCGACCCGGTGGTGCTGGTGATCAGCAATTCGCCGGGCGCCATCGCTCCTTCGGGCAAGCAGGATCCGGGCAGCGCGCGCATGGACATGACCTTCCTGTCCGAGCTGCTGGCGCCGCCCCTGGGCTTGTTCAATACGCGCATGGCGCGTGCCACCTTCGCCGTCACCGCCGAGCAGCGCGACATGACGGTGATCCTGCCGCCCGACCCCGACCGTTTCCTCTGGTTCGGCATGCACACCGAGCGCGACACGCCGCTGGGCTGGGCGCTGTCGGCGCACACCTTCAATGGCATCGATGCGCTGCTGACCGGGCCGCAGGCCGGCAAGCTGCCGTTCCAGGCCGTGCTGCGCAAATTGCCGCCAGTGTTGCCTGGCGTACGGAACCGCGAGGGCGCAGGGCGTAAGCTGGTCGCTCAACCATCGCATACCAGGGAGTTACCATGAACAAGCCAGCGACCAAGGACGCCGAACAGCAGCAGCGCGACAACCAGCAGGCGCAGCAGGAGGCCGACAACAACCGCCAGAGCGCCAAGGAACATGAAGTGGAAGGCCGCCACAAGCAGGACGGCGCCAAGGACCACAAGGGCGCCGACAAGGGCCCGCGCGGTCAGTAATTACTGCTCGGAAAACACACCCAGGCATTTGCGCCTGGGATCGACCGCCGCCGCGCGCGCCTTGTCATCGGCACTGCGGGTGGCGGCATCGCCCTGGTACACCACGCAGGCGCCGTCGGGCGCGATGCGGGCCGCGGTAATGATCGCGCCCGGCGCCACGCGCGGCCCCAACAATTGCTCATGGCCGGTATTCAGGCGCACCAGCAGCGCTTGCGGCACCAGCTTGCCGTTGCGCACCGTCACGCGCCATTCGGCCTTGCGTCCCACATGCGCCAGCCCGGGCGTGACCACTTCCCAGTATTCCAGCGGCAACACGGTCCGGTCGGGCGTGATGATGTCGATCGAGGTCTGGGCATTGGCTTCATGCACCAGCAGGCTGTAACCGCCCACGCCCACGCAGCGGCGCGTGCTGATCCGGGTTTGCGGGTCGAACTCGATGGTCTTGCATGCCTTGCCGTGCAGGTCGGTGTAAATACTGGCGATGGCGCTGTGGGCAGAGGGACAGGCCAGGGCGAGGGCGCCGGCCAGGAAGCAGTAGCGGAACATGCGATTCCCCTTCACGGGACTGGGTATGATGCATCCTAGCCGTGCGCATGAGGCTGCTGTTTGTACGGCGTCAAGCTATGCGGGAACCAGGATCATCTGATGTGATGTCCGTTTTTCGTGCAGATTTTCAATGTCCCAGCCGCGAGAGTCCTTCCCCGGTCAAGCTGCGCGGCCCTGTGCCAGAGCCGCCTGTCGGCGCCCGAGCCCTTGCGGGCCCGGGATTTATTCGGCCGTGTCGGCGCCGCAGCACTTCTTGTACTTCTTGCCGCTGCCGCAAGGGCAGTCGTCGTTGCGGCCCACCTTCGGTTCCTCGCGCTTGATGGTCTGCACGGCGGGTTTGCGCAGCGGGACCCAGAACTTGTAGATGGCCGGCAGGTTCGCTTCGATTGCCAAAGCCAGCTTGTGTCCCTTGGCCGGATTGTCGACTTCGGCCAGTTCTTCTTCCTCGATCTCGTCGGCGCCGAGCAGGTAGATCGGGCGCATCAGCGGTGCCAGGTCCGAGGTCCAGATCGGGTCCCAGGAACCGGGACGCAGCTCCATGCCTTCCCAGAAGCCCCAGCACCAGGCTTCGGCGTCGATCAGGGTGTCGCCTTCGTGCTCGTGTTCGCAGAACAGCGGCTCGAATTCTTTCGGCGCCACTTCGAAGGTCACCAGCACCTCGTTCATGAAGCGCATGATCAGGTTGACGATCTGTTCTTCTTCCTTGGCGTTCTTCCATTTCGGCGCGGCGGCGGCGTCCTCGCCCCACACTTTCGGCAGCCACTCGGCCGGCATGATGGTCTCCGGGCCGATCGCGATGGCCGTCAAGTAGCCGTGCAGGGTGTCCATCGTCATGGCGTCGTCGGACGAACGGTCCGAGAGCAGGAACTTGTCGAGTTCGTTGAATTCTTTGTCTGACAGGGGCTGGTCGAGTTGCATGGTAGGGCTCTTATTCGTCGGGAAAGGCGCTAGTTTAACGCTTTGGCGGGAAACGGGCCCACTTATCTCCTACAATAGCGGCCATGGATACACCGCCGCCGCACCCTTTCGCCACCCTCACGCCCGAATGCGTGCTCGACGCCCTCGACAGCGTGGGCCAGTTCGCCGACGGCCGCCTGCTGGCCCTGAACAGCTATGAAAACCGGGTCTACCAGATCGGCATGGAAGAGGGCCCGCCGGTGGTGGCCAAGTTCTACCGGCCCGATCGCTGGAGCGACGCCGCCATCCTCGAGGAGCACGCCTTCGTGCAAGAGCTGGTGGAGCGCGAAATCCCGGTGGTGCCGGCCATGACCCTGAACGGCAGCACCCTGCACGGCTTCGGCGGCTTCAAGTTCGCCGTCTTCCCGCGCCGCGGCGGGCGCGCGCCCGAACTGGACGATCCGGCCACGCTGGAATGGACGGGGCGCTTCATCGGCCGCATCCACGCGGTGGGGGCCTTGTCGGCATTCACCGAACGGCCCGCGCTCACGCCCGACACCTTCGGGCGCGAACCGCGCGACTACCTGCTGGCCAACGACTTCATTCCGCCCGAACTGCTGGCCGCCTACACCAGCGTCGTCGACCAGGCCCTGGACGGCGTGCGCCGCTGCTACGACCGGGCGGGCGACACGCCAAATCTGCGCCTGCACGGCGATTGCCATGCCGGCAATGTGCTGTGGACCGACGACGGCCCCCATTTCGTCGACTTCGACGACAGCCGCAGCGGCCCGGCGATCCAGGACTTGTGGATGCTGCTCTCGGGCGAGCGGGTCGACATGGTGCGCCAGATGGGCGACATCCTGGCCGGCTACGAGGATTTCTGCGATTTCGAGCCGCGCCAGCTCTACCTGGTCGAAGCCCTGCGCACGCTGCGCCTGGTGCATTATTCGGCCTGGCTGGCCCGGCGCTGGGACGACCCGGCCTTCCCGGCGGCTTTCCCGTGGTTTAATACACAACGTTACTGGCAAGACCGCATCCTCGAACTGCGCGAGCAGGTCGCGCTGATGGACGAGCCGCCGCTGTGGCCGGCCTAAACCCTGAATTGGGCCCGTTTTTCCCGTCTGCTCGTCGCGCCGCCCGCTGTCCCGCTACCGGATAATCCTTTCCAGGCCCCCCGTGTCGGGAGGCGTTCGAAAGCGAGAACACGATGGAACAAGCACACGCCCTGCAAGACGACGCCGACATGAGCGCAGCGCCGACGGTTCCGGGGCGTGCCAAATCCGAAATGCGCGCCATCCACGAAGCCATCGCCCGCGTCGAAGCCGAGGCGAAAGCGTCCTGCGCCGCCGAAAGCCGCGCCCATGCCGAAGCGCGCGCGCGCAGCCTGGCCGAGGAACGCGCCGCCATGGATGCCGCCGCCGCCGCCGCCGCCCTGGCCAATGCCCAGGCCTCCGAGGAAGCCATCGAAGCGAACCGCGACCGCCTTGAAACCCTGCGCCTGGCCGCCCAGGCCAGCATGGAGCGCCTGGAAGCGGTGCGCAACGAAACGGCCGAACTGCGCGCCCGCGTGGAAGCCGATACCCAGATCAAGCTGGCCGCCGAAGCGCGCGCCCGCTGCGAAGAAGAAGCCCGCCGCCGCGCCGCCGATCAGATCGAAGCCGAAGCGCGCATGGCCGAAGAAGCCGCGCGCGCCACCGAAGAATTGATGATCCAGACCGAGCAGGCTCGCCTGCAGTCCGTCGAGCGCGTGGCCGCCGTTCACGCCGCAAAGGAAGAAGTGCTCCACATCGCCAATGCCGAAGCGCGCGTGGCCACCCTGGCCCGCGAACGCGAACGCCAGGCCAGGGGCGCGCGCCACACGGCCGAACTGCTGGCCGAAGCAGAATCCGAAGCGCTGGAACTGACCACCCAGCGTGAAAAAGCCGACCAGATCGCGCTGGCCGCCGCCTTCGCCCGCGCCGTCGCCGAAGCACGTGCGCTGGAAGAAGCCCGCGCCCTGGCCCATGTGGAGCAGGAACGCGAAGCGATCGCGCTGGCCCAGGCCGAGTCCGAGCGCGTGGCCGCCAAGTCCATCCACCTGCGCCTGCAATCGGAAAAAGAACTGCGCGACGCCGCCATCCACCGCGAGCGCGTCGAACAGATGGCCGCCGCCAGCGCCGAAGCGCGGCGCGAAGCCGAAGCGCGCATCCTGAGCGCGACCGAAGCGCGCATCGACGTCGACCGCCAGCTGCGCGAAGTCGCCCTGCAGCGCGCCAAGGCCGAGGACGACGCCACCCTGCAGGTGCATGCCCGGATCGAAGCCGAGGCGGTGGCCACCGAAATGGCCCACGAGCGCGCCATCGCCGAAGAAGCCGCAGCGGCCGCCGCGCTGGGCGAAGCACAGGAACACGAGCGCCAGCGCGCACTCAATGAAGAACGCGCCGCACTGGTCCAAGCGGCGGCCGCAGCCGCCGCAGCCCAGAACGACGCCGAGCAGGCCACAGTCGCCGCCATCGCCGAACAGGTCGAACTGCAGCGCCAGAGCGCGGCACTGGCCGCCGCCAAGGCGGACGAATCGGCGAAGCTGGCGCGCGCCGAACAGGAACACGCACTGGCCGAACAGGCAGCGCTGGCGCGCCTGGAAGAGCGCCTGGCCGCGGAACAGCAGGCCGCCGCCGCCGCCCGCCAGCGCGCCGATGCCGACATGGAGCAGGCGATCCTGCTCGGTCAAAAGGCCGATGCCGAGCGCCGCATGGAAGAAGCGCAGCGCGCCGAAAACGAGTCCACCCGGGCCCTGGCCGAACTGGCCGCAATGGAAGCGGACGAAAAGGCCGCCGCCACCGAGGCGCTGGCAGCGCAGCTGCGCGTGGCGGCCGATCTTGGCCGCGTCCAGGCAGAACGCGCGCACAACGAGAAACGCAAGCTGGAAGTGGTTGAACAGACGCTGGCCGCCGAACGCGCCTGTGCGCTGGCCGAGCGCGAATCGCTGGCCCTGCTCGAACAGAGCCTGACCACCCAGCGCCACCGCGCAGCGACCGAAGAACGCGCCAACGAAGGCGCAATGATCCGCCTGGCCGCCGAGCAGACAGCCTACGCGGCAGCCCGCATCCGCGCCGACGCCGAACAGGAACAGGCCGAGCTGGCGCGCCAGCTGCAGGCCAGCCAGGAAGCGGCCGCGCAAGCGGCCATCGACAAGCGCAACGCCCAGCGCGTGCTGCTCGAAAGCGCGCAAGCCCATTGCGAAACCCAGCGCAAGGCGGCCATCACGGCGCAGGCGATGGCGCAGGCGAAGAAGGAACTGGCCGCGCTCGAAGCCGGCCGCCTGGAAATGGATACCCGCACCCTGATGGCGACCCGCATGGCGATCGCCGTGGAGCAGTCGGAAGCGGCGAACGCGGTACAGCGCGCCACCTCGGCGTCCATGACCCATGAAGTCATCGGCCGCCTGACCCAGCCTTCGGCCACGCCCGTCAAGGCCTGAGCTTTAGCGTCAATACGTACGGCGCCGCCGCATGCAAGTGCGGCGGCGTTTGCTATTGGCGACAGTCAAATGCGGGTAGTATTGGGCCATGCGATTGTCGACATCACCTTTCTTGATGTTCCTGGTTCCCTTGTGCGTGCAGGCGGGCGACCTTGTCATCCTGGTCGATACCGGCACCGAAATGCCGATGGCGCGTTTCCAGAACTACCGCCTGGTCGACGGCATCCACCGCGACATCGGCCTTGAACTGGCCAGGCGCACGGGGCGCACGCCCAAGTTCATGTCGCTGCCGCGCAAGCGCATCGTGCTGGCCATGGAACGTGGCGAAGCCGACGTCCTGTGCAGCTACGTGCCGGAATGGCTGGACGGGACTTTCCACTGGACCCAGCCTTTCATTCCCATCGTCCAGGTCCTGATCACCGACCGCAGCGTGCCGGCGCCGCACGACGTGGCCGAACTGGCGGGCAAGCCGATCGGCACGGTGCTCGGCTATGTGCATCCCGAACTGGAGAAAATACTGGGCAAGGATTTCGTGCGGGCCGATGGCCCGACCACGGAAGCGAACCTGCGCAAGGTGGCGGCAGGGCGCGTGAAGTACGCCGTGACGGGAAGGAGTTTTCTCGACTACAGGATGAAGGTGGGCGATCCCATCCTGACCCTGCATCCACCGTTGGTGGTGTCGACCTACATGGGCCAGTGCGCGGTGTCGCCCAGGGGCAGGGTCAAGGTGGACGAGATCGACCGCGCCATCGGGCACATGCTCAGGGATGGCACGGTCAATGCCATCGTGGCCAAATACCGCTGACGCTAGCACGTCGCCCTCGCGCAGGCGGGGGCGATGTGGGGGCTAGACGTTGTCTTCGACCACCGGGCTGGTGGAGCCGGCCGCCAGCGAAATGCGGGTGCGCTTCAACAGCGGGCTGGCCGGCTTGCTGCCGTCGGCATTGAGCGGCTTGACCTTGTTGAACATCACGCTGAAGGACGTGGCCGTCACGGTCGCCACGGCAAAGCCCTGGGCATCGTGGTCGGCATACGCGAAGTCCGGATTGTGCCCGCGGATGACCGCGTCGAAGGTCTGCGGCGTGGCCACCAGCGGCACCAGCGGCGTATTGCCCGCGCCATCCTTGAGGTACTGGTAGAACGATGCGCTGCTGATCCCGGCCGCCACGAAGTCGACCGCCACCGGGGTGCCGATGGCCGGATCCGGATTGTCGCGGATGGTGCCGCACTGGAAAGCGTGCAGGTCGCCCGTGATCGCCACCACGTTCCTGATGGCGTTCGCCTTCAGGTAGCCCATCAGCTCGGCGCGGTGCGCGGGGTAGCCGTCCCAGGCGTCGGCATTGACCACGTACTGGTTGTTGTACGGCGCCGGCGCCGACGCGCGCAGGTCGATCCACATGCGGTTCAGCGTCACTTCATTGCCCCACACTTTCCAGGTGGCGGTGGCGCCCTTGAGCGTGTCCTTCCACCACTGGGTCTGGGTGGTGCCGAGAATGCTGGGCGCGCGCTTGAGGACCATGCTGTTCAAGCCTTCGAACTGCTTCAGGATCGGCAGCGGCACGAAATAACGGGCGCCGATCTTGTCGTCGCCGGTGAGCGGATGGTGCCCGATCAGGGTGGCCAGTTCGGCCTCGCCCACGATATGGTCGTCGCGGTACAGGCGCTGGTCCGTCATCACCAGGTGCATCAGGGTGCCGAAGCGGAAGTCGCGGTAAATGCGGATGTTCTCGTGGCCCGGCTTGTTCAGGTCGAAGGACAGGTCGCCGAAGTCGATCGGCATGTACTCGGCCCAGGCCTGGGTGGCGGCGCGGCGGCGGCCCGTTTCCTGCTTGTTCTCGTTGTTGTAGGTTTGATGATCCTGCCAGCAGTCGTCGGAAAACTCGTGGTCGTCCCAGATCGCGATCATGGGGAACTTGCGATGCAGTTCCTGCAGACGCGCGTCGCTGCGGTAGGTGCGGTAAAGAAGGCGGTAATCTTCCAGGCTGGTCGCATGGACACCGGTTTCGCCGGCGCTGGTAGCGCCATTGGGCAGGGTGATGCGGGTATGGGCCGGTTCGGCCGTGCCGGCCTGGAAATTGGCGCCGACGGATTCGTAAATGTAGTCGCCCAGGTGGACCAGGAAGTCGAGTTCTTCGGCGGCGATCAGGTCCATCGCGGCCCAGTGGTTCACGCTCCAGTCCTGGCAGGTAAGCCAGGCAAAGCGCATCTGCGCGGGGCTGCTGGCCGCCGCCGGCGCGGTCTTGGCGGTGCCGGCCGCGCTCTTGTCCTGGCCGCTCACAAAGCGGTAGTGGTAGCGCGTGCCGGGCGACAGGCTGGTGACCTTCACGCGCACGGTGTAGTCGTACTGGCGCACGGCCGTCAGGTCGGCGCTGGCGACGATGGCGTCGAAATTGCTGCTGGTCGATACTTCCAGGCGCACGGGAATGGCATCGATGCCGGCGCTGCTGGTGACGCGGGTCCAGAACACCGCGCTGTTTTCCTTCGGGTCGCCGCTGGCCACGCCGAGCGGGAAGGCGAAGGAACCGGTGGGAACGGTGGGCGCATCGTCGCTGCCGCCGCATGCGGCCAGGCTCGCGGAAGCAGATACAACGGTGAAGTACATCGAACTGCGTAAAAAGCTGCGACGATCCATGGGGTGTGTCTCCGGTCAGGTATGGTTTTTTGGCATGAGCTTAGCCAACTTGACCTGACCGGTATTGCGGATTGATGACAGCAGCTTGCGCGATCGCGCCATGCGCTATGGCGTGACGGACACCTTCTCGATGAAGTATTCGGTTTCGCCGAAGCAGTCCGACGGCACGCCCTTGTGCTGGGCGTAGTCGAGCACCACGCGCTTGCCGGTGGCGGCCATCAGCTGGTTGGCGACGTCGTCGTCGCGCACCGAAAAATTGAAGCGCTCGGGAATGGCGCCCGGCATGCTCGAGAGCAGGATTTCGCCTTCCCAGGTCTTGCAGATCCAGCCCTTTTTCGAGAATTTCTGCAGGTAGCCCGCGCGCTGGCCTTCCGAATACGACCAGGAGAGCGTGAACCAGGTGTAGATGGCAAACACGGCAATGACGATGCCGATGAGCGACAGGAACAGGACGTAAGCGCGCCGGGGTATGGTCATGATTTCAAATGTAGGGGTGGAAAGCCGCCATTCTGCCAGTATTCAGTCCTGTGCGGGGGCTTGTTCCAGCTTGTAGCGGTGCGAGGACCAGAGCGACACCAGGATGAAAGCCACGCCCGACAGGCCCGTGAACCATTCCGGGATATGGTATTTCACGCTGGCGAACATGATCACGGCCAGTATGCCGATCGCATAATGGGCGCCGTGCTCGAGGTAGACGAATTCCTGCAGCGTGCCCTTGTCGACCAGGTAGACCGTCATGGAACGGACGAACATGGCGCCGATGGCCAGGCCCAGCATGATGATCACCACATCGTTGGTGATGGCGAACGCGCCGATGACGCCGTCGAAACTGAACGAGGCGTCCAGCACTTCCAGGTACATGAAGCCGCCGATGCTGCCGCGCGAGATCATTTTGCCGATGGTGGGATCGGCTTCTTCTTCCTCGAGCAGGCCGCTGACCCATTTCACGCCCACGTAGATGACCACCCCCAGCACGCCGGAGGCGAGCACGCTCAGCTTGCGCGCTTCGGGCACCAGGTACATGGCGGCAAAGGCGGCGAGCAGGGTCAGCAGCACGGCCAGGCTTTCGCTGCCGTACTTGCCGAATTTTTCCTCGATCCAGCCTAGCCAGTGCAACTCTTTTTCCTCGTCGAACAGGAAATTGAGAAATACCAGCAGCAGGAAGGCGCCGCCGAAGGAGGCCACTTCGGCATGGTTCTCGGTCAGGTGGCGCGAATACTCGTCCGGGGTGTTGATGGCCATGTGCCAGACGTCGATCATGCCCAGGCCGGTGGCGACCGAGACGATGAGCAGGGGGAAGACCAGGCGCATGCCGAACACGGCAATCAGGATACCGACAGTGAGGAACAGTTTGCGCCAGAAGTCGTTCCAGTGGCGCAGCACCGAGGCGTTGACGACCGCATTGTCGAAGGAGAGCGATACTTCCAGCACGCCCAGCACGGCGGTGATCCAGAGCGCCGTCAGCAGGCCGGCGATGCCGCCGCGCGTATAGCCCCACCAGGCGGCAACGCCCATGAGCACAATCGTCACTCCGATAGAAAGCCTGAAATGTTTCATGGTTCCGTCCCTGGTTGTCAGTGCGCTTGGTCAAAATGCCACAATGCGGGTGGCCGGGGCAGGGTGCATCTGCGATAATTCCCCGCAGCATCTACTCTACTGGAAAAAAATACAATGGATATCAGCTATCTCGTCACCCCTGTCCTGACCTGGCTGGTAGTGGGCCCGATCAAATTCCTGATCAACAGCGCGCGCCTGCGTGCCTGGGCGTTCAATCTGGTCGGGAATGGCGGTTTTCCCAGCAATCATAGCGCGGTCGTGACCAGCATGGCCACCCTGATCGCGCTGCGCGAAGGAATCGGCCATCCCGCCTTCGGCGTGGCCGTCACGCTGGCCTTCATCGTCATGATCGACGCCAACAGCCTGCGCCAGCACGTGGGCCGCCAGGCCGCCGCCATCAATCGCGTGGCCGCCGGCGCCGCCGGCCACACCCACCTGCGTGAGCGCATGGGACACACCCTGGTCGAAATTGGTGGCGGAATCTGCACAGGGATCGCGATGGGCTTTGCCATTTTCCACCTGTTTAGCTAGTATTTACCCGGCAAGCGGGGATTTGTTGCCGCGTTTCAAGTAGCTCCCAATGCAGTTCACTCCCCCAAAAACGCAGTTCAGGCCATGAAAACGGCCGTCCATAGTGTCGTCAATTGACGAGCCAGGGGGGCTCGCGGATACTCGCAGGCTAGTCTTTTTCATTCCATATTTACATCCCGGAGAATTACATGCTGCGCAAAACACTGCTTGTCCTCGCTGTCGCCTCGGCGCTGGTCGCCTGTAGCAAGGACGCGAAGGATTCGGCCGACAAGAAGGATCCCAAGGCCGACAAGCCGGCGGTCCAGCTGCTGATCTCTCCGGAAGACATGCTGACCGTGCAAACGAATGCGATCGCCTCCGGTCCCGTGGTGACCGGTTCGATCCAGCCCGAACGCAAGGCGGACTTGCGCGCCGAAGTGTCGGCGGTGGTGCTGCAGGTGCTCAAGGAAAACGGCGACCCCGTCCGGCGCGGCGACGTGCTGGTCAAGCTCGACGAAACGGCCATTCGCGACAGCCTCAATTCGGCCGAAGCGTCGGCCCGCGCGGCCGGCCAAGCCCTGGAACAGGCAGAACGCCAGCTCGAACGCATGAAAACCCTGCGCACCTCGGGCATGACCTCGGCCCAGGCCATGGACGACGCCGAAGTGCGCCGCAACAATGCCGCCAGCGAAGTGGCCGCTTCCCGTTCGCGCGCCGCGCTGGCGCGCCAGCAGATTTCCCGCACCCAGGTGCGCGCCCCCTTCGACGGCATCGTCAGCGACCGCAAGGTGTCGGCCGGCGACACCGCTTCGGTCGGCAAGGAAATGGTCAAGGTCATCGATCCGTCGAGCATGCGTTTCGAAGGCCGGGTCTCGGCCGACCGCATCAGCGCGGTCAAGGTGGGCCAGCCGGTCAGCTTCCGCATCAATGGCTATGCCAACCAGGAATTCCGCGGCATCGTCAGGCGCGTCGATCCGTCGGCCAATGAAATCACGCGCCAGGTCGAAGTGCTGGTCGGCTTCGCCCCGGGCTCGGCCCAGCCGCGCGTTTCCGGCCTGTACGGCGAAGGCCGCATCGAAGCCGAAAGCAGCACCGCCGTCACGCTGCCCGAAGGCGCCCTGGTCAAGGCCGGCGACAAGGCCTACACCTGGCGCCTGAAGGGCAATGCCCTGAACAAGGCCGAGCTGACGGTGGGCGCGCGCGATACGCGCACCGGCAACTACGAAGTGCTGCGCGGCCTGGCCGTCGGCGACATCGTGCTGCGCAACCCGAGTTCTGCCTTCAAGGATGGCCAGAAGTACACGATGGCGGCATCCAAGGTCGCCAGCTCGGCAACGCCGCCTGCTGTTCAGGGGAAATAATCCATGTTCTTATCCGACTTCAGCATCAAGCGGCCGATCGCGGCCATCGTCCTGATCCTGGCCATGATGGCCATGGGCCTGCTGGCCCTGTCCAAGCTGCGCGTGAACCAGAATCCCGACGTCGAAGTTCCTTTTATCATCGTCAACATCCCGTATCCGGGCGCGTCGCCCGACACGGTCGAGCGCGAAATCGTCAACCGCATCGAGAAATCCTTCAACAGCATCCCCGGCGTGACGACGGTCGAGTCCGGTTCGAACGAGGGCAGCGCCTTCTTCTTCATCGAATTCGGTTTCGACAAGAACCTGATCGAAGCCTCGGACGAAGTGCGCAACGCCATTGCCGCGGTGCGCTACAAGCTGCCCACGGAAATGCGCGAGCCTATCCTGCAGCGCGCCGATCCGGCGTCCGAACCGGTGATGCAACTGGCCCTGTCCTCGTCCAGCCAGACCCACGCGGAAATTTCGCGCATGGCCGAAGACGTGATCGCCGACCGCCTGCGCGGCCTCGACGGCGTGTCCATCGTCAACGTGGGCGGTGCGCTCAAGCGCGAACTGTCGGTGCTGCTGCGCGCTGCCAAGCTGCGCGAATACAATGTGTCGGTGGGCGAAGTGGTCAACGCCTTGCGCGCGCAAAATACCAATGCCCCGGTGGGCAAGGTGCGCGGCAACCTCGACGAGAAGAGCATCCGCCTGGTCGGGCGCATCGAATCGCCTGCCGAATTCCAGCAGATCGTGGTGAAGCGCCGCGGCGACCAGGTCGTGCGCCTGGCCCAGGTGGCGGAAATCCAGGATGGCTTTGCCGATATCAACAGCCTGTCGATTCGCAGCGGCAAGCCGAACGTGGGTATTTCGGTCAGCCGTTCCAAGGAAGCCAGTACCGTCACGGTGGCCAAGAAAATCAAGGCCGAAGTGGCCCTGATCGAAAAAGAACTGATGTCCGGCACCAAGCTCGAAATCATCGACGATGGCGGCGACCGTTCGCAGCGCAGCCTGAACAACGTCATCGAGTCGCTCGTGTTCGGCGCCGTGCTGACCATCTTCGTGGTGTACGCCTTCCTGAACTCCTGGCGCTCGACCCTGATCACCGCGCTCTCGCTGCCCACTTCGGTCATCGCCGCCTTCATCGCGGTCTGGCTGTGCGGCTTCACGCTCAACTTCATGACCCTGCTCGGCCTGTCGCTGGCGATCGGCGTGCTGATCGACGATGCGATCGTGGTGCGGGAAAACATCGTGCGCCACATGGAGCGCGGTTCCGACCGCCGCACCGCCGCGCTGGAAGGCACGGCCGAGATCGGCATGGCCGTTGCCGCCACGACCTTCTCCATCATTGCCGTGTTCATCCCGGTGGCCTTCATGCCCGGCATTTCCGGCGAATGGTTCCGTCCCTTCGCGCTGACCGTGACCTGCTCGGTGCTGGTCAGCCTGGTCATTTCCTTCACGCTCGACCCGATGCTGTCGGCTTACTGGGGCGACCCGGTCGGTCACCACCTGGTGCCGAAAAAAGGCTTGTCGAAGGTGCTCGAACGCTTCAATGTCTGGTTCGACCACCAGGCCGACCGCTACGGCAACGTGATTGCCTGGGCCCTGCATCACCGCATCTGGATGGGCATCCTGGCCTTCGTCGCCTTCGCCGGCGCGATCGTCCTGCAAGGCACGGTCGGCGGTTCCGACTTCCTGCCGAAATCCGATTCGGGCATGGTGGTCATCACCGTGCGCACCCCGGCTTCGTCGAGCGTGGAATATGCGCGCCTGAAAATGGAGACCGCCGCCGCCGTCGCGCGCACGATCGCCGAAACCAAGGAAACGAACAGCCGCATCGATGCCAACGGCGGCCGTATCCGGGTCGACATCGGCAAGCGCAACACCCGCAAACGCAGCGCCAAGGAAATCGCGGTGGAATTGCGCGAAAAAATCCGGCCGCTGGTGGGCGCCGAATACGTGGTGCTGGACGACCTGAACCAGGGCGCGCGCAAGCCGATCCAGATCGAATTTACCGGTCCCGATTCGCGCAAGCTGCTCGAAATCGCCAACAACTTCATGGACAAGCTGCGTGACGTGCCGGGCGCGGTCGATGTCGGCCTGTCCGAGCAGGATCCGAAAAACGAGCTGAAGATCGAACTGAACCGCGGCCTGGCCAATTCGATGGGCATTTCCGTCGGCGACGCGGCGCAGGCGCTGCGGGTGGCCTTTGCCGGCGTCGAAGTGGGCGACTGGGTCGACCCGACCGGCGAATCGCGCGACGTGGCCGTGCGCCTGCACCCGGAAGACCGGGTCAGCGCCGAAAACATCGAACGCTTGCCGATCACCATCTCCGGCACCAGCGAAATGGTGCCGCTCGACCAGATCGCCACGATTTCCATGGGCAAGGGCCCGTCCGGCATCGAGCACAAGAATGGCAAGCGCTCGATCGCGGTATCGGCCAATGCCCAGGGCCGTTCCAACGGCGAAGTCACGGCCGACGCCATGAAGCTGGCCAAGAGTTTCGACTTCCCGCCAGGCTACGGCCTGGAGCTGGGCGGCCAGGGCCAGGACCAGGCCGAGTTGTTCACCGCGATGATCATCGCGCTGCTCTCGGGCATCGGCTTGATGTATTTGATCCTGGTGATCCAGTTCGGCTCGTTCACGGCCCCGCTGGCGGTCATGATTTCGCTGCCGCTGTCGCTGATCGGCGTGGTCCTGGCGCTGATCGTCACCAAGAACACGCTCAACCTGATGAGCATGATCGGCATCATCATGCTGATGGGCCTGGTAGCGAAGAACGCCATCCTGCTGCTCGACGCGGCGCGCAGGCGCGAGGCCGAGGGCTTCAACCGCGAAGATGCGCTGATGGAAGCGGGCCGCATGCGCCTGCGTCCTATCCTGATGACCACCTTCGCGCTGATCGCCGGCATGCTGCCGGTGGCGCTGGGCCTGGGCGAAGGCGGCGAATTCTACCGTCCGCTGGCGATCGCGATTATCGGCGGCACCATCACCTCGACCATCCTGACCCTGCTGGTCGTGCCGACCTTCTACGACAGTATCGAGATCAAGGCCGACAGCATGGTGGCCAAGTTCCATCGCCGTTCGGAAGGCTGGGGCGGCGGCTTTGTGGCCTTCTTCCAGACCTTGCTGGAAGCACTGCTGTTCCTGGTCTTTATCCGTTTCATCTTCCGCCTGTTGCGCTGGGTATGGCGCCGGGTCAGCGGCCGCTTGCCGGCGTCAGCAGCCAAGCCGGTGGTGCCGACCCGCGTGGTGCTCAACAAGCACTGATCCAAGGTGGCAAAACAGAAAAGCCCGCAATGCATCGCGGGCTTTTTCGTTTGGGGGATGCCGGTGAAGACTTAACGCTTGTCGTCCTGTGGGGGAGGCGCTGGCGTGGTGACGTTCGGGGTGGTGGTCGTGGTGGTGGCGGGCGGCGTGGTGCCGTCCGGCGCCGGTGGCGTGGTGGTGGTGGTGGTGGTGGTGGTGGTGGTGGTAGTGGTGTCTGGCGTGGTGCCGGTGCCGGTGCTGCCCGTTGTGCCGCTGGTGCCGCTGGTGCCCGCCGTGGTGCCCGGCGTGGTGGTGGTTGTGGTGGTGGTGTCGCCCGGGCTGGCGGGCGTGGTGGTGTCACTGCGCTTGCATGCGCCCAGCATGGACGCCAGCAGGGCCGCCGCCAGCAATACTTTTGGTGCTTGGGAAAATGCTTTCATTGTTCGCTCCTATTCACGTCACAAGATGCCGCACGAATACGACTGTGCAAATTTAGACTGGCAACTTCCTGTGCGGTTCGGTCTATTTTGCGTTTTGGCCGTCATGGCGGCACCAGGAGCGCGCAAATTGAGCAAGATCAAACAGAATGCCCTGGCGCTTCGCTGTCCAGCTCGACCACGGTATCGCTATTGAAAACTTGCATGTCGGTCTGGCCCAGCAGGCGGCTGGTGACGGTACCTGCCGTGATCGAGCCGCTGACATTGAGCGCGGTGCGGCCCATGTCGATCAGCGGTTCGATCGAGATCAGCAGGCCCGCCAGCGCCACCGGCAAGTCCATGGCGGAGAGCACGATCAGGGCCGCGAAGGTGGCGCCGCCGCCCACGCCGGCGATGCCGATCGAGCCGACCGTGACGATGAGCAGCAGCGGCAGCAGGAAAGAGGCCGTCATCGGATCGATCCCGACGGTGGGCGCGATCATGACGGCGAGCATGGCCGGGTAGATGCCGGCGCAGCCGTTCTGGCCCATCACCGAGCCGAACGATGCGGCGAAATTGGCGATGCCTTCCGGCGTGCCCAGGCGCGTGGTCTGGGTTTGCACCGACATCGGAATGGACCCGGCGCTGGTGCGCGAGGTGAAGGCGAACAGCAGCACCGGCGCGATCTTTTTCACGTAGCGCAAGGCATTGAGCCCGGCGCCGGTCACCAGCAGCAGGTGCACGCAGAACATCAATAGCAGTGCGCTGTACGAAGCGAGCACGAAGGTGGCCAGCTTCATGATGGCGTCGACGCTCGAGCCTGCCACCACCTGGGTCATCAGGGCGAACACGCCGAACGGCGTCAGGCGCAGCACCAGCGACACCATCCGCATCACGATCGCATGGGCCACCTTGACGAAGTGGCTGAACGAGGCAAACATGTCCGGCTGCTTGGCGGCAATGCCGGTCGCCGAGATGCCCACGAAAATCGAAAACACCACGATGGCGATGGTCGATGTCTTGCGCGCCCCGGTCATGTCGAGGAAGGGATTGGCGGGGATGAAGCTGATGATCATGCCCGGCAGCGAGATCGCTTTCGCCGCGGCCAGGTTGCCTTGCAGGTATTCGCCGCGCGCCACTTCGGCCGCGCTGGACGTCAGTCCCACGGCCGACAGGCCGTACAGCTTGGCCATCAGGATGCCGATGCCGGCCGCGACCATGGTGGTCAGCATCAGCAGGCCGATGGTCAGCGCGCTGATCTTGCCCAGCGCCGAAGCGTCCTTGAGCTTGAGGATGGCCGACACGATGGCCACCATGATCAGGGGAATGATGATCATCTGCAGCAGCTTGACGTAGCCGGTGCCGATGATGTCGAGCCAGGCGATGGTATCGGCGATGACGGGCGCGGACGCGCCATACGCGAACTGGAAGGCGGCGCCAAGCAGCACGCCCAGGCCGAGCGCTGTAAATATGCGCTTCGTGAACGACAGCTCTGCCGCCTGCATCCGGTACAGCAGGTAGCACAGCGCGAGCGCGATGGCGAGATTGAGAGTGAGCAAAGGATTGAAGATCATGAATGGCCCCGGCAAGTGGTCGGGGCATTCTATAGCATCCGGGAAAGAAAATGCGCCCAGGCAGGCCGTCGTGGCAGCGAGTTGCTTTCCTTGCAGCAAACCATTTCCGATTGCACAAATTGAATTTTTGCATATACCATGGGGCAACAAGAACAAGGGAGGGGACGATGCTCGACGCTCCGCTGTCGCAGGGCGATCTTGACCAGCGCATCATGCGCGTCCTGGTCGATTGCACGGAAGTGCAGACTGCCGACGAATTCAAGAATGTCATGCAGGGATCGTTTCGCGCCGTGATTCCGCACGAAATGATGTTGTGCGGGATAGGCGGCATCAGCCGCCAGGGCAACCACATTCGCAAGATCCTCAATTCGAATTACCCGCTCGACTACTTCGAGCCCCTGCGCGACGACGACGGCCGTCTCGACAGCCCCTTGATGAAGCGCTGGCGCGAAACCCAGGAACCCCAGCTGTTTCAAAGCGGGCGCGACGACCATGCCTATCCGCCTGAATGGGTGCGGCTGTTCAACAAGCACGATTTGCGCAACACCCTGGCCCATGGCGTGCTCGACGTCGGCGGGGTCTTTTCCAGCTTCTTTATTTTCTCCCGCATTCCCGGCGACATCGGCGCCCATCACGCCTTCCTGATGAAGCTGATGACGCCGCACCTGCATTTCGCCCTGGCGCGCGTATTGGCGACGGTGGGCGAATATCACGGCGCCTTGGGCAAGAGCAAGAAGGCGCTGAGCGAACGCCAGCGCGAGATATTGCATTGGCTCAATGAAGGCAAGACCAACTGGGAAATCGCGAAGATCCTCGGTCTGACCGAATTGAACGTGAAATACCACATCGACCAGATTTTCCTGAAACTGGAAGTGCGCAGCCGCGCCCATGCCGTGGCCAAAGGAAGGGAATTGGCATTACTCCCTGAACAGAGAGTGGCTCAAGGCAACGCTTCCTCCTAGAGTGGGTTCGGACGTCAATAAAAAATATCAAACGTCCGCCACAACCATTCAAACACGGAGGAGACACCATGTTTTACACCAGGTTTTCTGTTAACCGCCTGCTCGCGGCCGCCATCCTTGCCATGGCCGGCGGCGCAAGCCAGGCCGCTTGCCTCGACAATATTGTCCTCGTTCATGGCAATACCGGTTCGCCTTCCCACTGGAACAACACCGTCAGCACCCTCAAGGGCCGCGGCTACGTCACGGAGCAACTCTATTTGCCCAACTGGGGATCGAAAACGAATGCCGGCAGCAATGACCACAGCGCCACCAATACCAATGTGGTCAAGAGTTCCCTGCAGGCGGCCTTTGCCAGTTCCTGCACCGGCAAGATCGACGTGATCGGCCATTCCATGGGCGTGACCCTGGCCATGAAAGCGATCAATGAACTGGGTTATTCCGGCAAGGTGAATTCCTTCGTCGGCGTGGCAGGTGCGCAGCACGGCTTGAATTCCTGCGGCGTCTATCCCTTCAATGTGGCCAGCGCCACCTGCGGCGCGAATGGCTTGTCGATCGACAGTCCCTTGATCCAGTCGGTGCGCAGCAAGCGCTATGGCACCAAGATGTATTCGATCAAGAGCTGGATCGACGAGCTCGTTTGTATCGGCAGCTGCTATGTGTATGGATGGCACACGAGTAATATCGATTCGCAAAATGCCAGCTATGATTATGCACTCGGCCACTTCGGACTCGTGACGTACACGACCAGCCGCCAGGCCGATCTATTGATGAACTAAGCAGGCAGGGGACGCGTGGAAAAAACGTCGATGAAACGCTGGTGGCTGGGACTGGGCGCGAGCTTCGCGCTCGGCTTCGCTCTGGCCTGGTACGCCAAGCCGGCGCCGCCCGACACTGCCGCGCCGGTGGCGGCCAGCGCGGCGCCGGCGCCAGCCGCCCAGTTCGGCGGCGCCTGGACCCAGGCGGGTCCCGTTGCCGCCGCTCCCCTTGCGCCGCTGCCCCCCAGCGCCGGCGTCGATGAACTATGGAACAGGGCGCTCTCGCCACAAGGCCACGACGCCGAGGACAGGCTGCGCAAGCTGGCGCAAACCGACCCGGTGGCGTTGCGTAACCTGCTTCAGCGCTACAACGGCGCGCAAACGCCGCAGGTGCTGGAGCTGCTAAAAGGCATCCTGTCGACCGTGCAAAAGCCGGAAGTGATTGCCTTTTCCACGCGCCTGGCTGGCAGCATGAACCTGGCCGAGCGCAAATACGGTTTCGAACTGCTGCAAAGCGTGGCCCCCGACGCGCCTGAAACGCGCGCGCTGGTCAAGCGCACCCTGTCCACCGAACAGTCGCCCGAGGTGCTGGTGCAGGCACTGGCCACGCTGCAGTCGGCCGCTGCCGAGCCGGAAGAAGCGGCGCAGATGGTGGCGCAGCTCAAGCTGCTGTCGCAGCACGCCGACCCTGCCGTGCGCAGCCAGAGCATCACGCAGCTCGGTCAATGGGACAAGAAAGGCGAGGGCGCGGACCGGATGTCGCAAGCCTTGCACGATCCGGCGGCTGAAGTGCGCCAGGCCGCCATCTTCGCGATTGCCCAGACCGGCATTCGTACAGACGCGGTCAAGGATGCCTTGATGGGACTGGTCAGCAACGCACAAGAAAGCCGGGATATTCGCGGCAGCGCCTTGCAGGTGCTGGAGCGGTTCTCCTTGACGAAGGATGAGTACGCGGCCTTCGCCAGGGCGCGGGCCCAGCTTCAAGGTACGTGAAAGCACAGTGCCCTGTGCCGTCACGCAAGAATTCCCCGACGCTAATTTAGGATGTGCAATGCGGCTTGGGGGAGGTCGGGGTAGTCATTTTCCTGAAAACGCGAAAACGCACGATAGCGCACGGAAGTGCCCGAAAGCGCTACGAAATCACGCGAAAGCATGACGAAATCGCCCGATTCCAGCACGAGAATGCGCGATTCGATCACGATATCGCACGATTCCGGGAATTCCCAGATTTTTACTTATGGATACGCTCGCCGCGAATGCATGACAGCTACAATTTCGATTGCCGATGCCGAAATACGATACACAACAATGTAATTCGGGTTGACCACGAGTTCCCGGGTCCCAGCCACGCGTCCACGACGGTACATATGTGGGTGTTTCGGAAGTTGTGAAACGGCACGTTTGATATTGGCGTGTAAGTCGAAGGCCGATTGCGGACTGCGTTCCGCAATAAATTTGAGGATTGTTGTAAGGTCTGCGGTGGCCTTAGCCCGCCAAAGGATCGGAAGCATCGGCGCGGCGCTTTGCTTCGATCATTTCGAAAAGCTTTTCCATTACTTCATCGTGGGGCGTAGCGGGGCTTTTGTCGTCAAGCGATGCTTGGACTTTTGCGCGAAACCAGCGATCGTACGCCTCAGCCTCTTCTGGCGTGGCGAAATCAGGTTCGGTGGGTGACAGCTTGGGCTCCATGGTCCGATAATTATACGACAGTCAAATGCGAGATTTGATTAGACGACCGTCGTTCCCCGTCGTTTCGGCAAGGCCGCATGCGGCGTCAGCACGAAAACGCAACTGAGCAGCTGGTCCCTGTCGGGCGTGCGTGGACGGCTCATGATTTCGCACAAGCGCTCGAGCAGGCGGTTCACTTCTTCCAGCTCATCCTTGGCCAGCCAGGCCTTGTTCCGCGCCGCCCACAGCTGCCTGTGCGCGCCTTCCGTGACAACACCGTCCATGTCCAGTGCGGCGCCAAAATCGTCTTCCGCCACTTGCAGCAGGCCGCGCGTGAATTTGCGCAGCGCTTTGACATGCGCTTCGCTGTCCGTCCTGTAGGCCAGCCGCAACGGATCCGATGATGCACCGGCAAGCCGGTAGCGGCGTTCTTCCTCATCGGCTGCATCCACTTCAGTGACCAGGCCCGCCTTGCAGAGAATCTTCAGGTGGTAGTACAGCCCGTCGGCATGGCGCCCGAGCTCCTGGGCCAGCACGGCAATACTGGCGTCGCTTCCGATGGCGCCCAAGGTATCGACAATTTCCTGCCGCAGCGGCGAGGCAAGGACCGCGATCAGTTCCGGGTCGTCGATCGCACGGTGATTGATGGCGGGTTTTGGCATGGCATTGTCTTTCGTTGAAAAAGTGATATAGTATTTCAACGATGAATTTTACGCAAGCACGCGTGCCGACCATGAAATCCAGGCTATTTGCCGCAGTCTTCCTTGTATTCACCTTGCTCTCGCCAGCGGCCAGGGCACTGGAACCACGCATCACTGCACAGCAACTGCAGGCCGATATCGCCTTCCTGCGCG
This sequence comes from Pseudomonadota bacterium, assembly GCA_040388805.1. Lineage (GTDB taxonomy): Bacteria > Pseudomonadota > Gammaproteobacteria > Burkholderiales > Burkholderiaceae_D > Telluria_A. The sequence goes on from JAZKBE010000010.1 coordinate 22,883, forward strand.
ACACCCTGGCGCGCACCCACCCGGACCTGCGCTTCTCCACCAGCGCCCAAGCCCTGAACCTGGCCCTGGACAGCGCAGGGCAGGGCCTGGCGCCCGACATGACGCGCGACGAGGCCTGGCGCCACCTTGCCCGGCTCAACCCGGTCTTCGCCGATGCGCACCTGTTTGTCGGCTATCCCGACTGGCGCGCGGACAGCGCAGCGCACCTGGCATCCGGCGCAAGCTTGTTTCCTTACGAAGTCGATGTCGGGGCAGATGGGGCAGTCACCATTAGGTCGGCTCTGGGCGGCGCCCCGGATCGGCGCGCGGGCGCGCGCATCGTGTCCATCAATGGCATGGACATCGGCTTAGCCACGGCAGCCATGCTGGCACGGACGCATGGCGATACGCCGGCATTCCGGACCCGCTTGCTGGCGCAGCGCTGGTGGCTGTTTCACTGGAAGCTGTATGGCGCCGCAGCGCGTTATCGCCTGGTCCTGCAGCGGGGCGCGCAGCAGTGGACCGTCGATGCGCCGGGCAGTACCAGCACGCCTGCCTTGCTGCGCGACGAAGCCGACATCGCCGGCCTGTTCCGGCTCGAGATCCTGCCGGGAAGCGCCGCCGTGCTCACGGTCGGTTCCTTCGACGGCGCGCATCAGGAACGTTTCCTGGCCTTCACCCGGGAAGCTTTCAGCCGCATCCGGAAGGAGGGCATTGCCACGCTGGCGATCGATATCAGCGCCAATGCCGGCGGCGACGACGACATGTGGATCGACGGCCTGATGCCCTACCTCGCCGGCGGGTCGTATCGCACCGCGTCAAGCTACACCAAGAAAGTGATCGAAGCGAATGCGGAGCGCGGTGAAAGCGCCGGGCAGGTCATCAGCGGCGCCATCGATACCTGGCGCTCGCCGCCAGCGGACCATCCGCTGCGCTTCAAGGGCAAGCTCACTGTCGTGATCGGCCCGTCGACTTATTCGTCGGCCATCCTGTTTGCCAACGTCATCAGCGACTTCCGCATCGGCACCCTGGCCGGTGTGGGCGGCGCGGCAAGGCGCAGTCAATCCGGCGGCGTACGCAAATACCTTCTGCCGCATTCGCAACTGGCGATATGGGTGCCGCGCTTCATCTTGCATCCGCCCGGTGGCGAGCAAAAAGAGGCACTGCTCAATCCCGATTGAGCGATGGCATGGACCGTCATGATGATGCAGGCCAACCGATAAGGGCTGCACGGCGCAAGCTGGCTTTGACGACCATGCGGTGGAAAGGGGCAATGACCAGGAGGTAGGTTCGGCCGAGCAGGTTGTGGCAATGAACAACGGTCGAGAGGGGCAGTTGCCGGGCGCTGTCGGGCGCGGGCCCGTTACTGCACAGGAGCGACACCCTGAAATCGAGATGCTTGTCATCCTCGCCCATGACGATCTCGGTGTCGTTGACGCTGTAGACCTTGAAGATGCCGACCCGCCCGGCCTTTGCCTCGGCGCCCAGCGCGGCCAGGTGCTTGCCGGTCTTCAGGCCGAAGCAGGACACGATCGTATCGCGCACGCGCATCAGTGCGCCTATCCAGGATGGCTGTTGCGAGAAGATGAACCGGGCCAGCAGGTCCGGGTCGCCGGATGCGCCCGGAGGCAGCGCAATGGCGAATGCATCCGCCAGATTCACCGACGGATAGCGGCGGCTGATGTCGGACTGCGCGGGCAGCGCAACCTGGGTGGCAAGCATGAATTCATTTGGCATGGGCGCGGTTCTGGGATTTAATGAATGACATTGGATTGACACCCATCTTACGTCAAAGGAGATATGGCATGGCTACTGGCACCATCCGGCTGCACCGCGTACTTCGCACCAATCCCGAACGCATCTATCGCGCCTTCCTGGACGCCGACGCCAAGGCCAGGTGGCTTCCGCCCCACGGCTTCACCGGCAAGGTGCATCATCTGGATGCCAGGGTCGGCGGCACCTACAGTATGTCTTTCACCAATTTCTCGACCGGGAACAGCCATGGCTTCAGCGGCGAATTCCTCGAACTGGTCCAGAACGAACGCATTCGCTATGCGGACAAATTCGACGATCCGAACCTGCCCGGCACCATGGCCACGACGGTCACCCTGACCCCGGTCTTGTGTGGCACTGAACTGAGCATCGTGCAGGAAGGCGTGCCGGAAGTCATTCCGGTCGAGATGTGCTACCTGGGCTGGCAGGAATCGCTGGAACAGCTGGCGAAACTTGTCGAGCCAGAGATTCCCGATTAAGCCCGGCCCGGTCGTCTGCGCGATACAGGGCGCAGATCGTCCTGATTTGCTGCCATGCTGTTGTCACTTCCCACACATCTGCAGATCGAGACCATGCCACTGCCCCCAGACATTTCCGCGCCTTCCGACTTTGATTTCATCATTGGTGACTGGCTCGTCAAACACGAGCGCTTGAATTCCCGCCTCGCCAATTGCGACGAGTGGACCAGCTTCGAAGGGCAGTCATCGACCGTCAGGATACTTGGCGGCTTCGGCAACCTGGAGGACAATCTGCTGCACTTCCCGGGCGACAGTTTCCGGGCGGCCGCCATGCGTTCCTATTGCGCCAGGACGCGGACCTGGTCCATCTGGTGGCTCGATGGCCGCAATCCCACGCAGCTCGATACGCCCGTTGTCGGGAGTTTCGAGAATCAAACCGGCTTGTTTTTTGCCGATGACGTCCTGGATGGACAAGCGATACGCGTCCGTTTTACCTGGACCGCCATTGCTGGCGAAAACCCGCGCTGGGAACAAGCGTTCTCCAGCGACGGCGGAGCGAAATGGGAAACGAACTGGAAGATGGAGTTTTTCCCGGCCGTGAACCCGACTAGCACTTGACCTGGCCTTCCGGCTCGGGTCAAATCGAGCAACACGCCAACCGGGAGAGCCGCATGACCGCCGACGAGATCATCGAACAATTGAAGCCGCTGGGCCGCGACTCCTACAAGAACGTCATGTTCAAGCATGGCGTGCCGGAGCCGCTGCTGGGCGTCAAGATCGAGGATCTGAAAGTCTTCCAGAAGAAAATCAAGAAGGATTACCAGCTGGCGCTGGACCTCTACGACAGCGGCATCTACGATGCCCGCTACCTGGCCGGCCTGATCGCAGATGACCGCGCCATGAGCCGTGCCGACCTGCAGCACTGGCTCGATACGGCCACCAGCCAGGCCACCTGCCAGTACACGGTGGCCTGGGTGGCCTGCGAAAGCGTGCACGGACGTGAACTGGCGCTGGAGTGGATCGACGCGAACGATGAAATGATCGGCACCGCTGGCTGGGCCACCCTGTGCGGCCTGGTGGCGATCACCGAGGACAGCAAGCTGGACCTGGAAGAAATCCAGCGCTTGCTGCTGCGCGTGCAGGAAACCATCCACCAGCAGCAGAACAATGTGCGCTACGTCATGAACAATTTCGTGATTGCCGTGGGCTGCCATGTGGCGCCGCTGACCGCGCTGGCCGAGCAAGTAGGCAAGGCGATCGGCAACGTCACCGTCGACATGGGCGACACGTCCTGCAAAGTGCCTTCGGCGCCGGCCTACATCGACAAGGTGCGCCAGCGCGGCAGCCTGGGCAAGAAGCGCAAGACCGTCAAATGCTGAGCTGAGATGTGTCCAGTTTGGCTCCATTGCGCACCCTGCCGGCGCAGGTCAGCTGTCCCCCCTGAGTTGCCCTGCCATACCAGTGCACAAAGGCATTAAATTGGTATGGTCTGCCCAAGCGCATCCCTACAGGGCCACTCGCCCCGGAAAAGTGCTTGAAAAGGCTATTGGTATGCTCAGCTCAACGACTTTTCAAAACCACTTGACTGGCCATTTTTAGACTTGCATCCTCGTAGCGCCACTCAATTGTTTTTGGAGACCGCGTGATAGCGCGGTGACCGCCACGCCTGGAGCACCGGTACCTGGATTGGCCTGCCGTCCGCTCGTCTTTGATATACCAACACCTAGAATATGAAGACAGCTTTGAACCGAACTTTAATGAACAGTCTTATCGCAGGACTGGTGGGCAGCTCGCTCCTGGCCTGCGGCGGTGGCGACACGCCCGCGCCAGCGGGAACAACTGCATTGCTCGCTACTACAACGGTATGTTATGTCGCCTGGTCGCCCACCACCGCCTACAATGGCGGCGCGACGGTGAGCTACAACGGCGTTAATTACAAGGCCGCGTATTGGACGCAAGGCAACAATCCATCGACGAATAATGGTCCTGCTGGCAGTGGCAAGCCGTGGACCAGCGTTTCTGTTTGCGGCGGCACTACGCCGACGCCGACCCCGACGCCGACGCCGACCCCGACCTGTTCATTCCAGACCTGGACCGCAGGAGTGAACTACAGCTTGGGCACCGTGGTGAGATTCCCGGCTAACGGCAATTTCTACAAGGTCGTCAATAGCGGCACCAACGGCTCCGACGGTACTGATCCGACCATTAGCACCTGGTATTGGCAGCCAACTACTTGTGGCAGCACGACGCCAACACCGACGCCTACTCCCGACCCGGGAGGTAGTTTTGCCGGCCTGTCTAAAACTCAGTTCGAAGCATGGTTCCCGAGCCGCAGTTCGTTCTACCAATACGCCGACTTCGTCGCTGCAGCAGCTTACTATCCAGGCTTTGCCAAGTCGAACAACGCTACCGTGAACAAGCAGGAAGTGGCCGCCTTCTTCGCCAACCTGCAGCACGAGTCGGACAGCCTGAAGGCAGTCAGGGAATACAACACCGCCAACTGGCCCTTGTACTGCGATGTGAACTGGGTACAAGTCACCTGCAAGAGCACTAACGTGGTCGACCAATACTTCGGTCGCGGCCCGATTCAAATCAGCTGGACCTCAAACTACCGCAGTCTGGGCAACGCCATGGGCCTGGGCGAGCAACTGGTGAACAATCCGGAATTGTTGGCCACCAACGCCACCATCGCCTGGAGAAGTGCGATCTGGTACTGGATGACCCAACCTGGCCGCGCCGGGAGGTCGGCGCATGATTCGATGGTCGGCGGATACGGTTTCGGACAGACCATCAATGCCATTAACGGCAATCGCGAATGCGTAGGCGGCACTGCGTATCAGGGGCCGGCCCAGATGCAGACCCGGGTGAATTACTACACGACCTACACCCAGAACCTGGGGATACCCACCGGTCCTAATCTGACTTGCTGATACGCAGGGACTGAAGCTCAGGCCTGGAAGGTAAAAGGCGGCATTCGATCCTGATGCCGCCTTTTTTCATATCGCCATCTATTCCCCATTTGGGAAACTGCTTCAAATGAGGACGCAAAAAAGGCTTACGCGCCGGAACGGGTAAGCCTGATCTGATACTGCGAATTCGTGGTAGGCCGTGCGGGATTCGAACCTGCGACCAACGGATTAAAAGTCCGCTGCTCTACCAGCTGAGCTAACGACCCCCGAAAGAAGCAAGATTATAGGGGCTGGGGCCGATCCTGTCAAATGCCCCAGGCCATATATTTTCAGTCCTTGATTACTTCAGCGCCGCCAGTTGCTCCTTGGCGGTGGCGGCCGCGGCCGAGTCGGGATAAACCGTGATCAGGTCGGTCAGGGTCTTCTTGGCCTTGACCTTGTCCTTGAGCAGGGCCTGGCAGGTGGCGATGTTGAGCATCGCATCCGGGGCCTTGGTGCTGTCGCGGTAATTCATGACCACGATCTCCTGCGCGGTGATGGCTCGCTTGCAGTCGCCCAGCGCGTACCAGGCGTTGCCGAGCCAGTATTGCGCGACCGGCGCGAAGGCCGAATCCGGGAAGGCCTTCAGGAATTCGCCCAGGTTGGCGCTGGCGCCCTTGTAGTCGCGTTCCTTGAAGTAGGACATGGCGGTGTCATAGGCGCGCTGCTCGGCCGGCGTGACGGCCGCTTCCTTGCCGTCCACGGTCACCTGGCGCGGCTCCACCTTCTTCATGCGCGCATCGAGGTCGGCGTAAAAATCTTTCTGGCGTTTTTGGGCGGTGACGATCTCGTTGCTCAGTATTTCCACCTGGCCCCGCAGCTTGGCGATTTCAGCCATCATCTGTTCCTGCTGGCTGACCATGTTCAGGGCGGCGCTCTTGTCGGCCTTGCTGTCGATACGGGCGTTCATTTCCTTGGCCATGGCCTCGACCTTGGCGCGCAGTTCGACAATGGCCTTGCGCGCTTCTTCGTCGTCGAGCAGGCCGGCGTGGGCTTGCATGGGCATCCAGGCGGCGAGGGTGAAACAGGCGGCGGCAAGGCGGGACTTGGAGAATGGGATCATTTTTGCGAATTCTTTCAAAAACCTGTTGCTGATGTAGAAACGGGGAGAATTGCAGTCTGCACTGCAATGCTCCCCGTTGTCAAATCGCCTGCACGGCGAGATATCAATAGACGATGTCGGCGCGGCGGTTTTCTGCCCATGCTGCTTCGCCGCTACCGATGGCCTTCGGCTTTTCTTCGCCCAGGGACACGGCTTCCATCTGGCTCTCCGGCACGCCCAGGGCTGCCATCGACTTGCGCACGGCTTCTGCGCGCTTCTGGCCCAGGGCCAGGTTGTACTCGGTGCCGCCGCGTTCGTCGGTGTTACCCTGGATCAGGACTTTACGGCCCTTGTTCTTGTTCAGGTAGCCGGAGTGGCTTTCCACGACCGATTTGCCATCGTCGCGCACGACATAGCTGTCATAGTCGAAGTAGACGCTGCGCTTGGCCAGTACACCTTTTGGATCGTTGAGCGGATCGACAGCTGGTGCGGTCACGGTAGCAACTTCACGCGGTTCTGCTGGCGCGCCTTTTGGTACTTCGGTGGTGCGCGTTTCAACTGGCGCGACTTCCGTTTTCATTGGGGTGCTGCAAGCGCTGAGCAGGGCGGCGCTCGTGACAATGAAGGCTAAACTTTTGAAATTACGCATCTTTTTTTCTCCTGGACATGGTTGAAGGTACTTCTTTTTAGTTCATAAAGGGGCCCCAATTGGGCTCCCGTATGTTTCCTGCTTTGGTGGTTAAGCGCTGCTTGACTCGTCCATCGACCGACACCACGGCCAGTGACGTACGTCCGCCGGTTTTAGTGGCGTACATGATGTATTTGCCGTTGGGCGAAAAACTCGGTTCTGTGGCCTGTTCGGCCAGGCGCAACTCCTGGCCACTGGCCAGGTCCATCGCGTAAAGAGAGTAGCCACCATCGCGCTGGGAAATCCAGGCCAGGGTTTTGCCGTCCGACGATACGCGGGGGCTGATATTGTAACTGCCATTGAAGGTAACGCGGGTAGCATTGCCGCCGCTGGCGCTCATTTTATAAATCTGGGGGCCGCCGCTGCGGTCGCTCGTGAAGTAAATGGTCTCGCCATCTGCCGAATACTGGGGTTCGGTGTCAATACCGCTGCTGTTCGACAGGCGGCGCAGGCCGCTGCCGTCCGCATTCACGCCATACACCTGGGTATTGCCGTCTTTCGACAGGGCCACGGTCAGCTTGCTGCCGTCCGGCGCCCACGACGGGGCCGAATTGCTGCCTTTTTCGTTGACGATGATCTTGCGTCCGCCGGTCACCAGGTCCTGCACGTAAATCACCGGCTTGCGCTGTTCGAAGGACACATAGGCCACCTTGCCACCATCCGGCGACCAGGAAGGCGAAATGATCGGCTCTTTCGAGCGCACCGCCACCTGCACCGATTCGCCGTCGGCGTCGGCGATTTCCAGGCGGTAGTCGCGTTCGCCGCGGTTTTCATTGACGTAGGCAACGCGGGTGGCGAAGGCGCCACGGGTGCCGGTCATTTTTTCGTAGATATCGTCGGCGATCTTGTGCGCCACCACACGGGTGAAGCGCGCATCCTTGGACAGGGTCAGGGCCGACAGCTGGGTGCTCCTGACAGTGTCATGCAATTTGTAGCGCACTTCGATGCGGCCGTCGGCCAGCTTCTTGACACTGCCCACCACCAGCGCATCGGCGCCTCGGGATTTCCACTGGGCGTGATCGATGATGGCTGTTTCAGACAGTACCGCCACGCCGTCGATGACCTTGAAGATGCCGCTGCGTTCCAGGTCGGCGCGGATGATGTCCGACACGTCGGCAGGCGCCACGCCTTCATCGGCAAACATGGCCACCGCGATCGGAATCTGGTTGGCGCTGATGCCGGCGATTTCAATTTTCAGCTGGGCCTGTGCGCTGGTGCCAGCAATCAGGCTCACACTGAGAATCAAAGAATGTAATTTACTCATAGAAATCTATCCTGTTTGGTAAGTGCGTGAGGTATCACTTTACTTCTTTCATTGTGAAACCCAATTCAATCGAGCGCACAACCGTACCATCCTTTTTTTTCGGAAGCGGCGACGAATCGCGTATGCCGCGTTCCACTGCATCGTCAAAGGCATCGAGCCCGCTACTCTTGACCAGCTTGACCGACATGATTTCACCGGTAGGCAGCTGGTCGATTTGAAAGACAACCCGAGGATTGCTTTCCGGGCGTTCACCAATATACTTCGACGAGCTGAGTATCTTGGCCGTGATTGCAGCCACATACCCCGGATCGCTGCGCGGCGCCGTCGATTTTTCCGCCGTGCCGCTGGTCCCCGCCGCGCCAGTAATACGCTTCATTTCCGCATCGCGCAGCTTTTGCAGCGTTTTTTCCTCGGCCGCTTCCTTGGCCGCCTTGGCCAGCTTGTCGGCTTTTTCCTGCGCTTTCTTGTCGGCCAGTTCTTTCTGGCGCAACTCTTCCAGCAGTTTCTTTTCCTTCTTCAGCTCTTTTTCTTTTTCTATCTTTTCTTCGGCCAGCTTCTTGTCCCTGAGCTTCTGTTCCTTGATGCGGTCGAGCGCAATATCGGGCGGCTTGGCCGCCACCGGCTCTTCCACGGGCGGCAGGGCCACGCGCGGAATCGGCTCCGGCTCCGGCTCGCGCACCGGTTCAGGCTGCGGTTCCGGCGGCGCAGCCGCGGACTGCACTTTCATGTCCCACATTTCCGCTTCAACTGAAACCGGCTCCGTATTCTGCCAGTTAACGCCCGCCCATAGGAAAAAAAGCAAGCCTGCATGCATCAGCCCCGCCAGAATGAAGGAGGGCAGGCGCTTCGGCTCGGGCGGCACCCGGTAGGGAACGCCTCCTGCGGCGGCTGGATTCATCGTGGCCATGGCATCACTTGGTGGCCAGCCCGACCCGTGAAATCCCCATCTTTTTCGCTTCCGAAATCAGCTGGATCACGTCGTCGTATTTACTTTCGCGGTCGCCCGCGATCAGTACCGGGTATTCGGGATGGTCGGCATGGATCACGCGCAGGCGGCGCAGCAGGGCGGTGCGGCTCTGCATGTCTTCGGGCTTGCGCGCGTTCTTGCCGTTGATGCCGATCGACAGGCTGGCATTCGGCTTGATGATGATCTGGATATAGTCGTCCGGCGGCAGCGCCGACTTTTGCGCGCTCGGCAGGTTGATCACGCTCGGGCTGTTGGCCGGCGGTACCACCATGAAAATAATCAGCAGCACCAGCATCACGTCGATGTAAGGCACGACGTTGATTTCGGACTTGAACTTGCGTCCGCGACCGCCGCGCAAGCTGCTGGAGGAAAAAGCCATTGCCGTCTCCGCCTAGCGCGACTGGCGCTGCAAGATGTTCGAGAATTCTTCGACGAAGCTCTCGAAACGGGTGGCCAGGCGGTCGATATCGTGCGTGAAGCGGTTGTACGCGACCACGGCCGGAATGGCGGCGAACAGGCCGATGGCGGTGGCGATGAGCGCTTCGGCAATACCCGGCGCCACGGCGGCCAGGGTGGCTTGCTGCACATTGGCCAGGCCGCGGAAAGCGTTCATGATGCCCCACACCGTGCCCAGCAGGCCGATATACGGGGATACGGAACCAACCGAGGCCAGGAAGTTCAAATGGGAGTCGAGGGCATCCATTTCGCGCTGGAAGGCGGCGCGCATGGCGCGGCGCGCACCGTCGAGCACGGCGCCGGTGTCGAGCGGGTCGCGCTTTTCGGAGGCTTGCTTGCCCTTGATGAACTCGCCCATGCCCGCTTCAAAAATGCGGGCCAGGGCGCCGTTCTGCTCGCGGCTGCTGGTGGCGCTCTGGTGCAGGGTGTGCAGGTTGCCGCCCGCCCAGAAGCTGCGCTCGAATTTTTCGGTCTGGGTGCGGGCCGCGCCAATGGCGAAGCTTTTCCGGAAAATGTAAGTCCAGCTCATCAGCGACAGCAGCACAAGCAGGCCCATGATCAGCTGCACGATCAGGTGTGCGTTGGTGATCAGGGCAATAAACGACAGGTCTTGGGCTACTTCATTCATCGGGGTCTTCGGTATCTATTCAATTAGGTGGTTCACGCGGCACGCATTTTATCAGCGGTAGCGGCTGGAAGGGAGCGGGGACGCAAGGTCGCAGCGTCTACACAGGCCACTTTGACCCTGGCGCTGGCCAGCAGGACGTCGCCACACCACGCTTCCTGCACAAACAGGACCGAGGCGCGACCGAGTTTTTCAATGTTCAGCGTTAAGTTTAATGCATCATCGAGTTTGGCTGGCGCGTGATAGTCGACGCTCGCATGCCGTACCACGAAGATAGCCGCATCTTCCTGCAGTAATTGCTGTTGATTGACGCCGCAGGCACGCAACCATTCGGTGCGCGCCCGTTCGAAAAATTTCAGGTAATTGGCGTAAAAAACGATGCCGCCGGCGTCGGTGTCTTCGTAATAGACCCGGATCGGCCAGGTAAATACTGAGGGCATTTCTATTGCCATAAGTGAGTGTGGGAAACATTTTAATCGATTTTGACCGGTTTTATGTACGTTAACGTACATTAAATGCCGCCGGGGTTAGCGGCGGCCGGAAAAATCGACGCCTAATTAGTTGCGCTTGATCGCGAAGGGTGAAAAGCCTTGGCAAGTTGGCATCATTTCGATGCTATTGATATTGATGTGCGGGGGCAGGGTGGCGATCCAGTAGGCAGTGTCGGCGATATCCTTGGCCGTCAAGGGCACGGTCCCTTCGTACACCTTGGCCGCGGCCGCGTCGTCGCCCTTGAAGCGCACGTTCGAAAATTCGGTGCCGCCGCACAGGCCGGGCGCCAGGTTGGTGGCGCGCACGCCAGTGCCCGCCAGGTCGGCCCGCAGGTTCAGGGTGAACTGGTCGACGAAGGCCTTGGTGGCGCCGTACACATTGCCGCCCGGGTAAGGATAGGCGCCGGCCACCGAGCCCAGGTTGATGACCAGGCCGCTGCCGCGCTCGACCATGGCCGGCAGCAGGGCGCGCGTCATGGTGACCAGACCGGTGCAATTGGTGGCGATCATGGTTTCCCAGTCGGCCAGCGGGGCTTCATGGGCCGGCTGGGTGCCCAGCGCGAGGCCGGCATTGTTGACCAGCACGTCGATCTGGCGCCAGGACTGGGGCAGCATGGCCAGCGCTTCATTGATCGATTCCTTGTCGGTCACGTCCATGACCAGCGGCAGGGCCAGGTCGCCCAGTTCGGCGGCCAGGGCGTCCAGGCGGTCCTTGCGGCGGCCGCAAATGACGACCTGGTGCCCGTGGTGGACGAAAGTGCGGGCCATTTCGGCGCCGAAGCCGGCCGATGCACCGGTAATGAAGACGATCATGATTCTATCCACAGTAAAAGGTTTAACCGGCGAATTGTAGCCGAAGACCGGCGCAAAACGGCATAATCGCCAAGCCCTTCCTTGCCCTTATCTGCTGATTAACTTACAATTTGGGCTCCATTACGTCTCACGTAACTGGCGAAAAGTCGCGGCGAGGTCCTTGCCAGTCGGCGAAAGGTGGGCATCCACCGGGGAACGTGAGATTTCATCAGCCGTTCGCCTGGGCAGCCACCGATGGAAGCGCACGATGAGGCTGCCCGTTCTATTGTTGCCGGCTCCCCTCATTCGATCCTTACACCAGGTGCCTCGCACTCTTATCGATTGGAGTTTTTTCATGTTTGCAAAAGATCACACGCTCGCCAATGTTGACCCGGAATTGTGGGGCGCGATCCAGAAGGAAAACACCCGCCAGCAAGATCACATTGAGCTGATCGCGTCGGAAAACTACTGCTCGCCCGCCGTCATGGAAGCCCAGGGCTCCCAGCTGACCAATAAATACGCCGAAGGCTATCCGGGCAAGCGCTACTACGGCGGTTGCGAGTTTGTCGATATTGCCGAGCAACTGGCGATCGACCGCATCAAGCAACTGTTTGGCGCCGAAGCGGCCAACGTGCAGCCGAACTCCGGCTCGCAGGCGAACCAGGGCGTGTTCTTCGCCATGCTCAAGCCCGGCGACACCATCATGGGCATGTCGCTGGCCGAAGGCGGCCACCTGACCCACGGCATGGCGCTGAACATGTCGGGCAAGTGGTTCAATGTGGTGTCCTACGGCCTGACCGAAAAAGAAGACATCGACTACGACGCCATGGAGCGCCTGGCGCACGAGCACAAGCCGAAGATGATCATCGCGGGCGCATCGGCGTTTTCGCTGAAGATCGACTTCGAACGCTTCGCCAGGGTCGCCAAGGCAGTCGGCGCCTACTTCATGGTCGACATGGCCCACTACGCCGGCCTGATTGCCGCGGGCGTCTACCCGAACCCGGTGCCGCACGCCGACTTCGTCACGTCCACCACGCACAAGTCGCTGCGCGGCCCGCGCGGCGGCATCATCCTGATGAAGGCCGAGCACGAAAAGGCCATCAATTCGGCCATCTTCCCCGGCATCCAGGGCGGTCCGCTGATGCACGTGATCGCCGCCAAGGCAGTCGCCTTCAAGGAAGCGCTGTCGCCGGAATTCGTGATCTACCAGAAGCAGGTCGTCAAGAACGCCGACGCCCTGGCCAAGGCCCTGATCGCACGCGGCCTGCGCATCGTGTCGGGCGGTACCGAATCGCACGTGATGCTCGTTGACCTGCGCGCCAAGAACCTGACCGGCAAGGAAGCCGAAGCACTGCTGGGCGCAGCGCACATGACCTGCAACAAGAACGGCATCCCGAACGACCCGCAAAAACCGTTCGTGACCTCGGGCATCCGCCTCGGTTCGCCGGCCTTCACCACGCGCGGTTTCAAGGAAGAAGACGCCACCACCGTGGGCAACCTGATCGCCGACATCCTCGACAACCCGAACGACCAGGCGGTCGTGGAGCGCGTCAAGGCCGAAGTGAAAAAACTGACCGACAAGTATCCGGTCTACGCGGCTTAAGCCTCCAGGAGCTTTGTTGCCCGCATGAAATGTCCTTTCTGTCAGCATGAAGACACACAGGTCCTCGATACCCGCGTATCCGAGGAGGGCGACTCAATCCGGCGCCGGCGCCGCTGCGCCAAGTGCGACAAGCGCTTCACGACCAAGGAACGCATCGAACTGGTGATGCCGATCATCGTCAAGAAGAACGGCAGCCGCACCGAGTACATGTCGGCCAAGCTGCGCGGTAGCCTGATGCTGGCGCTGCGCAAGCGCCCCGTGTCGGCCGAGGCGATTGATACCGCGGTCGCCTCCATCGAAGAGAAGCTGCTCACCAGCGGCCAGCGCGAAGTCGAATCGGTCTTCGTCGGCGAACTGGTGATGCAGGAACTCAAACGGCTCGACAAGATTGCCTACATTCGCTTCGCATCGGTGTACAAGAATTTCGAAGACCTGGCCGAATTCCAGGATGCCATTGCCGAAGTCGGGCAAGAGCGCAAACCCCGAAAATAATTCCCCATACACGCTTGAGCCATGTCAGCCGTTGAATAGGTAGGGCTGGTACTTTGGTGCCTCTACTTCATGGAGGCAGCCGTGCATGCCCGTTGTTCACCAGGCTTTTCCCTGATCGAAGTGCTCGTCGCGGTGCTGCTGCTTTCCATCGGCATCCTGTGCGCGGCGGGCGCGCAGGTGGCGTCATCGCGCACGCGCCAGGGCACGGGCCTCATGTCCAACGCCGTGCAGCTGGCCAGCACGCTGGCCGACCGCATGCGCGCCAACAGCACGCAAATGCCGGCCTACCTCCAGCTTCAGTACGACGCATCCGGGCAGGGCGCCCCATCGCCGGGCGCCATCTGCCTTGGCGGCGCGCGCTGCACCGCCGCGCAAATTGCCGCGTTCGACGCCTACGACATCAAGCAGGCGCTCTACACCGGCTTTCCGGGCGGGCGCGTGGTCGTGTGCCGCGACGAGGGGCGCGCCGTGATGGCCTGGGAATGCGCGGGCGGAACGGCTTCGCCCATCGTCATCAAGGTGGGCTGGCGCGGCAAGCGGGCCGACGGCGCCCATGACGCCGACGCGGCCGGGCAGTTTGCGCCATCGGTGGCGCTGGCCGTCGGCGGAGCGTTCCCGTGAAGCGCCAGGGCGGCATGACCATCGTCGAGCTGATGATCGCGCTCACGCTGGGCATGATCGTGACCCTGCTGGCCGGTTCGGTGCTCATGGCCGCCAATGCGGCCTACGCATCGCAGATGGAACTGGCCAATATCGACGACGCCGGCCGCTTTGCGCTGGCCACCATCGAACGCGCGGTGCGCCAGGCCGGCTACCGCGATTGGGAGCAGGAAGAGCGCGAGCCGCCGCCCGCGGGAATAGGCGGCATCGACGCCGCAAGCCTGGGCAAGGCAACGGCGGCCATGTCGGAACCGCAGCGCGACGTCGCCAACGGCAGCGACGTCCTGGCCGTTCGTTTCGACGGCGACGCAGGGGCCACCGGCTGCGCCGGGTTCGCGGTCGATGCGCAGCGCGACGGCTGGAGCATCTTCTACGTCGGCCGCAGTGCCAGCGGTGAAACAGAACTGCGCTGCAAGTACCGCGGCCAGAAAAACTGGAGCGCCGACGCCGTGGTGGCCGGGGTCGATTCCTTCCAGGTGCTGTACGGACTCGATACCGACGATCCGCCCGATGGCGCCGCCAACCAGTTCGTCACGGCCAGCGCCATCAACGCGCTGGAGGCCGAACTCAAAACGCCCGGCGCCCGCTGGAAGCGCGTGGCCAGCATCCGCGTCGGGCTGGTCCTGCACGGCAGGCAGCGCACCAGGGCCGGCGACAAGGCGGCGGTTTTCCATCTGTTTGGCCCCGGCTACGGTGACGAACAAGGGACGTCCATCGTGGAAGAAGACATGGCGCCATCCCTGCGCGAACGCGAGCGCCGGGCGTTTTCGTCGACCATCCTGCTGCGCAATCCTTCGAGCTGAGGCAAGCATGGGCTATTGGCGACACAGGGAAAGGGGAGCGGCGCTGGTGATGGCCTTGTGCATCATGCTGGCGCTGATGATCGTGGGCGTGTCGGCCGCGCGCAGCGCCCTGAACGCCGAGAAGGCGGCCCGCGCGGAGCGCGACCGGCACATCGCTTTCCAGGCCGCGGAAGCGGCGCTGGGCGACGCCGAACGCGACATCGAAGGCGGAGTCAATCCGGAGCGCGCCAAACTGTTTGCCGCTGGCAGCGCGCTCGGCTTCATGCCGGGCTGCGGCACTGCGGTCAACGCCGGCCTGTGCGCACGGACCGAGGTGCCGGCCTGGCAAAGCGCGCAGCTGGCGGAGGCAGGCGTCGAATATGGCCGCTTTACGGGAGCCGCCATGGCGACGGGGCAGGGGACGCAGGCGGCAAAGCTGCCACGCTACATCATCGAGCCGATGCCGTTCGTGCGCGCCGGTGACGACGCAAGCGGGCGCGCCGGCAATTTCTACCGTATCACCGCACTTGGTTTCGGCGCCCGCGAGTCGACCCGGGTGGTGCTGCAGTCGTTCTACCTGAAAGCTGCCGGCGAGGAGGAATCATGAATCAGTTCCTGGCTGTGGTGCTTGCCGCCGCGCTGCCTTTGGTGGTGCCCGACGAACGCCTGTGCGCCACGCGCGGGCCGTCTGCCGCCTGGTCCGGGGAATTCCTCATCGAGACCAGCTACAACATGGCCAGCTTTACCGGAACGGTGCAGCGGCGCGGCATGGCCACGTCGGAAGCCGGTGACGTGCAGCTGGCAGCGCAGGCATCGTGGGATGCGGCCAGCCTGCTCGATGCACGGACGGCGCAGCGCAGGGTAATCACGCTCGACGCCAGCGGGGCCCTGATCGCGCTGGCATCGGACGCCTTGTCCGACGCCCAAGTCGCCTGGCTGAAGGGAGACCGCAGCGGCGAGGCCGGCGGCCAGTTCCGGCGGCGCGACAGCATCCTTGGCGACATCGTCAACAGCACTCCGCTGATCGTCGGCCCGCCATCGCCGGCGCAATCGGGCGAGGCATATGCAGCTTTCCACGAGCGCTACCGGAACCGCGCGCCGGTGGTGTACGTGGGCGCCAACGACGGCATGCTGCATGCCTTCGATGCCCGCGACGGCGCCGAACTGTTTGCCTATGTTCCGCGCGCCTTGCTGCCGCACATAGGCCAGTTGAGCCGGCCGGACTACACGCACCGGCCCTTCATGGACGGCAGCGCGGGCCACGCCGAAGCGCAAGTGGGCGGCCAGTGGAAAAGCGTGCTGGCCGCAGGCATGGGCATGGGCGCGCGTGGCATCGTGGCGCTCGACATCACCGACCCGGCCGCCCCCGGCGCGCTGTGGGAATTCACGGATGCCGACGACACCGGAATCGGGCATGTGCGCATGCCGCCGGCGGTGGTCAGGCTCAAGAACGGCTACTACGTCATGGTGGCCAGCGGCGTCAATGCCGGCAGCGGGGACGGCACGCTGTTCCTGCTTGCGCTGGACAAAGCACGCACGGAACGCTGGCGTGCGGGCAGCAATTACTTCCGCCTGCGGGCGCCCGCATCGGATGCAGCGCAGGCGAATGCTCTGTCGGCCCCTGCGATCGCGGCCGGACCGGACGGCATGGCGCGCCATGCCTACGCGGGCGACCTGCAGGGCAATTTGTGGCGCTTTGATCTGGGCGACAAGTCGGCAAAAGTGCTGTTCGTCGCGCGCGACGCAGAAGGGGCGCGCCAGCCCATCTTCCATGCGCCCGCCGTCGTCTACGCGCCGGGCGGCGGCTACCTGGTCCTGTTCGGCACCGGGAAATTCATCGAGGCTGCCGACCTGCCCGGTCCGCCCTTCGCCCAGCAGTCCTTCTATGCGATCCACGACAAGGACGGGGCCCAGGTGGCGTCGCGCGACAAGCTCGCCGTGCGGACCCTGTCCGGCCTCAGTAGCTACCGTATTGCCGGTGCGCCTTTCGACCTGCGGGACAAGCGGGGCTGGTACTTCGACTTCCCGCATGCGCGTAGCGACGGCGAACGCATGGCCGGCACCGCGGTGCCGCTGGCGGGCGCGATCATCTTCAATTCGCTGCAGCCGGGGCCGGGCGGCTGCGCGACCCTGGCGTCGCGAACCTACGTCCTGGACGCGCTGACCGGCATGGCCTATGCGCCCGAAGGCACGGCGAAAGCGGGCGCCAGCACCGCGGTCCTGAATGCGGGCGACGCAAGCGCGCCGCCAATGTTCATCCGTACTGGCGTAGCAAGCAGCGCCCGCAACCCGACCGGCGGCGTGGTGGCCACGCACAGCATCGTCCTGCTCAAGCCCGCAGGCGGCGGCTACACGCAGCAGCGCGTCAAGATCCGCTTCGCGGCAGGGCGCCTGGGATGGCGTGAAGTGGCCAACTGGCAGGACCTGCACGACGCCACCAGGAAGGGGCGATGATGAAACAACGCGGGTTCACCATGGTCGAACTGATGGCGGTGCTGGTCATCTTCCTGTTGCTGGCGGCGCTGGCCTATCCCAGCCTGGTCGCCTACGTGATCAAGGCGCGCCGGATCGAAGGCCAGGTCGCGCTGCTTGAAACACTGCAAAAGCAGGAGCGCTATTTTTCGCAGCACAATACCTACCTGGCCTTTTCGGCCGATTCGGGGGAGCAGCTGTTCAAATGGTATTCGGGCAGCAAACCCCGCGTCAGCGCCTACGAACTGCGGGGCGAAGCCTGCCCCGGCCAGTCGATCAGGCAATGCATCGACGTGAAAGCCATCCCCGGCACCGGCAAGGTGGACGCTGCATTCGCGGACCCCGCTTGCGAAACGCTGTCCCTCAACAGCGCCGGCCAGCACCGCGCAAGCGGCACCGACGAGAAATGCTGGCCATGAAGCGCGCCGGCTATTCCTTCGTCGAACTGGTCGTGGTGCTGGGCGTGTCCGCGATCCTGGTGGCCTTCGCGCTGCCGGACATGCTGGGCATGCTGCGCCGCCACCAGCTGAACGCGGCCGTGCGCGACCTGCACGGCGCCATCGACCAGACGCGCGCGCAAGCGATAGCGCGTGGCAGCCGCGTGCTGCTGGTGCCGCTCGGGGCCGACGGCAGCGACTGGAGCACGGGCTGGGTCATTTTCGTCGACAGCAACCGTGACCGGCGCCCCGGTCCGGCCGAAGAAGTCCTGTCCAGCCACGGCCCGCTACCCGAGGGCATCAAGGTCGCATTCATGTTCACCGGCAACAAGCAGCCTTACTACATCGCCTACAACGGCGCGGGTCGCAGCTGCAGCGATACCAGCAGCGTGGCGGCGCGCTGGGGCACGCTGTCGCTGTTCCAGGAAGAGCACATCCGCCGCATCAAGATCAGCATGCTGGGCCGCGCCCGCACCTGCGACCCGCTGCGCGACGCCAGTTGCGAAGGCGCCGACTTGGGCGACTAAGCCCGTCTTGGCGTAAAATTCAGGCCAGCTCCCATGGTTTGGACTACTGTGCACATACAAAACGACTTGGAAGGCATGCAGCTCGCCCTCGACTGGGCGGCCAAAGGCATGTACATCACCGCGCCGAATCCGCGCATCGGCTGCGTCATCGTGCGCGACGGCGTGGTCATCGGCGCCGGCCATACGCAGGCGGCCGGCCAGGCGCACGCGGAAATCCAGGCCCTGCGCGACGCCGCATCCCGCGCCAACGACGTGCGCGGCGCTACCGCCTATGTCACGCTCGAACCGTGCAATCACTTCGGCCGTACCCCGCCGTGTTCCGATGCGCTGGTGCAGGCCGGCCTTGGACGTGTTGTCGCGGCCATGATCGATCCCAACCCGCTGGTGGCGGGGCAGGGCATGGCGAAGCTGGCGGCCGCCGGCATCGAGGTTGCCACGGGCGTGCTGGCCGGGGAAGCCTACGAACTCAATATCGGATTCTTTTCGCGCATGCAGCGCGGCCGGCCGTGGGTACGGATGAAAACCGCCGCCAGCCTGGATGGCATGACGGCGCTGCACAATGGCCAAAGCCAGTGGATAACCGGGCCCGAAGCGCGGGCCGACGGCCATGCCTGGCGCGCCCGCGCCTGCGCCATCCTGACCGGCATCGGCACGGTCAAGGCCGACGATCCCCAGCTGAACGTGCGCGCGGTCGACACCCCGCGCCAGCCGCGCCGGATCGTCGTTGACAGCAAACTCGATATCGCGCTCGACGCGAAAGTGCTGCAGGGAGTTCCAAGCTGGATCGTGGCCGCACTTGCCAATCCCGAAAAAGAAGCTGCCCTGCGCGCGGCTGGACACGACGTGATCATGCTGCCCAACGCCGCCGGCAAGGTCGACCTGGCCGCGCTGATGACGGAGCTGGGACGGCGCGAGATCAACGAACTGCACGTGGAAGCCGGCGCCAAACTGAATGGCTCGCTGATCCGCGAAGGTTGCGTCGACGAGCTGCTGGTCTACCTGGCGCCAAGCCTGATCGGCGACGCCCTGGGTATGTTCGCGCTGCCCGGGCTCGACCGGCTGGACCGGCAACACCGCCTCACGTTTCATGAAGTGACAACGATCGGCCAGGATATCCGCATCCTGGCCAGGTTCAATCAACGAGAAGGATAGAGCAGCATGTTTACTGGAATCGTCGCCGCTGTCGGCAAAATCAGCTCCGTCACACCGCTGGAAGGCGGCCTGGATGCGGGCGTCAGGCTGGAAATCGATGCTGGCGGCTTGCCGCTTGGCGATGTGGGCCTGGGCGACTCGATCGCCATCAATGGCGCCTGCATGACGGTGGTGGAAAAGACCGCTTCAGCATTCAGCGTGGACGTCTCGCGCGAAAGCCTCAATTGCACAGTGGGCCTGGACGCGCCGGGCGAAGTCAATCTGGAAAAGGCGCTGACGCTGGCCGAGCGGCTGGGCGGCCACCTGGTGTCCGGCCACGTCGACGGCCTGGGACAGGTGCATCGTTTCGAAGCGGTGGGGGAATCGTGGGAACTGGTGATCGACGCGCCCGCCGACCTGGGCAAATTCCTGGCGTTCAAGGGATCGGTCGTGATCAACGGCGTGTCGCTGACGGTGAACCGGGTCGAGGATATCCCGGGCGCCTGCCGGTTTTCGATCAACCTGATTCCGCATACGATTTCCGTGACCACCCTCAAGCACCTGCGTGCCGGCAGCACGGTCAATCTGGAGATCGACCTGATCGCGCGGTATGTGGAACGGATGCTGTCGGTGAAGTAAGGCTTACTTCTCCGGATACAGGACTACCTGCACGTAGTTTTTCATGTTGAAGTAGCGCTTCGCCGCATCCTTCAGTTCATCGGCGGTGATGGCATTGACCCGTTTCTCGTACAGCAGGATGTCGGCGGGGTCGCTTCCCCCGTGCAGTACCGATGTTTGCAAGCGCGCCAGCCAGTAGCCGTTTTCGCGCATCGATTTCTGATGGCGCTGCAGCCAGTTCTGCTTGACCTTGACCAGGTCACCCGCATCCGGACCCTGGGTCTTCAAGCGCTCGATTTCGGCAAACGCGGCGGCAATCACCTTGTCGACATTGGCCGGCCCCGTCGGCAGCGACGCGCTGATGCTGTAGTTGTTCGTCGGTACCCGGTTGATGGTGCCACCCATGCCGCCGCCATAAATGAGCGCCAGTTTTTCGCGCAGGATGTCGGTGATGCGGATGTTGAGCACATCGATCATGGCGTGGAAGCGCAGCTGTTCTTCTTCCGAATACACGGTCTCGCCGGTGAACTGGATGGAGATATTGCTCTTCGCCTCGGACCCGCTGCGCACGTCCTTCTTGACGATGCCGGCGACGGGATTGAGCCCGAGGTCGCGGTAGGCAAGCTTGATGTCCGGCGCCGGCAAGCTGGCAAGGTAGGTCGCCACCAGGGGGCGGAATTTCGCCAGGTCGATGCTGCCGACGAAAATGAAGGTCAGGCCCTTCGCACTGGAGAAGCGCTCCTTGTAAATGGCGATTGCCCGGTCCAGGTCGATCTTGGCGAAGTCGTCCGGCCGTGGAATGCGCTGCACGCGCGGATGGTTGTTGTACAGGGTGCTGATGGTCGTGTCCTGGAAAATCGCTTCCGGCTGCGACATGGCATTGCGGGCCGACTGCACCTGCTTGCCGATATACGACTGGAACAGTTCGGGATCGCGGCGCGCGCCGGTAAATTTCAGGTACACGAACTGGAGCAGGGTCTCTATGTCGTCGACACCGCTGTTGCCGGTGATGTAGTCGCTATGCAGTCCCATCCCGGTGGTGACCGATGCCGATTTCCCGGCCAGGATCTTTTGCAGCTCGACCGGCGAATAGTCCTTCAACCCCATCGTGGCGACGACCGAGTGGGCATAGCGGGCGTTGAAGCGGTCGGCCTCGTCGAACAGCGACTGTCCGCCTTCGCGCGCGCTGCTCATGATGACCTGGTCGTTGCGGAAGTCGGTCGGCTTGAGGATGACCTTGACGCCATTGGACAAGGTCATGCGGGTCAGGCCGAGCTGCTTGTCTTCGGTTTCTTCGACGATGCTGCCGGCCTGCGGAGGCGTCGACATCAGGCTGGCGGCGACGGCTTTTTCATCCTTGGCCGCGACCGTGATTTTTTCAGCGGCCGCCACGGCCGACAGCAGCTGCGCGGTCGACGGCGCCGGCAGTTCGGTGTTGGCGGCGCCCATGTACACCACCAGCTTGGACGAATCGTGGGGGATGGTGTCGCGCGCGTGGCGGTTCATTTCGTCGAGCGTGATCCCGGGGATCATCTCGCGCGCGTAGTTGTATTCGTTGGCGATGCCGGGAATGCTTTCCTGCTCCAGGAAGTTGCGCACGTACTCGCCGACGTAGTTCGACGAATCGGTTTTGTCACGTTCGTTGTAGGCGCGCTCGTAGCTGCGCATCATGGTTTTTTTCGCGCGTTCGAGTTCGGCCGCGCTGAAGCCGAACTGGCTGGCGCGCGCGTTTTCCTGCACCAGCGCTTCGATGGCCGGCACGGCGCCGCCCTTGCCCAGCGCCGCGACGGCGTTGAAGGACTTGTAGCGCGCGGTCAGGCGGTCGACCGTGCTGCTGCCGCCCAGGAAGGGCGGCACGGCCTGCTGCGACAGCTCCGCGATACGCTGGTTGAGCATGCTGGTAAACAGCGATTCGACCAGCTTGGTGCGGTAGCCGCCCAGGGTCAGCTTTTCTTTCGTTTCCTTGACCGGATAGCGGATCAGGAGCAGGTTGCCGTTCGCTTCCTTGTCGGTGACGACCAGCGCTTCCGTCTGTTCGCGTGCCGGAATCGGCGAATACAGGCGCGCACGCGGCTTGGCCGGATTCTTCAGGCCCGCGAAGTGCTTGGCCACCAGGCGCTCGGCGTCGGCCGGCTCGATGTCGCCGACGATCACGACGGCCATCAGGTCGGGACGGTACCAGTCCTTGTAAAAGCGGCGGATCGCTTCGTGCTTGAAGGTGCGCAGGACGTCTTCCTTCCCGATCGGCAGGCGCTTGGCGTATTTCGAGCCATTGAAAATTTTCGGCATCAGCACCTTGGACATGCGGTCCTGGGCGCCTTTGCCCAGGCGCTGTTCTTCCAGCACGATGCCGCGTTCCTGGTCGATGTCGGCGCCGTTCATGCTCACTCCCTGGGCCCAGTCCTGCAGCACCAGGAAGCCTTTTTCCACGTCGTCCTTCTTGTCGGTCGGGATGGGCAGGATGTACACGGTTTCGTCGAAGCTGGTGTAGGCATTCAGGTCGGCGCCAAATTTCACGCCGATCGACTGCAGGTAGGACACCAGTTCATGCTTCTTGAAGTTGGTCGAGCCGTTGAAGGCCATGTGCTCGGTGAAGTGGGCCAGGCCCTGCTGGTCGTCGTCTTCCAGGATCGATCCGGCCTTGACCACCAGGCGCAGTTCGAGCTTTTTCTCCGGCTTGCCGTTTTTCTGGATGTAGTACGTCAGCCCGTTGGCAAGCTTGCCGACCTTGACTTGCGGACCGATGGGAATCGCATCGCCAAGCTTGATTTCCGCGTGGGCGGTGAAGGCATACGCGAGCAGGAACGCTGCGGCGATGGTGGAACGGACAAGGTTGATGGTCATCGGCTCGGCGAAAGATAAAGTTGAGCTCGAATTTTACTACTTGACGACGGCCTCGCGCAGCAGACTTCCTTCATTGCGCAGCAGTTTCGCCATTTCGCCGTGCGGTACTGGACGGCTTAGCAAGTACCCCTGGATCTCGTCGCAGCCCATGTCGCGCAAGAATCCGAGCTGGGCTTCGGTTTCCACGCCTTCGGCGATGACCACCAGGCCCAGGCCGTGCGCCAGCGCGATGGTGGCCGAGGCGATGGCGGCGCTGCGCGGTTCGGTGGTGATATTGCGCACGAAGGTCTGGTCGATCTTGAGCTTGTCGAGCGTGAAGCGCGACAGGTAGCCGAGCGATGAGTAGCCGGTGCCGAAGTCGTCGAGCGCGATCGACACGCCCATGCCGGTCAGCTCGGCCAGCTGGGCGGCCGTCGCTTCGCTGTCGTGCATCATGACGCTTTCGGTCATTTCGACTTCCAGGTATTCGGGCGCCAGCCCGCTTTCGAGCAGGGCGCAGCGCACCACTGACGGCAGGGTGCCGGACATGAACTGGTGCGCCGACACATTGACCGCGACGCGGCGCTTGGGCAGCCCGGCTTCCTGCCAGGCCTTGTTCTGCAGGCAGGCCTGGCGGATGACCCAGGTGCCGATGGACAGGATCAGGCCCGTGTCTTCGGCCAGCGCGATGAAGTCGCCCGGCGCCACGTGGCCCAGCACGGGGCTGTGCCAGCGCAGCAGCGCTTCCATGCTGCAGATGCGGCCGGTGGCGAAGGAAACCTGCGGCTGGTAATGGAGCGTCAGTTCATCGCGTTCGATGGCGCGCCGCAGATGCGATTCGATCGACATCCAGCGCAGCGCGTGTTCGTTCATTTCGCCCTTGAAGAAGCGGAAGCCGTTGCGGCCCGTTTCCTTCATGTGCGACAGCGCCACGTCGGCCGCCTTGAGCAGTTCGCTGGGGCTGGCGCCGTCGCGCGGATAGATGCTGATGCCGATGCTGGCCGTGAGGATCAGGTCGTGGCCGCCCACTTGCACCGGCTTGGAGATTCCGTCGATGAGGCGGTCGGCGGTGGCGATGATGTCGTCCGAATCGAGGCATTCGGTGAGCAGCAGGACGAATTCGTCGCCGCCCAGGTGGGCCAGCATGTCGGCCGGGCCGGCCAGGGACAGCGCGCGGCGCGCCATTTCCTGCAGCATGGCGTCGCCCGTTTCGTGGCCCAGGCTATCGTTGATGCGCTTGAGGCGGTCCAGGTTGAACAGCAGCAGGGCGATCTGGCGGTCGCCATGGCGCGCGGCGCCGATGGCCTGGGTCAGGCGTTCGGCCAGGGCGGAGCGGTTGGGCAGCAGCGTCAGGGGATCGATCTGGTGCATGACGTCGAGCTTCTGGCGCGTTTCCGCTTCGATGCGCAGCGCGGCCGCCATGCATTCTTCGAGCAGCAGGGCGAGGTCGGCGGCCGGTGCGGCATCGCTGATGCCATGGCTGGCCAGGATATCGATAATGGCGCGTTCGACGCCGGCAAGCCGCGTTGTCATCAGCCGCGCTCTCCGCGGGGCAGGGTGGTCAGGCGGCCTGAAAAATGCGTTACATCCATGGCGATTCCGTGGTTTGCCGCTGCCGCGGCAGCTGGACTGGAAATGCGATCATAATGCAGCCAGCATTTTGTTGCATGGCAATTTTTTAAAAGTTATATTTTATGGTAGAAATATTATTGTTCCTATGTGGAATGCATAATTTTTGTGCGATCTAGAGGCCGGGGTCCAGCTTCCCATGGTGAAAGTCTCAGCGTTAGACCGGTCGAAGTCTGGTAAATCCTTTAAAATAGCGGATTGCGCAAATGCAGCCCCCGTAACAAAGGAATCGCATGTCCATCTCTAGTACCCAGGAAATCGTTGCCGAACTGCGCGCCGGACGCATGGTCATACTGGTCGACGAGGAAGATCGCGAAAACGAAGGCGATCTGGTGCTCGCGGCCGAATTCGTCACGCCCGAGGCGATCAACTTCATGGTCAAGCATGCCCGCGGCCTGGTGTGCCTGACGCTGACCGAAGAGCGCTGCCACCAGCTGAAGCTGCCGATGATGACCAGCAGCAATGGCACCTCCTTCGGCACCAATTTCACCGTCTCGATCGAAGCGGCCGAAGGCGTCACCACCGGCATTTCGGCGGCCGACCGCGCCAGGACCATCCAGGTGGCGGTGGCCAAGGATGCCACGGCCATGGATATCGTCCAGCCGGGCCACATTTTCCCGCTGAAAGCCCAGCGCGGCGGCGTGCTGATGCGCGCCGGCCATACCGAAGCCGGCTGCGACCTGACCGAGATGGCCGGCCTGACGCCGGCGTCCGTGATCTGCGAAATCCTGAAGGACGACGGCACCATGGCGCGCCTGCCGGACTTGCTGGAGTTTGCCAGGGAACACAATCTGAAGATCGGCACCATTGCCGACCTGATTCATTACCGCAGCGAAAACGAGTGCCTGGTCGAGCGCATTGCCGAGCGGCCACTGAAAACCGTGTTTGGCGACTTCAAGCTGATCGCCTTCCGCGACAAGCCGAGCGGCTCGGCCCACCTGGCCCTGGTGCACGGCGAGCTGACCCCGGACCACGAAGCCCTGGTGCGCGTGCACCAGCCGGTATCGATCCTGGACCTGCTGGAAAGCCGCGCCACCACCCATTCCTGGACCATCACCTCGTCGATGCAGGCGATCAAGGCGGCCGAGCGTGGCGTGCTGGTGCTGCTCAACTGCGGCGAAACGGCAGACCAGATGTTTGCCCAGTTTGCCGCGCTGGACACGCCCGAGACCAAGCCCCAGGCGCGCGCCGCCAGCATGGACTTGCGCACCTACGGCATTGGCGCCCAGATCCTGAAGGACGTGGGCGTGCGCAAGATGCAATTGCTGGCCAGCCCGCGCAAGATGCCGTCGATGACCGGTTTCGATCTCGAAGTCACCGGATTTGTGGCCAAGCCAGCCGAGTGACGCGGTACACTAGAACATAAACGAATAGAAAGAGGCCCGCCATGACAGTAGGAACTTATGAAAGCAATATGTTGGGCGCAGGCCTGCGGATCGGTATCGTGCAGGCGCGTTTCAACGCCGACGTGGGCCACGGCCTGCTGTCGTCCTGCCTGTCGGAACTGAAGCACCTGGGCGTGTCGGACGAAGACGTGCTGCACGTCACCGTGCCGGGCGCGCTGGAAATTCCGCTGGCCCTGCAGAAAATGGCTGAAACGCAGCAGTTCGATGCCCTGATCGCGCTGGGCGCGGTCATTCGCGGCGAAACCTACCATTTCGAACTGGTATCGAACGAATCGGGCGCCGGCATCACCCGCGTGGGCCTCGACTACGGCATCACCATCGCGAACGCCGTGCTGACGACGGAAAACGACGAGCAGGCCGAAGCGCGCATGGCAGAGAAGGGCGCCGATGCGGCCCGCGTGGCCGTGGAAATGGCCAACCTGCTGATCGCGCTCGAAGAATTGCAAGCCGAAGAAGATTAAGCACTAACGCACCATAGAAGAACAGGCAAGGAACATGACAGAGAAAACCACGCACGCCAACCCGAGCAAGAACCGCACGCCGCGCCACCGCGCGCGCGAGTTCGCCTTGCAGGGCTTGTACCAATGGCTGCTCAATAACGAAGACGCGACCACGGTCGTCAACAACATCCGCGCGGCGCACGGCTTTGAAAAGGCCGACGCCGACCATTTCGCGGTGCTGCTGTACGGCGCGATCAAGGATTCGGTGGCGCTGCGTGAAGCGTTCGCGCCCCTGATCGACCGCGGCGTGGCCGAACTGTCCCCGATCGAGCACGCGGTGCTGCTGATCGGCGCGTTCGAACTGAAGAACAACGTGGAAATTCCTTACCGCGTCGTCATCAACGAAGCGGTGGAACTGACCAAATCGTTCGGCGGTATCGATGGCCACAAGTATGTGAACGGCGTACTGGACAAGCTGGCGCCGAAGCTGCGGCCGGACGAAGTCGCTTCCGACACCCGCCGTTAAGACAGAAAGCCACCTTCGGGTGGCTTTTTACTTGCTACAACTCCAGGAACATCACGATGAAAATTCCAGGCATGAAACCCACTCTGCTTGCCTTGGCCCTGTTGAGCCCGGCTGTTTGCGGCGCCGCCGATGCCAGTGATCTGAAAAAGGCAGTGGACGTCATTCTGACGGCCTGCGTCGGATCCGCTTCGACGGGCGCGCCTGTCGATATGACGGGCTTGTCGCGCTATTTCAGGCCGAAGGCGAAGGATGACGAATTCAGCTCGCAGGAACCCTTGCCCCCGCTGCTGCTACTGCTGAACAACAAGGGCACGTTTCGGTGTGTCTTGATGGGAAAGATGGCCGTGGCGGAGTCGGACTTCGCCCGTGCCTTGAAGGAAGGCGTGGAGAGCTGGCCGCGTTTGAAGCACAGTCCGACTAGCGGGCTCGATACAGCCTATCTGGACCAGGGTGATGCGCAGCAAGGGATTCATAAAGTGCTGGTCACCATCGAAATTACGAACACGAAGGTGTGGTCGGTCATGGTGTGGGATGCCGGATTGCCGAAGTAAAGGCGGCGATTCCCCCTGATTGAAGAAACAGTATAGCCGCGCAGCGTCAGCGTGCGCGGGATGGAGGGACGCTACCGTCTATTTGGCCGCTGCCACAGTCATCTTCAGCGAAAACGTATCCGCTGCCGAATCGCCACCAATGACCACTTTCGCAGGCTCGCCCAGCTTCACCAGCAGGTTGGGCTTGCCGACGATCTTGCTATCGTGCTTGATCACCGTGGTCAGGTACATCGATTCCTCGTTCACCTTTTTCAGCACAAACTCGCCATGCCATCCGTCCACGGCGATGGCGAAGGTTTCTCCGGCCTGGGTCCGCACGCGCGGCGTGGAGACTTTGCCTTGCGCGCTGATATCCAGGTCAATCTGGTATTCGCCGGCCTGCGCCGCCATGGCGCCGTAGCCGGAAAAACCAATCAGTCCGCCAACGACAAGCTTGCCGGCCAGCTTGCGCCAGGCCCGTGGTGCTGTTTGCTGCAATTTCATGATGCGCTCCTTCAGTGGATGAATCGATTGCCAGTGACAGTAAATCAGGCTTGCCTGCGACGACAGCTGTGTCTTGAGCATGGCGTCGGCATAGCTGCGCCGTTGATCGGGGTGGCTGCGCATGACGGCCGCATCGCAAGCCAGTTCCTGGTCGAGCCGGTAGCGGCGCGCACCCAGGTGAACCAGCGGATGAAACCAGAACAGGCATTGAATCAGCGCGCACACGGCATTGAACAAGGGGTCGCGCCGCGCGATGTGCACTTGTTCGTGCGCCAGTATCAGCTGCTGTTCCTGCGCGGTGTAGCGCTCGCGGAAATCGGGCGGGACCACAATCGCGGGGCGCCACAGTCCGACCACGGCCGGTCCGGCCAGGGACTTGCCGGCCCTGGCGTGTCCGCGCCAGAACCACAGCAGCATGCCGATGCAGCCCAGGGCCCAGGCCAGCGTCAGCCAGTTCACGGGGGCGGGCGGCAGCAGTTGCGTGCCCTGCGCGGCCAGCCGCTGCACGGGGGCGGCGATCTCGATGGCAGGCCTGCTGGCGAAGCGGGCCGGCAGCAGGGCGACGACCAGGGCTAGGGGAACGGCGAGCCACACTATATAAGCAAGCTGCGCGCCGAACAGGCGATGCAGGAACACGCGTGCGACCAGGATGGCGGCAAGCAGCCATCCCACGATCCAGCTGGCGGCGAGCAAGTCATTTGCCATCGCCAAGCTCCTCGATCAGCTTCTTGAGTTCGGCAATATCGCCCTGGCTCAATTTGCGGTGCTGCCCGAAGTGGGCCACCATCGGCGCGATGCGCCCGCCAAACAGGCGGTCGACCATGCTTTCGCTCTCGCCCGTGAGCCACTCTTCCCGCGTCAGCAGGGGCGTGTACAGGAAGCGCCGGCCGTCTTTTTCGGCGTGGATGGCGCCTTTCTTGAGGAGGCGGTTGAGCAGCGTTTTGATGGTCGCTTCCTGCCATTGCTGCTGGTCGGCCAGCGCGGCCACCACCTCGTCGGCCGGGCGCGGATTGCCGGCCCAGAGTATCTGCATCACTTGTGATTCGGCTTCGCTGATCTTCATGTTCGCCCCCATCTGGATGATTACGTACGTAATCGATGGCGAATAATTACACATGTAATCGCAGCAGTCAAATAAAAAGCCATCCGAAGATGGCTTTTCACTGGATCGCGCTGCTATTACAAGCCGGCGATCTGCGGACCTGCTGTTGCAACCGATGCCGTTTCCGCCTTCGGTGCCACTGGCGCGGCCTTGTCGGCCATGATCGCCTGCGGTACCGGGGCTGGTACTGGCGCTGGCGCCGGCGGCCTGGTGAAAGTCGGCACCTGCTTGCCCTTGGCAACTTGCTTCAGGCGCTGGAATTCAGCCAGCACGCGCGAACCGTAACCCTGGTCGGTTTCGAAAGCTGCCGCGCCCACATAGGTCTTGAGGCCGGCTTCGATCGAACCGCCGCGGCTGACATACTCTTTCAGGATCTGTGCGCCGACACGGATGTTGGCCACCGGATTGAGTGCCGCCTGGGTGCCGCCCATTTCCTGGAACTTGGCATGGTGGATCTTGGACATCACCTGCATCAGGCCTTGTGCGCCAACCGGGCTTTCCGCGAACGGATTGAGTCCCGATTCGATCGCCATCACGGCCAGGATCAGCAGTGGGTCGAGCTTGATTTCACGCGCCGTCAGGTAAGCGGTCGATACCAGCATGTCGGTCGCATCACCGGCGACGCGGTAGCGCTTGGATAGCCAGGTGGTGACCAGTTGCTGCTGCTTCTTATTACCCAGCATGGCTTTTTCGGCTGCGGTCAGCGGTACTTCAGCTTCTTCGGGAGGGGGCGCCGCGGTGACTGGCGCTTCCATCAGGGCCGAGAGGGCCGGTGCTTGCACAGGATCGATTGCAACTTCTTCCGGTGCCAGGAAATCGGACAACTGGTGCGCCATGTCTGGGCGGACATACAGCATTGCGACGACCGCCAGGGCGGAAAGACCGATCACGGTCAGGGTGTGTTGCATGGTGGTCGCGAAACCACGCGCCGTTTTCGTTACGGAAGTCCACGTAACTGGCTGGCTAGCCATGGATTGGGCAAACTGTTTTACCCGTTTGAAACGATTTATCATCGAATTCCCCTTTGTCGCGGCAAAAGCTATCCCGGCACCGCGTTTTACGCAGTGGGTTCACACATGCCGTGCATCAGAAATATCGTCTATCGCCGCTTTGCGTGCGATGTACGCCGTCATTGCTTGCTTCAGCTGGCTGTTCCCTATGGTATTGGGCCAGGGGCAATACAACTGTTTTCGGGGATTAGGCAGACGCCTATTGAAAACACTCCTTAAAAATGTCGTTGGGGCCCCGACCCCGTGAATGGTTGAGAACAGCTAGAATTGTGTCTTCCGACGGAGCTGTCTCATCAACTAGGGCAAATTGTAGAAGCTGTTATATATCAAGTCAATACTAACACGAGCAATCGTTATTACTTTCAGATCTAGCTTTTTCGTGTGCAATGCAGCAAAGGCCAGTAAAATCAACCACTTGGGGTGGCTATTTCAACAACCCTGTAGACAAGAAAAAAAGAATTAAAAACCGATGAAATATTCAGATCTACGTGATTTTATTGCCCAACTGCAAGAAATGGGCGAATTAAAGCGCATTTCCATGCCTGTTTCGCCATATTTGGAGATGACGGAGGTCTGCGACCGTACTTTACGCGCCGAAGGACCGGCCATCCTGTTCGAAAACCCGACTGGCCACCGCATCCCGGTGCTGGGCAACCTGTTCGGCACGCCGCGCCGCGTGGCGCTGGGCATGGGCGCGGACGACGTCAGCGAGCTGCGCAAGATAGGACACGTTCTGGCGCGCCTGAAGGAGCCGGAACCGCCCAAGGGATTCAAGGACCTGATGGGCCTCGGTTCGCTCGTGAAGGCGGTCTGGGACATGTCGCCCAAGGAAATTCGCGGCGCGCATTGCCAGGACATCGTGTGGGAAGGCGCCGACGTCGACCTGGCGCGCCTGCCGATCCAGCATTGCTGGCCGGGCGACATCGCTCCCCTGATTACCTGGGGCCTGGTCATTACCAAGGGGCCGCACAAGAAGCGCCAGAACCTGGGCATTTACCGCCAGCAGGTGATCGGTCCTAACAAGGTGATCATGCGCTGGCTGGCGCACCGGGGCGGGGCGCTCGACTTCCGCGAACATGCCATCGCCACCAAGGGGCAGCCGTATCCGGTGGCCGTGGCGCTGGGCGCCGACCCGGCCACCATCCTGGGCGCGGTCACGCCGGTGCCGGACAGCCTGTCCGAATACCAGTTCGCCGGCTTGCTGCGGGGGCAGCGCACGGTGCTGACCCGTGCCATCGGCAGCGAGCTGCGGGTGCCGGCGTCGGCCGAAATCGTGCTGGAAGGGCATATCTACGCCGATCCGAACCATCCGACCGGCTACGAGCATGCGCTGGAGGGGCCGTTTGGCGACCATACCGGCTACTATAATGAGCAGGACAGTTTTCCGGTCTTCACGATCGACCGCATCACCATGCGGCGCGACCCGATTTATCACTCCACGTATACAGGCAAGCCGCCCGACGAACCGGCGGTGCTGGGCGTGGCGCTGAACGAAGTGTTCATTCCGCTGCTGCAGAAGCAGTTTTCCGAAATTACCGATTTCTATTTGCCGCCCGAAGGCTGCAGCTACCGCATGGCGGTGGTGCAGATGAAGAAGCAGTATGCGGGCCATGCAAAGCGGGTCATGTTCGGCGTGTGGAGTTTCCTGCGCCAGTTTATGTATACCAAGTTCATCGTGGTGGTCGATGAAGACGTCAACATCCGCGACTGGAAAGAAGTCATCTGGGCCATCACCACGCGGGTTGATCCCATGCGCGACACGCTGCTGGTCGATAACACGCCCATCGATTACCTGGACTTCGCGTCGCCCGTCAGTGGCCTGGGCAGCAAGATGGGGATCGATGCGACCAACAAGTGGCCGGGAGAGACCAATCGCGAGTGGGGAACGACCATTGCGATGACGCCGGAAGTAAAGGCGAAAGTCGATACGATCTGGCAGGAACTGGGTTTATAGCCGCGCGTTTCCATAAATCCCGCCGGTAGGCTATAATTGCCGCTGGCGGGCCCCTGCGCATTGTGGCGCGGCTAACCTGGTCAGGTCGGGAACGAAGCAGCCACGGCCGTTAACCATAAGTGCCGCAGATCAGGCTCGCCTCCTTCGATCTTTTTCCCCCATCCAGATTAGCTTGCTACAATTGCCGTCTTCGCGACCCTGCATACGGTAAAATCCCAGCATGTCCTATCAAGTCCTCGCCCGCAAATACCGTCCCAAGAACTTCGAAACGCTCGTTGGCCAGGAGCACGTGGTGCGCGCCTTGTCGCACGCCCTGCAAACGGGCCGCCTGCACCACGCCTATCTGTTCACCGGTACCCGCGGCGTCGGCAAGACGACGCTTTCGCGCATCCTGGCCAAGTCGCTCAATTGCATCGGTCCTGACGGCAACGGCGGCGTCACCGCCACCCCGTGCGGCGTGTGCGAAGCTTGCACCGCCATCGATGCCGGCCGCTTTGTCGACTACATCGAAATGGATGCCGCATCGAACCGCGGCGTCGACGAGATGGCCCAGCTGCTCGAGCAGGCCGTGTACGCACCGTCGAACGCGCGCTTCAAGGTCTACATGATCGATGAGGTGCACATGCTCACCAACCACGCCTTCAACGCCATGCTGAAGACGCTGGAAGAGCCGCCGGCGCACGTCAAGTTCATCCTGGCGACCACCGATCCGCAAAAAATTCCCGTCACCGTGCTGTCGCGCTGCCTCCAGTTCAACCTGAAGCAGATGCCGCCGGGGCATATCATCAGCCACCTCGACAACATCCTGGGCCAGGAAGGCATCAGCTTCGAACAGCCGGCGCTGCGCCTGCTGGCGCAAGGCGCCCACGGTTCGATGCGCGACGCGCTGTCGCTGACCGACCAGGCGATTGCCTATGCGGCCGGCCAGGTCACGCTGGAAGCAGTGCAGGGCATGCTGGGCGCGCTCGACCAGTCGTACCTGGTGCGCCTGCTCGACGCCCTGGTCAACCAGGACGGCGCCGACCTGCTGGCCGTGGCCGACGAAATGGCCAGCCGCAGCCTGTCGTACAACAATGCGCTGCAGGACCTGGGCACCTTGCTGCACCGGATCGCGCTGGCGCAAAGCGTGCCGACCGCCGTGCCGGAAGACTTGCCCGAGCTGGCCGACATCAAGCGCCTGGCCGGCGTGTTCGATCCCCAGGAAGTGCAGCTGTTCTACCAGATCGTGGTCCATGGCCGCAACGAGATCGGCCTGGCGCCGGACGAATACGCCGGCTTCACCATGACGCTGCTGCGCATGCTCGCTTTCCGTCCGGGCAATGGCGGCGCCGAAGGCGTGGCGCCTGCCGGTCCGGCATCGGTGCGTCCTGCCGCGCCACCACCGCGTCCTGCGGCGCCGCCGCCGGCGCGCGCCGCATCGGCCGCCGTGGCAAGCCACGCCGCCGTTGTGCCGCCACCGCCACTGCCGCCACCGGCCGCGCCCGTGCAGCAAGCCGCACCGCCGCCACCGGCGCCAGCCGCACCACAGAATAACGCCGCCCGCGCCGCCATCAACGCCGCGCTGGAAGCCGCACGCGCCGCCAGCCGCGGCCAGGGATCGAGCGCCCGCCGTCCCACCGCCATGTCGAACCAGGCCGACGCCGTCGCCGCAGCCGCCGCGGTGGCGCCGCCACCGCCGCCACCTGTGGCCGAAGCCGCGCCGAAAGCGCCGCCGCCCTGGGAGCAGGCGGCAAGCCAGGCGCCTGCGCCTGAATATGCCGATGAGCCGTCCGGCGAAGAGCCGCCTTCGTGGGTCATGGAGTTTTCCGACGACACCGCCGTGGCGCAGGATGCGCAAGCCGTCGTCGCCGCGCCGGCTGTGGCGCGTGCGCCGGCCGCGCCGCGTCCGGCCTATGTCATTACCCCGGTTCCCGAAATCGACTGGGACGGCAACTGGCCGGGCCTGGCGACGCAGCTGCCGCTGCGCGGCGTGTCGCAGCAACTGGCCTTCCAGACCGAACTGGTTTCGTGCGTCAACGACGGCAATGTCACCACCTTCCGCCTGAAGGTACCCATCGATACGCTGCGCGCCAGCGGCAATACCGAAAAGCTGTGCGCCGCGCTGCAGGACCGTTTTACCGCCACCAAGGTGCACGTCGAGATCGATATCGGCCAGACCTGGTACACGGCCAGTGCCGAAGCGATCGCCTACAAGGAGCTGTGCCAGCGCGAAGCCGAAGCCACGGTCATGGGCGACCCCTTCGTCAAGGACGTCATGCGCGACCTGGGCGCCTTCGTCGTGCCGGGATCGATCCGGCCGGCAGTCCCTGGCGCCGCCGCAGCAGCCTGAATTTTATTACCTACTTTTTGAATCCCGGAGAACCATCATGATGAAGAACCAGCTCGCAGGCTT
Organism: Pseudomonadota bacterium; assembly: GCA_040388805.1. Taxonomy (GTDB): domain Bacteria; phylum Pseudomonadota; class Gammaproteobacteria; order Burkholderiales; family Burkholderiaceae_D; genus Telluria_A. The sequence continues at coordinate 57,404 of JAZKBE010000010.1, forward strand.
GATGAAACAAGCGCAAACCATGCAGGACAACATGAAGAAAGCCCAGGACGCCCTGGCGCTGGTGGAAGTGGAAGGCCAGTCGGGCGCCGGCCTGGTGAAGGTTCTCATGACCTGCAAGAACGACGTCAAGCGCGTCACCATCGACCCGTCGCTGCTGGGCGACGACAAGGACATGCTGGAAGACCTGGTTGCCGCGGCATTCAACGACGCCGTGCGCAAGGCAGAAGCCACGTCCGCGGAAAAAATGAGCGGCATGACCGCCGGCATGCAGCTGCCGCCCGGCTTCAAGATGCCTTTCTAAGCACGCATGTCAAAATCGCTCGACTTCCTGACCGAAGCTTTGCGCCGGCTCCCCGGCGTCGGCCCGAAGTCGGCGCAGCGCATGGCGTTTCATTTGCTGCAGCACGACCGCGAAGGCGCGGCCATGCTGTCGCGCGCCCTGTACCAGGCGGTCGATACGGTGCACCACTGCGCGCTGTGTAACACCTTCGCCGAAACCGAGGTGTGCGACCTGTGCCTGGACGACGCGCGCGACAAGGCGCTGCTGTGTGTCGTCGAAACGCCGGCCGACCAGATGATGATCGAGCAGACGCTCACCTTCAAGGGCCTGTACTTTGTGCTGATGGGGCGCCTGTCGCCGCTCGACGGCATCGGCCCCAAGGACATCCATCTCGACAAATTGATCGCCCGCGCCGCCGATGGCGTGGTGGGCGAGGTCATCCTGGCCACCAATTTCACCAACGAAGGCGAAGCCACCGCGCACTACATCAGCGAAATGCTCAAGGCGCGCGGCCTGAAGGTGAGCCGCCTGGCGCGCGGCGTGCCGGTGGGCGGTGAACTCGAATACGTGGACGCGGGCACCATCGCGCGCGCCATGCTGGACCGGCGCAGCACATGATCGACAAGGGCGCGCTGAACGGCATCAAGGTGCTGGAACTGGGCACGCTGATCGCGGGCCCGTTCTGTGCGCGCATGCTGGGCGAGTTTGGCGCCGACGTCGTCAAGGTTGAAGCGCCGAACGGCGGCGACCCGATCCGGCAGTGGCGCATTCTCAAGGACGGCACGTCGCTGTGGTGGTCGGTCCAGTCCCGCAACAAGAAAAGCATCACCCTCAACATGAAGGATGAGCGCGGCCGCGCCATTGCGAAACAGCTGGCGCTGGAAGCGGACATCATCATCGAAAACTACCGTCCCGGCGTGCTGGAAAAATGGGGCATTGGCTACGAGCAGCTGAAGCTGGAAAATCCGAAGACCATCATGGTGCGCCTGTCTGGCTTTGGCCAGACCGGGCCGATGAAGGACCAGCCGGGCTTTGGCGCCATCGGCGAATCGATGGGCGGCCTGCGCTACGTGTCGGGCCATCCGGACCGTCCGCCGGTGCGCGTGGGCGTGTCGATAGGCGATTCGGTCGCGGCGCTGCACGGCGTGATTGGCGCCATGGTGGCGCTGCGCCATCGCGACGCGACCGGCGAAGGCCAGATGGTCGATGTGGCGCTGTACGAGGCCGTGTTCAACCTGATGGAATCGCTGGTGCCCGAGTTCGACCACGCGGGCGTAGTGCGCGAGCGCACCGGCGGCGCGCTGCCGGGCATTGTGCCGTCCAATACCTACACCACGGGCGATGGCGAAAATATTGTCATCGCTGGCAATGGCGACGCCATCTTCAAGCGCCTGATGCTGGCCATGGGCCGCATCGACATGGCGGGCGATCCGCAACTGGCGCGCAACGACGGGCGCGTGCCGCGCAGCGCGGAAATTGACGATGCAATCCAGGCCTGGTGCGCCACGCAGACCATCGATGGCGCGCTGGCCACGCTGCAGGCGGCGGATGTGCCGGCCGGGAAAATCTACTCCGTGCGCGACATGATGAGCGACCCGCAGTTCCTCGCGCGCGACATGTTTGAACAGCACCAGTTTGCCGATGGCACGCCGGTGAAGATGCCCGCGATCACGCCGAAGCTGTCGGCCACGCCGGGCAAGACGCGCTGGCTGGGGCCGACGCTGGGGCAGCATACGGACCAGATCCTGCGCGAGCTTGGTTACGACGACAAGGGCATCGCGGCCCTGCGCAAGGACGGCGTTCTCTAAGGGGCTTTGCGTGCGCGCAAACCCGCCCATCTGCCCGCTGGTATCGTCCGCAGATGCACTTCGTCGACATCACCATGTTCTATGCCGCTGAAGGCGGCGGCGTCAGCACCTACCTCAATGCCAAGGCGCGCTGGCTGGCACAGCGCCACAGCGTGCAGCACACCATTCTGAGCACCAATGTCGACACCGCCGACGGCGAGCCCGCCACCGTCCGCTTGCCAGGCATCCTGCTGCCCGGCATCCATGGCTACCGCATGCCCTTGTCGGTGGCCAGGTCAGCGCGCATCGTGCAAGACCTGCAGCCCGACCTGATCGAGGCGGGTGACGCCGGACCGTTCGCCTGGTCGGCGCTGCGCGTCAGGCAACGCCTGGGCGTGCCCGCCGTTGCCTACTGCCATTCCAACCTGCCGCAGCTGCTGCATGACCGCTTCGGCGGCCTGGCCCTGCGTGGCGCGCGCAAATACCTGGCGCACTTGTACGGCCGGTTCGACACGGTGCTGGCACCCAGCCGCCTGATGGTGCAGCAACTCGCCGGCCTTGGCATCGGCCACGCCATCCACCAGCCGCTGGGTATCGACAGCAGCATCTTCAATCCTTTCCAGCGCATCGATACATTGCGCCGGCAACTGCGCCTGGCGCCATGCACCCGCCTGCTGGTCTACGCGGGCCGCTTCACGGCCGAGAAAAAGCTGACGCTGCTGATCGACGCGGTGCGCAAGCTGGGCCGCCCGTATCACCTGCTGCTCATTGGTGGCGGCGCCGACATGCCGCGCCACGCCCAGATTAGCTACGTGCCATTCCGCCGCGACCAGCGCATGCTGGCACGGCTGCTGGCTGGCTGCGACCTACTGGTCCACCCGGGCGACTGCGAAACCTTCGGCCTGATCGTGCTCGAAGCCATGGCGTGCGGCTTGCCGGTGGTGGCCGCCGCCGGTGGCGGCGTGGCCGAACTGATAGACGAGGCCACGGGCATCCTGGTGCCGCCGGACAGCGTGGAAAGCCTGTGCGGCGGCATCGAGGCCATTTTCCAGCGCGACCTGGCGCGCATGTCGGCCGCCGCGTGCCGCAAGGCGTGCGCGCAGTACGATTGGAACACCATCATGCCGCAGCTGATGAAGCGCTACGCCAGCCTGCTGGCCTCGCGTGCGCGGGCCGAGCTGGAAGCAGCGCAACTGTGCCTGCCGGAATGAACTGGCTACCAGTACGGTCCCCAGAACCCGCCCATGCTCCAGCGCGAACGCCCGAAGCCGGCGTAGTAGTGCGGCTGGTAGCGGTCGATGTCGTCCTTGGCGCTCAGGTGCAGCACGCAATCGCGCCACGGGTCCGAGTTGGCCGGGTAGCCGAGCTTGATGCAGGCTGGTCCGTAGACCTGCATCATCCGGTCCATTTCCACCTGCATGGCGGCGGCTTTTTGTTCGGGCGTGGTGCAGCCCGCCAACAGCAACGCGCCCACGCATGCCATGATGTAGCGACGCATGGTGACCTCCTTACACTGTCCACCAACACTTAGCTTAGGAGCGCCGCACCTTCGCCTTGTGATGTGCCTCAATCGCGCCATGGGAACCTATGCATACGGCCCAGCGAATTTATTGCAGGCGCCGTGATTTTTCTGGCAAACTGCCTGCCAGTTCAACGTCGGGGAATGCCATGCAAAAGGGTGCGATGAAAGTCTGGTCGGTGCGGCTGTTGCTGGGTCTGGTGGCCCTGATCCTGCTGACGCTGGCGGCGCTCTGGTTCTACCTGCGGGCCAGCCTGGCCCAGGTCGACGGCAGCGTCACCGTGGGCAGCCTGACGTCGTCGGTGACGGTGGCGCGCGATGCGCGTGGCGTGCCGCTGATCAGCGGCGCCGACCGCAACGACGTGGCCTACGCCACCGGCTATGTGCACGCGCAGGAGCGTTTCTTCCAGATGGACGTGCTGCGCCGCGCAGGCGCCGGCGAACTGTCGGAACTGTTCGGCGTGCGCGCGCTGCCCACCGACAAGGCGCACCGCCTGCATCGCTTCCGGGCGCGGGCCGAGCTGGCGCTGGCCGGCATGACGCCGGCGGAACGCGTTTTCCTCAACCGCTATGTGGATGGCATCAACGCCGGCATCAATGCGCTGCAAGCGAACCCATTCGAATATGCGCTGGTGGGCGTCAAGCCGAGGCCATGGACGGCGGCCGATTCGCTGCTGGTGGTGTGCGCCATGTACTTCGACCTGCAGGGCAACTTGCAGCCGCGCGAATTGGCGCGCGGCTGGTTTCTGGACAATACAACGGCCGAGCAGCGTGCCTTCCTGCTCCCGGAATCGACCCAGTGGGATGCGCTGCTCGACGCCGATGCCGTCGCTGCCCCGGCGGCGCCGATTCCCGCCACGGCGCCGTCGTGGTGGGGCAAGGCACGCGCGCCCGACGCGCCGCTGAGGCTGGCCGCCGCCGCGGAATTCATCGATGCGGTGGGCAGCAATAACTGGGCGCTGGCGGGCAGCCGCAGCAAGGATGGCGGGGCCATCGTCTCCGACGACATGCACCTTGGGACGAACCTGCCGAACACCTGGTACCGGCTGGCGCTGCAGTTCAAGGACGAGCAGGGCGTGGAGCGCCGCACGGTGGGCGTGAGCCTGCCCGGCTCGCTGCCGGTGGTGGTGGCCGGCAGCAACGGCCGCGTGGCCTGGGGCTATACCAACAGCTATGGCGACTTCATGGACCTGATCGTGCTGGGCACCGATCCGGCCAAACCGGGCCAGCTGCGTACGCCCAAGGGATGGGAAACCCCGGTCGTCTACAAGGAAACCATCCTGGTCAAGGGCGCGCCGGCCGAAACGCTGGAAGTGCGCGAGACGTCCATGGGGCCGGTGCGTGACGTGGGCGGCCAGCTGTACGCCGTGCACTGGCTGGCGCACAAGCCGGGCGCGCTGAACGCGAATCCGAAAAAACTGGAGACGGCCGACACCCTGGCCGGCGCGCTGGAGATCGCGGCCACGCTGGGTATCCCTTCGCAGAACATCGTGGCGGGCGACGACAAGGGCAACATCGGCTGGTCCATCGCCGGCCTGCTGCCGAACCGCGCGCGGAAGGGCGTGCAGTCGACCTTCCCGATTCCTTTGGACGGTCCCTTTGCATCGTTCGACGGCAGCGTGGCGCCGCCCGATTATCCGAAGGTGATCAACCCGGCCAACGGCCAGCTGTCGACGGCGAACAGCCGCCAGCTGCTGGGCGAGGGCGCCAGCGTGATCGGCGACGGCGGTTTCGACATCGGCGCGCGCAACCAGCAGGTGCGCGATGGCTTGCTGGCGCTGGGCCCGAAGACCGACATCGCCGGCGTGTACGGCGTGTCGCTCGATGACCGAGCCCTGTTCATCACGCCGTGGCGCGAGCGCGCCATCAAGGCGCTGGACGCGGCCGCGGTGCAAGGCAAGCCGCTGCGCGCCGAATACCTGTCGCACTTGCAGAAGGGCTGGACGGGGCGGGCCAGCGTCGATTCGGTTGGCTACCGCCTGGCGCGCCAGTTCATGTGGTCGATGTACGAGGTTTTGTATGACAACGCGAACGGGCAGCTGGTCAAGCTTGATGAGAAGGCGACCATGGTGTCGGTGAGCACCCGCTGGCCGGTGGTGATCGGGCGCCTGCTCGACGAACAGCCGGCGGGCTGGCTGCCGGCCGGGCACGTCAACTGGCAGTCCGTGCAGCTGGCGGCGGTGGACAAGGCGATCGCGGAGCTGACCAAGGATGGCAAACCGCTGTCCAGTGCGACCTGGGGCGACCGCAATACGGCGTCGATCGCGCATCCGATCAGCAATGGCGCGCCGTTCCTCAAGCGCTGGCTGGCCGCGCCGGCCGACCAGCTGCCGGGCGACGCCAACATGCCGCGCGTGGCGGGGAAAAACTTCGGGCAGTCGCAGCGGATGGTGGTCACGCCCGGGAAGGAAGAGCAGGGCGTGTTCAACATGCCGGGTGGGCAGAGCGGGCATCCCTTGTCGCCGTACTTCCTGGACGGGCACGCGGACTGGGTGAAGGGGACGCCGACGCCGCTGTTGCCGGGGCCTGCGGTGAATACCCTCACGTTTGCGAAGTAGAAGGCGACCGAAAATGGTGGAAGGCGCGCTTCACGCTTTTCCACTATTTCTATTTCATCGTTAACGCGAGGGCGCTGGTCTTCTGGAGCATGAGGGTGATCGATTCCTGCGGCGACGGGTGGCCCAGGTAGAAACCCTGCACCAGGTCGCAGCCGTATTCTTCCAGCAGCACCAGCTGCTCGTCCGTCTCCACGCCTTCGGCCACCACCACCATCTTCAGGCCGTGCGCCATGGCGATGATGGCCCTGGTGATGGCGGCGTTTTCAGTATCCTGCGGCAGCCCGCAAATGAAGCTCTTGTCGATCTTGAGCGCCCGCACGTCGAAGCGCTTCAGGTAATTCATTGACGAATACCCGGTGCCGAAATCGTCGATCGACAGGTACACGCCAATCGCGCGCAACTGCTCCAGCGTGGCCATGGTGGCGCGCGCGTCGTCCATCAGCGTGCCTTCGGTCAGCTCCAGCTCCAGGTAGTTGGGATCGAGCCCCGTGTCCTGCAGCGCCGAGATCACGATCTGGGTCAGGTTCTCGTCCTTGAACTGCTTGGCCGACAGGTTGACCGCCATGCGCAGCGAACGCTGGGTGAGCCGCTGCCAGGCCTTGGCCTGGTGGCAGGCCGTGCGCAGCACCCATTCCCCGATCGGCACGATGAGCCCCGTCTCTTCGGCCAGCGGAATGAATTCGGTGGGCGAGATGATGCCGCGTTCCGGATGGCGCCAGCGCACCAGCGCTTCCACGCCCACGATTTCGGCCGAGCGCACGTCGATCTGCGGCTGGTACAGCAAATACAGTTCCTCGTTCTTGAGCGCCTTGCGCAAGCCCACTTCCAGCTTTACGTGGCTCATGATCTGCATGGTCAGCGAAGAGCTGTACAGCTTGGCATTGTTCTTGCCGCAGTTCTTGGCGTGGTACATGGCGGTGTCGGCGTACTTGAGCAGCGAATCGCAGTCGTCCCCGTCCTCCGGGAACAGCGAGATGCCGATGCTGGCCGTGACAAAAATTTCGTGCCCGTCGATGAGGAAGGGGCGGCGCATGGCATCCTTGACCCGGTGCGCGACGTTGAGCGCGTTCTCGACCCGTTCCAGGTCGGGAATGAGGATGGTGAATTCGTCGCCGCCCAGGCGCGCCAGGTTGTGCGACTGGTCGCCGCGCGAAACCAGGTCGCTCGGGCGTATGGTTTCGCGCAGGCGCTCGGACACGATCTTGAGCAGGTGGTCGCCCACGTTGTGGCCCAGCGTGTCGTTGATGCGCTTGAAGGCGTCCAGGTCCATGAACAGCACCGCGAATTTCTTGTTGCCGACCTTGGAGCGGTGCAGCTCGCGCTCCAGCGTTTCCAGGAAGGCCTGGCGGTTCGGGATGCCAGTGAGGCTGTCGCAATAGGCCAGGCGCCGGATCTGTTCTTCGGTGCGTTTGCGTTCGCTGATGTCGCGCACCAGGCCAAGCACTTCGCTCGCGCCCGTGGCCACCAGGCGCGCTTCGTAGTGCTGGGTGATCCCGAAGCGTATCAGTTCGTAGTCCACCGACCGGATCTGCTGGGTGTCGAGCACGATGTGCATCTGTTCGAGCAGCCGTTCCGCGATTTCGGTGGGCAGCACTTCGGTGATGTGCTTGCCCACGCAATGGTCGGTGGGGATGGCCAGCGTGGCGTCGTGCCCCTGTTCGTAGTCGAGGTAATAGCCTTCCTTGCTCATCCTGAAAAACGTATCGGGAATGGCGGCCAGCACGGCGCGGTTGTGGGCGTCGGCGATGCGCAGGCGGACGATGGCGTCGCTGGCACGCAGCACGTACAGCACGCGGTGGCCCAGGATGGGCCAGTTGATCGGCTTGGACACGAAGTCGGTGGCGCCGCTTTCGTAGGCGTTGGTGACAGCCTCGATGTCGTCGCCGCCGGTGACCATGATGATGGGGACGGCGGAGCCTTTCTCGACGCGGCGGATTTCGCGGCAAGCGGTGAAGCCGTCCATGAAGGGCATGTCGACATCCATCAGGATCAGGTCGGGCGCCAGGCTCTGGAAGTAGGCCACGGCCTGGCGTCCATCTTCGGCTTCGATGGCGTCCAGGCCCACTTGGCCGAGCATTTCGAGCATCAGCAATCGCATGACCGGGTCGTCGTCGGCGACCAGGACCACGCCGCGCTTGTTGGAGGTGGCTGCCATGTCAGATTTCCTTCTCTAAAATGGCACTGAGCGAATGCCGCACTGCCTGAAATTCCTGCTCCATGTCGGTAAGGATGCCGTCCGCGCCTTCAATCGTGTCGGTGCGGCCCAGCGTTTCCATTTCCTTGCACATCTGCGCCAGCGTTTCGGCGCCCACATTGGCACTGCTCGACTTGAGGCTGTGCGCCACCTTGCGCAGGTTGCCGGGGTCGGCTTCGGCGATGGCGCGCCGCAGCGATTGCATGTGCTGCGGCGTGTCGCCCACGTAGGCGTTGATGACCTTCTGCACCAGGGCGTTGCCGCGGTCCGCCGACAGGGCGCGGATGTTTTCGAGCGCGTGGCGGTTGATGACGTCGCGCTGGATCACTTCGCGCGTTTCGGGCGGCAGCACCGGCGGTTCGTCGTCGTGGTGCACGCTGGCGGCGATCGGCATGCCGATCCAGCGCCCGATGACGGCGCCCAGCTGCTGCTGCGTGAACGGCTTGCTCAGGTAGTCGTCCATGCCGGCGGCCAGGCAGGCTTCGCGGTCGCCCTGCAGGGCATTGGCGGTGATGGCGATGATCGGCAGGGTGCGCGCGCGGCCGCAGTCGTGTTCATGGCGGCGGATGGCGGAGGTGGCGGCAAAGCCGTCCATGACGGGCATCTGGCAGTCCATGAGCACGATGTCGTAGCCGCCGGCGCGCGCCGCCTGCAAGGCTTCTTCGCCGTTGCGCGCGCACTGCACCGACAGCCCCAGGCTGGCCAGCATGGCGGTGGCCACTTCCACGTTGACGGGATTGTCTTCGGCCAGCAGCACCTTGCGCACGCGCGCCGGCTTGCCGCCCTGGGCCGGCGCGCACGCCGTGGGCGCGGACGGCATGGGCAGGGCGTCGGCCATGGCGGCGGCCGGCGCCAGCTTGCCGCGCGGGCGTATGCATTCGAACAGGTCGCCGGTGCGGGCCGGCTTGATCAGCTGGTAGGCCACGCCCGCTTCGCGCCGCTGCACCGGGTCGGCGGCCAGGCGGTTGTCGCTGACCAGCAGGATGCGGGTGGCGCTGTTGGCCGGGTCGCCCTTGATGCCGGCCGCCAGCGACAGGCCGCTGGTGCGTTCCAGGGCCATGTCGATGATGGCCACGTCGTAGGGCTTGTGGCTGCGCGCGGCGGCCGCCAGCCGTTCCACCGCTTGCATGGCGGACGTGGCGTAGTCGCTGGCCACATGCCATTCGCTCAGCTGGGCGGCCAGTTCTTCACGGCTTTCTTCCACTTCGTCGACGATCAGCACACGCAGTCCCTCTACCGTTTTCAGTGATGTCCCCGGTTCGTCGGTATCGACGCGCCGCTTGTCGAAACTTACCGTGAACCAAAAGATAGAACCTTGCGTTGAAGCATTATCGACGCCGATATTTCCGCCCATCAATTCCACCAGTTGACGCGATATGGCAAGGCCGAGGCCGGTGCCGCCGTATTTGCGGGTGGTGGAATTGTCGGCCTGGGAAAAGGCTTCGAAGATGCGGCTGCGGGCGTCGCGCGCCACGCCGATGCCGGTGTCGTGCACTTCGAAGCGCAGGCTGACGGCGGGGCCGTCTTCGCCGGTGACCTGGACCCGGGCCAGGATCTGGCCGCGGTCGGTGAACTTGACGGCATTGCCCAGCAGATTGGCCATGATCTGGCGCAAGCGGTTGGGGTCGCCGCAGATGGCGATGGGGATGTCGTTGGCGATCTCGAAATCGAGCGCGATGCCCTTGGCGTTGGCTTGCGGCGTGTAAATGTTATTGATGTCGTCGAGCAAGTCCCACAGGTTGAAATTGATGTACTCGATGGACAGCTTGCCGGCCTCGATCTTGGAAAAGTCGAGGATGTCGTTGATGATGACCAGCAAGTGCTCGCCCGAGCGCTTGACCAGCTTGGTGAAATTGCGCTGGGTTTCGCTGAGGTGGGTGCCGAGCAGCATTTCCGTCATGCCGAGCACGCCGTTCATGGGGGTGCGGATTTCATGGCTCATGGTGGCCAGGAAAGCGCTCTTGGCGCGGCTGGCCGCTTCGGCGGCGTTCTTGGCCTTTTCCAGCTGTTCGGTGCGCACGCTGACCTGGCGTTCGAGCTCGTCGCGATGATGGGTGAGGGCGGCCCCGCGCCCTTCGATCTGGGCCAGCATGTCATTGAAGCTGTCGATCAGCGTGCCCAGTTCGTCGGTGCGTTCGTGGACGATGCGCAGGTTGTAGTTCTGGCTGGCCGACACCTTTTGCGCCGCGTTGATCAGCTTGGTGACGGGGTCGGCGATGCTGCCCTTGAAGCGGCTGGCCAGGATCATGGCCACCAGCAGCGAGCAGAGCATGGCGGCGCCGATGACGCCCAGGCTTTTCAGGATGTCGAGCCACATGTCGGTGAGGTCGACTTCGATCATGACAATGCCGATCTGGTAATTGTTGCTGGTGATGGGGCGGTACAGGCGCATCTGGGTGGACCAGAAGGTGGCGCCCTGGCGGTTCGCTTCGTGCAGGGCGTCGTCGTCGGGCTTCATGTCCAGGGCATTGCGCGGAAGCTCGGCGCGGCCCGGCGGCGTGTAGCGGGCAAACAGCTTGCCGTTGCGGTCGAACAGCATGGCGTTCGAAATATCGTCCTTGGCCTTGAGCGCGGACAAGGTGTTCTGGGCCTGGGTGCGGTCGTTGAACATCAGCGCGTCGACACTATTGGTGCCGATGACGCCGGCGAAGGACGACAGCTGCATGCCCTCGTCCTTGCGGTGGTTCAGGACCGAGGTGACGGTGAAGGCGAAGAACACGAACAGCAGCGCGGTACCGGTCGAGAGGAAGGAAATGATCGTCAGCTTTTTGTTCAGACTGGAGCGTTCGAAGTTCAACATGGCATGGTCGACCCTGGTGTGTGTGAATGCGATTCCAGCAGGAAAAATATACGTGTAAAGATTCCTGACAGCCTTGATGGGGCGCAATCATGTCCGGCTGCGGCAGGGCAAAACAACGCCGGGCGATACAGCAGAAAACAGGGGTTTCCGGGTGGGATTGCGCCGATCGCCTGTCCAGTTGATAAAGGTAAATACGCGCCTCGGCTTGATAGTTGAAAATATAGCTTCGGAGCAACTCAAATGATTGCTTAAAATCAATATCTCCACTAACATGTTCAGACGTTCCCCAGTGAGACCCTGATGGCACCGCCTGACTCCCCCTTGTTTCCGTTGGTAGAAGTGCAACCGGCTGCGAATGTGCAGAACGCCTGGGTTGCATTGACGCTGCGCGTGGGAGCGATCGATGGCACTACCTCGGCCGGCCTGCTGGCCATTTTCAGCCAGCCCGATTTGCTGGCGGCGGTGGCGCCCCTCCATTGCATCGTCCTGCTCGATTCGCCTTCGGTGATGACCGACACCCTGCGCACGTTGATGCCGCCGAACCGGGTGAGCTTTGCCTTCAAGGCCGCCGGCCTGGCCGACGAAGGCGAACGCAAGCGCATGCAAGCGCTGCACGATGCCGGCTACCGCGTGATGCTCGACGGCCGCGCGCCTGACGGCATTGCCGTGCCGCCAACCCTGCGCGGCCAGGTGCTGGACTGCAGCGCCGGCGCCCCGGGCGGCGATATCCTGCCAGCCGTGTTCGGCCCGCACCTGGCGCGCGGCATCGGCAAGCCGTCGCAACTGATGCTGTGCGCGGCCAAGGGCTTCGAATGGTTCAGCGGCGACTACCCGCTCCATCCCGCGCCCAGTCCCGAACAGCAGGACGGCAGTTCGCGCAAGCGCCTGCTCAATCTGCTGGGCCTGTTGCTGAGCGACGCGGAAAACCGCGACATCGAAGCCGAACTCAAGCAGGACCCGGGACTGACTTATCACCTGATGAAGCTGGCCAATTCGGCCGCCTTCGCGCACAGCACGGCGATCACCACCTACAACCAGGCCATCAGCGTGCTGGGCCGGCGCCAGCTGCAGCGCTGGCTGCAACTGTTGCTGTACGCGCGACAGCAGCCGGACGGCCTGGCCAACCCGCTGCTGCCGATTGCCGCGCTGCGCGCGTCGCAAATGGAAGCCCTGTGCAAGGCGCGCGGCGGCGACCGCGACGACCAGGACCTGGCCTTCATGACGGGCGTGTTTTCGCTGCTGGACGTGCTGTTCGAAATGCCGATGGACGACATCGTCACGGCACTGAAACTGGTGCCCGACGCCGCCGACGCCTTGCTGCGCCGCGCAGGTCCGCTGGGCGACTTGCTGGAACTGACAGAAAGCGCCCCCGTCGCCGACGCCCAGCTTGCCATGGCCGGCATTACGCCGGCCCAATGGTGGCAAACCCAGCTGCATGCTTATCACTGGGCTATCCAGGTCAGCCGGAATCTCTGAGATGCTCGTGCGACCGGCCACCGATTTCATGAGCAGCAGCGCCGCCCTGTGCGAAGCCGTACTGCGCTTGCGCGGCGCCGTGCTGGCGGACGAACTGGGCCGCATCGCACGCAACTTGCTGGGCAGCCCATTCGGCGTCTTTATTCCTGCGGAGTACCAGCCGGAAGCGGAAGACATCGCATCCGGCGAATTGTTCCCCGAAAGCCTGGAAGTTTTGCGTGCCGACATCGCGCGCGACGGCATTGCCTACGGCCGCTACGAAGTGTCGGGCCGCACGAATTACGACGCGAATGACCTCCAGCGACTGCACAGCCTGGCCGTGCTGACCGCCAACCTGCTGCAAGTACACTCGCTGGCGCTGCGCTCCACGCATGCCTATGTGCAGGTGGAAAAGCAGCTGGCGCACCAGTCGCAGATTCTGGACCAGATCAACGAATCGGTCCTGACCATGGACCAGACCGGCTACATCACCAGCTGGAACAAGGGCGCCGAGCGCCTGTTCGGCTACACCGAGCTGGAAGCGGTGGGGCGCAACATCCTGTTCCTGTACGTGGATGAAGACCATGCTTTCCACGACGCCTTCGTGGAGCAGGGCGGGCAAGTGATGGAAGTACGGCGCCGCAAGAAATCGGGCGAAATATTCTGGGCCAGCATGTCGCTGGCGCCGCTGCGCGACGTGGAAGACCGCCCGGCCGGCCTGATTGCCTACCTGACCGACATTACCGAACGCAAGCGCACGGAAGAGCGTTTGCACCAGATGGCTTACCACGACGCGCTGACCAGCCTGCCGAACCGGACCTTGCTGACCAAGCTGATCGACCAGGCGCTGACGGTGGCGCACCGCAGCGAAGCGGCTGGCTGCGTGCTGATCATCGACCTGAACCGTTTCAAACCGATCAATAACGCGCTGGGGCGGCGCATCGGCGACGAATTGCTGCGCCAGGTGGCCCAGCGCTTCCGCGGCGCGCTGCGCGAGCAGGACGTGGTGGCGCGCCTGACCGCGGACGAGTTTGCCGTGGGCCTGTTCGACATCCGCCAGCACTTTGTGGCGACCACGGTGGCGCGCAAGCTGCAAGCGGCGCTGGTGGAACCTTTCCTGATCGAAGGGCATGACTTGCGGGTGGGCGCGAGCATCGGCATCAGCGTGTATCCGCAGGATGGCAGCGATGCCGAATCCTTGCTGCGGCTGGCCGACATTGCCATGGCGCGCGCCAAGCAGGTGGGCGACGACGAGAGCGTTGCGTTTTACAGCGACGAGATGAATCACGGCATGCAGGAGCGCATGCGCACCGAGACCGGGCTGCGCAATGCGCTGGCCAATGGCGAATTGCTGCTGCATTACCAGCCGAAGTATGAGATAGGCAGCAAGCGCATCGTGGGAGCCGAAGCGCTGGTGCGCTGGCTGCATCCGGAGCGCGGCATGGTGCAGCCGGCGGACTTTGTTCCGATTGCCGAATCGACCGGCCTGATTGTCCAGCTGGGCGAATGGGTGCTGGAACAGGCTTGCGCGCAGGCAGCGCAGTGGAAGAGGGCGGGGTTGCCGTCGTTCCGGCTGGCGGTGAATGTGTCGGCGCGGGAGTTTACGGCAGGTTTGCCAGCCAGGGTGGCCGATACGCTGGCGCGCTACGGGCTGGATCCGTGCTGGCTGGAACTGGAGATTACCGAGAGCACGCTGATGCATGACATCGAGCATGTGATCGAGATCATGGACCAGATTACGGCGCTGGGTGTGACGCTGAGCCTGGACGATTTCGGGACCGGGTATTCGAGTTTGAGCTATTTGAAGCGTTTTCCGATCCATACGCTGAAGATTGACCGGTCGTTCACGATGGGGATACCGGCCGATGGGAATGATTGCGCGATCGCAAGCACGATTGTGAGCATTGGGCGCCAGCTGAACCTGCGCGTGATTGCGGAGGGCGTGGAGACCGAGGAGCAGCTGGAGTTTCTGCGCAAGGCGGAGTGCGACGAGGTGCAGGGGTATCTGTTTTCGCGACCGGTGCCGGCGGATGAGTTTGAGCAGGCGCTGCGGGCGAACTGGCTATCCGCAGGCTAATCCCGTCGTTCCCGCGCAGGCGGGAACCCATAGCACAGCGGATCTGTGAAATCGCCTCATCCCAGCCTGGCAATGATTTCTGTATAATGCAGCCCTGCAGGAAGCGTGGCCGAGTGGTTGAAGGCACCAGTCTTGAAAACTGGCGACGGGTTACACTGTTCGTGAGTTCGAATCTCACCGCTTCCGCCACTTCATCGTAAGTCGTTGTTTTTTCTAAGAAGCCCTGTATATTAAGGGCCTTCTCAGTACTCGGTGTGCCATTTATGTGTGCCAAAGAGCGAAAAAGCGACGTGTCAAAATATCTCTACCTCCGCACTGACGGACGCAGCCATAATTGGCATGTGCGTCTCGTAGCCCCTACCGAAATTCATCACCTGCTCGTACCAGCGAAACGAGAAATTCGACGCTCGACGGGAACCCCGGACAGGAAGAAAGCTCAGTCAATTGGCGCGCGCATCATTGCCGAATATCGGGAGCAGTGGCAAGGCCTACGCGCTGAGTTGTGCGAACCTGCTCATGAAGATGCCCTCAAGGCCGTTGGCTTGACAAGCACCTTGATAGGCCAGATTGGCGGCGCAAGGCTTGGCTCGTGGGCGTTCACCGATGACGCGGAGCGATTTGACTACGAAGGCCTCGACGACGACGAGTTGGCTGAGCTTGAGGCATTTTGCGAAATGACCGATGCCGCAATGCGAAGTGTTTTGTCGCAGGGGAGGCGCTCATCGATCTGGCAAAGCACAGTCCAGACCGTCCTCGATTGGTGTGAAGACCTCGGATATCGTGTCGAAGTCACTGACCCACTATTCCCCAAGCTGGTCAGGCGCTTCGCCGACGCCGAAAAGACCAGCGCGTCCTTGATTCGACAGCGAAATGCTGGCGAAGCTGTCGATTTCCCATCGCAGGAAGCTGAGCTGCCGCGCCTCTCGTCCATGGTCGACCTATATGAGAAGCACAAGGGTGGAAACGTCGTTCGAAAAGTCCTAACGACTAACGTCAGCATCTGGCAACGCTTTGTCGCATTCTGCGGAGATATCCCGTTGGATTCTGCGTCGTCCGGGCACGTGTACCGGTTTCTTGAATCACGTCTCAAGACTGAGGACGAACCGTGGTCGCAGGGCTACGCCACGGGGCGTGCCAAGAACACGTTGAAAGAATTCTTTGGCCTTGCAAGAACAATGTCGCTCATGTCGTCCGCCAACCCGGTGTCAGGGCTTGAAACGCATCCGCGCTTGACTGCGGAACAGGTGGAGGAGCGCAAGCAGCCTCGACACCCGTTCGACGCAGGCCACTTGAACAAACTGTTTTCGTCAGATTGGTATGCCCCGAATCCAGTGCACATCAAGGGTCGGGTCAGGGAAGACTATGGGATAAGGTATTGGGGGCCGCTAATTTCGTTGTTTCACGGCCTTCGCGTCCGAGAGCTTGTGCAACTCCACAGCCATGACCTGAGGGTGGTCGACGGCATATTGTTGATGTCGATTCAGCTCGACCTTGATGATACGGCGTCAAGTGATGGTGTTGCTCGCTCGCTCAAGAACGCATCGACGAAACGGACGATTCCCGTCCATCCGATGCTTATTGCGCTCGGATTTGCCGACTTCGTCGATACCGTCAGAAAGCAACATGCAGTGGGTGCGCCGTTATTCCCTTCTGCCGTACCCGACTCTGATTCAAAAAGTCCACTGTGGGGTAGGGCGTATGAGCAGGCATTTCTTCGCCACGTGCGCGAGAGGCTGAGTTTCGGCCATGGGTACGGAAATCATTCATTCCGACATACGGTTGAGGACCGCATCAGGGACGTTCAACTAGAGCATGGTATTTGGCCTGCTGGTCTGTCGCAGTTTTATACAGGTCGAAAGTTGCCGCGAGACTCAGACAAGGTATTCCTCCGGCTCCAGGGCAGCGAAATTGACTACGGCAAGGGTTATAAACCAGCGAACATGGTCAAGTTTGTCCAGTTGATTTCGTTTGACGATGTGGACCTGCCGCCTAGCTTTGATGTCTGGCTACGTTCTGTAAATGCACGAGGTCGGAAAAAGAATTTGAAAGGCTAAAAATGAGACCTATACGGAACGAGGCAAATGGCCTCGATTCCATAGGAGAAAAGCATGTCAAAATTCGCAGTCCCACCCGCAAGCCCGTTCGACCCATTTTTCCCATCGCGTTTTTTCGCTAAGGTGCCCGCCGAAGCACTAAGTGCGCTCGCACACCACGGCCGCAGCAAGATGACGCACGGAGAGTTTCGCGTGTTTGTCGCGTTGTGCCGGTTTCGCGGGCCGTCACGAATCGTCAATGCTGAGCGCGAAACGCTCGAACGGATGATTGGAACGAGTCCCAACAACATTTCGCGAGCGACTCATGGGTTACAACGTAAAGGGTGGCTGGTTATCCACTACGTTGACCCAAGTACTCGCCGCAAAATCGCCAACTATGAACTGAAGGTGCCCGAGAGGAGCGCCAGCATTTTCGTCGATGAAAAGAGCGTAGTGCCTCAAGAAGTCCCCGTTCATCTGCCTGCGCCGAAAGCGGTGGCGCTATACGGCAAAGAGAATGAAGCACTCTGGTGCGATGCCTACGATGAGCCGGAAGTGAATTGCATGACGGCGGAGGAGCTTGAGCGCCTCCTCGGCGCTGACGCGGAATAAACCTCTGCATTTGTTTGAACGCTAGACAGCAGCATGCTGCGTTGGCAAGCCGGGGGGCATCTCTGCTGTCTGCAGGCTAGTCTCAACGGGAGACGCCCCCCTTTCTCTTTTTTTGTTCTGTTAAGAACTCTCTTAGAATTTAGTTCTCTTCTTGTCTCATCGTGAGCCCTAGAAATGAGACTTCTAGCGTCTCTTGGTGAGCCGCGGAGATCAATCGCGCAGCGATTGACTCCACGGAAGCGCAAAGCGCGGGCCGTCAAGGGGGGAGCCGAAGGATGGAAACCGACTGAGCGCGCCAACGGACCGCTCACCTGTCGGTGGTGCGGCCCCAGCCGCAGCCATGCTTTGGGGGGCAAAGCCCCGCGCGCTGCACCGCAGGGGCGGCCTACCGGGCTTGCAGATGGGCGTCCAGCCCAAACACCACTCATCGGGATGAGGGAGTGTGGTCAGCATGGCCGGTAGGCCGCCCCTCGACCGAGCCGACAGGCGAGGGAGAGGGGCTGCGCGCCTCGGGTGCCTAGGCACCCTCAATGGTGCGATGCGCGTCCAGCGCATCGAGCGTGCGAGCGCCTCCAGGCGCAAAGAGCACGCGTCACCTGCCCTTGAAGTTGCTGTGGCTGGTGTCTCGGCGTCCTCTCTCTTGCCGACGACGCCATTGGAGACAGTGCGGGCACATACCTATACCTTCATAAAGAAAGGTGTTCCAAGTGAAAATTCAACTCGACGCGCAAGAAATCTCATCGCTATTGGTACCGGCCACCAAATATAAGCGCACACGCATTTCCTCCTGTGAGCGTGCCACGCAAGTGCAGGATGCGGCGCTGCGCGCTTTTGCTCGTTGGGGACACCTGCGGACGTCGGACTTGGCTCGTGCAGTGTGGCCGCACGCTAGATACGCTGAGCAGCTAAGTGGCCGCTTAGTGATAAAGTTGGAGAAGGCAGGGTTAGTAATTCGTCGGCCGAACGCTGTTGGCGGGATGAGCTACGTTTTGACGCGCCGGGGCGCAGCCAATGCCGAATCGCTGGGGTGCATTGCTCATCACGGTCTGGACTTGTGCTCCGTTGCAGGCGCGACCTTCATTCATCGGTCGATTGCAACGCGGTACGGCATCGAGGCGGAGCTACAAGGCCGAACCTGTTTCGGTGAACATCTACTGGCCGGCGCCGGGACGCCATTCACTAGGGAAGCACTCAGACGGCAGTTCGGCAAGCTCCCTGACCTTTTCGAGGTCGATGGGGCTGATGTTTGGTGGGTTGAGGTTGAATCCGCCGCTAAGGCACGCGCCGAAGTAGAGCGATGCCTTTTGATTGCTCGGCATGTCGGGCGGCGAATTGGCGGAACAAATTATCGTGTCCACCGCCTTGTGTTCGTTTGCGATGGTCGTTTCAATCACGAAAAACGCATCATTGCCATCGCAAAGGCCATGTTCCAACATTTGGGCGCATGGGAGATTGAGAGCATCATGCGAAACATTTCATTTGTTCGTGTTCGTCTAGGGCCGCGTGCAAGGTGGTTGGGGGCACACCCGGCTACTTTGCCGTAAATATGAAGTGTAGAAGTTCGGACTGACCTGACACTTTGCGCCAGACGACCGGCACCTCGCTCTGCTTAGCTGCAGATTACCTTAGGATTCTTATTCGTGAAATTCAATAAAGTCACGGGGCATTTTCCCAGTTTTGACAATCAACCTACCAGGGCCGTATTCGTTTTTGGATTCGCTGGTTTCATCAAGACTAGCATTTAATTTGTTTAAATATCCCAATAAAGTCGACGCGGAGAAACGGTCACGCACAAGCCGGGATTTGTAAGTCTCGGTGGTCTCAAAGTCAAATGGAGTCCCACCTTGATTAAATACCCACCTACCGCCATCATTAACGGCGTAAATAAACCTTCGGGCTTCAGAGTTTTCAAAATACTCGAAGATTGTAGCCCCATACTGCAATACTCGACCAGTACCCGGCTCCACCAACTCATTTGCCAAAGAGACTCTTATTCCGGCTGTGTGTAACCGCGAAGCCAATACGGATGGCGGGGAGGCGTCTGTTCCTAGGCGCCCGTTGTCAAAATATAGTGTCCATTCTTCGTTCAACGGCCAGAACAGATAGCTGGTCGAAATCGGCGCGGTTCGCGGCGATAGCTTTTTCAGTGCATCGTCTATTGGGCCTGAAATCGTCGATTCACTCAGATGAAAACCGTACTGTGACAAGAATCCATTCTGCCAGTCTTGAAAATCCTGGGCAATCAATTGGCAACGCCCTTTGATTAAGCCAAAGCTATTACGAAATGTTCCGAACTGTTCTACATGCATTGGTTGACTCTTGTGAAAAAACATTAATTTTACGACATAGGCGGTGGCCGGGAAATGGGCGATAGTCGAACGCCAGAATTCTGACAGCTGAATAAGATTAATTCTGAGCTACTGCATATAAAATGAGGTTCTATACTTTGAAGAACATATCACTTGTCTTTGAGGAAACGAGAACTCGACCTGATTCCCTGCGCGGGACCAAAGGGGCAGCCAGTGGCTGCCACTTTGGCTTTAATTTGAAGGGTGCACTTTTCCCGAAATCTCGGGTTCTAGTGCATTTTTTCGTATTGCTCTTAATTGGACCATACTTGTGTTTCCATACGGGGTCAAAGTCCAGTAATTTCCTTTGTCATGCACGCTACGCTTTTTATCGTTTGGTTTTATAAGACCCAGCGCGCGCAATTGAATGATGGAAGTTTCCACTTCTGTTTGGTCGATTATGAATTGGCCAAACGCTACCTTTTTAAATCTTTCTTCTTTTTCGAATGTGCGTTTTATTTCTGCTATTAAGAAAGTCTGAAACGCTGCTTTCAAAGTTCGGTCCGCCGCCTCATGTATCATCGAAGGGGCAACTGCCGCAAATATCATATTCCAAGTCGGGGAAATTGTTCCAGTATAGGATGTATCCATTACTGTACTGCCTTGTTTTCGGGTGGAAAACCCAACATTAAAATCAAACTCATCGTTACCCTGCGAAAGGTCTTCAGCACCAGGTGGTGGACGGTCTTCAATTGCGTCAAGTTCTTTTTCTAGCTCTGCTACACGTGTCTTGAGCGCAATCATTTCCATTAGAGTCGATTCGCTGGCTATATTGTCTGCCCGCACCCAGCCGACGACAGGATGTCGCTTAGCGGCAGATGTCAGCCCGATAATTACTCTAGCCTTTAGCTCATCGGCGTTTTTCCACGAAACGCGAGTGTGATGTTTTTCGACCTTGGCGCGAAATTTCTTCAACTTTTCCCATGCAACAGAATCGGTTTCCGTTTTTCCTCTAGGTAACTCATCGGGATTTTCATGAAATAATGGGATAACAGGCTTTTTTAACGAGACGGCGTAATCATATTCTTTTTCGGTGAATCCGATTCCCGTTTCATCCAAGGACCCGTAACGTCCTCCAATTATTAGTACGTAATAGTCAGAGCCCTCAATAATGTCTTCAATTAATTCCCATGCCGTATTGTCAGTGGCCGGAAATAATTCCATCCCTGCGGGCATATGATTCAATTCAAGGATTGCCTTAAGAACCGCCTGACGTTCTTCCTTCAAGTCCGTGAACGTGGAACTAATGAATACTTGGTACCGTTTTTCCATGGTTGTTCTTTATATCGCTGCGTCTTTTGGCTGAAGGGGAGGTCAATATTAATAATGCACAATGCAAGGAGAACTAAGGAAGCGCTGATTTATTCTCCCGAGCCGGTTCCGATGGCGCGCAAGACCTG
>JAZKBE010000011.1:0-84078 GCA_040388805.1 Pseudomonadota bacterium
CCAGCTGCCCTATTGCATTCTCGATAAAGGGCAGGCATCCTACAACCCTAAACAGTACCGGACGGTCGGGTGCAACAATATGATGAGGAAGCTTTTGCATGATTTCAGCTAGACCAGCTACGAAATTTGCGCGCATTGGTGTGATGATGTCGGTGGCTTGTGTGGCCAGCATCACGTCAAGTACGGCTGTCGCAGGAACGCCGTCTAGGGAATTAACGGAATGTATGGTTAGTAACGCCAGCCCGGCTGAGCGCTTCGATACCGGTTTAGTGACATGGGTGGCTGCGTCTTACCATCCATCGATGCCACCTGAGCTTAGGGTGCCGGTGAAGTCCAAGGAAGTGATTTACCGCCGAGTGGGCAAGTTGCTCGACCGTCTGCTGCTGGAGGTGTGCACAGACAAGGCGCGGGCCGCCATACTTGCGGACGGAACCTCCGGCTTAGCGGCAGCGTTACAGGCATTCTGGCAATCCGGCACTGTGGAGCTCAACCAGAGCAAGGAAGCCACTTCTGCTTTTGGAGAGATCTGGGGCTATGCGGACAAGAAGAAAATCTCGGACGCCTTGCACGGGAAGTAGCTGGGACCAAGAGAGATGATGGTCAACATCGGCCAAAAGCAGACAGACATTTTTTGTCAAAAACAGGATAGGATTCATGGTTGGCAGCGCTGAAGCAGAGAAGAGAGAAGCTATCCGAAACGAGTTTCATGCGCTCTTTGAAGCGCTCTCGAAACTTCTCTTTGAGGCCGACCCAATCGGCATTAATTTTGAAACGAACACTGACGAATACGAGCCAGAAGTTGGAACCATAATTCCTCGGCTGAAGCACGCAAAATCGGAGGACGATGTGCGGCTAATAGTTTATGAAGAATTTTGTAAGTGGTTCGACGTTGAGACAGCAGGCCCTGTGGAAGCGTATGGTGGCATTGCTTCGAAGGTGTGGGCTGAATGGCAGCGATATCGATGAGCACTGGCTCAGCCGAAGATCACACTCGGCCATGAGCGGAACAAATCAACATTAACTTCGACACGAACATGCACTTACAAGAGCAGCTTGGAGCCGTAATAGATGAAGCGACATTTCTGGCATTCGTCCGGGCGCTCGCTGCCGACCGGCGAGCCAATACCGAGGCTTGGGAAAACAGTTCGATTGAAGAATTTTTAGAAGCTTCAAGCAGCTGGGCAGAGGATTCAGAATTCGGTTCGACACAAGGGATTTCAACCGCGTCGCCTTGGAAGAAGTTCGCCGTATTCCTTTACTGCGGGAAGATATATGAGTAAGCGTACTGCGTCGCTGGCGGCAGGCGGCCAAGAGCCGCCGTTCACGTCCGTAACGTAGCTCCGAAAGACTCGATGCTAGACCCAATAATCAAGCTCTACGATGCAGGCAGAATCAAAGACCTACGCCAGCCCATAGATTTTGAGCCAGAATGCTTCAACTCGAGGGCCGTTTGGAAGTTGCTGTGTCATTACAGTTGCGATACCAAACCGATAAACCCCCTTCATTTTTAAGCCAAGTATGCAAAACACTAGGCCCGACTGGGTAATTCCTCGAAATATTTCGGATATCGTATCAGTTGACGAAGTTTGGGAAGACGAGCGCTGGTCTCCAATTCTCTTGACGGTCATGGGCGGGACCAGCTACAAGGGGCGCGACATTCCTTTATCGTGGCAAATTGAATTTGCGCCTTCGGACGCGGCCTTCGGTTCAGCAAACCAGAAAATCGAAGCACTCGGGGCTGAGCCGGATGGGTATGGGTGGGCAAACCTTATAAACAGTGTAGTTGCTAAGTATCATCCCGAACTCGCCGATGAATTGCAATTCGGCGACACGGAAGAAGATACCTGTGTTGTTTGGGTAGAGTCAGAAGTCTCATGCAAATTGCTGATGGACGTTATCTGGTCCCTGGCACACTTCACCTAAAAAGTATTTGTTCATACTGCCAGTGGTCCGCAAAGGGACGGCAGCGGCGGAACCGTAAGGACGCCGACGTGCCATCGTCTACAATCGGCTGGGGGCGGCCAGAAGCGGGCAGATCCAATAGGCCACTCCAGAATCGTTCACTTCAGCAGAATAATCATACTGGTATTCGAGGAAATTCATGATGTTGGTGAAACGAAGTCGTCCACAGATTGGCGATGTCATCGAGATTCCGACTCCGCAAGGGTTGGCATATTCTCAGTTCACTCACAAGCACCCGTCGTATGGCGCGCTGCTGCGTGTAATGCCAGGGCTGTTTGATTCACGCCCTGAACGTTTCAATGACCTCGTCCTGGCTGTGCCGCAATTTAGTTCGTTTTTTCCGTTGGGTGCGGCGTGCAATCGAGGAATCTTGCGTGTTGTCGCGAACGAATCGATTAGCGCCTTGAACAGAGCGTTTCCGACGTTTCGCGCCGCTGTGAAAGGAAAGGACGGAGAGGTGGGGGCTTGGTGGTTGTGGGATGGCGACAAAGAATGGCTAATCGGAAAGCTCAAGCCAGGTATGGAGGCGCTGCCCCCTCGTGGAGTCATTAACGACACCTTGCTCATTGAGCGAATCATCTGTGGATGGAGGCACGAGGACTGGTGAAATAGCCGTAGCTCAGCCAATTCAACGAAATCTGAATTGCTGATTTTGAAGAAGCGCTTGAGCCCAATCTGGCGCGATGGATGGCCTACTTTGTGCGCTCAGCAAAGTCCGCTACGGGGCGGAAGCCGCCTCTGACCTGACAGCCTCTGTCAGATCAAGTATGAGCTCATACACATAAAGTGCATTGCTGATCACTGTGCGCACCATCGTCGTCATGGCCGCCATCGACGCCTCTGGCAAAAACCGTCGATCACCGTCCGGTATCGACATGCGCTCTTTGACACGCCCGCCGTAATACGCAATGATCCTGCATGCACTCCACCCGCACAAAAATTGTCTTCGGCCTCGCCTGGATCCTGTTCTGGGCCATGATGGTATCGGTCGCCGTACAGGACTACGTGCGCGACGACGACGGAAGCGACTACTGGAAGCCGGTGCTATGGGAAACCTCGTCCATGCTCGCTTCCATGCTGCTGCTCGTGATCCAGCGCCACTTCACGCGCCGCTACGACAAGCTGCTGGCGCAGCCCTGGCGCTGGTTTGGCCTGCAGGCGCGCTGGCTTCCCATGTACTGGATCGCGTTCACGCCGATCGCCTTCGGCATCCGCCACGCGGTCTACGCCATGGCCGGCGAAACCTACGAACACGGGCCGTGGCTTGAAACCTTCGTCTACGAATCGATCAAGCTGTCCGTGTTCGTGGGCATGTTCATCCTGATCCAGTTCGGCATCCTGTCGTTCGCCGAACTGCTTCAGGAAAAACTGCGCGTCGAAAAAGCCAATGCCCTGCTGCGCCAGGCCCAGTTGCAGCGCCTGGCGCAGCAGATGCAGCCGCACTTCCTGTTCAATGCCCTCAACACCATCTCGTCCCTGATGCACACCGACGTCCACAAGGCCGACGCCACCCTGATCCAGCTGGCCGACGTGCTGCGCACCACGCTCGAAGTGAGCGAACTGCACGAAGCGCCCCTGTCGACCGAATTGAAACTGGTGCGCGGCTATGCCGACGTCATGCAGGCGCGTTATGCGGACCGGGTAGAAATCGACTGGCAGATCGACAAAGGCACCCTCGCCTGCATCGTGCCGGTGATGAGCATCCAGCCCTTGCTGGAAAACGTCTTCAAGCACACCGTGGAACGGCGCCGGCAGCTCACCCGCATACGCATCGAAACCCGTATCGACGACGGCAAGCTTTGCGTGCTGATTGAAGACGACACCGGAACACTGGCCGGGACCACCCCTCCCGGCATTGGCCTGCGCAACTTGCGCGAACGGCTTGAAGTGCTCTACTCCGGGCGCGCTACCCTCGCGCTTTCACAACTGTCGCCCGCCGGCGTGCGGGCAGAAATGGAAGTTCCATGCGCATCCTGATCGTTGACGATGAACAGCCGGCACGCGACAAGCTGCACCGCTTGCTCGAACTGGAGCCCGACGTCACTGTCATCGCCGAAGCGCGAGACGGGATCGAAGCGCTGCATGTGATCGCAGACTTCAAGCCCGACGTCGTCTACCTGGATATCCAGATGCCCGAAGTGAGCGGCATCGAACTGGCCGCGTCGCTGCCCCAGCCCGCGCCGCTGATCGTGTTCGCCACGGCCTACGACCAGTACGCAATCAGCGCCTTCGATGCGAACGCCATCGACTACCTGCTCAAGCCCTACGACCAGGAACGCCTGCAACGCTCGTTGCAGCGCGTGCGCCAGCACCTGGCGCGCCTGGAACAGACGCCCATGCCGCCTTTCGACAGCGGCCATCCGCTGCGTCAGTTGCTGGTGACCGAACGTGGCGTGACGCGGGTGATCCGGGTGGACGATATCGAATGGATTGAAACTGCGGACAATTACGTGGTGCTGCACACAGCCAGCGAACATCCGCTGATGCGGCAGACCCTTACCAGCCTGCTCGACAAGCTGGGGGCGCCCTTCGTCCGCTGCCACCGGCGTGCGGCGGTGCGGATCGACAGCATCGAGAGCGTGGTCGCGCTCGACAAGGGCGACTGCGAACTGGTACTGCGCGGCGGGGCACTGGTGCCTTGCAGCCGCCAGTACCGCGCCGACGTGGTCGCCCTGCTCTAGCCTTAGCGGCTCACCTTGATGGTGTCGCCGGCCGCGCTGCTGGCCGTCACCGTCACCGTCACCCCATCGACGGTCACCGAATCGCCGGCACGCAGGGCCGCATCTTCAAAGTTCGCGTCCGTCGAACCCGCGCGGCGCAAGGTGCGGTAGCCGCCGCCCAGGGAGCCCAGTTTCATGTCCACGGTGTAGACCAGCACGCCCGCCTGGCTGGCGGAGAGGACGTCGTAGCCTTCGTTCTTGCGCGATTCCACGACCAGGATTGTCGAATCGCTGAGCGGCACCATGGCCGCTTTCACGTCTTTGGTCTGGCGCACCAGCGGGCCCAGTTCGACCGTGGTGCCGCTGGCGGTCAGGCTGGTCTTGGCCATGCAGGCCACCTGGTCTTCAGGAAGCCAGCCCATCAAATATCGATCCCAGCCGTTCACTTCGATCGCCTTGCGCGACCAGTTCATGGCCATGATGCCCCAGTGGCCCATGGTCTGGGTCTGGTGGTTCAGGTCTTCGTCGAACAGGCCGAAGGCGTGTCCCGTTTCGTGCGCCATCCAGCGCCACGCGCCGCCCTCGGAAAGGTACATGTCGGCGCCGCCGGTGGCGCCGTTCATCACGTAGCCGGTGCTGGTGAAGGTCGGGTAGGTGATCGCGGGACCGTAGCCCATTTTCGACATCGGCATTTCCTTCGGCACCAGGATGTAGACCGCGTCGTACTGGCTGAAGTCGACCTGCCCGCCGATCATGGCGAAGATGTCGTTGCGGTAGGACGTGAAGTCACCCGAGCCGTTGACCGAGGTGAAACCGTACTTCGACGGCGCGAACGGCAGGCGCACCCAGTTCGGCAGGATGTCGAAGTCGAACGCCAGGCGACCATACGACTGCTTCATGTAGAAGTCGCGCACTTCGACGGCCAGCGGGCTGAAGAAACTGCCCGGATCGTCCACGCCGGCCACTTCCGCGAAGTCGACCGGAATGATCAGCGAACGTACATGGCCGAATGCCGGCAGGCGCGTACGCACCCGCGGGAAGCCGGCCGACAGGTCGGTCGAGAAGCTGCGGGTTGGCGCGTACTGGTCGGTGAGCTGGCACAGCGACGTCGGGCGGAAGCTCGACACCGGTACCGCTGCAAGCGCGCGCAGCGCGTCCTGGCGCGCCTGGACGGCCGGCGTCACCACCACCACCGGATCGACCGTGACGGCGTACACGCCGCCGCTGGTGGCCGTCACGTCCTGCACCGCTGCCGTGCCGTCGGCGGCCACGGCCACCTGGTAACGGTGACGCAGCAGGGTCGACGAGGTGCCGTTCGGTTCGACCGTATCGAATTCGTAGCTGCTCGACGCCGTCAGCGTCAGGTTCAGGCTGCCGTCCACATTGGCGCCCATGTACTGGAAGCTGCCGTTGGTGGTGATATTGCGCAGGAAGATACCGGTCCGCAGGGCCACGCTGCCCGACACGCGCGGGTCGAACAGCCAGAGCTTCAGGTTGGTCCCGGCGCCGCCGCTGGTCAGGTTCGACGGTACTGGCGGCGCCACCGGGCCGGTGACCGGCACGGCGACGACCTGGGCGCTCAGCACCACCGGCGCCTTGACGGTGACCGAATTCATGGCAGGCGCGGTCGGCACGATATCGTAGCCGCCCGCGCTGGCGGTGCTCGCCGTCAGGGAATTGAGGGTGGACCACAGCGTCGTCTCGAAGCCGGCCAGGTCGGTCGTTTCGCCGACCGTTCCCAGCATGGTGCGCACGACCACGTTGGCATCCAGGCCGCTGTAGGCTGACTGCTGGATCGGGGTGTCGATGCGCGCCGTGAAGCCGCTGGCGGCATAGATCTTGTTGCTGATGATGGTGACGTCGGATCCGCCGGCGCCACGCATGATCTGGATCGCGGCGCTGGCGCGGGTCATCAACTCCAGGTCGAGCGCGCGGGCCCAGAAGGCCTTGCCGCCGGCATCGGGCTCACGATTGAACAGGTTGCGGTAAATCGCATCGATGAACTGGCCATTGTCGCCCGGGTACAAGGCTTGCGATTCGGCGCTGGTGCCAAAGCTGTCAAGGACGAATTTGATCTGCGCATTGTTGTTGTAGGCGTCCGCCAGGTCGACGATATTGGTCGGCGCTCCCGCATTGAGCAGCACGCCGGCGTAGAACTCCAGTCCGCCCGGGTCGGCCGGGCGACCGAAATAGCCCACATAAATGCGCTGGACCACGTCGTAATAGTCGGCAGTGACGGGCGTGGCGCTGGCCGAACTGACGCTGGCGCGGACCGCGACCTGCTGTGTGGTCACCGGCTGCCGGGTATCGCCGCAGGCGGCCAGCAACAGCAGAATCAGGGAAGGGGCGATCCGATATGCGCGCAAAATGCTCTCCGTATATGAGGTTTAGTGCTGCAGTATATATAAGTTCATTGCCTACGTGCAACATGGAAGCGCTTTTTTTGTTGCTCCTGTGCACAAAATCCGCTTCGCCCCGCCCTCATCCCCGCTCGCCACATTCGGCTGGCCGCCGTGGGCGCGGCACTCTACGCTAGGCAGGTCATCCACTTTTCCCCTTGCCAGCCATGAAACCTCACACTGAACGCCTGTTTTTCCTTGACTGGGTCCGCATCGCGGCCTTCCTGGTACTGATCCTGTATCACGTGGGCATGTACTACGTGACCTGGGATTGGCACGTGAAGAGCCCGTTCGCCAGCGACGCCATTGAACCGTTCATGATGCTGTCCTCGCCCTGGCGCCTGGGCCTGCTGTTCCTGATTTCCGGGGTGGCGTCGAGTTTCCTGCTGGCCAAACTGGGCGCCGGCCGCTTCATGCGCCAGCGCAGCGTGCGCCTGCTGGTGCCGCTGATCTTCGGCATGCTGGTCATCGTGCCGCCGCAACCGTATTTTGAAGTGGTGGAGAAAGTGGCCTACGCTGGAAGCTATGGCGACTTCATGAAACTGTATGTGTCGGGCTTCCAGGGCTTTTGCCGCGAAGACTGCCTGGACCTGCCGACCTGGAACCATTTGTGGTTCGTGGCCTACCTGTGGGTGTACACCCTGGCCTTCGGCGCCCTGCTGCTGATGCTGGGCGCGCGCTTCGACGCCATGGCGCAGCGCGTGGCAGCCATGCTGTCGGGCTGGAAGATTATTGTATTGCCGGCGCTGGCGGTGGCAGGCATCCGCGTGCTGCTATTCCAGCACTTCCCCACCACGCACGACCTGGTCAACGACTGGTTCAACCACGCGCATTCCTTCATGCTGTTCATGCTGGGCGCCATGCTGGCCCGCCAGCCTGCGGTGTGGGCACGCATCGCCGACATGCGCTGGATGGCGCTGGGCGTCGCGCTCGGCTGCTGGGCCTCGCTGATTATTTATTATTCGCTGCCGGAAGCGATGACCATGCGCCCCGAGCTGCAATACTGGCGCGTGATCTTCCGCGTGGTGTATGCCTTCTGCGCCTGGAACGCCATTGCCGCGGTATGCGGCTTCGCGCACCAGCACCTGAACTTCGACAGCCCGAAGCGGCGCTACCTGACCGAAGCGGTGTTCCCTGTCTATATTTTGCACCAGACGCTGATCGTGACGATCGCGCACCTGATCAAGCCGGCGAAAATTGCGCCGGCCACCGAAGGGCTGCTGCTGATCGTGCTGACCCTGTGCATCAGCTTCGGGGTATTCGAAATCGTGCGCCGGATCAGCGTGCTGCGCCCTTTCCTTGGCCTGGGACCAAAAACGGCCGGCACTTCGCGCGAAGTGCCAGCCGCAGGCCAGCCCGCCACTAGCGGGCAGGAACAGCCGGCTTAAGCGTTCTTGCCGGTGCCGGACTTGCTGCCGGCCGTGCTGGCAGTGGTGCCTTGCGACTGCATGCTGCCCTGCAGGTCAGCGCCAGCGCTGCTGCCCTGACCGCTTTGCATGCTGGCGCCGCTGCGCTGGGCGCTGCCGTTACCGCGCTGGTAGCCATCCTGGAAGGGATCGCTGAACTTGCGGATGGTGTCCTGCTGTGTACGCATGCTGCGCTCGGTTTCCTCGCTTGCCACGCGGGCGACTTCGTCGGCAAGGGCGCGGGCCGTGCGCGACGTTTCCTGGACATGCTGTTCGGTGACGCGGGCCAGTTCCACCTGGGCGTCCGCGGCAACACGGGAAATATGCTGCTGGTAGGCGCGCAGCTTCTCGGTTGCCGGCTGGGCGCGCGATGCGGCTGCACCAAGCACGTCGCTCTGGTGGTCCGCGGTCAGCAGCTGGTGGCCGGTCATGGTGGTTTCTTCGAGCATGGTCTGGGTGAGCTGGATATTCAGGTCGCACAGTTGCTGGAAGGAGCGGAACAGCGATTTGGACATGTCGTTAAGGAACGACACCTGAGCATCGATATGCGTGCGCACAGCGGGAGTCACAGAATGGGAAAATGGATACATGGATACCTCGATAGTGTGGTTGACCGAAATGGTGTGCGTACGGGACTGACCGGTATTGCCAGCCTGCATAGCCCCGCCGCTGCGTATGCGTGGTGAAAACTGCCCTGTCGACGTCTGTGCAAGCACGACAGCACGTCTCCAGCACGAGCTACAAGGCTATGGGAGTGGGTATCCGGACGTTTGATCTGCATCAATCGTGTTCCAAAGGTGTTGGAAATGGTGCAGCCTTTGCTGCGTCGCACCAAAAATGGCCGGATTTTTGCCCAAAATCCCGCAAAAACGGGTGGCCTGAAACTTGCAAGGTGAATTGCACCACCACTGCGAGAGGGCTTTCCATGTTGCTGCGAAACGATGTTCTCGAATACACCTTGCCGCATCCGCACACCGTGCGCATCCTGTGGGTTGACAGTACCGGCACCATCGCCTACACCTACGAACTCAATGCCAGCCGCGCCACACCCCAGCTGGCCACCATGCAAACGCTGGTCGACGACGTGCGCGAGCAGCGCGCCACGCTGCTGCTGATCGACCCCTGCGCGGCCGACGACGACACGGCCGGCCTGCCCCCGCGCCACCTCGCGCTGCGCGACCGCGCCTTCGCCATCGTCAGCGCCTTGTGCGAACATGAACCGGCCATCTACCAGCCGCGTGCGCGCGGCCAACTGGTGACGCGCCTGTCCGAGCTGCATGGCGTGTCCTATCCCTCGGTGTACCGCTACCTGCGGCGCTTCTGGGAGCGCGGCCAGACCATCAACGCCCTGCTGCCCGACTACGGCAATTCCGGCGCGCCGGGCAAGACGCGGCGCGCGAACGCCGACATCAAGCGCGGCCGCCCGCGCAAATCGGGCGCCCATCCGGGCCTCAATGCCGACCCGGCCATCCGCGGCACTTTCCGCACCGCGGTGGCGCGCTATGCGGCCACGCACGCCGCGTTTTCGCGGCGCGGCGCCTACCGCCAGATGATCGAGGACTTCTTCAAGGCGCGCGACGCCGAAGCCTTGCAGACCTTCGGCCAGTTCAATTACTGGATTGAAAAAGATGCCTGCATAAGGAGCCATGCTGCAGCGCGACAAAAACACCCGGTGAACTAGCATGCATGGCGCCGCTTGCAGTGCCAAAAAAGTTCCATCGCCATGATGGAGCAACGCGTGCTGGTGGGAATGATCGCCTGCGGCGCCAAGCTGCTGTCGCTGTCGGCCGGCACCGTGGCGATCGAACACCAGGCGCTGGCCGTCGACGTCGTCAGCACCACCCGCCAGTTGCACGGGCGCGGCCTGTGGGACGTGGTGCCGGAACCGAACCGGACGCCCTACGCGATGGGCGCCGCGTCCGAAGTGCCCATGCAGTCGCTTTCCTAGGCGGCCGGCGGGCCCTTCAGTTCGACCGTATTGCCTTCCGGATCCTGCAAGTAGATGGACGGCCCCTCGCCTTCGGCGCCGTAGCGCGATTCGACGGGACCTGCCGCGACGCCGTGGCTGGCCAGGTGGGCGCGGATGGCCGCTGCGTCGAAGGGTTCGACGCGGAAACACACGTGGTCCAGGTTGCGGCCCTCGGCCCCCGGGGCGGCCCCGCCCATGCGGCCCAGCTTGCCGTCAACCGGTACCAGGTCGACCAGGGCGCTGCCGGCCCGCAACTGGATCAGGCCGATGGCATCCTGGCGGCGCGCGATCGTGCAGCCCAGCACGGAACAATAGAATCCGATCATGGCGTCGAGATCGGTGACGCGCAGGACGATGTGGTCGATTTCCCGGATGTGGATCATGCTGGCTCCCGCTTGACGAAAACTCAATCATAACTTCCACGCCATAAATCCGCATTCCAGCGCCGCATTTTGGCGCCCTGTCGCCTTTGCCGGGGCAAGGACGGCGGCGAACGTTATGATGGGTCCACGTTAACTATCCTCGGGTTTCCAATGCCCTCACCTGTCATCGACATGCGCGGCGTGTCCAAATCGTTCGGACAGCACCATGTCATCAAAGACCTCAACCTGGCGGTGCCGGCCAACAGCATCTTCGCCTTCCTGGGCAATAACGGCGAAGGCAAATCGACCGTCATCCGCCTGGTGACCGGCCTGCTGCGTGCCGACCGCGGCGACATTTCGGTGCTGGGCATGGACGTGCGCAGCGAACGGCGCGCCATTCTTGCGCAGGTGGGCGCCATCGTCGATTCGCCCACGCTCTACCCCAATCTCACCGGCGGCGAATTCCTGCGCATCGGCTGCACCATCAAGGACCTGCCCAGGACCGACATCGGCCGCGTGCTTGAACTGGTGGGCATGAGCGGCGCGCGCGATCGCCTGATCGGGCGCTATTCGCTGGGCATGAAGCAGCGGCTGGCGATAGCGCACGCGCTGCTTGGCTCGCCGCGCCTGCTGATCCTGGACGAACCGACCAACGGACTCGATCCGGAAGGCATCCGCGACATCCGCACCCTGCTCAAGTCCCTGCCGGCGCTGACCGGGAATAGCATCTTCGTCTCCAGCCACAACCTGGACGAAGTCGAAAAAACCGCCACCCACGTGGCCGTCCTGAAAGGCGGATCGATCCGCTTCCAGGCGCCCATCGAAGAACTGTTCGCGCGCCAGGTGGGCGCGCTGGCGCTCGACGTGGGCGACGCGACGCGCGCCGAAAAGCTGCTGGCCAGCGCGGCCTACCAGGTTGAACGCACCGAAACCGGCCAGCTGCGCGTGTCGGGCGTGGAAAAGCACAATGCCGACCGCGTGCACTCGCTGCTGGTGCATGCGGGGATCAGCCTGTATCAGTCGGTGTACCACACGCCGTCGCTCGAACAATGGTTCCTGGAGGAGCGTCATGCTTAAGCTGTTATCGGTCGAACTGCTGAAAATCCGCCGCTCGCTGGCGCTGCTGATGATGTTCGGGATTCCATTGCTGGTGATCCTGCTCAATGCTGCCATGCTGGCCAAGCAGCACGACATGCACCAGATTACGGAGAAGATATGGTTCTTCTACTGGGCCGGCAACACGGGCATGTGGTGCTACTTCATGATGCCGCTATATATCGCGCTCATCACGGGGCTGCTCAATGGCCATGAGCACAAGAACCAGACCTGGCGCCTGATGCTGACGCTGCCGGTGTCGCAGCTTGAACTGTTCATTGTCAAGGGTGTGCTGGCTTTGCTGTTTGTGGTGGGCGCCACCCTGGTGCTGGTGGCGGGAACCGCGCTGACCGTGTTCATGTTCGCAGCGTGCGGCGCCAGCCTCGATGGCGCATTTGCCGCGCCGCTCGCGCCCATGGTGTGGAAGGTCACGCTGGCCTGCCTGCCGGTGCTGGTGATCCAGCATGCGGTGAGCTGGCGCTTCCAGAACCTGGTGCTGCCACTGGCTGTCGGCGTCATCGCCACCATGGGCATCACCCAGATCGGCAGCTCGAAGTACTGGGCATGGTACCCATGGACTTACTCGATGATGGGGCTGCACGGGAGCGACGTCGCCAACCAGGAGAAGGCCTTGCTGCTTGCGGCACTGGTGGGCGCCGGCCTGTTTGCGGCCTGCGCCCTGGTGCTGGGACGGCGTGAGGTGGAAAGCTAGTCGGCGTGGCGCTCGACCCAGGTCGCGAACGCGTCGATGTAGTTTTGCAGGAAGCCGCGGGTGCGGTCATTGGTGAGATTGTCGCCGTCGAACTGGTCGCCGATATGACCGAGATAGGCTTCCGGCTGCTGCATGGCGGGCATGTTCAGGAACACCAGCATCTGGCGCAGGTGGTGGTTGGCGCCGAAACCGCCCGTGGCGCCGGGCGACACGCTGACCACGCCGCAAGGCTTGCCGTTCCAGGCGCTCTGGCCATACGGGCGCGAGCCGACGTCGATGGCGTTTTTCAGCGCGGCCGGAACCGAGCGGTTGTATTCGGGCGTGCAGAACAGGACGCCGTCGAACTGCTTGATCTTTTCGCGAAATTCCAGGTAGGTGGCTGGCGGCGACGGGTCGTCGTCCTGGTTGTACAGGACCAGCTGGCCGATTTCGATGATTTCGAGCTCCAGGGTCGGCGGCGCCAGCAGGGCCAGGGTTTTCGCGACCTTGCGGTTGAACGATTCCTTGCGCAGGCTGCCGACGATGACGGCGATTTTTCTGGTGGCCATAGTAATCCTTGAGTGGGTTCGGTGGGACGGTCGCATTAATATTATCAAAATTAATACGACCGTGTAGCACCTTAGTACCCTACCGTGAAACGCTTGCGGGCATGGGCAGGCGCCTCCAGCTCGTCGACCAGGGCTTTGGCGAAATCCTCGACCGAGATTTGGCTATTGCCGCCGGCGTCGGCCAGCAGCTGGTCGCCGCCAATCCGGTACACACCCGTGCGCTGCCCCGGCGCTATGACGGCCGAAGGACTGAGCATGGTCCAGTTCAGCGACTGCTCGGCGCGCAGCAGCGCAAGCGCCTGGCGCGCGCCTTCTGCCGTGGCCTTGTACTGCTCTGGAAACCCAGGCGTATCGATCAACTGGACGCCTGGCGCCACTTCCAGCGAACCGGCGCCGCCGACCACCAGCAGGCGCGCCGCCTTCGCCTCTTTTGCCGCCGTGATCACGTTGCCGATGCCGGCCACGAAATAACCCAGCGTATCAGTTTGCGCGTGGCCGCTGAAGGCCGACACGACCGCATCGGCACCTTTGAGCTGGTCGCTCAGCGCGCCAACATCGCGCACGTCGCCTGCGCGTGCACTCAAGTGTTCATGCGGCGCCAGCTTTTCCGGCCGCGTGACCAGCGCGGTGACATGGTGACCGCGCCCCAGCGCCTCGTTCAATACTGCCGTGCCGATAAAGCCGCTTGCGCCGATGAGGACGATGTTCATGTGATGCTCCTGGTGTGTGGTTGGGATGAACAGCATCATGACAGCGCCTATTGATAAGATAAATACAAAGAACGATAATTCATTGTTCTCATTTTCTTATCAATACCATGAACCCCGACCTGAACAGCCTCACCATTTTCGACTGCGTGGCCGACACCGGCAGCTTCACGGCGGCGGCCGACCGCCTGGGCGTGGCCAAAGCCAAGGTCAGCGTGCAGATCGCGCGCCTGGAGCGCCAGCTGGGCGTGGCGCTGTTCACGCGCACCACCCGCCGCGTGGCCCTGACCGACGCCGGGACCGCGCTGCATGCCCAATGCGAACCCCTGTTGCGCGGCCTGGCCGACGCGCTGGCCGAAGCCGGCAACGACAAGGGCGAACTGTCCGGCATGCTGCGCATTTCGACCACGGCGCAGCAGGCCGCGCATTCGATCGGCCCGGCGCTGGTGGCCTTTTGCGCACAGCACCCGCGCCTTCAGGTGGACCTGCGCACCGGCGACCGCGTGGCCGACATGGTGGCCGAAGGCATCGACCTGTCGTTTCGCATGGGGTGGCTGCGCGACTCGACCCAGCGCGCCATCAAGCTGGGGGAATTTTCGCAGCATGTGGTGGCCTCGCCCGACTACCTGAAACGGCACGGCGTGCCGAAACGTCCCGAACACCTGGCGCAGCACGAATGGGTGGCGTTGTCGCTGCTGCCCACGCCGCTGACATGGAAATTCAGCCATGCGGACGGCAATGACGTGGTGGTGCACATGAATTCGCGCATGCTGGTCGATTCGCCGGGCACCGTGCTGGCACTGGTGGAACGCGGCGCCGGCATCGCCGTGCTGGAAGGATTGACGCTGCACGCGTCGCTCAAGGCAGGCACGCTGGTGAAGGTGCTGCCGAAGTGGACGCTGCCCAAGGGCGGCACGTATGCCGTCCTGCCGCCGGGGAAGCACGTACCGCCCAAGGTACGCGCCTTCATCGACTTTTACCGCGCGTGGCTAGAGACGCCCGCGCCGAAACTCCGCTAGGAATTTTTTCGTCTGCGCGGGCGTCAGCACGGCGACAGCGTCGCCATGCCAGGAATACAGGAAAGGCGTGCCGCCCAGGCGGTCGGTCAGCTTGGCCGACAGCAGGAAGCAGGTGCCCGCTGGATAGTCCAGCAGGCGGCGCGAACACTGCACCCGCAGCGACGGCGCGAACGCCTGGCCCGGCACGGGATGGATCTCCAGCTGTCCGCTGCGCTGGTCCACCAGCGACTGCACCGCCACGTCGCGGTAGGCGTAGATATCGCGCGCCATCGCCTATGCCTTCACGGCTGCAGCCGGCGCGCGCACCACATGGTCTTCGCGGATCGGCAGGTTGATCAGGGTGGCGCCGATGGCCAGCACAATGTCGGCGTACCACATCCAGGTGTAGTCGCCATAGGTGACGAAGGACAGGCCGCCCAGCCAGGCGCCGAAGAAGGCGCCCACCTGGTGCGACAGCAGCGTCAGGCCGAACAGCGTGGACAGGTAGCGCATGCCGAACAGCTTGCCCACCAGGCCCGCCGTCGGCGGCACCGTGGCCAGCCAGGTAAAGCCCAGGGCACCGGCGAAAATGTAGAACGTCGTCGCCGTTTTCGGCGCCAGCAGGTAGAGCACGATGATCACCGCGCGCGATGCGTACATCAGTGCCAGCAGGGACTTCATGCGGTAGCGCGTCGACAGCGCGCCGGCGGTGAGGCTGCCCGCGATATTGAATAGCCCGATCAGCGCCAGCGCCGTGGCCGACACGCCCGGCGACAGATTGCACAGCGCGACTTCGCCCGGCAGGTGGGTGACCAGGAAAGCGATGTGGAAGCCGCAAGTGAAGAAGCCCGCATGCAGGAACAGGTAGCTGCGGTCGCGCAGCGCGATCTTGATCTGCGCGCCAAGGCCGATGCCGGGCGCCTCCGCCGGTTTTGGCGGCGCGGATGGATCGGCTTTTTTCAGGCCGGCCGATTTGCGCAGCGGCCAGGCCAGCGGAATGGTCAGCAAGGTGGTGGCGGCCATGGTCAGCATGGCGACTACCCAGCCGGCGCTGCTGATAATGGCCTGCATCAGCGGCGCGAACACGAACTGCCCGAACGAACCGCCCGCGTTAATGAAGCCCGCCGCGAAAGGCCGGCGTTCGGCCGGCAGGCGCTGCGCCGTGGCGCCGATCAGGATCGAAAAGCTGCCCGCCCCTGCCCCGGCCGCGCTCAGGATCCCCATGCACATGATCAGGCCCCACTGGGTGCTGACGAAAGGCGTGAGCGCGGTGCCGCCGGCCAGCAGCACGGCGCCCACGATGATGACCTTGGCCGAGCCCCACTTGTCGGCGACCGCGCCGAAAATGGGCTGGGCCGCGCCCCACACGAACTGGCCGATCGCCATCGCAAAGCTGATCGACGCGATGCCCAGGCCGGTGGACGTATTAATCGGCGACATGAACAAGCCCGTGGTCAGGCGCGCGCCCATGGTGATCATCAGGATCGCGGATGCGGCCAGTATCAGCAGCCAGGCTGCGCGCGGCGACATCACCTCATTCTGGGTGGGCATGGCTAAGCTCCTCAAGCAAGGGGGTCAACTGGATCAGGGTGGATTCGAGCTGCTGGTGCAGGGCGCGCACGTTGTCGTAGCCCAGCAGGGTTTCGATGTCGGTCTGCGCGGCGCGCCAGACGGCATAGGCTTGCAGCTGCTTTTCGCGCCCGGCATCGGTGATGGTGACGATGCGCTGGCGGCTGTCGGCGCCGGCCTTCATTTCGAGCCAGCCGGCGTCGACCAGCGGCTTGAGGTTGCGCGTGAGCGTGGTGCGCTCCATGCCCAGGCGCTCGGCCAGTTCGGCCACCGGCAGCGCCCCGCGCGCGGCATTGCTCAGCAGGGAGTATTGCGTGGTCTTCAGGCCGACTTTGGCCATGTGCTGGTCGTACAGGCGCGACATGGCGCGCGTGAGCTTGCGCAGCTTGAAGCAGGTACAGCCCAGTTGCTTTCCGACAGGATCGCTCATGATAGGTGCAGGTACACGTGTTTGGATAAAATGGATTATAGTGCATATACACGTATCGTGTGCACGACCATCAGAAAAGGACGAAAACATGGATCAGACAGACAAACGCGCGCAGTGGATAGCCGAGGCAGAGGCCATGCGCGCCAAGCTGCAGGAGGCAGGCGTGGCCGGGCGAGACGCGCTGCGCAGCCGCAGCGGCATGGAGTTCCTGAACGGAATCGGCAGCGGCGCCCTGCCCCCGGCGCCGATCGCCGAACTGCTGGGCATCACGCCAATTTCGGTCGAACCGGGCCTGACGATATTCCAGGCCACGCCGTCGCTGGCGCACTACAACCCCAGCGGCGTGGTGCACGGCGGCTTTGCGGCCACCCTGCTCGACACCGCGGTCGGCTGCGCCATCCACTCCCTGCTCCCGGCGGGCAAAGGCTACACCACGCTCGAACTGAAGGTGAACTACATCCGCGCCATGACCGACAAGACCGGCCCTGTGCGGGCGGAAGCGAAAGTGGTGAACCTGGGCGGCCAGGTCGGCATAGCCGAAGGGCGCATCACGGATGCCAACGGCAAGCTGTATGCCTTCGCCACCACCACCTGCCTGGTATTCGATATCTGATCAATTCGGCGGGGGCCAGGCCTGACATCCGGACACGAGCTCAGCAACTGCGTTGCTGAGCTCGTGTCCGGATGTCAGGCCTGGCCCCCGCCGACGTTGGTTTATTTGGCGGCGTGGGTGCTGCGGATGAAGACGTATTCGCCGTTTTTGCGCAAGCCCACATGCATGGTCCAGCCGCCGCGCGCTGCCAGGTTGTAGATGCCGACCCGGTAGCAGGCGGCAAAGCGCTCCTGGAAGAACTTGCCCTCGCTCTTGCATTCGCTCGGCTTGGCATTGTCGATCGCGTACACGCCCAGCGGCGTGGTGCCGTATGCCGGCGACGGCGGCGAGCCCTTGATGCCCTTCGCTTCTTCATTGACGAAATTGAGCCCGCCCGATTCCACGGCGGCCTTGACCTTGAAGGCATTCGGCAGCGGCACATTGTCGGACAAGAAGAACCAGGCCTTGCCCGGATACGCCTGCGCGCTGTAGTCGAGCGCGGGACAGTCTTTCTTGTCGATCGATTTGGCCACCAGGGTACGCTGCGGCATGGTCTCGCGCTCCGGGTCTTTCGGGTCCACGCCAAATTCGTAGACCACGCACATTTCGGTGCCGCCGCTGTCCGGCTTGGTCAGCACGGCCGACCGCTCGCGCGGCGAACTGCAGGTGCGCAGCGTGGCGCCAGGCGGCAGGTTGACCTTGGCTTTCTTCGCTTCGTCGGCGAACAGCGTCCTGGTAAAGGCTTTCGCTTCGCATACCACTGGCGGTGCGGCGTCCGGCATCATCATGGCCATCATTGTCTCCTCTTAGATTGTGCGTCGGTAAGCAAGGTAATCGTCGGCGGTCTGCCGCGGCGCTTCCGCCATCGGCAAATGCCCGATCCCCTGCATGATATTCACTTGCGAATTCGGGAACAGCTTGCGGTACGCTTCGGCGCCGGCCGGACTCAAAAGCTCGTCCTGCGCACCCCACACGATCAGCGCCGGCGTGGCAAGCGTATCGTACGCGTTTTCCATCAATGGTGATTCCAGCAGGTCGCGTGCGATGCGCGTGTGCAGCGCAAAGTCGGCCACCGCGCGCATTCCCAGCGCCGTGCGCGCAAAGCGCGGCAGGAATGGCGGCTTGTGGGTCGTCACGCGGATCGCTTCATCGAAATCGGCCACGGTCTTCACCAGCAGTGGATTGTCGCCCGTGGCTTCGTAGTGCTGGATCACCGGCGTGCTGTACGACGCCGCGGTGCCGGCCGGATCGAGCAGCCACAGGCTGGCCACCAGCTCGGGCGAACGCGCCGCATGCAGCGCCGCGATAAAGCCGCCGAAGGAATTGCCGCCGATGTGCACGCGCCCCAGCCCCAGCTGCTGCATGAAGGCGGCAATGCGGTCCACCTGGTCATGCATGGTATAGCGGGCATCGAGCCGGCGCGTGGAGCCGCCAAAGCCAGGCTGGTCCGGGATCAGGACGCGGTAATGCGGCGTCAGGAAGCGCGCGATGCGCACGAAGTTGTCCTTGTCGCCGCCGAAGCCATGGATCAGCACCAGCACCGGACCGCTGCCGCCTTCGAGGTAGGGAATATCGAAGCCGTCGACATGGGCCGACTTGAGCGTGAGCCCGCCGATGCGCCGCTCCACGGCCATGGCCAGCGCCAGCAGGCGCACCGGCGCCAGGCGCGCCACGAGCATCAGCGCGCCGATCGCGGCGGCAAGCACATACAGATAGACCATCCGGCATCCCTGGTTGTTACGGAACAACCATGATACCGAAGGATTACGCCGTGGTGGCCTTAATCAGCATGCAGATCGCTTCGGCCGCCATGCCTTCTTCGCGCCCGAGGTATCCCAGCTTTTCATTGGTCTTGGCCTTGACGTTGACCTGCTGGGGCGACACGCCGATGTCTTCGGCGATGCGCGACACCATTTGCGCGATGTGCGGCGCCATTTTCGGCGCCTGGGCGATGATGGTGGCGTCGATATTGCCCACGGTGTAGCCGGTGGCCACCACGCGGTGCGCCACTTCGCGCAGCAGCGTGCGCGAATCGGCCCCGGCGAACATGGGGTCGGTGTCCGGGAAATGCTTGCCGATGTCGCCCAGGCCGGCCGCGCCGAGCATGGAATCGATGATGGCGTGCAGCAACACGTCGGCGTCGGAATGGCCGAACAGGCCGGTCTTGTGCGGGATGGTCACCCCGCCGATGATCAGTTTGCGTCCCTCGACGAGGGCGTGGCAGTCGTAACCCGTTCCGATGCGGAACGGCGGGGTGGGATTGTAGGAAGCCAGGGCCATGGTGTATTCACTATTGTCAGGTTAAGGCGCGGCCAGGTACATCTCGGCAATCCGGATGTCCGCTGGGAGCGTCACTTTTAAATTACGGGGATGTCCTTCGACCAGTTTGGGCGACAAGCCCAGTGCCTCGACCGCACTGGCGTCATCGGTAATGACGCTGGCGTCGGTGGCTGCCGCGAGGGCATCGCGGAGCAGCCGGTAGCGAAACATTTGCGGGGTTTGCGCCAGCCACAGGC
This sequence comes from Pseudomonadota bacterium, assembly GCA_040388805.1. Taxonomy (GTDB): domain Bacteria; phylum Pseudomonadota; class Gammaproteobacteria; order Burkholderiales; family Burkholderiaceae_D; genus Telluria_A. Next base: position 19,926 of record JAZKBE010000011.1, read on the forward strand.
CGTCCCGTGCAACCGTGGAAACGGCCGCGCCGGCGCGCTTGACGGTGTCCACCACCGGCAGCGCCAACAGGCCGCCGACGGCGTCATCGCCTATCGTTGTAATGAGTTTTTCGATGAGGATGGCGTTCAGTCCGGGGCGCGCGGCGTCGTGCACCATCACCCAGTCCTGCTCGCCGACGACTTCGCGCATCTGGCGCAAGGCATTTTGCACCGACGCCAGGCGGCTCGCTCCGCCGCAGCGCAGCACGGTGACGCCTTCTGACGGCGCCACGGCATCGATCTGGCCGTCGTCGGGACTGACCACCACATAGACGTGGTGCACCAGTTCGCTCGACAGGAAGGCGTCGATGGTGTGCCGCAGCATGGGTTTTCCGCCCAGTCGCATGTATTGTTTCGGCCCGTCCGCGGCCATGCGCGCGCCCACACCGGCAGCCGGTATCAGGGCGAAATAACGGGGCGCTTGCTGGGACGTTTTCATCTTTGTCGTTTGGCCGGTCCGATAATGGACTGTACCTCACCTTTGCAAATTTTGCTGAGCCGCGCATATTCCCGCGGGGTGTCGATCGCTGCCTGCGCCGCTTCGACCTGGGTCAGTTCACTCTTAATATACGGCATCCAGCCAGTGTCGACCTCGCGCTTGAGCAAGACCATGGCCTGCCCGGTCGGCGCATACAAGGGTTTGTTTCCAAACCGCTTTTCCAGCGCTGCGCGCACCTTTGTTTCCACTTTCGGCAAATGGTCGAGATAGGTGTTGAGATGGCGCATCTCATGAGCAAGAATTTCCTTGTATGCGCAAGTGCCCGGCGAAAACTCGCTGCCGATGTAAATAACGATGGGAATGTAGTACAGGTTGACTTCGATTTTCGGCGCCACGCATTCGTGTTTTGTCAGCGGATCCCTCAGGATGGTTCCATCCATCCCGACCGACATGCGCGATTCGGTGCGGGTGATGCCCAGCACATAGGCATTGGCCGGGGCCGCGCCCTTCATGGTGGTGAGCGCGCGCAGGGAGCGGGTGTTGTCGATCGAATAGCCGTTTTCGCGCGCGGTGATCACCGAGACGGTCTTGCGCATCGAGTCTTCGCAGCGCACCTGGAAGCGGGTGCGCGCCGCCCAGGCACTCGACGAGAGCAGGCAGGCCAGCACCAGGAACAGCATGGCTTTCATCGGATTTACCCGGGAGTCCAGGTTCCGGCGGCGATTTTTTCAAGCCAGAAGGCGCCGATGATGGTTTTGACATCGGTGATCTGGCCGCTGCGCACCATGTCCAGCAGTTCGGGCACGGTGCTGCTGAAGGTTTCCAGAAATTCGCCGTCGTCAAGCTGGCGCGGCCCGGCCGTCATGCCGCGCGCCAGGTACAGGTCGAGGTGCTCGTCCGAATAGGCGATGGCATTGTGGATGGTGGTGACGAACTGCCAGTCGGTGGCGGTGTAGCCGGTTTCTTCCTGCAGCTCGCGCTTGGCGCAGGCCAGGTGGTCTTCGCCCGGGTCGATTTTCCCGGCCGGGAATTCGATGAACACGCGGTTCAGGGGATAGCGGAACTGGCGTTCCAGCAGCACGCGGCCGTCGTCCAGCATGGGCAGGATGACCACGGCACCCGGATGGCGGATGTATTCGCGGAAGGTGACGGCGTCGTTGGGCAGGCGTACCTGGTCACGCGCCAGTTTCAGGAACCCGCCGTCATAGGCGATCTCCCCGTCGATGCGGGTTTCGGTGAGCTGCATATCCATCCCTGCTCCGGTGTGTTAGTGGTGGCGCTTGCGCAGGTAGCGCAGGACGAATCCCGGAAACGCAAGCACGACGAACAGGGGCACCGTCAGCATGTAGAACTCTTTCACCTGGGTGAACACGGTTCCCATGCGGGCTTCGAGCACATAGGCGATGCCGCCTACCACGAAGTATAGAACAAGCAGCTCGGCTACGCGCGTCCAGCCTGGCTTGACGCCACCCTTCAGGGGGATGACGCCAAACAGGGACTCGGTCAGGAACGGCAGGTTGGCCGCCGCCAGCGCGACGGCGATCAGCAACCAGGCCGACAGCGATGCGTCCATCAGGAGCCGAGTGTGGCCGCCATGGCGTTGGCGCAGGCAGAGAGCAAGGGACCGGCGTACATGCCCAGGGCGACGATGGCGACGCCGTTCATGGTCAGCGTGGCCTGCATGTCGAACGGCACCGCCAGCGGGGCTGCGTCGGTCGCTTCATCGAACCACATGATCTTCACAACGCGCAGGTAGTAATACGCGCCGATCAGCGAGAACATCACCGCCAGCACGGTCAGCCAGACGGCGCCGGTCGACAGCACGGCCTGCAGCACCGCGAACTTGGCCGCGAAGCCCATCATCGGCGGCACGCCGGCCAGCGAGAACAGCAGGATCGACATGACGGCCGCGAACCACGGGCTGCGCTTGGACAGGCCCTTGAAGTCGGACAGTTCTTCCGCTTCGAAGCCTGAGCGGGCCAGCAGCATGATCATGCCGAAGGTGCCGAGGGTGGTCAGCACGTAGGTGATCGAGTAGTACATCGCCGCGCTGTAGGCGGCAGCGGCGTTGGCCGTGTCGCCGACAGCCTTCGGATCGGCATACATGACACCGGCCATCAAGCCAAGCAGCACGAAGCCGGTTTGGGCGATGGTCGAATAGGCCAGCATCCTTTTCAGGTTGGTCTGGGCGATCGCGGTCAGGTTGCCAATGACCAGCGACAGGATCGCCAGTACCATCAGCATGTTCTGCCAGTGGAAAGACATGGGCAGCAAACCTTCGACCAGCAGGCGGATGCAGATCGCGAACGCGGCCAGTTTCGGCGCGCCGCCCAGCAGCAGGGTCACGCCCGTTGGCGAACCTTGATACACGTCCGGTACCCACATATGGAATGGAACAGCGCCAAGCTTGAAAGCCAGGCCGGCAACCATGAACACGATACCGAAGATCAGGATGGTGTGGTTGGCCACGCCGCTGCCCGCGGCGCGCGAGATTTCCTGGATGTCCAGCGAACCGGTGGCGCCGTACAGCATCGAAATACCATACAGCAGGAAGCCGGAAGCCAGTGCGCCCAGGATGAAGTACTTCATGGCCGCTTCGGTCGACGTGGCGTGGTCGCGGCGCAGCGCGACGAGCGCGTACAGCGACAGCGACATCAGCTCCAGGCCCAGGTAGATGATCAGCACATTGTTCGCCGAGATCATGATCATCTGGCCCAGCAGCGCGAACAGCGCGATGACATAGAACTCGCCGCCCAGGTTACCCGACATCATGCCGCGCTCGGTGGCGTACTGGCGCGAGTAGATCAGCGTGATGCCGACCGCCAGGTAGCTGAACAATTTCAGCAGGTGGCTCATCGGATCGGCCACGTACATGTTCGAGAACGTGTAGACCGTGGTGCCGGCGGTGTAGTCGCCCCAGGTGATGAAGGCACAGCCGGCGAGCGTCGCCAGCGACAGGTAGTAGGTGACCGAACGGCGGGCCTCCGACAGGAACATGTCGATCAACAGGATCGCGGACGCGGCGACCAGCAGGAAGATTTCGGCGTAAACCGGAACCAGGTTTGGATTGGAAGTTTCGATCATAGTCTGTTCTTTTTACGGCAGTTTCGACACGGCGACATGCTTGAGCAGGTCGGCGACCGAGGTTTGCATCGTGTCGGTGAACGGCGCTGGATACAGGCCCATTGCCATCACCGCGATTGCCAGGATTCCCAGCATGAGGAATTCGCGCTTGTTCAGGTCAGTCAGTTCTGCCACATGCTTGTTGGCGACGGCGCCAAAGATCACGCGCTTGACCATCCACAGCGAATACGCTGCGCCGAAGATCAGGGCAGTGGCGGCCAGCATGCCGATCCAGAAGTTGTACTGCACGGCGCCCAGGATGACCATGAACTCGCCCACGAAGCCCGACGTCGCCGGCAGGCCACAGTTGGCCATCGAGAACAGCACGATGAAGGCTGCAAACTTCGGCATGGTGCCCACCACCCCTCCGTAGTCGGCGATCTGGCGCGAGTGCATGCGGTCGTACAGCACGCCGATGCACAGGAACATGGCGCCCGAGATGAAGCCGTGCGAGATCATTTGCACGATACCGCCCTGCACTGCCATCTCGTTGAACATGAAGAAGCCCAGCGTGACGAAGCCCATGTGCGCGATCGACGAATAGGCGACCAGCTTTTTCATGTCCTTCTGGACCAGGGCCACCAGGCCGATGTAGATCACGGCGATCAGCGACAGGGTAATGACGAAAGCGGCCATTTCCTTCGATGCGTCCGGGGTGATCGGCAGCGAGAACCGCAGGAAACCGTACGCGCCCAGTTTCAGCATGATCGCGGCCAGCACGGCCGAACCGCCTGTAGGCGCTTCGACGTGGACGTCCGGCAGCCAGGTGTGGACCGGGAACATCGGCACCTTGACCGCGAAGGCGGCGAAGAAGGCCAGGAAGATGAAGGTCTGTTCCTTCATCGTCAGCTTCTGTGCGTGCCAGTCGAGGATGTTGAAGCTGCCGCCCGATACGTTGTACAGGTAGATGATGGCGACCAGGGTCAGGAGCGAACCGAGGAAGGTGTACAGGAAGAACTTGAACGATGCGTACACGCGGTTTTCACCGCCCCACACGCCGATGATGATGAACATCGGGATCAGGGTCGCTTCGAAGAAGAAGTAGAACAGCAGGCCGTCCATGGCGCTGAACACGCCGATCATCAGGCCCGACAGGATCAGGAAGGCGCCCATGTACTGCGCCACGCGGCGTTCGATCACTTCCCAGGCCGAGATCACCACGATGACGGTGATGAAGGCGGTCAGCGGCACGAACCACAGCGACAGGCCGTCGACGGCCAGCGAGTAGAAAATATTGAACTGGCCGATCCACGGCGCGTTCTCGACGAACTGCATGCCGTGCGCGGCGTTGTCGAAGTGTTTGATCAGCGGCAGCGTCACCAGGAAGCTGGCGATGGCGCCGGCCAGCGACAGCCAGCGGGTCAGGCCCGGCTTTTCGTCGCGGCCGATGAACAGGATCAGCGCGCCGAAGACGATCGGGAGCCAGATCGCCAGGCTCAGGAACGGAGGGTAGGTAGGAATAGACTGCATCATGTTGTCGTTGTCTTTGCGTGTCTGATTAAGCGTGCCAGAACGGGAGGAAGTACATCAGTGTGGCCAACACACCGAGGATCATCACAAACGCGTAGTGGTAGATGTAACCGGTCTGTCCAAGGCGTACGATGGACGAGAACCAGCCAACCAGCCTGGCGCTGCCGTTCACCAGCAGGCCGTCGATGAGGGCCTTGTCGCCGATGTTCCACAGGCCGCCGCCGAGCAGGCGCGCGCCGCCGGCGAACACCACGTCGTTGAACTTGTCCATGTAGTACTTGTTGTCCAGCAGCGTGTGCAGTGCGGTGAACTTGGCAAAGAACCAGGCCGGCACGCGCGGATTGACCATGTAGCAGTAGTAAGCCGACGCCACGCCGCCCAGGGCCAGCCAGAACGGCAGCGCCATCACGCCATGCAGCACCATTTGCAGCGGGCCATGGAACTCTTCTTTCAGGGTTGCCATTGCAGCGTGCTTCGGATCGACCGCGATCACGCCATCGAAGAAGGTACCGAACAGCATAGGCTCGATCGTCAGGTAGCCGATGATCACCGATGGAATGGCCAGCGCGATCAGCGGGAAGGTCACCACCCATGGCGACTCGTGCGGTTTCTCGCCAGGCGCCAGCCCATGGTGATGGTGATCGTCGTGGTCTTTGGAATCGCCATGCGATTCCTCGTGAGCATCCGAATCATGGCCGTGACTATGATCATCGGTGGTCGGCTTGCCGAAGCGCTCTTCCCCGTGGAAGACCAGGAAGTACATGCGGAACGAGTAGAAGGCCGTGACGAACACACCGGCCAGCACGGCGAAGTTGGCAAAGCCCGCGCCCGGAATATGGGTAGCGTGCACCGCTTCGATGATGCTGTCCTTCGAGTAGAAGCCCGAGAAGAACGGGGTGCCGATCAGCGCCAGGGAGCCGAGCAGCGACGTGATCCAGGTGATCTTCATGTACTTGCGCAGGCCGCCCATATTGCGGATGTCCTGGTCGTGGTGCATGCCGATGATGACCGAGCCTGCCGCCAGGAACAGCAGCGCCTTGAAGAAGGCGTGCGTCATCAGGTGGAACACGCCGATCGAGTAGGCCGAAGCGCCCAGCGCCACGGTCATGTAGCCCAGCTGCGACAGGGTCGAGTAAGCCACCACGCGCTTGATGTCGTTCTGGATGATACCCAGGAAGCCCATGAACAGCGCCGTGATCGAACCGATCACCAGCACGAAGGACAAGGCGGTGTCGGACATTTCGAACAGCGGCGACATGCGCGCCACCATGAAGATACCGGCGGTGACCATGGTCGCCGCGTGGATCAGAGCCGAAATCGGGGTCGGGCCTTCCATCGAATCAGGCAGCCAGACGTGCAGCGGGAACTGGGCCGATTTGCCCATCGCGCCGATGAACAGGCAGATGCAGGCGGCCGACAGCAGCATCCAGCTGGTGCCGGGAACCGTCATCAGGGCCAGTGCTTCCTTCTTGGCGAATACTTCCTGGTAGTTCATGGAGCCGGCGAAGGCCAGCAGCAAGCCGATACCGAGGATGAAGCCGAAGTCGCCCACGCGGTTGACCAGGAAGGCTTTCATGTTTGCGAAGATCGCGGTCGGACGGGTGTACCAGAAACCGATCAGCAGGTAGGACACCAGGCCCACGGCTTCCCAGCCGAAGAACAGCTGCAGGAAGTTGTTCGCCATGACCAGCATCAGCATCGAAAACGTGAACAGCGAAATGTAGGCGAAGAAGCGGTTGTAGCCTTCGTCATCCTTCATGTAGCCGATGGTGTAGATATGCACCATCAGCGACACGAAGGTCACCACGCACATCATCATCGCCGACAGGGCGTCGATCTGGAAGCCGACTTCCATCTTCAGGGTGCCGACCGTCATCCAGGTATAGATGCTGCCGTTGAAGGAGGCGCCGCCCTGCACCGCCATCAGCGTGTGCACCGACAGGATCAGTGCAATGAGCACGCCCAGGATCGTCACCGTATGCGACGTCTTGCGGCCGACCATATTGCCGAAGAACTTAGTGCCGAACAAACCTGCAATCGCGGCACCAGCCAGCGGCGCCAGCGGTACGGCAAGAAGGAGGTTAGGGTTAAGAATTTGCCCCGCCATGTTGAACCTTAATCGTTATGTATTCAGTTTGTAACGTCAGAACCAGCGCTTAGCCCTTGAGGCTGTCGAGGTCTTCCACATTGATCGTGTCCAGGTTGCGGAACAGGACCACCAGGATCGCGAGGCCGATTGCCGATTCGGCGGCCGCCACGGTCAGGATGAAGAAAACAAAGATCTGCCCCGCCGCGTCGCCCATGTAATGCGAAAACGCGATGAAATTGGTGTTCACGGCCAGCAGCATCAGCTCGATGGCCATCAGCAGCACGATGATGTTCTTGCGGTTCAGGAAAATCCCGACGATCGAGATCGCGAACAGGATCGCGCCCAGGACCAGGAAGTGTGCGAGCGATAAGGTCATTTGGTCTCCTTGCTTGCGGCATCCTGCGCTTCGGCGGCGGCCAGTGCGGCCGCCGCGGCGTCGATGGCCGGCTGGTCGACCGACGCCATCTTGACGATGCGCAGGCGGTCGTTACGTTTCACGCGGACGGCGTCGCCCGGATTGAATGCCTTGGTGTCCTTGCGCTTGCGCATGGTCAGCGCCACGGCGGCGATCATGGCCACCAGCAGGATCGCGGCGGCAATCTCGAAGCCGTAGATGTACTTGGTGTAGATCAGCAAGCCCAGTTCCTTGGTGCCGCCGATATTGGCCGCAACGGCCGCGTCGGTCTGCTCGAAGGAATAGAAGCCGCGCCACAGCACCGCTGCCATTTCCAGCACGATCAGGGCGCCGATACCGGTGGCCAGCGGCAGGTAGGACCAGAAGCCTTCGCGCATCTTGTCCATGTTGATGTCGAGCATCATGACCACGAACAGGAACAGCACCATGACCGCGCCCACATACACCAGCACCAGCACGATCGACAGGAATTCTGCCTTGAGCAGCATCCAGATACCGGCCGCGTTGAAGAAGGCCAGCACCAGGAACAGCGCGGCGTGCACCGGGTTCTTGGCGGTGATGACACGCGTTGCCGCGATGATCATGATCACCGAGAACGCGTAGAACAAGAAAGTTTTAAATTCCATAACTAACCCAGAGGAATGCAGATTATCGGTAAGGCGCATCGGCCGCGCGTGCAGCGGCGATATCGTTTTCGTAGCGGTCGCCAACAGCCAGCAACATCTCCTTCGTGTAGTACAGGTCGCCGCGCTTTTCGCCGTGGTATTCCAGCACGTGCGTTTCGACAATCGAATCGACCGGGCAGGATTCCTCGCAGAAGCCGCAGAAAATGCACTTGGTCAAGTCGATGTCGTAGCGCGTGGTGCGGCGCGAACCGTCGTCGCGCTCTTCCGACTCGATCGTGATGGCCATGGCCGGGCACACCGCTTCGCACAGCTTGCAGGCGATGCAGCGCTCTTCGCCGTTCGGATAGCGGCGCAGGGCGTGCAGGCCGCGGAAGCGAGGCGACATCGGCGTCTTCTCTTCCGGGTACTGCACGGTGATCTTGCGCGAGAACATGTACTTGCCCGTCAGCGCCATCCCTTTGATCAGTTCAGTCAGCATAATGCTGCTGAAAAAGTCTTTTACTCGATCCATTTTGCTTCCTTACTTCCAAATATTCCAGGACGTCTGCATCCAGGCGGCCACCAGGACCAGCCAGAACAGCGTCAGCGGGATGAAGACTTTCCAGCCCAGGCGCATGATCTGATCGTAGCGGTAGCGCGGGAAAGTGCCACGCACCCAGACGAACAGCGACACGATGCAGAAAGTTTTCGCGAACAGCCAGAAGAAGCCAAGGAAGCCGCCGAGCGTGCCTTTCACTTCCAGGAAGGCAAACGGCGCCGACCAGCCACCCAGGAACATGATCGATGCCAGCGTGCCGATCAGGATCATGTTGGCGTATTCGGCCAGCATGAACATGGCGTAGGACATGCCCGAGTACTCGACCATGTGGCCGGCCACGATTTCCGATTCGCCCTCGACCACGTCGAACGGGTGGCGGTTGCACTCGGCCAGGCCGGAGACCAGGTAGACCACGAACAGCGGCAGCAGCGGGATGAAGTTCCAGGACACGAAATTGATGCCGTGTTCGGTGCCCCAGCCGCGGGTTTGCGCGCCCACGATTTCCGAGAAATTCAGGCTGCCCGACACCATCAGCACCACGACCAGGGCGAAGCCCATCGCGATTTCGTAGGAAATCATCTGCGCCGATGCGCGCATGGCGCCCATGAAGGAGTACTTCGAGTTCGACGCCCAGCCGGCGATGATGATGCCGTACACTTCGAGCGAGGTGATCGCCAGCAGCAGCAGCAAGCCTGCGTTGACATTGGCCAGCGCCATTTCAGGACCGAAAGGCACCACCGACCAGGCGGCCAGCGCCGGCATGATGGTCATGATCGGGCCCAGCACGAACAGGAAGCCGACCGCCTTGGTCGGCACCACGATCTCTTTGAAGAGCAGCTTGAGCGCATCGGCGATCGGCTGCAGCAGGCCGGCAGGACCGACCCGGTTAGGACCGATACGGATCTGAATCCAGCCGATCAGCTTGCGTTCCCACAGGGTCGCGTAGGCAACCAGGCCCATCAGCGGCAGCAGCACGCACATGATCTTGATCATGGTCCAGACGAACGGCCATACGTAGCCGACGTTGGCGGCGCCCCAGGCATTGAAGGTATCGATCATCAGATGCCCTCCCCTGCTTTTTCAACCGCAATGGCACCGAACAGCGCGCCAAGGGTGGCGGTGGCCGGGTGCGCCGTCGAGACACGGATCGCGTTGGCCGGCAGGCGCGCATCGATGCCCGCTGCCACCACGGCCGAACCGGAACCCTGGGTCAGGCGGATCATGTCGCCGGCTTTCACGCCCAGCTTGTCGGCCAGCGCGGCTGGCAGCATGGCCAGCGGTGCGTTGGCGTCGGCCGTGCGCAGCAGCGGTTCGGAACGGCGCGCGATGGCGTCGGCGAAGTAGATCGGCACATCGGTCACGCGTTCCAGCGCGCCCGAAGTACCGAAGCTTGCCGCGCTGGCGGCGGTTTTCGATGCGTTGTTCAGCTTGGCCGACAGGTCGGTCACGCCCTTGCCCAGCAGCTCGTCGCGGATCGCTTCCGACGTCTCGTAGTCAAAGCCTTGCAGGCCGAGCAGGTTGCCCAGCACGCGCAGAACTTTCCAGGCCGGACGGGCGTCGCCCAGCGGCTTGACGGTGCCGTTGAAGCTTTGCGCGCGGCCTTCGCAATTGACGAAGGTGCCCGACGTTTCGCTGAATGGCGAAATCGGCAGCAGCACGTCGGCGTAGTCGAAGCCATGCTGGAAGGCGGACATGACGACCACCATTTCAGCGGCGTCGAGCGCGGCGCGGGCTTGCTGCGTGTTGGCAGCGTCGAGCTCAGGCTCGGCGTTGAGCAGCACATAGGCTTTCTTCGGCTCGGCAAACGCTGCCTTGCCGCTGGTGGCGCCGGCCAGGTAGCCGCCCACGGTGTTGGCAGCTTCCGTCAGGTAGCCGAATTTGGCGCCGGTTTGCTCGGCAATCCATTGCGCCGCCGCGTGCAGCGCGGACGCTTGCGGGTGGTGCGATACGGCATTGCCCAGCAGGATGACGCTGTCGTCGCCGCTCGTGATGCTCGCTGCGATGCTGGTGGCGGCATCCGATGCCTTGACGGCCTCGAATCCGGCAGGTGCTGCGACGCCCTTGGCCGTGGCGACAGCGGCCACGATCTCGGACATTGCGGCCAGCCAGTCGGACGGCGCGGCAATGATCTTGTTGGCGGTGGGGATCAGCAGTTCGTCGTCGGACGCGTGCACGATCGACAGCTTGGCGCCGGCCTTGACGGCTGCGCGCAGGCGGGTGGCGACCAGCGGATGATCCTTGCGCAGGAAGGAACCGATGATCAGCGCGCGCTTGACCGTCGACAATGCGGCGATCGGCATGCCCAGCCATGGCGTGACGGAACCGTCCAGCGCAAAGTCGGTCTGGCGCTGGCGGAAGTCGACACTGGTCGACCCGATGCCGCGCATGGCTTTTTGCAGGAGGTACAGCTCTTCCGTCGTCGAATGGGCGGTGCCCACTGCGGCGATCTGTTCAGCGCCGTGCTCGTGCTTGATGTTACGCAGACCATGGGCTACATATTCCAGCGCGGTCTGCCAGTCGGTTTCCTGCCACTGGCCGCCTTGCTTGAGCATCGGCTTGGTCAGGCGCGAATTATTGTCCAGCGCTTCGTAGGAGAAACGGTCCTTGTCCGAGATCCAGCATTCATTGATCGCATCGTTTTCCAGCGGGAGAACGCGCATCACTTTGCCGCCCTTGACCTGGACGATCAGGTTGGTACCGAGAGAATCGTGCGGGCTGACCGACTTGCGGCGCGACAGTTCCCAGGTACGGGCCGTGTAGCGGAAAGGCTTGGAGGTCAGCGCGCCCACCGGGCACAGGTCGATCATATTGCCCGACACTTCGGAGTCGACGGTCTTGCCGACAAACGAGGTGATTTCGGCGTGTTCGCCGCGGCCCAGCATGCCCAGCTCCATGACGCCGGCCACTTCCTGGCCGAAACGCACGCAGCGGGTGCAGTGGATGCAACGGGTCATTTCCTGCATCGAGATCAGCGGGCCCGCATCTTTCGGCGGCACCACGCGTTTTTCTTCTTCGTAGCGGGAACCCGATTTGCCGTAGCCAACCGCCAGATCCTGGAGCTGGCATTCGCCGCCCTGGTCGCAGATCGGGCAATCGAGCGGGTGGTTAATCAGCAGGAACTCCATGACCGATTTCTGCGCCTGCACAGCTTTTTCGCTGTTCGAACGCACGATCATGCCGGCCGACACCGGCGTGGCGCAGGCTGGCAAAGGCTTGGGCGCCTTCTCCACTTCCACCAGGCACATGCGGCAGTTGGCAGCGATCGACAATTTCTTGTGATAGCAGAAATGCGGGATATAGGTACCCAGCTTGTTGGCTGCATCCATCACCATGGAACCTGGTGGGACCTCAACCTTTTTACCGTCAATTTCAATTTCAACCATGAGATTTCTCTGGCCTTAGATATAAGCGGGCACGATACAGCGCTTGTGCTCGATGTGATATTCAAATTCTTCGCGGAAGTTCTTGATCATGGCGCGAACCGGCATCGCCGCCGCATCGCCCAGCGCGCAAATGGTGCGGCCCTGGATGTTGTCGGCGATTGAGTTCAGCATGTCCAAATCGTCGGCACGGCCCTGGCCGTGTTCGATGCGGTGGATCATGCGGTACAGCCAGCCCGTGCCTTCACGGCACGGCGTGCACTGGCCACAGGATTCTTCGTAATAGAAGTACGACAGGCGCAGCAACGACTTGACCATGCAGCGCGTTTCATCCATGACGATGACGGCGCCCGAACCGAGCATGGAACCGGCCTTGGCGATCGAGTCGTAGTCCATGTCGGTGGCCATCATGACCTCGCCGGTCAGCACCGGCATCGACGAGCCGCCTGGAATGACTGCCTTGATTTTTTTACCGTCGCGCATGCCGCCGGCCAGCTTGAGCAGCTCGGAGAATGGGGTGCCCATCGGAACTTCGTAGTTGCCCGGCAAAGCCACGTCGCCCGACATCGAGAAGATCTTGGTGCCGCCATTGTTCGGCTTGCCCAGTTTCGCGTAAGCCTCGCCGCCCATGTTGATGACCCATGGCACTGCCGCGAAGGTTTCGGTGTTGTTGATCGTGGTCGGCTTGCCGTACAGGCCGAAGGACGCCGGGAAAGGCGGCTTGAAGCGCGGCTGGCCTTTTTTGCCTTCGAGCGATTCGAGCAGCGCGGTTTCTTCGCCGCAGATATAGGCGCCGTAGCCGTGGAAGGCGTGCAGCTGGAAGGTGAATTCGCTGCCCATGATCTTGTCGCCCAGGAAATTGGCGGCGCGTGCCTCTTCCAGCGCTTCTTCGAAGCGGTCGTAGTCGGCGAAAATTTCACCGTGGATGTAGTTGTAACCCACGGTGATGCCCATGGCGTAAGCGCCGATGGCCATGCCTTCGATCAGGGCATGCGGGTTGTAGCGAATGATGTCGCGGTCCTTGAAGGTACCCGGCTCGCCTTCGTCGGTATTGCAGACGAGGTATTTCTGGCCCGGGAACTGGCGTGGCATGAAGCTCCACTTCAGGCCGGTCGGGAAACCGGCGCCGCCGCGGCCGCGCAGGGACGATGCCTTCAGTTCGGCGATCACTTGTTCAGGGGTGATCTTTTCTTCCAGGATGCGGCGCAGCGCGCTGTAGCCGCCACGGTTCACATAATCCTGCAGATGCCAGTTCTTGCCGTCCAGGTCTTTCAGGATCAGCGGAGCGATGTGGCGATTGTGGAGTGATGTCATTTCTTGAGTTCCTCGACCAGGGCGTCGATCTTGTCGTTCGACATCCAGCTGCACATGCGCTTGTTATTGACCAGCATGACCGGTGCGTCGCCGCAAGCGCCCATGCATTCGCCTTCGACCAGCGTGAACTGGCCGTCGGCCGTGGTTTCGCGGAAGCCGATGCCGAGCTTTTCCTTCAGGTGATGGGCCGCCTTCTCGCCGCCGGACAACTGGCATGGCAGGTTGGTGCACACCGAAATCTTGAACTTGCCGACCGGCTTGGTGTTGTACATATTGTAGAAAGTCGCCACTTCCTGGACGGCGATGGCCGGCATGCCGATGTAGTCGGCAACTTCCTGCATCACTTCCGGCGGCAGCCAGCCCTTTTCATCCTGGGCAATGGCGAGCGCCGCCATGACCGCCGATTCCCGGTGGTCTGGCGGGAACTTGGCGAGTTCACGGTCGATTTTTTTGTATGACTGCTCTGATAACAACATGTTTTTTTGCCTCAATAGTGCAAATACTTACCGGTCAATACTGCCGAATACGATGTCCTGCGTGCCGATGATGGTGACCGCGTCGGCGATCATGTGGCCGCGGGCCATTTCGTCCAGGCTCTGCAAGTGCGCATAGTCCGGGGCGCGGATCTTCAGGCGGTACGGCTTGTTGGCGCCGTCCGACACGATGTAGATGCCCAGTTCGCCCTTCGGATGCTCGACCGCGGCATAGGCCTCGCCAGGCGGGACGTGGAAGCCTTCGGTGAACAGCTTGAAGTGGTGAATCAGCGACTCCATGTTCGCCTTCATGTCGGTCCGCTTCGGCGGCGCGACCTTGTTGTTGTCGGTCATGACCGGGCCCGGATTGGCGCGCAGCCACTTCGACGCTTGCTTGATGATGCGGTTCGACTGGCGCATTTCTTCGATGCGAACGAGGTAGCGGTCATAGCAATCGCCATTGGTGCCGACCGGGATGTCGAATTCCATCTTGTCGTAGACGGCATAAGGCTGCTTCTTGCGCAAGTCCCACTCCACGCCCGAACCGCGCAGCATGGCGCCGGTAAAGCCCATGGCTTTCGCCGCTTCCGGCGACACCACGCCGATGCCGACGGTACGCTGTTTCCAGATACGGTTGTCGGTCAGCAGGGTTTCGTATTCGTCGACATAGGTGACGAAACGGTTGGAGAAGTCGTCGATGAAGTCGAGCAGCGAGCCCTGGCGCGTTTCGTTCAGGGCGGCTATGGCCTTGGCGCTGCGGATGATCGATGGCTTGTGCTTCGGCATCGCGTCCGGCAGGTCGCGGTAGACGCCGCCCGGGCGGTAGTAGGCCGCGTGCATGCGCGCGCCCGACACCGCTTCGTAGCAGTCGAACAGATCTTCGCGGTCGCGGAAGGCGTACAGGAAAGGGCCCATGGCGCCGACGTCGAGCGCGTGCGCGCCCAGCCACATCAGGTGGTTCAGCAGGCGCGTGATTTCGTCGAACATGACGCGGATATACTGCGCGCGCACCGGCACTTCAAGGCCGAGCAGCTTTTCGATCGCCAGCACGTAAGCGTGTTCGTTGGCCATCATCGACACATAGTCGAGACGGTCCATATACGGCACGGACTGCAAATAGGTACGGGTTTCGGCCAGCTTTTCGGTGCCGCGGTGCAGCAGGCCAATGTGCGGATCGGCACGCTGGATGACTTCGCCGTCGAGCTCGAGCACCAGGCGCAGCACGCCGTGCGCCGCCGGGTGCTGCGGACCGAAATTGAGGGTGTAATTTTTGATCTCAGCCATTATTTCATCCCGTAGGTTTCTTCGCGGATCACGCGCGGAATGATTTCACGCGGCTCGATCGTCACGGGTTGGTAAATCACGCGTTTCTGCTCGGGGTCGTAACGCATTTCGACGTAGCCGGAAATCGGGAAGTCCTTGCGGAACGGATGGCCGATGAAGCCATAGTCGGTCAGGATGCGGCGCAGGTCGTTGTGACCTTCGAACAGGATGCCGTACATGTCGAAGGCTTCGCGCTCGTACCAGTTGGCGGCGCGCCAGACCGGGATCACGGAAGCGAGGATCGGCATCTCGTCGTCCGGTGCGAACACGCGCACGCGCACGCGCCAGTTGTGCACCAGCGACAGCAAATGCGACACGGCCGCGAAACGCGGGCCTTCGTAGGTGCCTTCGCCGTAGGTGGAGTAATCCACCCCGCACAGGTCCATGATCTGGTCGAAGGCCAGCGCCGGATGGTCGCGCAGGGTCAGCATCGACTGCAGGTAGTCCGCGGCCTTGACGACCACCGTCACTTCGCCCAGGGCGGTGGTGATGGCAGCGCCCTCGCCCAGCACGGATGCCAGGGTTGCGACCAGGTTGTCTATTTTGGAAGTCATATTAGCGGGCGATGGTGTTGGTGCGCTTGATCTTGTTCTGCAACTGCAGAATGCCGTACAGCAGCGCTTCAGCGGTCGGCGGGCAGCCAGGCACGTAGACGTCGACCGGCACGATGCGGTCGCAGCCGCGCACCACCGAGTACGAATAGTGGTAGTAGCCGCCGCCATTGGCGCAGGAACCCATCGAGATGACCCAGCGTGGCTCCGGCATCTGGTCGTAGACCTTGCGCAGCGCCGGCGCCATCTTGTTGCACAGCGTGCCGGCGACGATCATCACGTCGGACTGGCGTGGCGATGGGCGGAACACGACGCCGAAGCGGTCCATGTCGTAGCGGGCCGCGCCCGTGTGCATCATTTCGACGGCACAGCATGCCAGACCGAACGTCATCGGGAACATGGATCCCGTGCGCGCCCAGTTGATCAGTGTGTCAGCCGCGGTGGTGATGAAACCTTCGTTTAGTACGCCTTCAATTGACATGGCTTATTCCCAATCAAGGGCACCTTTCTTCCAGATATACCAAAAACCGACCACGAATTCGGCGATGAACACCATCATCGTCACGAAACCGGACCAGCCCAGTTCTTTCATGGAGACACCCCATGGGAAGAAGAATGCCGTTTCCAGATCAAACAAAATAAACAGGATCGCGACCAGGTAGTAACGGACGTCGAATTTCATGCGCGCATCTTCGAACGCTTCGAAACCGCATTCGTATGGCGACAGTTTTGCCGCATCGGGCTTGTGTGGGGAGAGCAGGTATCCCAGTACCTGTGGAACGACGCCGACGCCGATGCCAACCAGGATAAACAACAGGACGGGGAAGTAATTTTCGAGGTTCACGTTGATGAGCCTTTTTGAACGATCGGTTAATGAACCACTGCGTCATTGCAGCGCCCTATCGCGCGACCCTGGCTTGAAGCCTACCACCAGGATCGAAACGACTGATCCTCGTAAAAAAGCCAGCTTAGGCGCAGCCCTTGCTGGCTTCTAGATTTCTTGGTGCCGACGGCGAGACTCGAACTCGCACAGCTTGCGCCACTACCCCCTCAAGATAGCGTGTCTACCAATTTCACCACGTCGGCATTGAGTCCGCTATTCTACATTGTTACAGTGCTGTATTCAATGCAAACTTGCGCTAAAACAAGGATAAAACTTTAAAAACAAGGACTTCTCTTACGAACTGCTGAAACGCTGTGCAGCTTACTTCGGAACCTGGCCGGCCGGGGTGGCTGGCGCAGGCGCCGCAGCGGCTGGCGCGGGCGCAGGCGCTGCCGCCGACGGTGCCGGCGCGGTTTGCGGGATCGCTGCAGGACCGGTGACAGGCGCTGGCGCGGTCACTGGCACGGCTTTGTCCATCACGCCGCCTTCGCTGGCGATGTCGCCCTGGCTGGCGAACTTGGCCAGGCCCAGGGTGGAGGCGAAGAAGATCGCCGCGGCCACGCCGGTGGACTTGGACATGAAGTTCGACGAACCGGTGGCGCCGAACAGGCTGCCCGAAGCGCCCGAACCGAAGGCCGCGCCCATGTCGGCACCCTTACCGTGTTGCAGCAAAACCAGACCGATGATCGCCAGAGCGGAGATAACCTGAATAACGACAACCAGATTCACAAACGTGTTCATTGCTTATTCCATTCCAAGTGTAAGTACGACGTTATTGCTGTATAAATTCTTTAGTTCGCCGCGTGGATGATGGCGAGGAAATCCGCCGCCTTCAACGCCGCGCCGCCGATCAGGCCGCCATCGATGTCCGGCTGCGCCATCAATTCTTTGGCGTTGTCCGGCTTCATGCTGCCGCCGTACAAAATTTGCACCGACGCCGACGCCACGGCATGCGTCTCCGCCAGCTGGGCACGCAGCTGCGCGTGCACTTCCTGCGCCATTTCCGGCGTTGCGGTCTTGCCGGTGCCGATCGCCCATACAGGCTCGTAGGCAACGACGATCTGCGCCATGCGTTCGCCAACGAGTTCCAGGACGGCGCCCAGCTGGTTGCGCACCACGACACGGGTCTGCCCCGCTTCGCGCTCGGCCAGGGTTTCGCCGACGCAGACGATCGGGGTCATCCCGGCATCCAATACGGCGACGGCTTTCCGGGCCACCAGTTCGCTGCTCTCGGCATGGTAGGCGCGGCGCTCGGAGTGGCCGACGATCACGTAGCGGCAGCCGAAATCGCCCAACATGGCCGCCGACACTTCGCCGGTATAGGCGCCGGATGGATGCGCGGAGACATCTTGCGCACCCCAGCCGACGCTGCTGCCGGTGAGAATCGACTGGCACTGGGCCAGGTAGGGAGCCGGCGCGCAGACTGCACAGGCAGCGCCAGAACCGGTCAAACCACGGGAAATGCCAGCCAGCAGGCTGTCATTCGCGGCGAGGCTGCCGTTCATTTTCCAATTACCAACTACGAGTTTGCGACGCATAGTAGCCTAGATTTAATTAACCCGCTATTTTACCTCTCTGGCATGGGCTGGTCAAACTTAGCGGCTTACATTACTTGCAACATGATTTTGCCCACATGGGTCGAGGTTTCCATCAGCGCATGCGCCTGGGCGGCCTGCTCCAGGGGGAAAACCTTGTAAATGACGGGTTTGATCTTGCCGGCTTCGATCAGCGGCCACACTTTTTCCTGCAGGCGCCAGGCGATGGCCGCCTTGAATGCCACCGGCCGCGGCCGCAGGGTGGAACCGCTGATGCTGAGCCGGCGCCGCAGCACCTGGCCCAGGTCGACGGTGGCCTTGGCGCCGCCCAGCAGCGCGATCAGGGCGATCCGGCCATCGTCGGCCAGGCAGCCGATTTCGCGGGCCACGTACTCGCCCGCCACCATGTCGAGAATGACGTCGACGCCCTTGCCGTCCGTGAGCGTCTTGACGACGGCGACGAAGTCCTCGGTCTTGTAGTTGATGGCGCGTTCTGCGCCCAGTTCCACGCAGGCGCGGCATTTGTCGTCGCTGCCGGCGGTGGCGAACACCCGGTGGCCGAGCGCTGTCGCCATCTGGATGGCAGTCACTCCGATTCCGGAGCTGCCGCCCTGCACCAGCAAGGTCTCGCTGCCGGACAGACGGGAACGGTCGAAAACATTGCTCCAGACCGTAAAGAAGGTTTCCGGCAGCGATGCCGCTTCGAGCGGCGTGAGGCCGGACGGCATGGGCAGGCACTGCTGCACCGGCGCGGCGCAGTATTCGGCATAGCCGCCGCCCTGCACCAGGGCGCAGACCATGTCGCCTTTTTTGAAAGGGCTGCCGGCCAGGTCGCCGTCGACAATTTCACCGGCCACTTCCAGGCCCGGCAAGTCCGACGCGCCGGCCGGCACCGGATAGTGTCCCATGCGCTGCAATACGTCGGGCCGGTTGACGCCGGCCGCGTGCACCTTGATAAGCACTTCCCCTGTCTTGAGCTCGGGAAGCGGACGCTCGCCCAGCTGCAAGACGTCAGGGGCGCCGAACTGGGTGATCTCTATAGCACGCATGGCCAAGCCTCGGTAATCGCAAAGCGCGATTGTACGTCAGCCGCCGCAGATCAGCGCACGGACGGAAAGACGTAGTTTTCCATGAGGTCGAACGGCAGCCGCGATTTCGAGGAGTTATAGTTCTCACCCGTAAATACGACGACCAGGTCGATCTCGGGCACGATGAAGATGTACTGGCCGCCGTTGCCGTTCGCGTAATGCATGTTCACCACTTTTCCGTTGGCGGTGACCTGGCGTATCCACCAGAGGTAGCCGTATTTCTGGCCGCTCGGGTATTGCGTCTTCTCGCTGGTGGCTGCCGCGATCCATTCGGACGAGACGATGCGCTTGCCTTCCCATGTGCCACCTTGCAGCACCATCTGCCCTACCCTGGCCATGTCGCGCGGGCGCATATAGAGGTGGCCGCCGGTATCGGTCTGCTTGCCGCCATCGAAACTGGCCCAGCGCACGGTGTTCACGCCGATCGGCGCGAACAGATTGGTGGAGGCAAACTCCGGAATGGGCTTCTTGCTCGCTTCGGAAACGACCCGCCCCAGCGCCACGACGCCAGCCGTGCAATAACGCGTGCGCGTGCCGGGAGCGGCAATGGAAGGCAGGTTGACGAAGAACCCGATCCAATCCGCCTTGGGATACATTTTCTCTTCATTGCCAGGCGAGCTGCCATCGTCGTCATCGCAGGCCAGGCCGCTGCTCATGGTCAGCAGGTCGCGCAGGCGCATGTTCTGCCTGAGCGCGGAGGCGTTCGGATAGGCCCCTTCCAGGCGCAGGGCAAGGGCTTCGTCGGCGCCGCCCAGCAGCTTCTGGTCGGTCGCGATCCCGACCATGAGCGCGGTGATGCTCTTGGTGGCGGAGCGCAGGTCGTGCATGGTGTCCTTGTCGTAGCCATTCCAGTACTGCTCCAGGACCGGCTTGCCGCGGCGCAGAACGATCATGCTGGCCAGGCCATGCGAAGCGGGAAGCGTGCTGACTGCTTTTTCAAGCATGGCCGCGTCCATGCCCACTTCCGCCGGCGTGGCCATGGCCCACTTCTCGGCCGGGTTTGGCGGAATCTGGATCGGATCCGACTTGCCGGAGCCGCCACAGCCCGCGACGGCCATGCCAAGGATGATCGCGGGCAGAAGTTTGAATGTGTTCGACATGTTGACTGGTTCCAAAGGGTGACTGATGGCGCCGATTGTAAGCAAGCCAAGCTTTGGCTTACCTTAAGATTGGGCGGACTATAATCGGGCATGCACATACTCATCATCGAAGACGACCTGGACCTGGGCCAGGCCTTGCAGCGCTCCCTCAAGGCCGACGGACTCACCAGCGAATGGATACGCCGGATAGGCGACGTGCCGCACCGTTTCGATGGCCTGGAGTTCGACTGCGTGCTGCTCGACTTGGGGCTGCCCGACGGTTCGGGCATGCAGCTGCTCACGCGCTGGCGCAATGCCGGCGTGGCGGTGCCGATCATCGTCATCACCGCCAGGGCCATGCTGGAAGACCGCCTGTCCGGACTCGATGGCGGCGCCGACGACTTCATTGTCAAACCGTTCGCCACCGCCGAACTGGTCTCGCGCATTCGCGCCGTGCTGCGCCGCTCGGCGCGCCAGGCCAGCGAGCTGTGGACCATTGGTGCGATTGAAATCGCACCGCGCAAATATGAAGCGCGCTTGAACGGCGTGAAGATCGACCTGTCTCCGCGCGAATTCCACCTGATGCTGGAACTGGCGCGCGAACCCGGTGCGGTGGTGCCCAAGCACGCGCTGGCGCAGCGGCTCGAACCACTGGGCGATCCGGTCGACGCGGGGACCATCGAAGTGCACGTATCGAACCTGCGCCGCAAGATCGGGGCCGAACGGATCCAGACCGTGCGCGGCATCGGCTACATGCTGGCCGTATGAAGCAGCTGTTCCGGCCCACGCTGGTGCGGCGCGTGTTCGTCTCGATGCTGATCGCCTGCATGCTGATCTGGGCGCTGTTCATGTCGATCAACCTGTATGCGAACATGGGCGACGCGCAGACCTCGGAGGAAGTCACGGGAGTGAGCGACTACCTTGCGGACGGACTTTCCGAAATCGACGACGACAAGGCTGCGGCGGCCTTTGTCCGTGGCGCCATCGGTGAAACGAAGCGCGACGCCTACAACTGGCGCAATTTCAGGTTCATCAAATATTCGCTGAAGGACAAGAGTGGCCGCGACGTCCTGACCAACACGCGCCAGTCGGGCCTGGGGGCGGAAACGAACAAGGTGACATCCATCCAGATCAGGGGGGACCGCTTCCTCATGACCCGCCGCGACACGGACCGCTGGTCGCTGGAAATCGCGCTGCCATTGCATGACTTCTGGGGCATCCTGCGCGACGACTGGCTGGGGACGATGATGACGGTGCTGATCGCCTTCCCCTTCGTTTTTATCGCTGTCTGGAGTGCGATCGCGCGCGGTCTCGGGCCGCTGCGCCTGCTGTCCGAGCGCATCGCCGCGCGTGACAGCGACGACCTGACGCCGGTCAATGTCGATCCCAAGTTTGAAGAACTCAAGCCGTTGGTGTCGGCGCTGGACAGCCTGCTGCTGCAACTGCGGAACAAGGTCAGCCGCGAGCATGCCTTCGTCCAGGATGCGGCGCACGAACTGCGCACACCGCTGGCGGTCATTTCGGCGCAAGCGCATGTCATGAGCATGGCCGGCAGCACCGAGGAACGGCTGGACGCCGAACGGCAGATGGACCAGGCCATCGCGCGGGCGGCGCATTTGATCCATCAACTGCTCGACCTGGCCAAGCTGGATAACCAGGCGACGGAAAAGGCGGTGATGGTGGACGTGGTCGCGCTGGTGCGCCAGGAGCTGGCGCCGCGCGTGCCGGCAGCGATGCAGCGCAGGCTGGACCTGTCGCTGGAAACGCCGGACAGTCTGATGTTCACCATCGAGCCGCAAGCCTTCCTGTCGGTGCTGCACAACCTGGTGGACAATGCGCTGCGCTACGTCCAGGAAGGCGGCCGCGTGCTGGTCGAAATTCGGCGTGCTGATGCCGGCATGGTGCTGAGCGTTGCCGACAATGGCCCGGGCATCCCAAGCGACCAAGCTGCGCTGGTGTTCGAACGCTTCCATCGCGTGGCGCAGGACAAGGTGCCGGGCTCCGGCCTGGGGCTGGCAATCGCGCGCAAGGCTGCGGACCGGCTCGGTGGCAGGCTTGAATTATCGGACGGAATTAATGGGGCCGGTACGCAATTCCTGCTAACTTTGCCAGCGCCGTGAACAGCCCTTCCCCTGCCCATCCTTGATAATTATCAAGACGGAGCAGTGTCCAGCTAGTAACTTGATCGATGGAAATGACTCGGAGAACAAGCAAGCTGCGACTTCCGAAGGGACGGCGGGCATGGACGAAAACAGGGACCTCTACAAGCAGACTCTCAGCTACAACGTTGCCATCGGACCGTATCAATGCCTCGCCGCGCCATGGTGGATACGGGCCTGGCATCCAGTGTATGAACCGCGGCACCGCTGCGAGCTGAAGGCGCTCAATTGCGGCCAGGACGTATTCGCGCAGATCCATGCAGACATATTTGCTGCCGAACGCAGCGTCGACATCGTTACCTGGGGCTTTGACCCGGGCATGGTCCTGATACGCCAAGGGAGCGCCGAGAATGGCATGCGTTTTGGCGACCTGCTCAAGCTGGCCGCAACGCGCACGTACATGGACAATGGTGTGGAAAAGCCCTTCATCGTGCGCCTGCTGCTGTGGCACGACGACGCCTTGTCGCACTCCTTGATGACCAACAATCCGGGCTACTACGGCTGGCATATTCCATCGATCAACTTGTCTCCACGCTATCTGGGCGACGCGCATGAGAAATACAACTTCGCGTGGTTCGACGAAGTCCGCGCCGGCCACTACCCCAACATTCATTTGCGAGTGCGCAAAGTGCCGCTGGCGCACGTCCAACCGGCGCTTGCGGGTGAAACCTACGACATCGGCCTGAAGGGAGTGGCGGCCAAGATTTACGCGAGCCATCATCAGAAAATGGTCTTGATTGACTACGAAGCGCCGGCTAGGTCGATTGGGTATGTGATGGGACACAACTCCACGACGGACTTCTGGGACACTGCCACGCACAAGTTTCAGGATCCCCTGCGCGAAACCATCTATAGCAAGAATCCCTGTGAATTGGACAAAGACAATCCATTCGACGTGATATCTGACGACGCAGCTGAGATCTACTGGAAGGCGATGCAGCGCCCCGGAAAACCGACTTCCTCAAAAAAGATGGAACGGGTCACGCGTTTCATGAAAGAACACAGCTCTGTCGCCAAACCGTATCAAGACGTCTCCTTGCGCGTGCGAGGGCCCATCTTGCATGACCTCAATCACAACTTTTGCCAGGGCTGGACCGATTCTACCGAGAAAAGTGCAACGCTCAAACTCGCGCTCCAGCTAACGCCGCCTGCTCTTCCGCTTGTCAAGGCTGCCGAAGCCATCGTGGCTGCAGTCACTGAAAAGAACTCGCACTTGCCCAGGGCCGAGGATGACTTCATCAAGCAGCGCAAAGCACTGGCGTGGAGCGCTTTCAAGCTTGGCGATGGCAAGCACAGCGCGCAGCTCATACGCACGCAACCGATGTACGGCGAGAAGGGAATCAAGGAATGCTACGCGAACCTGACCAGGCTGATTCGGCATTACATGTTCATACAGAATCAATACGTCCAATATGAGGCGTGGGCGACACAGCTGAAAAAATGTGTCGCAGAACTTCGATCCTTTGGCGCAGGGTACGCGGCGCCTATCTATGTATTTATCCTGACGTCGACGCCGGAATCGAAGGGGATGGATCGGCCGACCTATTCCGTCGCCAAGGAATTGGGGCAGAGTCATACAATGCCGGTCGAGCACAAGGAAGCCGTGGAAATGGCCCGGCGAGGCAAGGCACGGATGCCCATCAACCCGCAGGAGCTGGCGGAAAGCGGCATCAACGTTGTGATGGGATCGCTATGGACCTGTGAAATATCCGCCAGGGGTCCAGCGGCTTACGAAGAAATCTATATCCATTCAAAGGTCGCCATTGTTGACGACGCCGCTTTTACCTTGGGCTCAGCCAATCTCAACGTCAGAAGCATGGCGCTTGACAGCGAACTGAATGTTTTGAGCCAGGCGATGGATGTGGCCTACGACTTGCGCACCGCTCTGTTCAATCAATGTACAGGCGCCCCTGGTCCGCGACAATTCGGCGACATGAAAGCTCACTTCAATGAATGGACTAAGCTCGCCAAACAAAATCTGAGCTCGATTGAAAATGGCCTTGCACTCAAAGGTCAGCTAGTTCAGTTCCATGTCGAACGGGAGCCAGGTTCTCCGATCATCTGATATGTACAAAACCCACATACTACGGACGCTAATCGCGACACTCACTGCTGTCGCCTTTGTATGTGTCCTCTATGGCTATGGAAGAATTTCGGAGTATTTCGAGATGCATACTTTGCCCTCTGGATTAGTAGCGTTTGACGTTACCGGCCCTGTTCCATCCTGCGCTCGCTGGCGGGACCACATGCCGACCCATAGAGATAAAGAAGCGTACCAACTCTATATGCGTGCTCGGAAGCTCTGGCGTAGCAAAATCGCCTGGCAACTGACACGTCAAGAAACGCTGACAATCCTGCATGACGTCGAACACGCTGCCCAAGCGGGCGATTGGGGGGCGCGCGCGTTGATGGCTCACTTCTACTTATATGGACTGGGACCGCTTGATTCCAACCACGTACTCGATCCCGCTCCCGATAAGGCGATAGAGCTCGTGCGCAAGGCAATAGCCGCAGGTCAGGCATGGGGCTACTACGATCTCGGCGTAGCTTACGAACAGGGGCATGGCGGCGTCGAATACGACGCGGATATGGCATGGGCGTACTACCGCAAGGCCGCTGAACTCGGAAGCCCGGAGGCGCAAATGGCTTTAGCCAGCGTCTACAAAAGGGCAAAGCGATCCGATGCAGCCGAGGCAATGATCATATGCGCACACATGCAGGGACATGGTCCGGCCGCCTACAAGCTCGGCATGCGCGCAGAAAACTATAAACGCTTTCGAACGGCAATTGCTTTCTATCAAGATGGAATCAAATTTGGACATAAGGACTCTGCGGATTCGCTGATGCTCATTTTCGATAGCAATGTATGGAATCGGCAAACGAGAGCAGACCAGGACGAATACCGGCGGCTGGAACTAAAACCTGATGCCGAACGTAGCCGGAGATACGATCAGATTGGAGACGCCTTGGCCATCAATCCAGATCTAAGACTTTCCCGACTCGATAAAGTGCTCCCGCTCCCACCCGCGGAGGTTCCACCGTGGAATGGGATCGAAGATGCGATCGAACCGGAGCCAAGCGGACCGCCGAGATATTGAAAAAAAATGACGCAAATTCCGCACATGCGAAGGGTTCTATTGGCCGCACTTGCTGTTGCGGTGCTTGTAGGTGCCGTCTATTGCTATCGTCGATTGTCGGGGTACATGGAGATGCACACACTACCACCAGGATTGAAAACGTTTGACGTTGGCGGCCCTGTCCCCTCCTGCGCCCGCTGGCAGGACCACATGCCGCCCCATAGAGATACAGAGGCGTACCAACTCTTTATGCGGGCTCGGAAGCTCTGGCGCAGCAAAATCGCCTGGCAATTGACACGTCAAGAAGGGCAAACAATCCTGCATGACGCCGAACAAGCGTCTCGCGAGGGCGACTGGGGTGCCCGCGCATTGATGGCGCGCTGACAGAAAACATGGAGGTAGAGTTCCTATGGCTTGGCTGCGGGCTGATCAATTTTCCGCCACAGCCCCCTTGGGTCTTTCACCGGACTGAGAACCAGCTTGTGTGCCGCCGACAAGACCGGATACCTGGCCTTGTATTCGAACTCCGTGACGCTCGCCATGTCGGGGAACTGAATCGTATACTTACGCGTCGCTATCTCCAGCTTGATTTCGACGTCGCCAATATAGGTCACCGTCTTCTCCGCGCAGTTGAAAATAAAATCGTCGCGGAATATCGAACCGGCGCTTCCCATGTAGATTTCGCGCCACTGGTGCGATCCCGCGCGCAAGGTGACGGCATGAAAGCTTGTCCCTGACTCCAGCGTGAAAAGGCCTGAAGCAAAGCCTGAACTCGGAATATCGTTAAATGTCAGCCGCACTGGCATCGGCAGCGGATCACCGTACTGGCGGTAATTGATCCGGGTGACGACGACACAGGTCTTCGGCGCAATTTCCGCCACATCCGGCGCGGCCGGAAGCGTCAGGTCCATCCAGTTTGTACCAGGCGAGGCGCAGCCAGACAAGGCGATCACTGTGATGGCGGCCGCGTACCTGGTTTCAATGTTCCTCATTTTTTCTCCAATACTGAAACAGCCGGGGATTTCTCATTTGCTGATTTTGGGGGCGCCTTTGACTCGCCTCACATCCACCACTTCACTGACGCCATAGCCGCCAAACAGGAGTGGCGGCGCCAGGATTTTTGCGCTGTATGCATATCCTTTCTCATCCATTGCAAAAGGACTCTCGGGCCAGAGCTTGCGCTTGTCTGAAACGGAAACATAAAGCTCTGGTGCGCCTTCAAGGCGCGCAAGGACGCGGTTGGGATAGACAACGGACTCCAAGAAGTCGCGATTCGTCAAACCCAACTCCACCACCTGGTAATGGACATTGCCTTCAAAAACCGTTGCGCGCCGGCCCGACGGAATGCGATACATGGCAAGGCTGAGAACGAACCAAAGCGCCGCTATAGCGAGCGGGAACAGGAATACTTTCTTGAGTATCCTCATCCGGTTCAAAAATATGCCTTGAACACGGATCCAACTGCCCAACCCAGACAGTAGAGTCCGACGAAAATGAGGGAAATAAAGACTATGGCATAGCCGACCCGAAGAAATGAAAACGACTTTTTCTCAGTCTTCCGCTCGACTGCGCGGGTCGCCTTGTTGTTCCACAGGAACTGGCCAAAGAATTCTATCGCCAGCGAAACGGGCGCCAAGCAGGAGGAACCACGCCCATTGGGATATCGATTTGGGATAATTCGGAAACGCATAAACCAGAAAAATAATCCCCAGGAACAGGGTTAGGAAAGCGTACATTTTCAGGAATGCGAATACCTTCTGCGTAAAATTGACGCGCATGAAATCGGAACCCTCTTCAGTAAGTTGAGCGAAGCATAACACTGACCGGAAGGGCCATCAGCCCCCGCCTGCGCGGGGGCGATGCGGCTACTTGCCGAGCGCCGGAATCGGGCTCGGCGCGAACGGCTTGTACGGCTGCTCTTTCAGCTTCTTCTCCAGCAGTTCGATCGCCACTTCCAGCTGGCGGTCCTGTCCCTTGAAAGTCGCATGCGGCAGGTTGTCGACTTCGACGTCGGGAGAAACGCCCACCCCTTCGATCAGCCACTGGCCTTCGGCATCGAACTGGCCGGTTTCGGCAACGCGCACCATGCCGTTGTCCGCCAGCCGGTTGCGGTCCGACAGCCACACGCCAGCACCTGCCGTGCGCTTGCCCACCAGCGGTCCGAGCTTGAGCGACTTGACGGCCGCAGCGAAGGTTTCGCCGTCCGAATAAGTCAGCTCGTCGACCAGCACCACCAGCTGTCCGCGGAAGGTATTCTGCATGTTCGAATAAGGCCGCTTGCCGTTCGCGGCCCAGAAGGCCCACGACTTGCGCAGCAGCTTTTCGATGATCCAGCTGTCGATATTGCCGCCGTTATTGCGGCGCACGTCGATGATCAGGCCTTCGCGCTGGACGTTGGCGTAGAAGTCGCGCGCAAACGACGCGATGTCGCGCGGGCCCATGGCGCGCAGGTGCAGGTAGCCGATCCGTCCCTTCGATGCCTTGTCCACTTCCATGGCGCGGCTCTGTTCCCAGTCGCTGTAGCGCAGGCCGGCATGCTTGCCGATCGATATCGGCGTTACGATCACGGCGCGCGATGGCGCCGCCCCGCTCTTCACGTGCAGCAGCACCTGTTTGCCGGCCTGGTTCAGCAGCAGGTCCGCAATGTCGCGCGCCTGCGCAGCGCTCTTGCCGTTGACGGCGGTGATGACGTCGCCTTCCTTCACGTTGACATCCGGCTGGGCCAGCGGCCCGCGCTCGGACGGCATTCCAGGTTCGCTGACATAGATGCGGTCCACGCGATAGCCTTCGGCCACGCGGGTAAGCACGGCGCCCAGCCCCGCCGGCGTGCCTTCAGGCGCGGCACGGCGAATGTCGCCCGGCGCCACCTGCGAATGCAAGGCGCCGACTTCGCTGACCATCATGCCCAGGATGTCGTTCAGTTCTCCGCGGTCGGTCACCCGGCTTACCAGCGGCGCATATTTGTCGCGCACGCCAACCCAGTTCACGCCGCGCATGTTGGCGTCGTACAGGAAGTCGCGGTGCATGCGCCAAGCGTCGTTAAACATCTGTTTCCACTCCAGGCGCGGATTCGACGTCATGCTCCAGTCGTCAAGCTTGACCTTGGACTTGCTGATGTCGGTCTGCTGCTTGGCGCCGGCGTCCACAATCAGGAAATCGCCCGGACCAGTTGGCACGTGGGTACGGTAGTAGATGCGCTTCATGTCGGCCGACAGGTCGAACTCGCGCACCCCGGCCACGAACACTTCCGGCTGCGGGCCGGTGCGGGCGATGGCTAGCGTCTTGAGCGTGCCCTTGCCTTCCGGGCCGTCGATGTCCAGCAGGTACAGGCGTTTTTCGTCGACCGCGATATTGCGATAGTTCTCCGCGGCGACCGGCACTTCGTACAGGCGATCGGCCAGGCCTTCATACACGATCTCGGGCAGCTTCGGCTTGACCGGCGGCGTTTCGGTCACGGGCTTGGCCGGTTTGGCGGCGGGCACCGCGGCCTTTGCTGCGTCGACGGCGGCGATGGCTGCCGAATCGGGCAGCGGCGCGCTCAGTTCATCGTCCGGCTTGAACGGGAAGCGATTACCCGGCTGCAGCGCCAGCGCAAACACGCCGGTGCGCTTGTCGAACACGGGCCCCATGTTGCGGTCGCCCCAGGGCGCGCCGTTGGCCAGCTGGAAATTGCGGGCCGACAGGAAGTACAGCCATTTCCCGTCCGGCGAAAAGGCCGGCGAACTGGCGGTGAAGCGGTCGCTCGTCACAAACGCGAGCTGCTTCGATTCCAGGTTGTACAGGCCTATCTGCTGGCGCGCTTCGGTGGAACCCACGCGCACCAGGGCCAGGTTCCTGCTGTCGCGCGACCACAGCACCTGGTCGTAGTTTTCGATGCCAAGCTTGCCCGCGTCGTCGATGATGACGTTCGTTTTCGTGACCGGGTCCAGCAGCCAGGAACGGCCGCGCTTGTCGGTATGGGCGATCCAGCGCCCGTCCGGCGACGGATACAGGCGGAAGCGGTGATTGTCGCCGTACGAGGTAAGCTGCTCGCCGTTGCCGGCGCCGTTGGCGGCGAAGCGCCAGATTTCATTTTCGCCGGTGGTGTCGACGATGGTATAGACCCACTTTTCGTCGTGGCTCAATACCGCGTTGCGAGCGCGCGCGCCTTCGGGAATCGCGATTTCGACGCGGCGCTGCGAGCCGGTGCCGGCGATACTGACGCCGCCGCGCGCGGTCAGGATCACGCGTTCGGTGCGGCCGGCCAGTTCGACATTGGTCAGGTTTTCCAGCGGCGAGCGGATCTGGCGCTTGCGCTGCTGGTCAAAATCGGAAACCAGCTTGATGGCCAGGACCTTGTCGGCATTGCTGGCCAGGTCCACGACGTGGATGTCGGCGCCCATCTGGTAGGCCACCTTACCGTCGCCCAGCGTGGCGTTGCGCACGTCCCAGTCCTTGTTGCTGGTGTGGGCGCGCGCATCGCTGCCGTCCGGGCGCGAGGACCACAGCTTGTCGGCGCCGTCGCGGTCGCTGATGAAGTACAGCCGGCCCTTCCACCACATGGGCCGCTTGCTGTTCGATTTGTCGTCCTTGAACACAGGCTGGGCCTCGCCCTTGCCGTCGATATCGAAGCGCCACAGCTGCGCGTGGGCGCCGCCACGATAACGCTTGACGTTATCGTTCGTCATCGTCAAGCCGTAGCGGGTGAAAAAGATGGTCTGGCTGGCGTCGTCAAGCACGGCGTCGTTGGCGTCGGCCACCGCAAACACGCGGCGCTGCATATTGGCCGGGTTGACCGCGGCCACGATGCGGTGCGCGTTCGGGCCAACGGAATTCTGCGTACTGACCAGCACTTCGCCCTGGGTGGTCCAGCCGAGCACCGTGACAGCGCCGTTTTCGAACGTCAGGCGCTTGGGCAGCCCGCCATCTACCGGCATGACGTAGGCTTCCTGTTCGCCCTCGTACGACGCCGAAAACGCCACCCATTTTCCGTCGCGCGAAATGGCAGCATGGGTTTCCGCCGCTGCGTGCGTGGTCAGGCGCTGCGCCAACCCGCCGGTCGCCGCTGTTTTCCACAGGTCGCCTTCGGCCGTAAATACCAGCACATTGCCGTTGATGGCAGGGTAGCGGAAATAGGCATCGGCGAAGGCAGTGGCGCTGGCGCCCAGCAGTCCGGCGGCCACCAGCGAAGTGGCAAGAGTACGATTTGGCGACATGTGGCAGGTCCTGGAAAAATGGGAATCCAAGTGTGTCACATGGCGCAATAAAACATCAAGAGATATTGGACGTATGCATATCTACATGAAGGCCGGCGGATCGATGACGATCTCGGTATTGCCTGCCTTTTCTCCGCGCAGGAAGCGCACCATGGCTTCGCCGATGGCCGGCGAAACCACGAGCAAATCGTGTCCGGCGTTGTGCA
The DNA here is from genome assembly GCA_040388805.1 of Pseudomonadota bacterium. Classification (GTDB taxonomy): domain Bacteria; phylum Pseudomonadota; class Gammaproteobacteria; order Burkholderiales; family Burkholderiaceae_D; genus Telluria_A. The sequence goes on from JAZKBE010000011.1 coordinate 50,928, forward strand.
CCACCAGGGTCTGCGCCCTGGGCATGCCGCGCGCCAGTTCCAGCTGGCTTTCGAGCACGGTGCGCCCGTCCAGCGTACCGGCGATAAACAGCGCCGGGATGTCGGTGGCTGGCTCGCGCCGGTACTCCGCGCCCAGGTCGGCGATACCCAGCGCGGCCGCGATATCCGGATGCGGCAGGTCGCTGGCCCTTCCCAGCAGGCTTGTTTCGGCCTGTTTCAGTACCAGCTGCAGGTGCGCGCGGTCGATACCGATGGAAGCGTCCATCGCCACCGGCATGGCCTGCCAGCGCGCCAGCTGCCCCCGCAAACGCGCCACGTGCGGCGCCACGAACTGGAACTGGTCCGCTTCCATGGCCGCATACAGCGCCGGCAGCATGGCGGCCTCGCGCGGATTCTTGATCATGTAGGAAGCGAGCAGCTGGATATCGAGCTTGCCGATCCCGGTCTTGCCAAGCACCACCGGCCGCAGGTCAAGGCGCTGGTGCACCCGCGCCATGCTGCCCAGGAAGTCGGGATACTTTGCCGCCGCCAGGCGGGCAAGGCGTCCCAGCATCAGGTCGATCCGCGCCGGCTGCTTCACGGTCTGGCCCAGTCCTTCGCTGCTGGCCAGCACCAGGGCTGCCACGGCGTCGGGATGATATTTGGCCGTGGCCAGCGCCAGGTGGGTGCCGTAGCTGATGCCGAACAGGCTTACTTTCGGGACGCCGAGCGCCGTGCGCAGCATGGCCAGGTCGGCCGCGCTTTCGCGGCTGGTATAGGCGTCGATATCGACGCCGGCGTCGCGCCAGAACGCGGCGCACAGTGCAGCGGCCTTCTTCGCGTCGGCCAGGTAGGCGTCCAGCTGCAAGGGTTTCTCGAGCGGGTAGCCTCCCGGAGGAACGCAGTCCGGTGGCGAGCCCGATTCGCCGGTGCCGCGCTGGTCGACGACGATGACGTCGGCAACTTCGCGCAGCTTCATGAACAGCGGGAAGCGCTCTCCCCTGGCTGCCTGGATACCCGACCCGCCTGGCCCGCCGGCCAGGTAGACGATGGGCGCACCCGGCTCGGCGGCGGTGCTCTTGAAACGGACGAAGCGCAGTGTCATCTGCTTGCCGGCCTTCGCCGCGTGGCGCTCCGGCACCAGCAGCGATCCTTTTTCGGCCGCGACGGCGGTGCCGTCGGCGGCAACGAACTGATAGGGTTCCACAACAAGCGCCTGCGCATGGCAGGACAGGGACAACAAGACAAGGGAGAAGAGTCGTTTCATGATCGATCCTGGGTGAACAGTGAGGCGCCCAGTGTAGGGTCACACAGCCCGATTTTCGACCGGCACCTTACCAACTGCACACCCGCGTCGCCAAACGCATCCAGGTGCCGCGCAGTTCATGCCCGGCGACTGCATGCACGTAGCTTTCTCCTTGAGCGGCGACTTAGGTTCGTCTGCGTCGCATGCGCCAGAGCGGCACGAATGTGAGCAGCACGATGACGCAGGCTCCTGCGCCGAACACCGGCATCACCCGGCGGATCTCGGCGGGAATGGTGAGTATGTCGGGCAGGCCGGTTTGCCAGAACACCCACTCCGCACCGAGCTGCGACGCGAGTCCCCTGCTGCCGGTCGCAAGGACGATGATCGCATCCTCCGTTGTCGGGTTAATCCGGACTGTTGCACTAATCGCTGGCTCATTGCTGCCGTCATGGCCGAAGACCGCGCCGCCAGCCTCCGTTGGCGCGTAGAGGACCGTGCCCAAGCCCCAAACGTCGGCCCCCATCGATGTTGCCTCGGCTGTGCGCATAGACTCGAGCGTCGTCCTGGCGAGGGGGCTACCCTCAACCGTTCGCAGCTGCGCAAGCACCAGGCTGACCATATCGCCAGCTGACGTGGTGAAGCCCGTCGCCGCTCTTGAAGCGTACCGGTAGATCGGTGCTGGCCGGCCCTCGGCATCGTATGACTTCGCCGAGTTGGACATTGCAGAGAGGTCGGCGTAGCCGGAGCGTGCCATGCCCAGGGGCTGGAGTACCTCGCGCTTGACGAAGGTCTCGAACCGCTCTCCTGCGAGTTCTTCCACCAGCAGCTCGAGCAGCAAGTAGCCACCGCCCGAGTATCGAAACTGCGTGCCTGGCTCGATCCCCACGGTGATGGACGCCGCAGGGCGGCCGGTCGATGCCCGAGGCGCGGCCAGCGCCTCCTCCAACGTCGGCAGGGCCTCATGAAGTTGGTAATCGCCGAAGCCTAGCCCATCAGTAAGTCCGGCAGTGTGACTCAGAAGTCGTCGCGCGGTGACGCCGCGCGAACTGAACGAGCCTGTTGGCAATTGCCATCTCGTGAGGTAGTTCGCAATCGGTCGATCGAGGTCCAGCTTGCCTTGTTCCACAAGCTTCATGACGGCATGTGCAGTAATCCACTTGCTCAAGGACGAAGTCGCGAAGACGGTGTTCCGGTCGATAGGGTCGCCGTTTGCGGAGTAGTACTGAGCACTGATGGCGCCCTTGTCAATGAGGATGATGGCCGTATTGGCACGATTGCCCGCGTTAACCATGGCGATTGCAGCTTGCATGAAAGCACGCGGATCGTCCGAGGGCACGAGCGGCTGCCGCCACCAGCCAAAGAGGGTGCCACCGACGAGCCCTATGGCCCAGAGGATGACCAAGAACACAGCCACGCCAGCACACTTCACCATTGCGGTCCTACCTACAGCCATAGTTGCCACCTTGTCGGCACATTGCCGTCTAAATTTTAGTTGAGCAACACCCGGAAGGGGCATCGCCGCGCAGCGGTGTTCGCGCCAGCATTTGCCTGGACGGCGAAGTACTACTGCCGCTTGTGAATTTATTCTGGAGATTCTATGGATAAGTCATAGCAAGGGCAAACAGTCGTTTCATGATGGGTTCCGGGTGAACAGCAAGGGCACATTGTAGGGTCGGGCGCCGCGCACCTGGCCCGGCGCCGCACCAACTGCACGCAGCCCTCGTCAATTGCATCCCCAAAACGCGCGGGCACCGTATACTGTCGCAATGCGCTTTCTCCTATTTCTGTTTGCCTGCCTCTTCAGCCTGGACGCCAGTGCCGCACAGTTCGTGCCCGGCGACTGCACGAACGTGGCCGGCAACGATCCGCGCTGGGCCCAATTGCAAAACGGTTCGCTCAAGGCATCTGGTCGCTATTGCGTGCAGGTGGCGCTTGCGCGGCCAGCGCTGGCCAGCGCCCAACCCGCGCTGAAGGTGTCGCTGCTCGGGGCATATCAGCTTTACTGGAATGGCCGCTATTTGGGAAGCAATGGCCAGCCAGCCGACGACGCAGCCAGTGAACGGCCTGGGGTACTGGGCAGCCTGCATCCGCTCCTCCCGCCGCACGAGATCAACGACAGGAATGTGCTGCGGATCTCGGTGTCGACCCACCACGCCAACCCGCGCATGCAGCGGCTGCTGCATGACGTCGCCATTGGCGACTATGCCGGCATGATCCGGCGCCCGCTGCTTGACAGCCTGCCCCTGGTCGCCGCTTGCGGCGTGATGCTGCTGATGGCGCTCTACATGGCCATTGCATTCCTGCTCGATCGGGCCCGCCGCGCGCAATTGCTGTTCGCGTTCCTGTGCGGCGCCTTTGCGCTGATGCTGGTCACCGAACTGTGGAAAGAATTGATCGGCTATACCTACGACCTGCACGTGGTGCGTCTGCGTGCCATCCTTGTCCTGAGCTTCGCCATCGCGATCCTGCTTCCCTGCTACTACGCCATGTTCTACCAGCGGCCCGTGCGCCCGGCGCTGCTGGGCGGCGGCGCCGTGGTGCTGGCCGTGGCGGGCTTCGCGATCGACAGCTACGACCTTGGCTCCCTGGTGATGCTGCTGCTTGGCGTCGTCGCGTCCCTGGCCATTGGCATCGCCGCATGGCGCGCGCGCCAGCCGTATAGCGGCATCAACCTGGCGGCGCTGGCAGTGCTGGCCTGTCCCGTGGTGCTCGATCCGCTGACCTTTGCCGACCGCTCGCTCTACCTCATGTTTCCCTTGCTGGCCCTGGGCCTGCTGCTGACGCTTTCACTTGAACAGCGCCAGCACCGGCGCCATGCACTGCATGCGGTCCGCCTTGAAAATGAACTGCTGCGGCGCAGCCTGCAGCCACACTTCCTGATGAACAGCCTGACCATGGTAATGGAATGGATCGAGCAGCAACCGTCCAAGGCGGTCCTGTTCATCGAGGCGCTGGCCGACGAATTCAGGCAACTCAATGCTTGCGCCGACAAGAAGTTGATCCCCCTGTCCGAAGAACTTGCGCTGTGCCGCAGCCACCTGGCCATCATGGGCTATCGCAAGGGCCGCCGCTACATTCTTGACGCCCCGGACTCGAAGCTGCGCATTCCGCCTGCGCTGCTGCATACCCTGATCGAGAATGCTTTCAGCCACAACAAGCTCGATGCCGACGCCACGTTTTCACTCACGCAGCACCATCTGCCCGAAGGCCTGATGCTGCGCTTCGACTGTCCGTACGACGGCGGCAAGCTTCACCAGGGCGGCGGCATGGGGCTGGCCTATGTGCGCGCGCACCTCGAGGATACCTTCGGACGGCGCTGGACACTGCGCCAGGAACAGGTGCAACATGTCTGGCGCACGGAAATTACCATACCCGCAACGGAGGCCGGATGCGCATCCTGATCCTGGAAGACGAAGCCGTCATCGCCGGCCGCATCGAACGCATCTGCCGCCAGCATTTCGCTGGCCGCACACTCACACTGCACCTGCTCGACGATCTTGCGCAGGCACGCGAACTGCTGGCCGAACAGGCAGTCGACCTGCTCCTGCTGGACCTGAACCTGAACGGGCGCAATGGCATGTCGCTACTCGAAGCGAGCAGCGCGCGCGCCCACTACACGATCATCGTGTCGGCCCACGCCGAGCAGGCGATTCAAGCGTTCGAGTACGGGGTGCTCGATTTTGTAGGAAAACCCTTCACGCAAGCGCGCCTGGAAATGGCACTGGCGCGCGTGGACGACGGCAAATGGCGCAGCGACCGCGCGCTGGAGCGCCTGGCCGTGCGTGGCGCGCATGGCTTGCAGCTGGTGGCGCTGGCCGCCATCGCGCATATTCGCGCGGCCGGGCACTACTGCGAGCTGGTCATGGATGACGGCAAGGTCTGGCTGCATGATAAAAACATCGACCTGCTCACCGGTCTGTTGCCGGCCAATTTCGAGCGCGTCCACCGCAGCTATATCGTACCGCTGCAGAAGGTCGAAGCGCTGCTGGCCCAGCCCGGCGGCCGCTACGACATCCGCTTGCTGAACGGGACTACCTTGCCGGTGGGGCGGAGCCGTTACCAGGCACTGAAGGCACGCTGGACGGCGTAGCCAGGTGCTTGTCGAAGAAGCCGATGACACTGGCGTTCATCACCGCATGGAAAGCCTTGCGGTCGAACTGGCCGGGATCGGCGCACACCACGGGTGGTCCGATCAAGCCGCACGGCGCCAGGAAGGACGCGTGGCCGGCGCCGGCAGCCGCGTGATACTCAAGGCGCGCACCGAGCGCGTCGCGTATCAGTTTCGCGTTGGTGGCAAAGGGCACCTTGTCGTCAGCGTCGCCGCTCCATAGCTGGACCGGCACGCCGACCTTGACCAGGCCGTCCGGCACCAGGGTGAAGCCCAGTCCCGGCGCGGCCACGACCGCGGCCTTGATCCTGGCGTCGTGCTGGAAAGCGCCGCCCGTATCGGCGGCATCGGCTTTCAACAGTGGCGAGCCATCGTGCTTGAGCACGTCGCATACGAACTCGGACGCCCTGGCGCAATGCCGCGCGATCAGGCGCATGTCGGGCTGGGCCCCGATACTGGTCAGCACCGTGAAACCGCCGGCCGAAAAGCCGAAGGCGCCAACCCGCAGCGGGTCGATCTGCGGAAACGCCTTGAGCATGTGGTCGATGGTGGCGCTCACCTCCTTGTTGCGGGTGCTGTACAGCGAGGCCGATCCGGCCGCGGCCTGGTCCGCGTAATTGTCACCCGTGTGCATGGGCGCCGCCACCACGTAGCCGGCGCTGGCCAGCGCCATGGCAAGGTCGGCGTGGCTGCCGGGCCCACCCATATTGCCGTGCGAGATCACCACCAGGGGCAAGCCCTTGCCGGCCACCGCGCCATCCCTGGCCACGTTCAGGACCAGGGGCGGCAGCAAGGTCGTGGGGCGCGCGCTGGCATCGGTCGGGTACCAGACCCCCATGGCCACCGGGCGGCTGGTGGCGCCGCTGGTCTGCACGATCTGGAAACCGACGGGACGCTCGGAACCGAGCGCGGTGAGCATGGCGTAGGCCACCACGGCGGCCACCAGCACAACGACGGCGATAACAATCCGGATGATCCATTTCATGCAAGCCTCGATCGCAAGGGAAAAACGCGATACTGCGCTTCGCGCCTTGTAATTGCAACCGCAAGTTAGTGCATATATGGAATCAGGAGCACCGCTTCCTGGCGTCCCTTGATGTAGCGGAAACCCGCTTCGTCGAAGTAGCCATCTTCTTCAAGCATGATGCGCACTGTCTTTTGCCACTCGGGCAGCATGGTTTCGGCATTGAGTTCGATCGAGTAGGCGGTGTTGTGGTGCATCGGATAGTCGCCGCTGCCTTTCACGCCGCCCTGCTGGTCCCACAGCCCGATGGTCGGGCCGGCGCCGTGGCCGTGGTAGCCGATCGGGTGGGTGTAGATGGTGGCCGCGATGCCTTCCTTTTTCGCCTGGGCCAGCGCGGCGGCCAGGATCGCATTGCCGCTCCTGCCTTCGGCGAACTGGCCGGTCAGCACATCCTGCAAGCGGTTGGCGTTGGCGAAGGCAGCCTTGATGCCGGCCGGGACGTCCGCCTCGCCCGGCTTGAGCACATAGGCGTGCTGCTGGATGTCGGTTTGCAGGCGCAGGAAGGAAATGCCGATGTCCACGTGCAGCAGGTCGCCCGGCTGGATGACGTTGGCGCCCGCGCGTGCCGAGAAGGCGGCCGCCTGGTCGACGGTGGGCGTGTCCGCGCGCTGGATGGTGACGGTCGGATGGAACCAGGTGTCGTAGCCGCTGTCGCGGATTTTCTGGCGGAACCACCATTCCATGTCGGTGGTCGTGGTCAGGCCAGGCTTGATGACGTCTCCGGAAAAGCCCAGGGCGATGATCTGGTGCGTCACGTCGACCAGCGAAGGGTAGATCGCCATCTCGCGCGGGCTGCTCGTTTCCAGCCAGCGCACGGCCAGCTTTTCGGCCGAGACCACCTTGGCGCGGAAGGCGGGCGGCAGCTTCGCCATCATTTCCAGGTAGTCGGTGTGGTCAAGTCCGTCGGCGTGGCCGAAGCTGGCCGAGGTGTTGATGCCGATGCGGGCCGGCTTGCGGGTCTTAACCAGGTCGGCCAGGGCATCCCACTGGTTGGGGAATTTCGCCGTATCCCAGGCCGCCTTGATGGCGCTGCCGACGCCGTAGCGCGCGATCGCCAGTTTTTCCACCTTGCCCGACTTGGGGTCGCGTGCAAATACCAGGATCGTGCGCCGCCGCGCGCTCAGCCATTCGGCCGGCAGCATGGTGCGCAGGACCGGGTCTTCATTGTATTCGCGCGACACCACGATCCACATGTCGATGCCCGATTGCTGCATCAGGCCGGGCAGGACCGTGTCGAGCCGCTCGGCCAGGATGGCGTTCACGCTGGCGGCCTGCTCGCGCAGCGGCAGCACCTGCGCCTGGCACAGGGTGCCGGCGGCGAGCATCAATACAGTGATCAGTTTTTTCATGGTTTTCATTCAACAGTGTCAGGTTCCGGATGAGATATGATGCTCACAGGATTATCCACCGGGAACGTCATGAGCACCAGCTACCAGGTCGTCATCGGCACGCCCCTGTCCGGCCAGCCGGCCAGGCAGGCGCTGATCGCCGATACCGTCAAGGCGGCCGGCATGTGGCTGGGCTCCTACGTGGCGGGCTGGGGCGACATTGCCGTCCTGCTCAGTTTCGACCCGAATATCGCGACCATGAACGGCGGCTCCAGCGCCAACCGCGACATCGGCCTGGTCAGCGCGGCCGACGGCAGGTCCTACCGCCTGCTGCAGGACAGCGTGATCGCCGAAATCTTGCAAGGCGTGGACATCAACGGCGCCGGCACCGACGCCAGTATCAATGTGGGCACCACCAATCTCGACCGCTATTACTGGTTCGACAGCACGCTGGCCACGGCCGGCGACATCCCGCAAGACAAGACCGACGGCTTCCGGGTCATCCTGCACGAACTGCTGCACGCGATGGGCTTCAATGGCTGGCTGGCCAACAGCCAGGGCGACTACAACGGCAGCTATATCAGCGTGTTCGACCAGTTTGTCGTGGCCGCGGAAGGCCGCAGCTTTTTCACCGGCGCCAGCGCGGTGGCGGCATTCGGCAGTCCGGTCCCGCTCACCAACGTGCACCTGGGCGACAACACCAGCTTCGCCCAGGGCTTGCTGCGCGGCGATACCACGCTGATGAGCTATGACTACGTCCCGAACGGCAGCCGCATTTCGCTCGACCCGGTGGTGATCGGCATCCTGCGCGACATGGGCTATACGGTCAGGGACACGCAGGCGGCATTCATCGGCACCGGCGAGGCGCTCAATACCGCCGTGATCGGCACCAGCTCGGCCGGCTTCGACATCGTCAAGACGCTGGACCTGACCTGGCTCAGCTTCACCGGCCGCAGCGACTTTTCCTACCTGCTGACCAATGAACAGCGCCTGCAGTTCACCGACCTGAACGTGGCGCTCGACACCGGCAAGGACGAAGTCGGGGGCCAGGCGTACCGCATGTACCAGGCCGCCTTCGCGCGCACACCCGATGCGGGCGGGCTCGGATTCTGGATCAGGGCCATGGATAGCGGCTTCGACGTGCAGCAGGTGGCCGCGATGTTCATCGATTCGAACGAATTTCGCAGCGCCTACGGCAGCAGTTTCAGCAACGATGAGATTGTCGGTAAGCTGTACCAGAACATCCTGCAGCGGCCTGGCGACGCCGGCGGCATCGCGTTCTGGGTCAATGTGCTGGACACGCGCGCCGCCACCCTGGCCCAGGTGCTGGCCGGTTTCAGCGAAAGCGATGAAAACGTCGACGGGATGGCGGCGCTGATCGGCGAAGGCTTCAGCTACCTTCCGTACGGCGCCTGACCTGGCCTGGTCAGACGCTCATGCCGGTGCGCGACTGGGTGGGCAGCGGCGTGCCCACGCGCCAGTTGCGCGACATGGCTTGCGCTTCCTCGATCTGTTCCTGCGTCATGCGCTTGGCGATCTCGGCGCGCTGGTTGGTGGCGTTGACGTTGCCGCTGGCCGAGGCCAGGTTCCACAGCATATAGGCCAGCACCTTATCGGCAGGCAAGCCGGCCGCGTGATAGCGGTACATCAGGCCCAGCGCGTGCTGCGCCTCGGCATGGCCTTGTTCGGCCGCCTTGCGGAACCAGGATACCGCCAGCTTGTGATCGAGCGGCACCGCGTTGCCGGTGTAATACATGGCGCCCACCACGTACTGCGCGTCGGCCTTGCCCTGCAGGGCGGCCTTGCGGTGCCAGGTCATGGCTTGCTTGTAGTCGCGCGCGACGCCGCGGCCCATGTAATACATCAGGCCCAGCAAGTGCTGGGAATCCGCATGGCCATTTTTGGCGAGCGGCGTCACTTCGCGCAAAGCCTGCGAATAATTGCGGGCGTTGTAGGCGTTGGCGCCTTCCGTGAAGCCGGCCATGGCACTCGCGTGCAGGCCAAGTGCGATCGTCATCGCAACGAATAGTTTTTTCATTTCTCGCGTATCGAACCGGGTTCAGGCTGCATAGTCTTCACTTCCAGCTTACTTTGCCAAGGCCGTCAACACTGACGCTGCGGTTGGTCGGCTTGCCGTACACGGTAACAGAACCGAGTCCAGACAGGCTCAGGTTGGCGCTGTTCCTGGCCGAGACCGTGGCGTTACCGAGGCCACTCAAATCCAGATTGACCGTATCGACGTGAAAATGTTGCGCATCGAGGCCGCCCAGTCCGCCCAGGCTGGCCTTGAGCCACTTGCTATGGCCCTTCAGGGTCACGTACCCGGCGCCGCGCAGGTTCAGGTCGATGCCTTCGCTGTTGAAGCCCTGGATATTCATGCTGCCGACGCCGCCCAGGGTGGCGCTGATGGTTTTATAGTTGCAATTGACTTTCATGGAGCCGGCGCCGTCGAGCACCAGTTCCAGGTCGTCGCCGGAAAAGCCGCTGACGTCGGTCCAGCCCACGCTTTCGGACGTGACTTCGCGCAATGCCGGCAAGGTCAGCTCGGCGCGCAGGGTTTTCTTCTTGCTATTGAAATGCAAGCCCTTCGATTCGGTGCCGATGGTGAGCGTGTCGCCATTCTGTTCGGTGGTGGTTTTCGAGAGCAAGGTCTTGTCGCCGATGATGACCAGCTGGGCGAGCGCGCCCTGTTTCAGTTTCAGGTCGATCACGCCGTCGAGCTTGACGCGCAGCACGCGGTTGTCGATGGTGCGCGATTCGGTCACGGTGTCGGTCGAGGAGGCCATGGCCGCGCCCATGGTGGCGCAGAACGCGGTGGCGACACTCAATTTGAAAAACTGATTCATGCAGAAAATCTCCGGTGTTCTTATTTTTTGGTCTGACTTTTGGCGCTCGCGCATACGTTACCAGTAACGCGCGCAGCATTCCAGCTTATTGTGCACTTGCCGCCTTTTCGGCGGCGGTCAGTCGCTTGGCGGTCACGGTGACGACCGGCATTTTCGCGTCGACCGACACGGCCACCGGCGCCACGGCGACGCGGTCATTGGCGGCGGCGGTGGCCAGGCTGGTGGCGCCGATCAGGGCGATGGCGGCAACGAAGATGACTTCCATGTTTTTCGCGATGTTCATGATGTGGCTCCTGTGAATGTGCTTGGTATGTGATCACTATATCCACGGCCTCCCCTGCCCTCCACCGGATTGCGACGAACTGCAATTTTGACGGCCTGGTCGACGAAATGGCGGGATCAGGCGATACTGGGCAACCATGAGCGCCTCCGCCGACCTTCAATTCGACGCCATCGTGGCCGGCAGCGGCCCCGGCGGGGCCAGCACGGCCCGCGCACTGGCGCGGCGCGGGCACAGGGTGTTGATCCTGGAACAGGGCAGCGCGCGCCCGGTGGCCGGCACCGTCACCCAGATGGCGCGCTTCGCCGCAGTGCCCGGCAAGGGCGCCTTCCTGCACCGCGACGCGTCCCTGCTGGTCCGGGGCATCAATGCCGGGGGCAGCTCGACGATCAACTTCGCCACGGCCGCCGATCCGCCGGCCGCCCTGTTTTCTGCGCATGGCATCGACCTGTCGGCGCAGCTGCGGGCGCTGCGCGCCGAATTGCCGATCGGCCCGCTGCCTGACGAACTGATCGGTCCGGCCGCCAGCCGCCTGATGGCCGGGGCGCGCAGCCTGGGTCTGGACTGGCGCAAGCTCGACAAGATGATCCGCCCGGCCATCTGCCGCGCCGGCTGCTGGCGCTGCGCCTACGGCTGCCCCTTCGGCGCCAAGTGGACGGCGCGCGACTTCATCGACGAAGCCGTCGCCCATGGCGCCACCCTGCTCGACCGGGCGCGGGTGACGCGCGCCATCGTCGAAGGGGGCAAGGCCGTGGGCGTGGAATTTGTGCGCGACGGGCAGCGCCGGCAAGCCATGGCCGGCGTGGTGGTGCTGGCCGGCGGCGGCGTGGGCAGCCCGCGCCTGCTGCATGCGTCGGGGCTGTGGCCGCGCAGCAGCGCCTTCTTCAGCGATCCGGTGGTGGCGGTGATGGGCAGCGTGGACGGCCTGGACGGCGGCGCCGAAGTGCCGATGGCGGCCGGCATGCGGCTCGACGACCAGGGCATCTCCCTGGCCGACATGACCTTGCCCAAGCCCATGTACCAGGCCTTCACGGCGCAGGCGGGGCGCTTCGACCGCCTGTTTGCGCACCGGCAAACCCTCTCCATCATGGTCAAGATCCGCGACGAAATCGGTGGCGGCGTGGGGCCGGCCTGGGTTGACAAATCGCTGCGGCAAGCGGACCGCGACAAGCTCGCGGCAGGCATCGCCATGGCGCGCGACATCCTGGCCGCGTGTGGCGCGCGGCATGTTTTCAAGAGCTGGCATTTCGCCGCGCACCCGGGCGGCAGCGTGCGGATCGGCGACGGCGTGGACAGCAACTTGCAGACGTCCACGGCCAACCTGTATGTCTGCGACGCCTCGGTGATCCCGCAAGCCTGGGGCTTGCCGCCCACCCTCACCCTGCTCTGCCTTGGCCAGCGCCTGGGCGAATCCATCTCCCTCTCCCCCTCTTGAAAGGGGACTGTCCCCGGTTTATGGGAAAGAATTTCCCATAAACCTGGGACAGTCCCCTGTGGGAAGGCAATAAACCCGGGCTAACTCAGACTGTCCCCTGTGGAAGGCAAGCCCCTCCCTGCAGGAAGGCTTGGTGGCTAGTTGGCCAGGGATCCGCTCAGGGCCACGTGGACCAGGTCGTCGATTTCGGCGGTGATGCTGGTCATGGTGCTGGCCACCACCGCGAATTCCTTGCCCGCCTGTCCCGCCCGCGCCGCCACGATCTGGGCGTTGAACGCCACCATGCGGGCCTGGCGCGCGATAGTCTTGATGTCGCCCATCATCTCGTTCATGGCGCGCTTTTGCGCCTGGGCATGCCGCTTCGATTGTTCTTCGTACACCAGCGTCAAGCCGTTCAGCACGCTGAGCAAGGGCGTGGCGCTGCGCACCAGCTCGTCCAGCAGCGAGGGGGCGCCGCGTTCGTTGCCGACGATGGCCGACAGCGTCGCTTCCGCCAGGGCCATGAATTCGCGAATGACCTTGTCCCCCTGCAAGGTGCCGAAATAGGCATCCCTGAGCTGACCGCAGAAAATGCCGGGCAGTACGCCCTTCCCTTCCACCAGCGTGATGTGGGCGTCGCTGAACAGCGCCAGCGTCTCGCGCGCCGTGTTGATGGCCCCTTCATGGCCCATCGAGGCCAGCACCGCATACAGGACGACGCGTTGCGAGGTGAAGCGGCGGCGCCCGGACAAGTTGATCAGGGCGCCAAACACGTCGCCGGACAACTTGATGTCGGTAAATGGGGATACTGCCTCGTCAGTTGGTGACGGGCTTGTCGTACTTGCCTGGTCCAGCATGGTTTTCTCCTTGCGGCGGTAGCCGTTGCCAGGAGAGCTTGCATTTTTCATGCCAGAAGAAAACAGACCAAAGCGCCGCAGCGCTCACCATCATGGCGCAGCGCACTCCCCGGAAGGCAGCATCCCTATTCATCGGCTGCCCACTTTGATGCAGGCGAACGCCCCTCCACAACATCCCGTATTGACATAGGAGCAGTCCTACGAACTCAACAAAAGAACGGCAATTTTTTCCGACAGGAATTGGAAAAAACGTCGCGCCTGCTATGGAAGTTCACTTTCAATAGTTTTTGCAAATAAAAACAAAATGACGCTTTGAAATTTGCAACCAGATGTAAGGAGGCGGCCTCATCGGTTTTAGTGGCAGAAGCTCAAATGTTAGATTGGCCACTCGCGTTATTTCGCGTGTTGGCACAACCCAGCCTTCGTTGAGGGCCATCATTTTTAGAGGTGAAATATGAAAAAAACGAAAGCAATACTGTCCGCGATTGCACTGGCGTCAGCCACGTTCATATCGCAAGGCGCCTTCGCGGCGCCGGTGAAGGATACGATCGAGGATATTGAATTGATCGACAATTCCGCATTCTTCGGTAACTTGTTCACAGGAGGAAATTCCGGCGCGAGCTTCACCGACCAGTTCAACTTCACCACCAGCATCGCGGGCGAACTGACGGCTGATTTGTTCTCGCTGAGCAGCAAAGCCAGTAATGGTTTGAACATTACCGGTTTCTCGCTGTTCGACGCAGCCGGTCAACTGCTCGGCGGCACGCAAGTGTCGACCGGCATGGCCGACATCTGGACCCTGAGCTATAGCAACCTGGCCGCCGGCAGCTATTTTGTCAAAGTCAACGGCAGCCTGGCATCGAATGCGGCAGGCAAATACTATGCGAATATCGCGCTGGCCCCGGTTCCCGAACCGGCAAGCTACGCCATGATGCTCGCCGGCCTGGGCCTGGTAGGCTACGCGGCGCGTCGCCGCAAGTTCAAACCGGGCACCCCGGCCACCCCGGCGTAAGTGAGCTTTTACCGGTAGAGCTCTACGGCCGCCTGGCGGCCGTTCGCCGGCATCAGCATTTTTCGTACTTCCAGTGGCGCGCCTTGCCTTCGGCCAGCCATGCGATCGCCTGTTCCATCCTGCGCAGCCGCGTCGCTTCGGTCTTGGCTTCTTCCAGCCACGCCACGTATTCGCGCTTGAAACTGGTGCTGCCCGCATCGAACACTTTTTTGGCTGCCTTGTCGGCCTTGAGCGCGGCGGCAAAGTAATCCGGCACCACCAGCGCCACCGGCGCCTTTTTCTCGCGCGGCGGCGACTTCACGCCCTCGTCGTTGAGCTTCATGGCTTGCTTGATATAGCCCGTCAGTTCCTTTTTCGACGGCAGGTCCTTGAGCGAGGTGATCCTGCCCAACTGCCCCATCGCTTCCTTCTCAAGGTCCGGAAACAGAACCGCCCCCTTCCAGAATCCGAAGGTGCAGTGCGCCTTGAACGAGGCCATCCCGCACAGCATGCCCTTGTACATGAAGTGCGGCATGCTCCACTTCATGGTTTCCTCGACCTCCGGACAGGCCGCGTGCACCAGCGCGCGCAAGTGCGTCAGGATGGGCTGCGCAAAGTCCTGGGACTTGGCGATGTAGGCGTCGATGCGGGGGTCCAGGGTAGGCATGCTGCAAATATAGCAGCAATAAAAAAAACCACCAAGACTCGCACCCTGGTGGCAAAAACGGAAGACGGTGAACCGCGGGCTTATTTTTTCTCGGTATCCCGGTGGTCGTAGCTGACAATGCGCGCCACTTTCCAGCTCTTGCCCTTCAAGAGCATCAGGTGGCTGAAGCGGCCGCGCCCAAGATGGGCCTCAGGGGCCTTGTTCTCGCTGCGGAAAAATTCGTGCTCGCCTTCGACCAGCGCGCCATACACGGCCGAATCCGGGCCGCGCACACGCAAGGGCCAGACCCGGACCGTGCCGGCAACCGCCGCGCGGCGATTGACTTCACCCGGATAGCCGCACAGCGCATTTTTGGTCAGTGCCGTGAACTTGGCCTTGCCCGTCGTCGCGCCTGCGTAGTCGTGGTAGAACTCCACGTCGTCCGCCACCACCGACTCGAACAGCTTCAGGTCGCAAGTATTGTTGGCCTGCCAGAGCGCGGCGTCGGCCTTGCGCACCTCCGCTTCCCAGTCGCTTGCGGCATGCGCGCCGTCGGCCAGGGACGCCAGCAGCAAGATGCCAGTCGAATAAATCGACTTGATGATGTTCATGCAGCCTCCTTCTTGCGGCGGATGACCCAGTCGTTGATGACGCCTTCGAGCAAGGTGAGTGGCAAGGCGCCGTGGACCAGCACCTCGTTGTGGAATTGCTTCAGGTCGAATTTGGCGCCCAGGTTCTTCTTGGCGTGCTCGCGCAGCGCCAGGATCTTCAGCATGCCAACCTTGTAGGCCAACGCTTGCCCCGGGTTGACCATATAGCGTTCGATCTCGCTGGTCGCTTCGCCTTCCGAATACCCAGTGTTGTCCATCATGTAGCTGATGGCCTGCTCGCGCGTCCAGCGCTTGTAATGGACGCCGGTGTCGACCACCAGGCGGCTGGCGCGCATCATCTCGTCGCGCAGGCGGCCCAGCCGGTCCAGCGCTTCGAGCCCGAAGCCCATTTCATACGCCAGCCGTTCGCCATACAGCGCCCAGCCTTCTTCGTAGGCGCCGAAGGGAATCACGCGGCGGAAGAACGGCAAGCCTTCCAGCTCGTGCGCGATCGTGACCTGGAAATGGTGGCCGGGAATGCCTTCGTGGTAGGCCGTGGTCCGCATCGAAAATTTCGGCACGTCGCCAGGCGAGCGCATGTTTGCGAAGAACACGCCGGGACGCGAGCCATCCATGGCGCCTTCCATGTAGTAGGCCGCCGGTGCGCTGGCCTGGGCCAGTTCCGGCACCGGGCGCACTTCCACGCGGCCCTTCGGACGCATGTCGAAGGCGTCGCCGATGCCCTTGTTGATCTCGTCGATGATTTCCTGGTAGCGCGCCAGCATGGCTTTCTTGTCTTCCGGCGTATCGCCGAAACGCTGCTTCGGATCCTGCGACAATTGCTGCACGCGGCTGCCGATCGAACCACCGCGCAGTCCCTGCTGTTCCAGGATCTCGTTCATCTCGGCGCTGATGCGCGCCACTTCTTCCAGGCCCAGTTCATGCACCTGCTGCGGCGTCATGTCCGTGGTCGTGCTCTTGCGGACCAGGTAGGCGTAGTACTTGTCGCCGTCCGGCAGGCTCCAGGCGCCGTCGTTCGTTTTCGCCTTCGGCAGCAGCGCGGCCACGTAGTCGGTCAGCTTGCGCCATGCCGGCAGCACGCGTTCGGCGAGTGCCCTTTCGGCCTGCGCCAGCAGCTCGTTGCGCTGGGCGGCGCTCAACTCGCCGGCAGGCAGCTTGTCGAGCTTTGCGCGCAAGTCGACGTACAGCGGGTTTTCCTTGACCGGTTTGTCGTTGAACGCGCGCAGCTGCAGCAGCGACTTTTCGACGGCAAAGCGCGGCGGCAGCACGCCCTTCGCTTCGCGCGCACGCAGGCCGTCCTGCACCTGCGCGAACTTGCGCGGAATCTGGTCCAGGCGGGCGATGTAGTTGCGCGCATCAATCGCGCTGTCGATGTAATGGGTGTCGACCATGAAGCCGACCGTCGTGGTCTGCACGCCGAACAGCTGGTTGACCGGGAAGGTGTGCAGGCGGTACGGCGCGTTCTCGGCTTCCATTTTCAGGTAGTAGGCCAGCGTGTCGTAGGACAGGCGGCCGTCCAGGTCCAGATCGGAGCGGTCGTAGCGCTTCAGGGTCGCCAGCGCGTCGCGCACTTGCGCTTCCACGGCGCGTTCGTGGGCGTCCGATGCATCGTCGAGCTTGTCGCTATGGAAGTCGAGCGCGGGCGGGAGCATGCCCAGCGAGCTCAACGTTTCCGGGCTTTGAAGCGCATGGGTGGCGAACACACGGGCGTAGAACCAGTCGATGGTCAAAGGCTTGAAATACCAGGTCTGGATGCCAAGGGCCACCAGCATGACCAGCAGGGTCAGCAACGTGATGGACAGCCACTTGGCGGCACTCTTTACTCTCTTCATTCTATCTCCTCGTGATTTTTATTGATCCACTTTGGTGCAATGCCAAAGTATCAATGTTATCTCACGCGGAGCATTGGAATGTCAACGGCTAAGCCAATAAATTGCTAGTTGATAGCAATATATTTACCAATAAGCCACAAAAAAAGCCGCCAGGGCTTGCACCCTGGCGGCTTTGGGACTGGCCTGGGCCGGTCGGTATTACTGGGCTGCTGCCGGTGCTGCTTCAGCGCCTTCAGCGGCTTTCATCGACAGCTTGAGGCGGCCGCGGTCGTCGGTCTCGAGGACCTTGACGCGCACTGCCTGGCCTTCTTTCAGGTAGTCGGCTACGGCGTTCACACGCTCGTTGGCGATCTGCGAGATGTGCAGCAGGCCGTCCTTGCCCGGCATGACCTGGACGATCGCGCCGAAGTCCAGCAGCTTGAGCACAACGCCGTCGTAGGTCTTGCCCACTTCGACCGATGCGGTCAGTTCTTCGATGCGGCGCTTGGCTTCCTGGCCGGCAGCAGCGTCGACGGAAGCGATGGTGACCACGCCTTCGTCGCTGATGTCGATCTGGGTGCCCGTTTCTTCGGTCAGCGCCCGGATGACAGCGCCGCCCTTGCCGATGACGTCACGGATTTTCTCCGGGTTGATCTTGATGGTGATCAGGCGCGGTGCGAAGTCCGACAGTTCGGTCTTCACGTGCGGCATGGCCTTCTGCATTTCACCCAGGATGTGGTGGCGCGCTTCCTTGGCTTGCGCCAGTGCCACTTGCATGATTTCCTTGGTGATGCCCATGATCTTGATGTCCATCTGCAGCGCGGTAATGCCTTCCGGCGTACCAGCAACCTTGAAGTCCATGTCGCCCAGGTGATCTTCGTCGCCCAGGATGTCGGTCAGGACGGCGAACTTGCCGCCTTCCTTGATCAGGCCCATGGCGATACCGGCCACGTGCGCTTTCATCGGCACGCCGGCGTCCATCAGTGCCAGGCAGCCGCCGCAGACGGATGCCATCGACGAGGAACCGTTCGATTCGGTGATTTCCGATACCAGGCGCACCGAGTAGCTGAAGTCTTCAGGGTTAGGCAGGGCGGCGATCAGCGCGCGCTTGGCCAGGCGGCCGTGGCCGATTTCGCGGCGCTTCGGGGTGCCTACACGGCCGGTTTCGCCGGTGGCGAACGGAGGCATGTTGTAGTGCATCATGAAGTCGTCGGTGTACTCGCCCATCAGCGCGTCGATCTTCTGGCTGTCGCGGGCGGTGCCGAGGGTGGCAACGACCAGCGCCTGGGTTTCGCCGCGCGTGAACAGGGCCGAACCGTGGGTGCGTGGCAGGATGCTGGTGCGGATCGCGATCGGACGCACGGTGCGGGTGTCGCGCCCGTCGATGCGTGGCTCGCCCGACAGGATCTGGGTACGCACGACTTTCGCTTCGATGTCGAACAGGATATTGCCCACTTCCGAGCTGTCCGGTGCGCTGGCGCCTATCGATGCGGCTTCAGCGGCCAGGTCGGCGTTCACTTCGGCAAACGCCGCCTTCAGCTTGGCGGTACGGGCCTGCTTGTCGCGGGTCTGGTAAGCGTCGTTGATCTTGGCATCGGCGAAGTGCTTGACGCGCGCGATCAGCGGCTCGTTCTTGGCAGGTGGCGCCCATTCGATTTCCGGCTTGCCGCCGTCGCGTACCAGGTCATGGATCGCGTCGATGACAGCTTTCATCTGGTCGTGGCCGAAAACAACGGCGCCGAGCATGACTTCTTCGGACAGTTGCTGGGCTTCGGATTCGACCATCAGCACGGCCGTTTCGGTACCGGCAACAACCAGGTCCATCTGGGACGTTTTGAGCTGGGTGGTGGTCGGGTTCAGGATGTACTGGCCGTTGGCGTAGCCGACGCGCGCAGCGCCGACAGGGCCGGAGAATGGCACGCCCGACACGCACAGGGCGGCCGATGCGCCGATCATGGCGGCGATGTCCGGATCGATCTCAGGATTGACCGACAGGACGTGGATGATGACCTGGACTTCGTTCAGGTAGCCTTCCGGGAACAGCGGACGGATAGGACGGTCGATCAGGCGGCTGGTCAGCGTTTCTTTCTCCGAAGGACGGCCTTCGCGCTTGAAAAAACCGCCCGGGATTTTACCGGCAGCATAGGTTTTTTCGACGTAGTCGACGGTCAGCGGGAAGAAATCCTGGCCTGGCTTGGCGTCTTTGCGCGCAACCACGGTCGCCAGGACCACGGTGTCTTCGATCGACACCATGACGGCGCCGGATGCCTGACGGGCGATTTCGCCGGTTTCCAGGGTCACTTGATGCTGGCCGTACTGGAAGGTTTTCGTAACTTTATTAAACATGGGTAATCCCTTTCTATTTGCCGACAGATTTTCAGGGGCTGTCGTTCACCTCACCACAGGCAACACAAGTTGCCTTTACTACTCAAAACAGGGCACCAAAATGCAAAATGCCCGCGACAGCAAGCTGCGCAGGCATTTGGTGTTTAAACTTGCGACCGCAAAAATTACTTGCGCAGGCCGAGTTTAGCGATCAGATCGCGATAACGGGCAGCGTCCTTGGACTTCAGGTAGGACAGCAGGCTCTTACGACGGTTGACCATCATGATCAGGCCGCGGCGGGAGTGGTGATCTTTAGCGTGGGCTTTGAAGTGGCCGTTCAGTTCGTTGATGCGTGCGGTCAGCAGTGCGACCTGAACTTCCGGGGAGCCGGTGTCGTTTTGAGCACGGGCGTTGTCCGCGATAATCGCGGCTTTGTTGATGTTTTCTACGGTCATGATATTACCTTTCACATGCGGTGCAAGAGTCGTAACCCAGCGCACCGTGAACTTCGATTGAATCCAGCCAAAACAGCTGGACGCGCAAGTATATGCGAAAACCAGGCGTGCCGCCAGTGCCGGATGCTGCCGGCTGGGGCATCATGGTGTTTTTCATCGCGTTGGAAGTGGTTTTTATGCGAAAACTAGTCAATCTGGCAATCTTGGCCGCCATGCTAGCCGGCTGTGCCGGCCCCACCGGCCGGGCGCCGACGGCCATTTACCCGGACGGCGCCGGCCAGGTGCGCGAATACGCGACCGGGCCCTACGGCCAGGAAACCTGGATGGTCCGGCTCGGCGCCGACGGCAAGCAGCTCAGCGCCGAACAGGTGCTGACCGATGCCCGATTCGCCACGGTGCGGGTGGGCGCCACCGGCAAGCAGGACATGCTGCGCACCTTCGGCAGGCCGGCCGAAACATCGCGCGTGGCGCAGCAGGACTTCGAGGTGTGGTCGTACCGCTACAAGCAGGGCGGCGTGTGGCCCGCGCTGATGCATGTGCACTTCGACCGGGACGGCATCGTGCGCATGATGATGAACGGGCCCGACCCCATGTACGACAGGAGCGGGCAGCGCGACTAACCGTTCTGCAACACTTGCAGCGAAGGTAATGTTGACTTGCAGTACGACTTAACGTTAAATCGGTCAATACGCTCCGTCGTACGACATATTCACACTTATATAAGGTCATCATGTCACTCAAATACATCGCCCTTGCCCTGCCCCTCCTCGCCATCGCTCCGGCCCAGGCCGACGAACTGGTGAAAAACGGGCTTCCTTGTGTTGAAGAGATTTGCCTGGGCGACGGCATCGCGGAGTTATCCAAGCTGAAGTGGAACACGGCGCAGAATCCTATCAAGCTGGGCAACAAGTCGGTCGCCACGTCCGCGCGCCAGCTCAATGCCAGCGACCTGCAGTCGCTGCGCCAGACCTTCCCGGATCCGGGCGAGGCCGGCCCCTACATCTACGACAAGCAATTCGACGGCGGCGCCTTGCCGGTCCTGTCGCGCGTGCCTGCGGCCTGCGAGACGAATGA
This sequence comes from Pseudomonadota bacterium, assembly GCA_040388805.1. Taxonomy (GTDB): domain Bacteria; phylum Pseudomonadota; class Gammaproteobacteria; order Burkholderiales; family Burkholderiaceae_D; genus Telluria_A. The sequence goes on from JAZKBE010000011.1 coordinate 71,923, forward strand.
ACTGTTCGGCACCTATATCAGCACCATCGGCATTCCGACCCGGGTGGGCATCAGCCTGACGTCCTTCCCTGCCGCCCCCGGCAAGCAAGCCTGGACCGTGACCACCATCGCGCGGGAATATCCGACCGCCACCTCGAACCAGGAAAAATCGGTCATCACCACCGAACTGAACAAACGCTATTACAAGTTCGGCGCCGGCACCCAGGCAACCGCCGATCCGAAACCGGGCCAGGGCCGCTTCATTGCCAGCGGCATGAACCGCTTCGGCTTCGCGCTCACCCTGTTCCGGGGCAATGATGAAGAAAAGCGCTTGAAGCAGCATCCTGCCTGCAGCGCAAAATAAGCCCCGCGGGGGAGTAGAATAGCGGCAACTTTCACATTCCGCTCCCCCATGGCCAGCCGCTTCGCCTTCCGCCATTTCCGCACGCGCCTGCTGGCCATCATTGTCGTGCTCGTGCTCGGCCTGCAAGCGATGGTATTTTTCACCGCCACCGAAGCGGCCAACCGCAGCGCCCTGCGCGCCAGCGACGACGCGCTCCAGGTCACCCTCTCCTCGCTGAAGTACACCATGAATGCGCGCGAAGGCATCCTGCGCAAGTATGCGCGATTGCTGTCGCACGATTTCGCCTTCAAGGCCCTGGTCGCCGAGAGCGACCACGACACCCTGATCTCGGCCTTCAAGAGCTACCGCAAGCGCCTCAATGCCGACTGGATGTTTGTGCTCGACATGGACGGCAAGGTGGTCGCCGACACGCTGCAGCCCGAGATGTCGGCCATGCCTTTCGCCCACAATGCCCTGTTCAAGGCGGCATGGGACAACCCGGAACAGGAAACCTCGACCATCCAGATCGTCGATGGCAGGGCCTACCAGGTGGTCGTGGTGCCGCTCAAGGGCCCGGTCCCGATCGCCTGGGTCGGCATCGGTTTCGAAGTGACCGACTTCCTGGCCGGCGAACTGGAACAGCAAACCCACACGCGCGTGAACCTGGCCTGGCGCCCGAAGTCCGGACCGGCCGTGCTGTACGCGTCCAACCTCGACGACGTGCAGCGCCGCGACTACCTCGCGTCCAGCCAGGGCAAGCCCATGCGCACCGCCACCCATGTGATGACCATGGCCGGCGTCGACTACGTCGAGATCGAAACGCCCCTGTACGACACCGGCGCCGGGGTGCTGGTCGCGGCCCTGCAACGCTCGCTCGACGAAGCCCTGGCCGACTACTACCAGCTGCGCTGGCAACTGCTGGCCGTGTTCGTGCTCTCGACCGTGCTGGCCGTGGTCGCCGCCCTGCTGATCGCGCGCCGCGTCACGCGTCCGGTGCAGATGCTGGCGGCCGGCGCCAAGCGCATCAGCGCCGGCCACTACGACATGATCGGCGACGTCGGCTCGCGCGACGAGCTGGGCCTGCTGGCCGAATCGTTCGACAACATGGTGCGCGGCCTGGTCGAACGCGACAAGGTGCGCGCCATGCTGGGCAAGGTGGTCTCGCCCGCGATCGCCGAGGAACTGCTGTCGCAATCCATCGACTTCGGCGGCCAGGAGCAGGAAGTGAGCGTGCTGTTTTCCGACATCCGCGGCTTCACCACCCTGTGCGAAGGGCGCGCGCCTAGCGCCATCCTGGCCATGCTCAACGACTACCTGGCCACCGTCAGCGACCTGATCGACGAACGCAAGGGCGTGGTCGACAAATACATCGGCGACGCCGTCATGGCGCTGTTCGGCGCGCCGCTGGGCGCCGCCGACGATCCGCAGCGCGCCACCGAAACCGCGCTGGCGATGGTGCGCGCCCTGCCCGCCTTGAACGCCCAGTTCGCGCGCGACGGCTGGCCGCCGCTGGCGATCGGCATCGGCATCCACACCGGCATCGTGGTGGCCGGGAATATCGGTTCGGCCACGCGCCTGAACTACACGGTCCTGGGCGACACGGTGAACCTGGCGTCGCGCCTGGAAGGCCTGTGCAAATATTACGGCGTGGCGGTGGTCGTCAGCGACGCCACCATGCGCCGCTGCAGCGGCATCGTGTTCCGCGAACTGGACCTGGTGCGCGTCAAGGGCAAGCGCGAGGCGGTGGCCATGTACGCCGCCGTGGGCCTGGAAGGCGAAGTCGATGGCGCGCCCCTGGCCAGCTACGCGCAGGCGCTGGCCGCCTACCGCGCGCGCGATTTCGCCGCGGCGCTGGCGCTCTTTGACAAGGCGCCGCAGGACAGCACCACCCGACTCTACCTGGCCCGCTGCGCGCGCCATCTCGAGCAGGCCCCGCCGCCCGACTGGGATGCGGTCGAAACCCTGACCGAGAAATGATGCGGAGCCGCCTCCCCGCACTGTTCGCCACATTCGCCATTCACATCGCGCTGTTCGCGGCCTGGCAGCTGGCGCGCCCGCGCGTGCCGGCGGATAGCGACGCACCACGGCGCGCGATCGCGCTGCTGCGCATGGTGGCGCCGCCGGCGGCCAGGCCAGCACCGCCAAAAGCCGTGCCAACGGCGCGGCCAGCCGCGCCGGCACCCCGGCACGCAGCGCCCCCGCCGTCGGCCGCCGCCGCCGCCGCCGCCGTCGTGCCAGCCATCGTGGCGCCGGAACCGCCTGCCGCCAGCGTGGCCGACATCCTGCACAACGCGAAGCGCGACATCGGCAGGATCGACCAGGACTTGCGCAAGGCCCATCCCGGCCAGCCCATCAAGGCGCCGCCGGATTCGGCCCAGATCCGGCTTGCCAGCGGCATCGCCCACGCGGCCGAGATGGCGCCGCCGCGCTGGTTCGAAGCGCCCAAGACCAGCGAAATCATCGACCCGGGCGGCTATGGCCGCAAGCGTGTCCGCGTCATCACCGCCAATGGCACTTACTGCGTCACCTACGAATCGAACCATGCGCCGGACGGGCGCGACGTCATCCGCAACGGCCCGGCGCAGAAAACGACCAACTGCCACGAACACGAGCAGCCGGCAACCCGGCAGAAATGGTAAATAGAACTTCCATCAATGTGATAAAAAAGATACAATTGAATTAAAAGCAATCAATTCACCGTCACAGCGCCCATGAAACCAGCTGCATCGCCCTCCATCGACGCCCTGCCGCGCCTGGCCCTTGCCAGCGGCACGATCGAAGCGCTCAAGTGGCTGGCGCTGGGGCTGATGACGGTCGACCATGTCAACAAATACCTGTACGAGGGCAAGGTCGCCCTGATGTTCGCGCTTGGCCGCCTGACCTTTCCCCTGTTCGTGTTCGTGCTCGCCTACCACCTGGCGCAGCCCGGCGCGTTCGAACATGGCACCTACCAGCGCGTGACGGCCCGCCTTGCGCTGTTCGGCGCCCTGGCCACCGTGCCCTTCATCGCGCTTGGCCAGGTGATCGGCGGCTGGTGGCCGCTCAACGTCATGGCCACGCTGCTGGCGTCGACCGCCTGCCTGTACCTGCACCAGAAAGGCGGCGCCGCCAATGGCATCGCGGCGGTCGCGGTATTCGCCATCGGTGGGGCGCTCGGCGAATTTTTCTGGCCCGGGATGCTGATGTTCTTCGCCGCCTGGCAGCACTGCCGCCGCCCGTCGTGGTGGACGCTAGGGTGCTGGATCGCGGCCACGGCATCGCTCTACCTGATCAACCAGAATTTCTGGGCGCTGGCCGCCTTCCCGCTGATTTTCATGGCGCCGCGCGTGGCGCTGCCGGTCCCGCGCATCCGCACCTTGTTCTACGCTTACTACCCGCTTCATTTCGGCGCGCTATGGGCGCTTGCACGCCTGCCCTGAAACAATCTGTAACAGTCGCTGCAAGGGTATGGCAAAAGTTTAATGATTGAGTGAAAATTAACTGTGGAAGCAGACCATGATCGTCCGTTCATTCACGCACCTGGCGCTGGCAAGCATGCTGGCATTGTTTTTATCAATTCAAGGAAGCAGCGCAATGGCACATGACGACGTCCTGAAGTTCTCCTCGCACGACCTGGGTATCCATTGCTACGGCGGGGTGCGCGACGTCAAGGTGGTGTATGCGGCCTCGGGCCACGACCTGTGCACCGACAAGCCCGCGCGCGAAAAAGCGGCCGCCGACGAAGGCAGGAAGCCCGGCTTCACGTCCGGTCCCTACCCCGCTTTTTCCGGCCCTGCGGAACTGGCATGGACCACGCGCGACGGCAGCAAGCTCGCCTACGCGATCGACTTCGACACCATCTTCAAGGACCGCGTGGTGCTGCACAAGGAAGACCCGAAACGCATCTACCAGCCCAAGCCCATGATGACGGACGCGCCCACGGTGGTCATCGAAATCGACGACCGCACCGTGAAGGTGTACATGGCCGCATCGCTGCAGCTGCTGCCGGAAGGCGGCGACAATGCGCGCCTGGACATCGGCCGCAACTACACGCTCGCCTTCACGAAAAAACTCTGACGCCCCGCCATGAGTGAACGTTCCATCGACGGCGTCGATGTCAAGGTCGCGACCCCGGAGCAGCTGGCCGGCTACACGGCGGCCCAGGACAAGGTCGACCGCTTCGACGTCCCGCGCATCTACAACAGCCTGGACCCGAAGGCGCGCGTGTTCGTCGCGCTGTTCGACGGCACCGGCAACGACGTCATCAACGATCCCCAGCATGCGACCAATGTCGGCATCCTCAAGTCGCAGGTCGAGCGCATGGCGCAGGAGAACCCGAACATCCAGGGCGTGTACCTGGAAGGCCCGGGCACGCAGCGCGGCCTGAAAGGCGTGGTCGATGGCGCCATCGGCTACACCTACCAGGACCGCATCGACCAGATGTATTCGCGTTTCAACGAGCGCGCCACGGAATGGCTGGCCGAAGACCCGCAGACGAAAATCAGCGTGGTCTCGGTGGGCTTCAGCCGCGGGGCCGAACAGGCCGCGGGGTTTTCGCGCGTGATCGAAGAGCGCGGCGTGCAGGGTTCCCAGCGCGTGCAGATGCCCACCGTCGCCAGCGAGCAGGCGGGGGCCATCGCGCCCCAGGCGGCCCTGAAGGCGCCCGGCGAAATGCCGCAGGCGCTGGCCCTGTACGATCCGGTCGGCACCGGCGCGCCGCACCAGAACGACCGGCGCCCGCCGCCGTCGGTGGTGTCCGGCTTCCAGATCACGGCGGCCGATGAACAGCGCGCGCTGTTCCCGTCGACCGCCATCATCGCGCAGGGAAAATCGGAAGATGGCCGCTTCCTGGGCGTGACCACGGCCGGGGCGCACAGCGACATCGGCGGCAGCTACCAGTTGAACGGCCTGTCGTCGCGCAATTACAACCTGATGGCCGGCTACCTGAACAAGGTGCTGGGCGAAGACGCGGTCAAGAAACTGGAAGTACCAGCGGCGCCCGAAAAAAGCGTGATCCACGATTCCACCCAGCATGCCTTCTACTACCGGGGCGTGAAGGAACGCAATGCCATCGAACAGCTGGAACCGAGCGGCAAGCTCGCCATCGAACCCGTCAATCCGGCCATCATGGAACAGGTCAAGGCGCAGCAGCGCGATCCGCGCGCGGAAAGCTTCGCCAAGGAAGCGCCGGAAATCGCACTGAAAAAATATCCTGAACTGGCGGGCGCCTATGCGGCCATCGCCGCCATCGACCGCCAGGCCGAAAAAGATGGCATGAGCGCGCAGCAGCGCGAACTCGTGAGCGCCCATGTGCACCGGCAAACCGTCAAGAGCATAGAACGGGGCGAGATACCAGAAGTATCGATCCGGGCGCCTGCCGATGCCAGGCAGGAACGCAGCGGGCAAAACGGGCAATCCAGATAGGCGATGGCGAGCGCTCCTACGAATACCGCTTTCGCGCCGCCGACGGCAACTACCTGTGGATGCATGACAACCTGCGCCTGATCCGCGACGACCAGGGCGCGCCGCTCGAGGTCATGGGCTCGCTGACCGACATCACCGACCGCAAGACCATAGAGAAAGCCCGGCAAACCCTGATCTCGCGCCTGCAGGAAGCCCACGACCAGCTGCTGCAGTCCGAGAACATGGCGTCGATCGGGCAACTGGCGGCCGGCATCGCGCACGAAATCAACAATCCGGTCGGCTTCGTCAATTCCACTATGTGCAGCCTGCAGAAATACGTGACGACCCTGTTCAATGTGATCGATGCCTACCAGGAAGCGGTCGCGGAGCAGGACCAGCCGCTCCTGCAGGAACGCATGCTCCAGATTGCTGCGGATGCCGACCTGGAATTCCTGCAGGACGATGCCGCCGAGCTGGTGCGCGAATCGATGGATGGCCTCAGGCGCGTCAAGGATATCGTCCAGGCGCTCAAGGATTTTTCCCATGTGGGCGAAAGCGAATGGCTGGTGGCCGACCTGCACCACCGCCTCGACAGCACGCTCAATATCGTCGCCAACGAGATCAAGTACAAGGCCACGGTGGTGCGCGAATACGGTCCGCTGCCGCCCGTCACCTGCCTGGCATCGCAGCTGAACCAGGTGTTCATGAACCTGCTGGTCAATGCCGGCCATGCAATCCGCGATCAAGGCGTGATCACGATCCGCACCGGCATCGAGGGCGACTGGGTATGGTGGCCATCGGCGACACCGGCTGCGGCACGGGGCTGGGCCTGTCGCTGTACTACGGCATCGTGAACAAGCATGGCGGGCGCATCGATGTCAGTTCCACGCCGGGCGCCGGCACCACCTTCACGGTGCGCGTGCCGGTGACGCCGCCAGAGGCCGCCGCTAAAGAATAATCTCGCCGTTCGGGCCCCACTTCACTTTCAGCAATCCCGGCTCGTCTTCGGCCAGCAGCTTCGCTTCGCGCTCCTGCACGCTCATCTGGCCCGCCTGCAGGCGCAGTTCGTCGGTCATGCGTTCCTGCGCCAGCAATTCGTCGCGATGAATCAGGGCCAGCCGGATGTTTTCCTGCAAGTCGTTCACCTGCCACGGCTTGGGAATGTAGCGGAACACCTGGGCTTCGCTGATGGCGCTGGCCACCGACTGGAATTTCGTCGAGGCCGACAGTATCATGCGCACCGTGGTCGGCGCGACTTCCTTGAGCGCGTGCAGGAATTCGATGCCCGTCATCTGCGGCATTTGCACGTCGGAGATCACGATGTTGAAATTGACGTCGCCGCAGCGCGTCAGCGCGTCGAAGGGGGCGGTGAAACTTTCCATCTGGATGCGCTCGGCGTTGCGCTGGTTCATGTCGGGCGTGAAGAACCGGTAGCCATTGCCGCCCAGGTCGCGCGCATGGGCCAGCGCCAGGTCCGCATAGCGCAGCAATTCGATGCCGTCGTCCGCATCCTGGGGATAACGCGCGATCCGCATGCTGCATGGCACATTCCAGCGCTGGCCGGCCACGTCCACCGGGACCGCCAGCGCGCGCAGGAGATGGGTGCAAGCCCGGGTCACGTCGGCGCCGCTGGCGATTTCGCCCAGCACCAGCACGAATTCATTGCCGCCGTGGCGGGCCAGGGTGTCATGCGGGCCCAGGCATTTTCCCAAGCGCCGCGACACCGTCACCACGAACTCGTCGCTGGCCCCATGGCCCAGGCTGTCATTGACCAGGCGCAAGCTGACGAGCGACAGGCAGATCACGGCCAGCGTATCGCCGCGCACTGCCGCGCGGCCCTTCACTTCCCTGTGCTGGTCGTGGCTGATCAGCTGGCGCAACTGGGCCTTTTGCAAGTGTTGTTCGGACACGTCCTGGGACACACACAGCAGCTGCACCGGCTTGCCACCGTCGGGCGCGGGCACGGGCGCCACCGTCAGCTGGTTCCAGAACTCGCTGTCGTCGCGCTGCGGGCTGCGCAGCAGCAGGCGTTGTTCGCGCCCGTCGGACAGGGCGGCGGCCAGGATGGCCGGCCGCTTGCGGTGCTGTTCCTTGTTGCGCATGAGCGCGGCGGAACAGCCGACCAGTTCGCTCAGCGCGTAGCCGGACAGGCGGCAATAGGCGGGATTGGCATACAGGATGGGGAAATCGGGCGCCTGCGCCACCACCAGCCCCCCCTTCGCCGCACAGGCAGAGCGCATGGAATCCCGCGTCCGTGATAGACGCGAGCTCAGCAATTGGAACGGGTTTGCATTCGGATGCCATGCGCATTTCCGGTAGCGAATCTGTACTTTGATTGTGTGAGAAAAGCCTTTGCCACACTACGCATAGTTATCAAATAAAAAAGTAAGCAAACCATCAACATTTCTAACACTGCCGGGCCAGCCGGCATCTCTGAAACAATCTGTAACAGTGGCGTTGAGGGCATAGCAAAAAATCCAATATTGAGTGAAAATCAAGCAATCACCTTTCTTGGAGAACACGATGACGCACCGCCTGCTGGCCCCTGCCGCCCTGATCCTGCTGTCGCAAGCTGCCTGGGCGAACTCCTACGACCAGGCGCAGGTGCTGTCCGTCGCGCCCGTGTACGGACCGTCGGCGCACAAGAAGCAGCGCGTGTGCGAACCGGGCGATGAAACCCCGGCGGCCGGCGGCACGTCGGCCACCGGCGTCATCATCGGCGGGATCGCCGGCGGCCTGCTGGGCAACCAGGTTGGCAAAGGCAGGGGCAAGACGGCGGCCACCGCCGCCGGCGCCGTGGCAGGCGCGCTGGCCGGCAATGCCGTGGCCAACAGCCAGGCGGCGCCGCCAGCGAAGCAGCGCTGCCAGCTGGTCAACGCCGGTGCCGAGCGCATCAGTGCCTACATGGTCACTTACGAATATGCCGGCAAGACCAACACCGTGCGCATGATGCGCGATCCGGGACCGACCGTGACGGTGGCGGTGACGGTCGTCAAATGACGGTGGCGTAGCGCGCCGGCGTCAATGGACTGCGTCGATGTCGCCGATATCGTCGGCGCTCAAATCAATGCGCCAGGCCGCCGCGCTGGACATGGCCGATTCCGGGCGGCTCGCTCCCGGAATGGGAATCACCCGATCGCTTTTGCTCAGATGCCATGCGACCACCACGGCATACGGGTTCGTGTCGTATTTTTTTCCCAAGCGGACAAAGAGCGGATGGTTGACGATCGTCGTGGAAAATTGCTTCCCGCCGATGACGCTGTGCGGCAGGTAGCTGACCCCTAGCGCATCGCACGCGGCGAGCATGCCATTGGTGTAGTCGTCGGGATTGGCGGGATTGCAGGCGTTCTGGACCGATTCAATGCGAACGATGGCCTGGGCCGCGTGCAACTGGTCCAGGCTGACGTTGCACAAGCCCACATGCTCGATCTTGCCTTCGTCCTTCAGGCGCGCCAATTCCCCTACCGAATCGGCGAACGGAATGCTGTCGTCGGGCGCATGCAACTGGTACAGCGTGATGCTGTCGCGCCCAAGGTTGCGCAAGCTGTCGATGCACGATGCGCGCAAATAGGCGGGACTGGCATCGACCCTGCCTTGGCGACGGTCCACCCCGCCCTTGGTGGCCACCGTGACGGCCCCGACCCTGTCCGCAGCTTTCAAGGCCAGTTGAATCAAGCGTTCGTTGTGGCCGATATCGCTGGCGCCCAGGCAGTAGGCGTTGGCGGTATCGATGAAATTGATGTCGGCCGCAAAGGCTGCGTTCAGCACGGCCAGCGCCTGCGCTTCGTCGGGGCGTCCCTTCATCGACAGGGGCATGGCGCCCAGGCCCACGGGAAACAGCTGCAAACCAGTGCGGCCGAGTTCGCGGTAGCGTGCTTGAATGAGGTGCGATGTTGCGAGATTGGATAAGGGCATGGCTGTCTTTCGTCGCGGGTGAGGTCGAAAAAATGTCCGGGTGCCGCGCTTGCCGCCTGCGCCAGAAGCACAGGCGGCCCACGCTTGAACTAGTCTCCCAGCTGCACCAGGTGGCCGCCGGGGTTCGATTGCAGATCGACTTCCACATTGCCGAAAGCAAGCTTGAGCGGAATGCCGGAGCGCAGCGTTTCCAGCTCGGGTTCGGTCAATTCCTTGCGCACCTTGATCCGGTCGCTCGAATCGAGCGGCCCGTCGAGGCTGACGCACAGCCCCAGCGTTTCCTGGCAACGATTGGCCGGCGCGTTGGGATTGATCACGCTCAGGACATAGGTTTCGCCATTGGGCGAGGTCAGGTTCATGCTGCCTTCGAGGCCGCGCAAGACCTGGTACATCTGGTCCATGGGGACAGTTTGCATTTTCATTCTTGCCCTCCATTCGGCATGACTGCGACGTAGGCGCCGTGCGTCAGCCAGCTTCCCTTGTCAGGCTCGTTGCCTTCAAGAGTTGCCGTTTGCAGCCGGACGGAGACGGATTCGCCGCTCAGGGTTTGACAGGCAACGATCACCGGCGCGCCGGTATCGAGCATTTTCAATTCGATGGCCGACAGTTTCTTGGCCACGATTACCTTATTCGCCATATGCACTCCATTTGCTCGAAAGTTCGACAGGACGCGCATGCTCCATTGCGTCCCGGCTATGGTTTCGCGATGAAATTGCTGCCATCGCAGGAATGGCAGCACCATCTGGTACGAAGGGACGGGGTCTGACCCCGTTATGGGATGGAGCGGTCGCTCAGTTGCGCCGACAGGCTTTCCAGCCCGCAGACGATGCCCTTGATCCCCGCTTGCATGCTTTCGACGCCGCAAACAGTTTTCACCTGGCGGTTCGCCAGCTTGACACCAAGGCTTTCAACGCCGCAGACGACATTCTTGATTTCGGCCTGCAGGCTTTCGATGCCGCACACAGGCGCCTTCTGGCGCTCCGCCAGTTTGGCGCCCAGGGCTTCGACGCCACACACGATGCTCTTGATTTCTGCCTGGAAGCTTTCTACGCCGCATACTGATTTTTGATCAGACATTTTTTATCTCCGTTGAATACTTCTGATAAAGAATTGCGTAAGCCAACCGGCCGGTGTGGCGCTCTGGTGACTTCCATGAAATGCACAGAAGTCAGTTTGTATATTACGGATTGCGTTCATGAAGATTCTCTCCATTTTCCACATGCCATTCGCTGCCACCAGGCACGGTGCAATTTGGACGGGCAAGGCTGCGGATGTCCTTGCGCGTCCGGCGTGCCGTCCATAGTGGGCGCGCCCGGCAGTGGCAATTTCAACAGCCGGTCGCGTTTGCTGGCCAACGAGATCAAGCTAGTAGAAGCACTAGGGCCTTTGGGGCAACAGGAAAAAATCAACCGTGTCTTGTGACACCAAATGCTATTTCGGCGTCCGCTACCTTGATGCGACCGCGTACAATCTTCAACCATTGCACTTCGTTCGGAGCTGACGAGTATGGGTGTTGAATACAGACATTTCCTGGTGGTGGACGATGCGCACTGGCGTCCCCAGGCTGACACTGCGGCCAGAGTGGAAGCGGCATTGCGTGACTGGTCACTCATTGCCGGGCTTGCGCACATCGTGGACCTTCCTGCCTGCGATGAAAATCAGCGCGAGGCGTCGAACAGTGCCGCGGCACCTGGTCCGGGTGTCGCTATTGTCTATCCTGGCGCAACTGGAATAGCGGTAGAGAAGATCGCGGGTCCGTCCGCTTATGCGGATGTCACATCGGATGACCGTTACCTGATGAGAGCGACCTTGGTCATTGGCGATGACTTTCGAATCCAGTGGAGTACGGATAGCGTCCATTTCGAGCTCGTGTCTCCTCCGATGGCCAATGGCGTGCCGATTGCAGGGGAAGATGTCGATTTCCTTGATGCCCTGTTCGCTGCCTCCTATCCATCGTCGGAGGCAAGTTCGCCTCCCGTCGTGATTGCACGCATAGAGGACGGCGCCCGGCCTGGTGTCGCATGGGACTCTTGCCTTGGCTTCTGGCGAGGAGGACTCGTGTTAAATTTTGGAAAAGATCTTCCTGCGTTCTGCGAAAAGGTACAAGCACTACCCGAGCGCGAATTTGTCGCCGCGATTAGTGCTGCGTTTCGCGGAAGGATAGTCGAAATTGGAGAATTTTTCTGACTGGCCGGATTGCCGGGTTTGAGCCCGCCACGCCTCGGCAACCCGACAGAATGCATCAACAACAAAGATCAGCGCTGGCTGAGAATTCGGATTGTCGGTTTGCCGGGTTTGACACCGGCGCGCGCTCCGAAGACGCTACTGCAAAACACTGGTGTCTGCAATGAGGCGCCAGCAGCGCTGGCTGAGAATTCGGTAAGATTGTCGGTTTGCCGGGTTTGACACCGGCCCACTGGGGATTGACCCTAGCTGCCGCACGGCCGACGCCCGTTCGCGGTCGAGTACAATCGGCGGGAGCCGGCCAGGGGACTAAACCGCTCGCGCGCTAGGACTTCGATTACACGCAACTTGTG
>JAZKBE010000012.1:0-18265 GCA_040388805.1 Pseudomonadota bacterium
TGTCTTCTCCTTTGCGGACGTTCAACAAATTCATGTGACCGTCCGAATTGGGGCGTGAGCCGCCGGACGCATGGCGGCTGAAACCTGGCCAAATTCTGGCCAGTTCAAATCAAAGCGCAGCGACCGCTTTCACCGGCTTCGTCACCAGTTCGACCTCCACCCGGCGGTTGCGGGCGCGGCCTTCCTTGGTCCAGTGTGGCGCCACGAAGTCTCCTTCAGCCAGCGACGACACCCGGATCTTCTCGGCCTTGACGCCGCGATCAACCAGGTATTTGCGCGCTGACAGCGCCCGTTCGAGCGCGATGCTGGCGTCGTCCAGGCCAGCCACCTTAGCGTCGGTTCGGCCCTTCAGATTGACCGCATAAGCAGCCTTCGCCGCCGGCACCAGGACGCGCGCCAGATCGTCGCGCGGCTTGAACTCGGTTCCCCGCACCGGGAAAGTCACCTGCAGCATGGCCAGCGATCCGAGCTGCGCTTCCATCATGTCCAGCCGCGCATGCAGGCGCTCCAGCGTCTTCGCGCTCGCCTTCTTGCCTTTCATGCCGGCCAGGATGCGCTTGATTTCCTTCGACTGCGCCATGGCCGTGGCCAGCACTGCTGCCTGCTCGGCGGGCGTCGCATTGGGGTCAAGCCGGATCGGATCAATAGCAGGCATGCTGCCCGCGATCTGTTTCGCCTGCGGCAGCGGCGTGAACTTGATCGAACGGCCATTGACCGACGCCGTGAACGCGCCCAGTTGGCGATGCAGGCGCACGAAACGGCCGTCGCGCTCGAAGTCCACGCTGCGCCCCTGGTCGTCGGTCACGTTCAGGAAAAATGGCGACGATCCAAACTCCAGCACCGTGCGCTTGCCGTACACGAAGGCGACGACGCCGGACGCTTCGCCAGATGCAGCATAGGCCGGCTGCGTCGGCCGGAAAAACTCCGACGACTGCTGGGGCGACGTGCAGGAAGTCAGCGTGGCCACCAGCGTGGCGGCCAGCGTCAGTTTCAATGCCGCCTTCATCGCGTGTGCTCCCGTTCCGCATTCTGCTGCGGCGCTTCCTTGACGCTCACTTCCGGGACCTTGCCCTGAGCGATGCTGCCCGAAACATTCTCGCGCACGCGTGCTTCGATGATCGCACGCTGCTGTTCATTGAAGCCGTCAGCGCTGGCGCGCTTGTCCACCGCTTCCACTGCGGCGTAGGCGCCCGCCAGTTCCGGGTGCCTGGTCAACGCCACTTCCTTCACCTCGCTGGCGAAGCTCGCGGCCCGGTGCTCGTTCTCTTGTGTGCTCATTGTGTCGTTCTCCTTGTCCATCCGGTTAGTCTTCGATCAGCACGCCGACTTCGCGGCAGCGCATGTCGGCGTAGGCCAGCAATGCTTCCATGTCCATTTCGGCTGGCGTCACTTTGCCGTGCTTGTCGTTCGATACCAGCTCGTTGTGCCCCGCCACGTCGATGACCGGCACCGGGGCACCGGGCAGCAAGCGGTTCTTGAAATTGGCGTCCTCGTAATAGCGCACCTTCCTGGCCAGGATGGGCGGGCAGTCTTCCATGATGATGAGCGCCTTGTCCTTGCCCAGCGACGTGATTTCCTGCGGTAGCAGCAAGGCACGCTTCTGGTCGGAGGCGGTTTCATTGGGGGTCTTCTTGGCGAAGACGCCCTTCGCTATCGAACGCGAATAGCCCTTCACCGTTTCGTAGCCCAGCCACTCGGAGATATCGCGCGCGGTGTCGGTCTCCGATGCCTTGGGCGGGAAGATGATTTGCAGCGCATGGTTGGTGGTGAAGGTCTGCGCCGCCTCCTTGCCATACACTTCCACCAGTTGCGCGGGGCTTTGAATAATCGGCAGCATGCGTAGCCAGTAGCCGGCCAGGTAGCTGATGCCCTTGGCCAGCACGGGAATCTTGCCGATGGCGGTAAATTCATCCATCAGCAGCAGGCAGGCGTACTTGATGTTACGGTTCTGCTCCGGCAGTTGGCGGGTGTTCAGGTCAATCAGCTGCTGGAAGAACAGGTTGATCAGCGGCGCCATGCGGTCCAGGTTATCGGGCGTCACGCCGATGTAGATCGACATGCGCTTTTCACGCACCAGCCGCAGGTCGAAGTCATTGGCGCTGGTGGCCGCATCGACCAGGGGATTCATCCACAGCTCCAGGCGCGAACGGAAGCCGGTCATGATGCCGGCGCGCGTGGTCTCCGCCGCGATCGATACATAGCTGTTCAAGCCACGCACACAGGGCCCCGACAGCGGCTTGCCGCCCTTGCCACCGGCCCGGTCGTTGATGATCTGGGTGAAGTACGCGGCGCCGTCGCCATCGGCCAGCGACTCGCGCAGCACCTGGCCGATGGTCACCAGCTTGCCCGGCGTTTCGATCAGGTACAGCACAATGCCCAGGAACAGGCTGCGCGGCGTGGCGGTCCAGATCGGATCTGTTCCCGGCTGGTCCGGAAACAGCATGTTGCCGATTTTTTGCGTGTCGTCGATGCGAAAGTTGGCATCCTCGCTGATGTAGGCCAGCGGATTGTAGCGGTGCGTGCGGTAGTCGGTCGCCACGGGATTGAACAGGTAGCACTCCTGCCCGTGCTTGCGCCGGAAGCCGCTGGTCTTGTCCCAGTTCTCCTGCTTGATGTCGAGGACCACGGTGCTGTCGGACCAGCTCAGCAGGTTCGGAATCACGATGCCCACGCCCTTGCCGCTGCGCGTGGGCGCGCTGATGATGACGTGCTGCTGGCCGCCGAAAATCAGGAATTTTCCATCGCGCTTGCCGACGATGATGCCCTTGTCGCCAAACAGGCCGGCCCGGGCGATGTCGCGCGCCGTCGCAAAGCGCGCGCTGCCGAACAGCGCCTTCTTCGAAGGCTTGAGCAGGAAGAACATCAGCGGCAGCACAAGCACGACCAGGGCCGCGGCCATGGCAATGACCAGCCACTTCATGACCTGCGGGTCGTCGCCGTAGTGGAACCAGTATTTGTACAGCGTCAGCGGCGACGCCTGGTCGACCGGCTGCTGGAAGGCCACCAGGAAAATGCCGCCCGCAAGCGACGCCCACACGCATGCGGCGAGCAACAGGCCCGCCAGCAGCAGCGCCGGCTTAGCCCATCTGCTGTCGTTTAAATTCAGGGTCATAGTAAATTTCCCGCAATTTGCGATGGTGGTAAAAGAGCACGATGTCGATCGTCGTAAACAACCGGTGCTTGATGTATTCCGTGTCCAGGTGGGCGCCGGTCCTGCTGTCCTTGATCAGCGCGGTCAGCTGCTCGAAGGCTTCATAGGCGCCGTTGGCGTGCATCGTCGAAATCGAACCCGGGTGGCCGGTGTTGATCGACTTGATGAATTCCCAGGCTTCGTCGCCGCGCAGCTCGGCCAGCAGGATGCGGTCCGGCTTCATGCGCAGGCAGGAAGCAAGCGCCTGCTTGGGCGACACCTTCGATCCGCCCTCGTCTTCGCGCGCGTAGTACATATGCACCTTGTTCTCGTGCTGGGCGAGGAACAGTTCGTGCACGTCTTCGATGGTGATCAGGCGTTCTTCCAGCGCAATGCTGCGGATCAGGCTTTTGGTGATGGTGGTCTTTCCCGAACCGGTCTTGCCGACGATGAGGATGTTGCGATGCTTGCGCACGGCCAGGTCCAGGAAGTCCTTGATCTTCTTTTCTTTTTTCAGCGCCAGCAGCTCGTGCTCGAAAGGCTGCAGCGACGAATCCGAATCGTGCCATTCGGCGAAGGCGCCCTCCGCGTCAAGCTCGTCGAGCGTCTTGTCGATCAGGCTAGGTTTGCGGATCGTGATCGACACCGTGTACGGTTCGCAGGCCGGCGGAATGATCACCTGCACCCGCTCGCGGTTGGGCAGCGCGGCCGACAGGACCGGCTTGTCGGCCGAGATCGACTTGCCGTTGTAGCTGGCGATCAGGGTCGCCAGCTGGCGGCAGCGCGCGAACGACAGGCCGTGCGGCACCACGTGCTTGGTAAAGCCGTCGCGCCCCTCGGTCCACACTTCGTTGGGACGGTTGATGCAGACCTCGGTGAGCGACGGATCGTTCAGGAAGGGCACCAGCGGCGCCATGTACTCGTCGAGCATTTCCGACGACTGCCCCACCGGCCTGTCGTCGGACGCCAGCGGCACCGCCTGCACATTCCCCTTCACCGGCCGCCCCGCAGGCCGTAGACGGTCGAAAAATCGAGGTCACGCGCCAGCATCACCTGGATATGGTCGCCCTGGTTTTTCATCAGCGTTGGCGGAATGTTGACGCTCGATTCCAGCGCCTTTTCGGCCATGCGGTCCGATTCGCGCGCCGTGTTCCCCAGTACCAGCGTGTTCTGCGTACTGCCCTCGCCGCGCGACTGGCGCGCGATCAGCAAGGCGTAGCTGTCCTTGATCAGCGAAATCATGAGCGCGGCGCCAAAGCGGTCCAGGAAGTGGGTGTCCACCCAGCCTTCGTGGCCCGAACGGCCCAGCGCATCGGCGCCCGGCGAATTGAGGTTCACGATCACGCCGTTCGGTGTCTTGGCGCGGGTCCACAGCACGAACAGGCGCGCCTGGCCCTGCTTGATGCCGCCCTGGTATTCGCCCACCAGCTGGGTGCCGCGATCAAGCAGCACCACCTGGCCATTGTCGGAATACACGTCGCGCGTCAGGCGGCAGGTGGTCATGCCCGGCACGGTGGAGTCGAGCGCCGTCTCCAGCGCGCAGTCCAGCGAGGCGCCCTTGGCGATGACGAAGTTCCGGTCCGGCAGCAGCTCGGCGCGGGCCTTGATGGTGGTGGTGGGATCGAGCCGCGCGGCCAGATCGTTGCGGTTGCCGCCGCGCGCGCCCTGCCCCATGGCGCCGGCCATGGCGCCGTCGTCGTCGGCGGCGGGCTGCGCCTGCGCCATGGCGGCGCTGATGTGGCTTACGCTGCTGGTGCCGCCGCCGCTGCCCGCGGCGCCGGCCACCAGGGTCGACCCGCCCATCTTGCGCTCCTGCCAGGTTGGCGGACGCTTGGCGTCGGCGCCGCCGTCGGCGCCCTGGCCGCCACGCATGGCAATCGGGCGCGCGCCGCCCGGACCCATGCCGCCGGGCGGCGTACTGGTCAGCAAAGCCGGCGGCTCGGTATGCGGGCGCGGCGGCGCCGCAGGCACCACCAGCGGCGGAAGGTTGTTGGCGATTCCTTCCACCTTTTCCTTCTTCTTGCTCTTCTTGTCCTTGTCGCCGCCGTTGACGGCCATGGCCATGGCGATCCCGAACACCACGATCACGACCATGCCCAGCATGTTCACCAGCTTGCTGTTGCCCTTGCGCCGGCCCACGGACGGCAAGCCATCGGCGTCGACCTCTTCGTCGCTGCGGAATTTGCGCGCGGCGAAATCGCTCAGGCGCTGCAGCGGCGTGAGCCTGGCGCGCCGTTCCGGGCCGGCGTAGCTGCTGTCTTGGTTGATCCTGCGTTCGTCCGTGCTCATTTTTTCGCCTCTTTCACATAGCGTTTCACGTCGGGCGCGATGGTGCCGGACGCGTTGTCGGTGCCGCCGTCGGGATTGAACGACTTGTTCACCACGCAGGCCGCGTACTGGCCCTTGCGCAGGATGAGCTTGCGCACCACGCGGTGCACGGCGATCGTGTTGCCGTCGACATTGGTGTTGACCAGCGCTTCGCTGCCATCGGCGTCCACCGTGTAAATGGCGGGCATGTCGCGGTTATTGCTGAAGGTCAGATAGGTGAAGCGGCCGTCGTCGCGCGCGCCGGTCGGGCTGATCTGGTCCGAGCCGGCCACCCAGTAGTCGAAGTTCTGGCCTTCCTTCTTGGCGTCGGCCAGCTTGCCCTTGATGTTCATCAGGCGGCCATTGACGTCTTCGTCGCGCGCCAGGGCCAGCTTGCGGGCCCGTTCTTCCTCGGGATAGGTGAACGAGAGCGAATAAGTCAGCACGTTCGAGCGCCAGGTCTTCAGGTCCTTGAGCGGACGCGGGTCGACATGCAGCGCAAACTGGTACACGCGCTTGTTGGTGATGACCGTCATGTTCATGTCGGCGAACTTCTGCTTGGGCTTGACGAACAGGTTGTTCTTGTTGCCGCTCACATTGATGAACCAGGCGTCCGGATCGCCGGCGCCGATGCTGCGGTCTTCCACCACTTCGCCTTCGCCAAAGCGGATGTGGGTGGACACGCCGTAGTAGGTGGTCAGCGTGACCACGTCCTGCGGGTTGTATTCGACCACCCGCACGCGCGGGTCGTAGCGCCCCGGCTGCGGCGTGATCTCGGCCCATGCCAGGGCCGGCAGCAGCAGGGCAAGTAAGAACAGTTGTTTCACGGATGACCTCTTCAGGGGATTGTCTGGATAGCCGGCACCTGCACCTGGCCTGCCTGCGGCTGGTAGCTGGCCAGTGGCGGCGGCGCCGCGGGCACCGCCGGGCGCGGTGCGCCGGGTTCGCCCATATAGCTCGAATCGGTGCCCGGCGCGTCCGGGTCGTTGCGGTATTCGGTCACCTGGTAGCCCAGGGGATTGAGGCCGCGGTCGCGCTCCTTCATCGGCGAACCGGCATATTTGAAGGCCACCGTGGCGGCCCAGTGGCTATGCTCGGGGCTGGTATTGCCGCCGCGCTCGATGGACTTGATGTAGCGCACCAGCGCCACATTCGGCTTGATGAAACTGGTGCTCTTGATCTGCACTTTCACGCGCGCGGCATTGCCGAAGACATTGATCGGCGACGTGGGATTGCTCGGATTGAAGGACGTGAAGTATTTTTGCTGCTCCTGGCCCACGCTCATCAGGCCCACGTTGTAGTAGTAGTCTTCCTTGAGCTCGTTGCTATAGCCTTCGCGGTAGCGCACATACCATTGCGTGAAGAATTTGTTGACGGCTTCCTCGTAGTTGGTCTTGCCATCCTTCATGGAATTGACGACGTCCACGATGCCGGTCGACGAATCGACGCGGATCAGCGCCGGCGCGGGCGGCTCGCGGGTGGCCATCACTGTGGTCGAGCCCACGCCCAGCACGGCGACCAGCAAGCCGGCGCCGGCGATCCACCAGGCCATGCGGCGCGATTTTTCCAGTTCGTGCACGCGCACGGTTTCCCAGCTGCGCGCTTCGGACAGGTATTGATCGAATTCTTTTTTCTCAACTTTGTTCATGGCCACTCCCTGCCGTGCATAAGGCAAATTTCTCGGACGCGGTGAGCGCGGCGCTCGTGCCCTCGCCCTGGTTTACTGGCCGAAACTCACCCTTGCACTGGGCCGGCTTCGGCGGACTGGAACACCCCGCCAGCAGGCAAAGTGCAATTACGGTTGCGATCAATTTCATGTTGGCCTTGTCGTCTTTTTGCAAAATTCAGGACGAACGCGGGGAACGCTCCGCGCTGGCGGAGCGGTTTCCAGGTTCGGGAAATCAGGCCTTGGCTCTATTGGCCCCGGTAATCTTTCGGTACACAGCCATCGGCGGCGAGGCCGCGGCCTTGATGCCATTGGCCACGCTGGTGGCGGCGTTGCCCACCACCTTCAGGTCGCGCTTGACGCCTTGCGCGGCATTGGCCAGCCTGGTTGGCCGCATGGCCGCCATGGCGCCGGTGGTCTTGCCGTAGGCCCAGCCCACCGCCCCCATCGTGCCCATGGCCACGCCGCCGCCGAGCGCACCGGCAATGTTCTGCACCTGCATCAGGACCAGTGCGCTGATCAGGCAGATCACCACCAGCGGCACCGCCTGGTTGATGCTGGGGTCGGCGATGATGGTGGCCGAGGTCAGCAGGTAGGACTGGATGATCGACAGGATCAGCTTGATCACCGCCGCGGTCAGCATGACCGTGAACACGAAGGTGAGCGCCTGTCCCAGCCACACGTCGAAGAAGCGCTTGGTCGCGTCGAACAGGGTCAGCAGCACGAAGATGGGGCCGACCGCCACGATCACGGCCAGGCACAGTTTTGCCAGGCACAGCAGGAACGCGCCGTAGCCGGTGGCCGCCACGCCCGCCACCCAGATCAGGATGGCGACCAGCATCAGCCCCAGGTCGGGCACCATGACGCCGGCGGCCGCGCCTTTTTGCCAGAACGCTTCCCCCACCATGTAGATGTCCGACATCAGGCGGTCCAGGAAATTGGCATGGGGCGTGCCCGGCGCGCCGGCAACGACGTTGGCGATGGCCGTTGGCGAGTTCATCAGAAAGTCGCCGACATACTGGTTGTAGCGCCCGATTTCGAGCGCCACGGCAAGGATGATGGTCACCCTGGCCACCCTGAACGCCCCGTCGACCACCGGTTCGCTGATCATCCCGCGCAACATGGCCCAGCCCCACAGGCACACATAGATGGTCAGCAGCGTAATTGCCACGGGACGGATGGCGCCGATGATCGACGTGGCCGTGTTGGTCACGTAGTTCAGCAGCGATGCGTCGAGCGTGGTGAAAATGCGCTCGTAAAAGTGGAAGTCGACCGGGGCACCCATGCGTTCCTCCTGGCCTACCAGCCAGTCGGCATCTTGCCGCGGGTGGAAGAAGCGATCGTGGCACGGCTCACTTTCATGCAGGTTTCATGCATGGGCTTGTCGCTGCAGTACTTCTTCATGAAGTCGGTGCCGGTCATGGGTTCGCCGTTGACCACGATCTTGTAGGGATCGTCGACCTGGGGCACGCCATCGCTGCAGGCGGTGAGCAAGGCCAGGGGAAGCAGGCTGGCAAGGAGGATTTTTTTCATGGACGTTCTTTCAGGGGGAATTACCAGCCGGCCGGCATCGTGCCGCGGGTCGACTTCATGATCACTTCACGGCCCTGCTGCTGGCGGATGCGTTCCTGCGCCTGCTGCATCTGGGCGATGACGTTCAGCTTGGCCTGCTCGTTGGCGATGAAGCCCTGCTCGGCGCCGATGCGCGCTTGCAGGTCGGCGATGGCTTTCGGGTCGGTGGCCGAATCGATGCGATTTTTCAGGCCGCTCAATTGCTGGATGCGCTGGTTCATGGCGGCATAGCCTTGCTCGCCCAGGATGCGGAACACGGCATTCTGGTTCTGGCTGTTCTTGAACAGCTTGCCGGCCTGGCTGTTCGGGTCGATGCCGGTCTGCTCGATGCCCAGCAACTTGAGCTGGGTCATCATGCTCTGGGCCTGGGCGCCGCCACCCGAACCGTCGGCCGACAGCACGGACGCGAAATCCTGCGGCAGGTAGCTGTACAGCTGGGGATTGTTGAGCAGGCTGGCGATGCCGCGCGAACCGTTCATCGACTGGAACTGCTGCTGCAATTGCTGGAACTGCGATTGCATCTGCTGGAACTGCTGGCCCCAGGCAATGACCTGCTGCACCGAGTTGGCCAGGTTGGCGGCATCGATCACGGGAATGCCGGCGTTGGCCACCTGTGCACTGCCCGTGATGGCAGCGACCAGAACCAGTGTACGAAGTTTCTTCATTGTGCGACCCCTTTACGGATACGGTGGAATTCGGGCAACCATACGGCCGGGTCCGGTCCCAGTTCGGCGACCAGACGCTCGGCCAGCAAGGAGGTGGCCGTGTTGCCCGACAGGACGGCCAGTTCATTGTCAA
Organism: Pseudomonadota bacterium; assembly: GCA_040388805.1. GTDB lineage: Bacteria > Pseudomonadota > Gammaproteobacteria > Burkholderiales > Burkholderiaceae_D > Telluria_A. The sequence continues at coordinate 9,474 of JAZKBE010000012.1, forward strand.
AACCACGCAGGTTCAGTTCCGCGACCACGGAATTGCTGCCCTGCTTGATGAGGAACATGCGCGACTTCTCGCCCAGCGACTTGACGATCTCGAACTCGCGCACGGTCAGCTTGAAGCCGTTGACGTAATCCTCGTAGCCCGCTTCCGGGTTGGGCAGGAAGATCTTGGTGGCGGTCTGCGACACGATGGCCGAGGCGATCGGGTTTTGCAGGATCTGCTTGGGGAACTGGCAGAACAGCACCAGGAAGCCATCTTTCTTCCGGATCGTGACCAGTTCCTTGTCGGCCATGTCGGCGAAGGCCGGGTCGTTGAGCAGGGTTGGAAACTCGTCCAGGAAGATCGGGATGCGGCGCCCGTCCATCAGCGTCTTGATGCGGTGGAACAGGTACAGGATGGTCGGGGTGCGCGTTTCCGGGTTTTCCAGGAACTCGGTCACGTCGAAGCCCACCATGGAGCAATTGTCCAGGCTGAGGGTGTCTTCGGCATTGTCGAACAGCCAGCCCAGGCTGCCGCCGCGGCACCAGCGCGACAGGCGCGCGTGCAAGCCGTTGGCGTCTTCCGGATCGAAGAACTCGAGCACGGCCGACAGGCGGCGCTTGGCGCGGGTGGCGTCCATCACGCCCTGCACCGCTTCGAAGATCTGCTTTTCCTGGGCCGGCGTGAGCGGCATGTTCTCGCGCGAGACCAGCTGGCGCACCAGCTTTTCCAGGAAGGTCATATTGTGCGGCGTCGGTTCGAGCTGGAAGGGATTGAAGCCGGACGGCACGCCGTTCTTGATCGGGTAGTAGCGCCCGCCCATGGCGCGCACGGCGATCGAGGCGCCCAGGTCCTTGTCGAACATGACGCAGGAAAGCTTTTTCACGCCGCCGAAGTCGTCCGGGAACACATTGAATTTCTGCGCCTGCGCCAGCAGGAACATCTCGAGCACCGTCTTGCCGGTACCGGATTTGCCGATCACCACCGTGTTGGCGAGGTCCTTGTGGTTGGGGTCGAAGCGCGCCGCGGTCTTGGCGTCGGCGCCCTCTTCGCCCTTGTGGAAATTAAAGTAATACGGCGCACCCGAGGTGGTGCGGAACATGGTGACCGCGTGCCCCCACTGGTTGTTGCGGATGCGGCCCGACGGGTAATTGTGGAAGCTGGAAAAGCCGGCGAAGTTGCGGCTGGTGGTGTCGCCGGGCGACACGCGGTAGCTGAAATTGCCGGGCAGCTGGGCGTAGAAGGCGCCGGCCAGCGAGACGTCTTCGCGCACCCACTTGATGCCGCTGTCGGACAGCGCGGCGCCGGCGTCGGCGATGTATTCGTTGAGCTGCTTCGATTCGGTGGCCCGGATCAGCAGGCCCAGCGAATGGGCGCCCAGCACGAACACGTTCGAGATCAGCTCGTCGAGCGCCGTGTCGATGGCGGCCACCTGCGATTCGGCCACGTCGCCGGCATTGACCATGCGCGCCTGCTGGCGCGCCATGCGGCTCTTGGCCACCTGCTTGGACAGGAAGGTGAAGGACTGCGACAGCACGAATTCGAAGGGCATGGCCAGCAGGTCGTTGAGCAGGCCCGGGCAGGTCATCGACGGGTATTCCTGGATGGCGAGGATGGCGCCATACTGGACCGTGGTCGGCGTTTTCAGCGACAGCAGGCCGCCCTTGCCGAAGAAGGGGCGCGAGGTGGCCAGCACGTCGCGGATCTCGGCCCGCGGCACGGCCACGCGGCGCCATTCGCCATTGACCAGGAAGGCCAGGAATTCCAGCGTCTCGGAAAACATGACGCCCTTGTGCTCGTAGCATTCCAGGATTTCGGGCTCGTAGCGGTCCAGCGCCGACATGGCGCTCATCACGATGTCGTTCAAGGATTCCAGTTCGTCGAGCTGGACTTCACGCTTGTCGGCGTCGGCCTTGCCGCCGAACATGCCCATCATCCGCATCACCTTCACGGGCTGCGGACGGTACACGATCGACAAATACAGTTCGTTGACCAGCATGCGCTCGGCGCCAATGGCCGCGCGGTATTTTTCATTGAAATCATGGGCGAAACCGGGGGCGAACTCGCCGCCCGGGTAATCGTCCACGGTGCGCCGCACCACATGCGACCACAGGGCCACATTCGGCGAAGCGATATTGCGCATGAAGAGATTGAGCTGGTTGTGCCAGATATTGATGTCCTGGGCATCCGCACTTTCGTGCGCGGCACCCTGCATGCGGATCGTGAGCACGTAGTCGCCGCTGTCGCCCAGCTTGACCACATTCCGCGTCACCTGGCTGGTGTACGGAATGTGCTCGCTGGTGCCGACTTCCTTCTTCGCTATGTCCGCATTTTTTGGTGCTGCGCCCATCAATCACTCCTGTTAGTTAAGCCACTTCCGGGTACTGCGCGGCGAAAAGCTCGGCGCGCCCCAGAAACGCGCGTTGACACAACGCGAATTGATCGTCATCCAGACGGCAACCTCGCCGAACACCCTGGGATTGCTGGCACTGACGAGGTACAAGACCCCGTGAATGGGCACGGCCATGAGCAGGTAGAGCGGATTGCCCACGCCGAGGAACACCAGCGTGGTGGTCATGAATTCGACGACGAACGCGCCGTACGGGATCCCCATGATGGTCGCGGGGCGGGTCAGCCCCACGAACAGGTCGTCGGTGACCACGTCCTCTTCTTCGCGTTCGGCCGACATGTCAGACTGCGGCGACGATGAAGTCGACGAAGGCGGCGGAGCCGAAAATGAGCACGATGCCGACGATGATCTTGATGGCCCAGTCCCACGACAGCTTGCCGGCCAGCGCGGCGATACCGCAGGCGATGACGGCAATGATGGCGATGGTGCGCGACAGGCCGCCGGTGAAGATGGCCAGCACGCCGTCGGCGGCGGTTTCCCACGGGGCACCGGCCCATGCCACTTCCGGCAGCATGGCCAGCGCCAGCGCGAACGCGATGGCAACAAAACGGGTGGTCGACCTGGCCAGGCGGCCTGCGGTGACTGCGACATCTGCTTTCAGGGTAGTCAATTTCATTTGTTTATTTCCTCTGTGGGTAAAAGCGTCAGGCTGATTTGCGCTATCGCGCCGTATTTTTCCTGAATGTGGAGAGACAACCTGTCTAAACTCGCCCATTCACGCGTATTCTTTCTCTGAGTAACTAAAGTGAACTCTCCTTCCTTCCAGGTGAGGTTAACAGCGATACCGAACTTGCTGTTCCGCTGCTGGGATATGGTCAGTTTCTTGATAGCCCTGTTACGCCCTGCATCTTCCAGTTCGGCTTCGGAGATCACGCTCATATTCAAAAGCACCTGTTATTTATTATGAGAAATACTTTTTATACTGTTTCATACTAAAAGACACGCGTTTCCGAATTCGCGGCCTGGTACACATTCCAGTTTTCATTCTTATCCAGGGCAGGCGCCCGGACCGCCTTTTCCGCCACAATCGCCGGCACCGCCAGCGGCACCGCTTTTGCGTTATTCACCACCCGGCTGACATAACCGTTCGCAAAGCCGGAACGGAAATTGCCGGTGTTATAGGCCGACAGTGAGGCCCGCAACACATCCTGCTCGTTGGCATACTTGCGGCTGGCATTGCGGTAGTTGGCCTGAAGAATCTTGGCCCCGGCCGCCAGGTTCTTGCAGGGATCGAAAGCGTCTTCCACCGTCAGCCCCGTGCCGCGCAGGTTGGCCGAATTGATCTGCGCCAGCCCCAGGTCGATGTTGTAACCCTGGGCGATGAGCCACTTGGCCGTGGCCACCGCCTCGTCCCTGCTCGCCGGCTGGCGGGCCAGGCGGCCACCGCGGTTCACGCCGATGGACAGGGGCCGGAACGCCGACTCGGTGCGCACGATGGCGGCCATGGTTTGCGGCGCCACCTCGGGTGCGCATTGCTGCGCCAGGGCCAGGAAATCCATGCGGCTCAGCGCGCCGTGCCCGCAGCGACGGCAGCGACTTCCTGGCGCTGCGCGCCTTCGCCCAGGTATTCGGTCATCGTTTCCGCACCGTTCCACCAGGTCCGGGTATGGAGCCTGTTGTTAATCCGTACCGAAACCACGCCCGACATAGAACACATCAGCTCGTCGCCGTCGCGGCCGCCGTAGTACTGGTAAGCTGGAGGACAGTTATTTCCGCTTGCATACTCGTGACGGGCGCTGTTGCCGGTGCTGCCCTGGGTGTTCATATTGCAGCTCGGGAAACCGCGGCCACGGGCCAGATCGCGCCACAGCCGCGTGATCGGCGGCACGCAGGCCGCGGCGGCCGTCGGACCGGCAGGATTGGCCAGGCACAGCACCACCTGGCAGCCATAATCGGCTGCGCTGGCGCCGGCCGAGGCGATTGCCAGCACCGAACCGCATAACAGGGTTTTCAAGGACATGCGCAGCTCCGTTTCATCATAATTGGTTATTCTGATTAGTCGGCATTCCCATATTTGATAATCAAAACATGTCCTGCTTATTCCATAAACATAAACATGCATCTATCAATCAATATAAAAACGCAAAACGGATTCTACAAGCTAAATAAAATAAAGACAACCGTGCAATAAAAATAACTTAATGTTCTCCGATGGAACATTAAGTTTGCGCTCGGGAAGTTATTTGTAAATGTAACGATGATTTACTTGAGCGGGAATTTTGATTATTGCAACAAGCCGTATGTAATAATTTACATGTAAATGAATATTATGTTTACAGATGGATTTAATCAAATTCTTATGCCGGAGAACGGATAAGAATAGAGGGCATGCATATTTACGTGGAGGGTGCGATGAAAGACTATCAACGGGTCGCGGACTGGCCGGACATGCACTGGAAGATCGCACGGGGGACGTGCGTGGGCATTGTGCTGCTGGGATTGCTGCTGGTGTGGCTGCAGGCGCTCAGCGCCGTGGCCGCCACGGTGGCGACCCTGGCGGCGATAGGCTATGTGCTGGGGCTCACGCGGCACTACGCGCGCAAGCCCCCACGTTGACATGTAAAAAAGCGGCGGCGCCGCCCTTACTGCTGCGGATTGACGCGCTCGACCTTCGAGTGCAGCTTGTTCAGGCCCGACAGATAGGCCTTGGCCGACGCCACGATGATGTCGGGGTCAGACCCCACGCCGTTCACGATGCGGCCCGAACGCGACAGGCGCATGGTCACTTCGCCTTGCGACTGGGTGCCGTTGCTGATCGCGTTGATTGAAAACAGCACCAGTTCGGCGCCGCTGGCCGCTTCCTTCTCGATGGCGTTGACGGTGGCGTCCACCGGGCCATCGCCTTCGCCTTCGCAGCTGTATTCCTTGCCATCCATGGCGAACACCACTTTCGCGGTCGGGATCTCTCCCGTTTCGGAACGCTGCGACAGCGAGACGAAGCGGTAGTACTCGCCCTCGCCCGCATGTTCTTCGTCCGACACGAGCGCCATGATGTCTTCGTCGAAGATTTCCGACTTGCGGTCGGCCAGCTCCTTGAAGCGGTGGAAGGCGGCATTGACTTCGGCTTCCGATTCGAGTTCGATGCCCAGTTCACCGAGGCGCTGCTTGAAGGCGTTGCGGCCCGACAGCTTGCCCAGCACGATCTTGGTGGCGGCCCAGCCCACGTCTTCGGCGCGCATGATCTCGTAGGTTTCGCGCGCCTTGAGCATGCCGTCCTGGTGGATGCCGGAAGCGTGGGCGAAGGCGTTCGCGCCCACCACCGCCTTGTTCGGCTGCACGGCGAAGCCGGTAATCTGCGACACCATCTTCGACGCCGACACGATCTGCGTGGTGTCGATGCCCAGCTCCAGGCCGAAGTGGTCGCCGCGCGTGCGCAGCGCCATGACCACTTCTTCGAGCGCCGTATTGCCGGCGCGTTCGCCCAGGCCGTTGATGGTGCATTCGATCTGGCGCGCGCCGCCGATCATGACGCCGGCCAGCGAATTGGCGACCGCCAGGCCAAGGTCGTTGTGGCAGTGGACCGACCAGATGGCCTTGTCCGAATTGGGAATGCGTTCGCGCAGCCGCTTGATGGTGGCGCCGAACACTTCAGGCACGGCGTAGCCCACCGTGTCGGGAAAATTGATGGTGGTGGCGCCTTCGGCGATGACCGCTTCGAGCACGCGGCACAGGAAGTCTTCGTCGGAACGGCTGCCGTCCTCGGGCGAGAATTCGATGTCGTCGGTGTACTGGCGCGCGCAACGGATGGCCAGCTTGGCCTGTTCCAGCACCTGTTCCGGTTCCATGCGCAGCTTCACTTTCATGTGCAGCGGCGAGGTGGCGATGAAGGTGTGGATGCGCTTGCGCTCGGCCGGCTGCAGGGCTTCGGCGGCGCGCGCGATGTCGCGGTCATTGGCGCGCGACAGCGAGCAGACGGTGGAGTCCTTGATGACGGTGGCGATGGCGCGGATCGCTTCGTAGTCGCCTGGCGAAGCGGCAGCGAAGCCGGCCTCGATGACGTCCACCCGCAGGCGCTCGAGCTGGCGCGCAATGCGGACCTTTTCATCTTTCGTCATCGATGCACCGGGCGATTGCTCGCCATCGCGCAGGGTGGTGTCGAAAATGATCAGGCGGTTCGAATTCGTCATGGCGGCTCCAATAGGCTAAATAAAAACAGGCACCCGCCACGACGGCCAACCGGGGTCAGACCTCCGTTGTGCAATTATTGCACGACGGAGGTCTGACCCCGGTTGGCCGGTCAGCGGCGCTCGCTAGGGTCGTGCGATTCGTCTTCGGTCTGGACGATGGACACCGGCTTGCCTTTCGCAAGGCGCCAGAGGAACACCGCATAACCGGACAAACCGTATAAAACAAAAATCGGCATCAATACTTTGGGCGGATCGATCGAGACCAGGGCAAAGGCCAGCGCGATCACGAACACCATGATGAAGGGCACCGACTTGCGGAAGTTCACGTCCTTGAAACTGTAGAAAGGCACGTTGCTCACCATGGTCAGGCCCGCGAACAGCGCGATGCCGAAGGAGATCCACGGCATCTGCTTGCCCGGCAGTTCAAGGTCGACCATCATCAGGATGAAGCCTGCCACCATGGCCGCCGCGGCGGGGCTGGGCAAGCCCTGGAAGTAGCGCTTGTCGACCACTTCGATATTGGTGTTGAAGCGCGCCAGGCGCAGTGCGGCGCCGGCGCAATAGACGAAGGCGGCGATCCAGCCCAGCTTGCCCAGGCCGCGCAGCGACCATTCGTAGATCACCAGCGCGGGCGCGGCGCCGAAGGACACCATGTCGGACAGGCTGTCGTACTGGGCGCCAAATTCGGACTGGGTGTTGGTCAGGCGCGCGACGCGGCCATCGAGTCCGTCCAGGATCATGGCCACGAAAATGGCCCAGGCGGCGTGTTCGAAGCGGTCGTTCATGGCCATGACGATGGCATAGAAGCCGCAGAACAGGGCTGCCGTGGTGAAGGCGTTGGGAAGCAGGTAAATACCCCTGCGGCGCACCGGATTGCCCTCGGCGTCCAATTTCTGGCGGCCGATTTTACTGAAGCGGGAGATTTTCGCTGTCTTGGCTTTGGGCGGTACTCCGGGTTTCCGGCGGCGGGGGAAGGTGGCCATATGTTTCCGTTTCAAGTGATCGTGTCGCGTGTGTGCGGTCACGCCCTGGTGGGGCATGCCTGTCGTGCCACTTATTATAGTGGGCGGACCGTACTTCGCGAACAGATACCGCTACTTGAACTTGACCTTTCCTACGAGACGCATTTGCAGCGTGGTTTCACCGGGTTCGAAGCTTGGCTCGGCCACTTCGGGCTGGCCGGACTTCATGGCACGCATCATCTGCGGTGCGGCGGCGCCATCGGATGCCTGGTTGCCGGCATAGTTGCCCGATCCTTCGAAATCGACCGTCTCGAGCGTGGCGTCGCCGACCTTGCGGCCCATGGCGCTGGCGATGGACGCGATGCGCTCGTTCAGGTTCTGGTAGGTGGCGGCGATGCGCTTGTCGTCCAGGGTCTTGGTCAGCGCCGGGCTCAGGCCGAAATTGATGCCGTTCAGGCCCAGTACTTTTTGCACGGCCGCCGTCATCTTCGGCAGGCCGGCTATATTGCTGGTTTTCACTTCCATGTACTGTCCCACGCGCCAGCTGGTCGGCACCCGTGGTTTGCCGCTCGGCATGCCGTTCGGCAGAGGACGGTCTTCCGGATAGACCGGGTAGGTGTAATAGCCCAGGGTCTTGAGGACGGCTTTCGGGTCTTCGCGGCGCACGATCTCGGTGCCCTGCTTCATTTTCTGGTTCACGCGCGAGGCGGCCGCGGCCTTGTCCTTGTCCTGCTCTTCGACCATGAAGTTGACGGTCGCTTCATCGTTGACATGCGTGACTTCACCAAAGGCGGGCACGATGACCAGGGTGCCGGCGGTCGGCAGCAAGGATTGGGCTTGAACTTGGGCTGCCAGCAGCAGGCTGGCGGCGATGACGGCGATTTTTTTGTTGGGCATTTTTTGTTCTCTCCAGGGTTAATTACAAGGAAAGATACCCGGAATTTGGTGAAACGCGTGTTCTTGCAACGGAAAGTTGCAATTCTTACTTCGCCCCCGTGCAAACGGGGGCGACCTTGCAGTACTTAGTTCTTCGACTGATCGACCAGCTTGTTCTTGGCGATCCAAGGCATCATGGCGCGCAGTTTTGCGCCGACTTCTTCGATCGGGTGCTCGGCGGTCAGGCGGCGGCGGGAAATCAGGGTCGGGGCGCCGGCCTTGTTTTCCAGGATGAAGCTCTTCGCGTATTCGCCGGTCTGGATGTCCTTCAGGCACTGGCGCATCGCGTCCTTGGTCGCCGAGGTCACGACTTTAGGACCCGTCACATATTCGCCGTATTCGGCGTTGTTCGAGATCGAGTAGTTCATGTTGGCGATGCCG
>JAZKBE010000013.1:0-53974 GCA_040388805.1 Pseudomonadota bacterium
ACCTCCGCAGTGCAACAGGTGTTGCACTGCGGAGGTCTGACCCCGGTTTGGATTATTTAGCGGCCACGGCCGCCGGAGCGGTGCGGCGGTGCGGGACGCGGGCCGCGGCTGGCGCCGCCACCACCGGCGCCGGCAGGGCCGCCGGCGCTGCGTGGCTTGGCCGTATTGCGCCCGCCGCCGCCCACCTTGACCACCTGGCCGCCACCGGAACGGCCACGGCCGCCATGGCCGGGCGCGCCGCTGCGCAACTGGATCGCCTGGGCGCGCGCGTTCGGATCCGGCTCGAAGCCTGGAATGACCTGGCGCGGCAGGGTCTGCTTGATCAGCTTTTCGATGTCTTTCAGCATGTCGTGCTCGTCCACGCAGACCAGCGACACCGCTTCGCCTGTGGCGCCGGCGCGGCCGGTGCGGCCGATGCGGTGCACATAGTCTTCAGGAATGTTCGGCAAGTCGTAGTTGACCACGTGCGGCAGCTGGTCGATGTCGATACCGCGCGCGGCGATGTCGGTGGCCACCAGCACTTGCAGGGCGCCATCCTTGAACTCGGACAGGGCCTTGGTGCGCGCCGACTGGCTCTTGTTGCCGTGAATCGCCATGGCGCCAATGCCGTCGGCGATCAGTTGCTCGACCAGCTTGTTGGCGCCGTGCTTGGTGCGCGTGAAGACCAGCACCTGGGTCCATTTGTTGGACTTGATCAGGTGCGACAGCATCGGGTGCTTCTTGTCGCGGTCGACCGGGTGGATCTTCTGGGCGATGACTTCGACCGTCGAATTGCGGCGCGCCACTTCGATCATGGCCGGCTTGTTCAGCAAGCCGTCGGCCAGGGCCTTGATCTCTTCCGAGAAGGTGGCCGAGAACAGCAGGTTCTGGCGCTTCGGCGGCAGCACGGCCAGCACTTTCTTGATGTCGCGGATGAAGCCCATGTCGAGCATGCGGTCCGCTTCGTCCAGGATCAGGATCTCGACTTTCGACAGGTCGACCGTGCGCTGTTCCATGTGGTCCAGCAGGCGGCCCGGCGTGGCGACCAGGATGTCGACGCCGTGCTTGAGCTGCTTGATCTGCGGGTTGATGCCCACGCCGCCGAAAATGACCGCGGAATTGAGCCTGGTGTACTTGCCGTACACGCGCACGCTTTCCTCGACCTGGGCCGCCAGTTCGCGGGTCGGGGTCAGGATCAGGGCGCGCACCGAACGGGGCGAGGTCTTGCTGGCCTGGGCCGCGCCGACCGCGTCGGTCGAGAGGCGGTGCAGGATGGGCAGGGTGAAGCCGGCCGTCTTGCCGGTGCCGGTCTGGGCGCCTGCCAGCAGGTCGCCGCCGCCCAGCACCGCAGGAATGGCCTGGGTCTGGATCGGGGTCGGAACGGTATAGCCGTGTTCGCTTACCGCACGAACGATGGCATCGGACAGGCCGAGTTGGGAAAATGACATGATAACTTTATGGTGGAGATCGGCCCGTCGCCCCGAAGGGCGCCAGTCGCAGGCAATCAGTATTAGAAAATCCGAGCATGGCGCCGTCACTGGGAACGGGGCTAGCGGGCATTGCAGTATAAACACAGCGCAGTGTAAACCAAAAATAGTTTCGCTGTGGAAATTTTATAAGGCGGGGTCGGAGGCTATTATAACCTCCGGGAGGGCGTGTTACGCGAACGGCGCCAACAGCGTGACCATCTGCCCGAACACCTTCGGGCTGGCGGCGATGATGTCGCCCTTGTACAGGTAGTCGGACTCGCCCGAAAACTCGCCGCAGATGCCGCCCGCTTCCGTCACCAGCAGCGAACCGGCGGCGATATCCCAGGCTTTCAAGCCTTTTTCGTAGAAGCCGTCGGTGCGGCCGGCGGCCACATTGGCCAGGTCCAGCGCGGCCGAGCCGGCGCTGCGGATGGCCTGGCAGCGTTCGGCGACGGCGCCGTACATCTTCAGGTATTCTTCCAGCGCGCGCGGGCCGGCCGCGTGGCCGGTCGAGAGCAGGGTGTTGGCCAGGCGGTCATGCTTGGTCACGCGGATGCGCTTGTCGTTCAGGTAGGCGCCGGCGCCCTTGGTGGCGGTGAACAGGTCGTTGCGGACCGGGTCGTAGATGACCGCTTGCGTGACGATGCCGCGCTGGGACAGCGCGATCGAGACGCAATAATTGGGGTAGCCGTGCATGAAATTGGTGGTGCCATCGATCGGGTCGATGATCCAGGCGAATTCACTCTCGTCGTTCAGGTTGGCAGATGCACCCGATTCCTCGGCCAGGATGGCGTGGTCGGGGTAGGCCTTGAGCAGGGTCTCGATGATGGCCTGTTCCGCCGCCTGGTCCACATCGGTGACGAAGTCGTTGTGTTGTTTTTCGGTGATGCTGATCCGGTCGACGTCGAAGGACGCGCGCTGGATCACGGTGGCGGCGCGGCGAGCAGCTTTGATCGCCGTATTGAGCATTGGGTGCATTAGATTTTCCGTTAAAAGAACGCTAACGCCCAACGGCGCCCATAGCGGCGCAGCGAACGGTAGAGAACAAGAATGAATTAAAGAGCGGTGCGGCGGCGAACGGTTAAAATCGCGGGCTAGACACCCTGTTTTTCTTCGATCGATTGCGCGGTAGCGCTATTTTAACATGCCCCCAACCATGAACCCTGTTTTCAGCCGCCTGCGCTTCATCCTCGTCGAAACCAGCCGCGCCGGCAATATCGGTGCCGCGGCCCGCGCCATGAAGACCATGGGCTTCGCCGACCTGGTGCTGGTGAACCCGCGCTTCCCCGATGCCCTGTCCGACCCGGAAGCGGTGGCCTTCGCCAGCGGCGCCCAGGACGTGCTGGCCGCGGCGCGCATCGTCGGCAGCATGGCCGAGGCGCTCGATGGCATCAATTTCGCCGCCGCCGTGTCGGCCCGGCTGCGCGAATTTTCGCCACCGGTGTGGGCCCCGCGCGCCTTCGCCGAACATGTAGCGGGGCCGGGCGACTTGCGCGCGGCCCTCATTTTCGGCAACGAGCGCTTCGGCCTGCCCAACCACATCGTCGAGCAGTGCAATGTGCTGATCAATATTCCGGCCAATCCCGACTATTCCTCGCTCAACCTGGCGCAGGCGCTGCAGGTGCTGGCCTACGAGTGCCGGGTGGCCGAGGGCACGCCGGCCGTGCAAAGCGCGGTCGGCTATCATGGCGACGCGGCCAGCCTGGAGCAGGTCGAGGGCATGTTCGGGCACCTGGAGCAGGCGCTGGTGGCCATCGATTTCCTGGATGCGGACAATCCGAAAAAGCTGATGCCGCGCCTGAAGCGCCTGTTCGCGCGCACCCAGCTCGAAACCGAGGAAGTGAACATCCTGCGCGGGATCGCGCGCCAGATCCTGAAGGCGCGCCAGCCTTAGAAGGTATCGAAAGGGTCTTTTTGCCCCGCGAAGATCTTTTCCATCACGCGCCGTTCGCGCCCGACGATGGCCTCGACGAAGGCCGCCGGCTTCTTCATCTTCTTGAAGGTCGAAAAGCCGCGGTCCAGGAAACGGTGCAAATCGCCCAGCCCGGCCAGCCTGGCCGGCCCGCTCATCACCGTCAGCGTGAACGCCAGCAGCGGAATGGTCACCAGTTCGCACAGCGAGTCGCCCAGTTCCTGCACCAGGTCGAGCTGGCGCTGGCGCTCGTCGCGCGTGGTGGCGGTGCGGTAGGCCGCCACATACATCCCTTCCGTGAAATCGGTCCCCAGCACGCGCGCCATGGCCGTGTCGAGCTTTTCCGACAAGGCGTCAAGCACGATCGCCTCGGTGATCGTGTGCAGCGATTCGTAGGACAGCATCTTCTGCAGGGTGGGAATGATGCGTTCCAGGTCGATGTCGCGCTGGGACAGGTCATGGTCGCCGTACAGTTCTTCGAGGAAGAACAGGGCGGCATCATGGGTATTCGGATTGGCCAGCAGATCGGCATGGGTGTCGGCCAGGCGCGCCGACTGGTAGCGCTTGAGGGCGGTGCGGGCCGCCAGCAGGGCAGGCTCGCGCCTGGCGGCCTGGCGCTCGCTGGCCACCATCGTCAACTGCTGCTGCAGTTTTTGGACTAGTAATTCTTTCTTCATGGCCTATGTTTTACCAGAAACAAGTAGATGGATCACTCTAGTTTCCCGCGATTTCGGGCCCCGCCTTTCGCGTACACTACAAAAAAATAGCATGGAATCAGGGACATGGGGACAAATCGCAGGACATTCTTGAAGCTCGGCGCGCTCGGCGCGCTGACCCTGGCCGCCGGCGGCGGCCTTTACCGCTACCTGCAGCCGCCGGCATCGCCGCAGCGCTTCAGTCTGGACGGCGAGGCCAGGGCGGTGATCGACGCCATCGTGCCGGCCATGCTGGCCGGGGCGCTTCCCCTTGACCCCGCCCAGCGCGCCGCTGCCATTGCCGCCACCACGGGGCGCGTGCACCAGGCCATCCTGGGCTTGCCGCTGGGCGCGCAGAAGGAAGTGCAGGATTTGTTCGGCCTGCTGGCGCTGGCGCCCGCGCGCCGCTTCCTGGCCGGCGTGCCGGGCAGCTGGAGCGGCGCCACCCCCGCACAGGTCGGCGAGTTCCTGCAAGACTGGCGTTTCCACCGCCTGGGCATGCTGCAGAGCGCCTACCACGCGCTGCACGACCTGGTCATCGGCGCCTGGTATGCCGACCCCGCAAGCTGGGCCGCGATCGGCTATCCCGGTCCCATGAAAGAACTGTCATGAGCAATCCGAATACCATCCCCGACCCGATCGCGGCCGGCCTTGCCAAGGGCTGGAAAGTGATCGACGGCGCCACCCTGACGGCCAGCCGCGGCATCGAGACCGACGTGGTCATCATCGGCAGCGGCGCCGGCGGCGGCGTGACGGCCGAAATCCTGGCCAAGTCCGGCCTGAGCGTGGTGATCGTGGAAGAGGGCGCGCTGAAGTCGTCGAAGGACTTCAAGATGCGCGAAGCGGACGCCTATCCCGCCCTGTACCAGGAATCGGCCGCGCGCAAGACGCGCGACAAGGCCATCAACATCCTGCAGGGACGCACCGTGGGCGGTTCGACCACCGTCAACTGGACCTCGAGCTTCCGCACGCCCACGCCCACGCTCGAGTACTGGCACAAGCATTTCGGCCTGGCCAGCTACACCGCGGAAGCGCTGGCGCCCTGGTTCCTGATGATGGAAGAGCGCCTGCACGTGAGCACCTGGCTCACGCCCCCCAACGAAAACAATGACCTGCTCAAGCGCGGCGCCGCCCGGCTGGGCATTCCGGCTGCCGCCATCATGCGCAATGTGAAGGGCTGCTGGAACCTGGGCTACTGCGGCATGGGCTGCCCGACCAATGCCAAGCAGTCGATGCTGGTGACCACCATCCCGTCGGCCCTGGACCACCAGGCCACGCTGCTCACGCGCGCCCGCGCGCAGCAGCTGGTGTTCAAGGGTGACAAGGTCGACAGCCTGGTCATCCACGCGCTCGACGCGAGCGGCCTGGCGCCGAACGGCCACACCATCACGGTGCGCGCGAAACACTTCGTGGTGGCCGGCGGCGCGATCAATTCGCCGGCGCTGCTGCTGCGCTCGGGCGCGCCCGACCCGCATGGCTTGCTGGGCAAGCGCACCTTCCTGCACCCGACCGTGATATCGGCCGGCTTCTTCACCCAGCGCGTGGACGGCTTTGCCGGCGCGCCGCAAACGATCTATTCCGACCACTTCCTCGATACCCAAGCCATCGATGGCCCGATCGGCTACAAGCTCGAAGCACCGCCCCTGCATCCGCTGCTGCTGTCGACCACCATGGCCGGCTTTGGCGAGGCCCACGCCCGCACCATGCAGGAATTCCCGCACGTGCATGGCTTGCTGGCGCTGCTGCGCGACGGCTTCCACGACGATGCGCGCGGCGGCAGCGTGGGCCTGGGCGGCGACGGTTCGGCGGTGCTCGACTACCCGATCAGCGGCTTTGTCTGGGACGGCGTCAAGCGCGCCTTGCTGTCGATGGCCGAGATCCAGTTCGCGGCCGGCGCCACTTCGGTGCTGCCGGTGCATGAACACGCGCAACGGTACACCAGCTGGGCTGCCGCCAAGAGCGCCATCGCCGCGCTGTCGTACCGGGAACACATCACGCGCGTGGTGTCGGCGCACGTGATGGGCGGCTGCACCATGTCCGACGACACGAAGCTGGGCGTGGTGGGCGCCAATGGCCGCTACCATGGCTTGGCCAACCTGTCGGTGCATGACGGTTCGCTGTTCCCGACCTCGATCGGGGCCAATCCGCAGCTGTCGATCTATGGCATCACGGCGCGCCTGGCCAGCACCCTGGCCCGGGACCTCACCGGCAAGCCGGCCGCGCGCCTGGTGGCCTAAGGGCCATGAGCGCGCGCCGGATCCTGCGCCTGATCCTGCTGCTGCAGGCCGCGGTGGCCGTGGCGCTGGCCTGGGCCCTGGTCCGCTCAGGCGTGGTGGAGGCGTGGTGGCAGGGCGCCGCCTGCGCGCTGCTGTTCGTGGTGCTGGTGCGCATGCTGATCACGGCGAATAACTTCCTGCTCACGGCGCGCTTCGCCAGCCCGACGCCGGACGATTTTCGCATCGGCCTGGCCGGGCGCCTGGCGCTGTTCGCCGAAGAATTCATGGCCACGCTGCTGCATACGTCCTGGTTCATGGCGCGCGCCGCCGCGCATGAAAAAATCAATACCAATAGTGTGCATCCGCCGGTGCTGCTGCTGCATGGTTACGGTTGCAACAGCGGCTACTGGACCCACTTGCTGCCGCGCCTTGATGCAGCGTGCATAAGCCACGCTTCGCTCGACCTCGAGCCGGTGATGGGCGATATCGACGATTACGTGCCGCTCGTCGCGCGCGCGGTCGCGTCACTGTGCGAAAAAACCAACACATCGTCCGTCATTATTGTGGCGCACAGCATGGGCGGCCTGGTCGCACGTGCATATATGCGCGCCCACGGCAGCGTGCAGGTGGCGCGCGTCATCACGCTCGGCACGCCCCATCACGGCACCAGCCTGGCCGCGTTCGGCGTGGGGCGCAACGCGGCCCAGATGCGGCGCGCGAAAGCGGCCTCCGATGCCCCGGAAAGCGCATGGATACGCGCTCTTGCCGCTTCCGAGACCCCCGCCACGCGGGCCCTGATCACTTCCATCTTCACCCACCACGACAATATTGTCGCACCCCAGACCTCGAGCGTACTGCCGGGCGCGCGGCACATCGAATTCGGCGGAATAGGGCACGTGGCGATGGGCCGCAATGGGCGCATTCTCGATTGCCTGATGCAAGAGATTGCAGCGACCCGCGCACGCTAAATATTGTTTAGCAACAAGCCTTGAAGGCGTGATACAGTCGAACTGAAGGCACTGTCATGGACAGCTGCTCATCACTTGAGCCTTGGTGATTTTCTGTGAGTTTTAGAAGTACTCGGACCGCGACCGGGAAGAGTAAAAGTGCTACCAACCAGCACGCTTTGGCGAGCACAGGAGCGCAATAGTGTCGGCACGCATCCTTATCATCGAAGACAATCCAACCAACATGGAGTTGATGGTGTATCTGCTGACGGCGTTCGGCTATACCCCATTGATGGCCAGCGACGGCGTGAGCGGCGTCGACACCGCGCGCCAGACCCGTCCCGACCTCATCATTTGCGATATCCATCTGCCCAAGCTCGACGGCTACGGCGTGGTGGCCGCCCTGAAAGGCGATCCGGCCCTGGCCCATGTTCCGGTGCTGGCCGTGACCGCGCTGGCCATGGTGGGCGACCGCGAACGCTTGCTCGATGCCGGCTTCGACGGCTACATCGGCAAACCGATCGAGCCCGATACCTTCGTCGCCGAAATCGAGACCTTCCTGCCCGCGCCGGCGGCCGAGCCGGTCACGCACGAGGGCGGCGCGGCCAAGCCGGGCCAGGCCACCATCCTGATCGTGGACGACCATGTCCTGAACCGCGAATTCCTGATGACGCTGCTCGGCTATGGCGGCCACCGCCTGATCGAAGCGGCGAACGGCCTCGAAGGCCTCAAGATGGTGCATGCCGAGCGGCCCGACCTGGTCATCTCGGACATCCTGATGCCGAACATGGATGGTTACGAATTCGTCACCCGGCTGCACAGCGATCCGGCCACGGCCGACCTGCCCGTCATTTTCTATACCGCCACCTACCGCGAGAAGGAAGCGAACCAGATGGCGATCGAATGCGGCGTGCGCTGGGTGCTGCCCAAGCCGTCCGACCCGGACGTCATCCTGCGCACCGTGCACGAGGCGCTGGGCATCACCGAACCGGCCGACGCGCCGGTCTATAGCCACCCGCACACGCCGGCGGCCACCGAACCGAACCGCATGTTCGTGATCGACAATACGGTCGCCGAATACCTGGTCGAAGTCGAATCGAGCACCCAGGTCCTGTCGCGCATGGCCAGCGACGGCACCACGCCGCAACCCTCGTTCGACCTGGCGCAGATGACCGACCGCCTGTCGAGTTCCCTGTCCAGCCTGCAGGCGGTGAGCCTGCGCCTGACCTCGCTCATCGAACTGGGCGCCGAACGCGACCCGGCCGCGCTGGTGGAAATCGGCTGCCGGGTGGCGCAGAATATCTGCGTCTCGAAGTACGCCTGCATCGGCGTGCTCGACGAAGGCGCCGACGAACTGAGTTATTTTTCATCGACCGGCGAAAAAGGCCAGGCGCGCGCCGTGGCCGGTACGCCCCGCATGGGCGTGCTCAATACCCTGCTCGAACAGCGCCTGCCGGTGCGCGTCGACGGCATCGACGGCGATCCGCGCTCGATCGGGCTGCCGTCCTCGCATCCGCCCATCCATTCCTTCCTGGGCGTGCCGATTTCATCGCGCGAACGGGTGCACGGCTGGCTGTACCTGGTCGACAAGCTGGGCGCCAACAGCTTTTCCGAAGTCGACGAACGGGTGGCCGTCACGGTCAGCGCGCAGATCGCGGTGGCCTACGAAAACCTGCTGCTGTACGAAGAAATCAAGCGCCACCACGCCCAGCTGACGGCCGACATGGCGGCGCGCATCCGCCTCGACGAAGACCTGCGCCGCTTCCGCACGGCCATGGACGCCACCGCCGACGCCATTTTCCTGATCGACCGCTCCGGCATGTGCTTCGTGGACGTGAACGCGACCGCCTGCCGCATGCTGGGCTACGAACGCGACGACTTCCTGGCGCTCGGCTCGGCCGGGCCGAAACCGGCCGAAATCGCGCGCCTGCAGGACCTGTACGACAACCTGCTGGCCGGCGACCAGTCCGGGGCGATGGCCGAACTGCAGGTACAGCGCAAGGACGGCACCAAGGTGGCGGTGGAAGTGCAGCGCCGCACCCTGCGTTCGGGATCGGGCTGGATCCTGGTGGCGGTGGCGCGCGACATCACCGAGCGCAAGGAAGCCGAACTGCGCCTGCTCAAGCTGGCCCACTTCGATACCCTGACCGGCCTGCCGAACCGCAGCCAGTTCTATTCGGCGCTCACGCGCGCGCTGGAGCAGGCGGCCGAACATGGCTGGGCCGTCGGCCTGCTGTTCCTCGACATCGACCGCTTCAAGAACATCAACGACACGCTGGGCCACCCCTGCGGCGACGAACTGCTGCGCCAGTTCTCCAGCCGCCTGGTCGACTGCCTGCGCGTGCGCGACACCATCGGCCGTTTCGGCGGCGACGAATTCGCCGCCATCCTGATGCTGCCGGAAGGGCCGCAGACGGCCGTGTCGGTGGTCGAGAAAATCCGCGAATCGCTGCGCCGCACCTTCATGCTCGACGGGCACGAAGTGACCGTCACGGCCAGCATCGGCATCACCATCTATCCCGACGACGGGCTTGACGCCGATGACCTGATCAAATACGCCGACACCGCCATGTACCGCGCCAAGGAAGCAGGGCGCGACGCCTTCCGCTTCTTCACCGCCGAAATGAATGCGCAGTCGCTGGCGCGCCTGGACCTGGAAAACGCCCTGCGCCGCGCGATCGAAAACGAGGAGTTCGTGTTGTACCTGCAGCCGAAGGTGCATATCGGCTCGGGCCGCATCAGCGGCGCCGAAGCGCTGATCCGCTGGAAGCGTCCCGGCCACGGCATGGTGTCGCCGGCGCTGTTCATCCCCATCCTCGAAGAGACGGGGCTGATCGTCAAGGTGGGCACCTGGGTGCTCAACGAAGCGTGCCGCATGATCAGCAAATGGGGCAAGTCCAAGACCGGGCCGGTGCACCTGTCGGTCAACGTGTCGGGCATCCAGTTCTTCGTCGGCGGCCTGGAGGAAGAAGTGCTCAAGGCGATCAAGGTGCACGAGATCGCGCCCGAACTGCTGGAGCTGGAGCTGACCGAAAGCTCGCTGATGTCGAACGCGGAAAGCACCATCACCGTGCTGCGCAACCTGAAGGCGCTGGGAATCCAGATTTCGATCGACGATTTCGGCACCGGCTATTCCAGCCTGGCCTACCTGAAGCGCTTCCCTATCGACAAGCTCAAGATCGACATCGCCTTCGTGCGCGAAGTGACCAGCAACCCGGACGACGCGGCCATCGTCCTGGCCATCATCAACATGGCGCACAGCCTGAAGCTGCAGGTGATCGCCGAAGGCGTCGAGCGCGACGCCCAGCTGGCCTACCTGCGCCGCCACGGCTGCGACGAAATGCAGGGCTACTACTTCAGCAAGCCGGTGCCCGAAGCCGACTTCGAAATGATGCTCGCCGACGGCAAGTCGCTGTCGGCGCCGGTGGACGACATGATTGTCGGCCAGCAGACGCTGCTGATCGTGGACGACGACGCCTTCATGCTCGACGTGCTGTCGGACTTCCTGGGGCAGGACGGCTACCGCATCCTGACCGCGCAGACGGCGGCCGAAGGCTTCGACATCCTGGCGCGCTACAAGGTGCACGTGATCCTGTGCGACCAGTGCATGCCGCTCATGAGCGGGACCGAGTTCATGGAGCGGGTCAAGAACCTGTGTCCGGACACCTTCCGCATCATGCTCTCGGCGTATGCCGACCTGACGCCGATCATGGCCGCCATCAACCACGGCGCCATCGACCGCTTCTATACCAAGCCGTGGAAGGGCGCGGTCCTGCGAGAGAACATCCGCGAAGGCTTCAAGCTGCACGCACAGCTGCACGGTGGCGGCGACGCGAACAAGCCGCCGGCGCTTGCGCATTGATCCGGCTGTTCGCCCTCGCGATGCTGCTGCCGGCCGCCGCGCTGGCCGCTGACGTCCCGGAAGCGCAAAAGAGCAGCTTCCACGCCTTCTACCGCGCCACATTCCCGGACGACCACGCGGCCCAGCCGGTATTTACGGCAAGCGGCGCGCACGTCGATGCCATGCCTCGGCGCGGCCTGCGCACCCTGTGCCGCATGACGCGCATCCGCTTCAGTTTTGAGAAGGAATGGAGCGTGATGCCGCAGCGGACCGAATTCGTCTGGCTGCAAAAAGGGGGGTGCAGGCCCTCGGCCAGCGCCGCCACGCTGCTCAACCGCATGCCCGACACGGAGCTCATTTCGGTGCTGGAGCAGCATGCCAACGTGCTGGCGCGCGCACGCCTGCTCATGGCCGGCAATTCGGCCTGCGCCGGCGCCCGGTCCTTCAACTTCGGACTGGCATCGATCGGGGTGGGAACGTCGGGGAAAAATACGGAGGAGATGGTGGAGCTGGGCTACGCCAGCGACCACCGGACGGCAGTGAAGATCTGGATCCGCCGCAGCGGCACCGAGTACGACCCCTGGAACGTGGCCTGTCCCGCCACCAAATAATTGCTTCCCTCCAGGGGACTGTCCCAGGTTTATAGGAAAGAATTTCCTATAAACCTGGGACAGTCCCCTGTCAGAAAGCAAAGCTTAGAAGTGGACGCCGCGCAGCAGTTGTTGCATGGCGATCTGCTCGGAACTCATCTGCGGCGCTTTCTTGTCGCCGCCCTTGGCCGCATCCGAATCCGGGAACATGCGGAACGTGGTGTTCAGCACGATCTGCGCCACGCGCGGCATCAGCGCGTGCAGCACCTGGCCGAACACGCCGACACGCGTTGCGATCCGTACCGGCTTGTAGACGATCGCTTCGGCGATCATGTCGGCCGCTTCCTCCGGTGCCAGCGTCGGAACGTTCTGGTAGATCTTGGTCGGGGCGATCATCGGGGTGCGCACCAGCGGCATGTTGATGGTCGTGAACTTGATGCCCACGTCCGACAGTTCCGACGAGGCGCAGCGGGTCCAGGCTTCCAGCGCCGCTTTCGAGGCCACGTAGGCCGAGAAGCGCGGTGCGTTGGTCAGCACACCGATCGACGAGATGTTGATGATGTGGCCGCGTTTTTGCGCGATCATCTTCGGCAGCAGGCCCATGGTCAGGCGCAGGCAGCCGAAGTAGTTCAGCTGCATGGTGCGCTCGAAATCGTGGAAGCGGTCGTAGCTGGCCTCGATCGCGCGGCGGATCGAGCGGCCCGCGTTGTTGACCAGGACGTCGACGCCGCCATGGTTGTCGATCAGCAGCTGCACGAAGCGGTCGCAGTCGGCCATGTCGGCCACGTCGGCCGCGTAGGTGGTCACTTCAAAGCCACGGTCGCGGATTTCCTTGGCCGCTTCGGCCAGCTTGTCCTCGTCGCGCCCGCAGATGATGGTGGTGGCGCCCGCTTCGGCGATCTTGTGCGCCGCGGCCAGGCCGATGCCCGACGAGCCGCCCGTGATCAGCACGACCTTGCCGACCACCGTGCCGCGCAGGGTGCGGTCGATGAACAGGTCAGGGTCGAGGTTGCGTTCCCAGTAGTCCCAGATTGGGGCCGCGTATTTTTCCAGCGGCGGACAGGCGATGCCGCTGCCCTTCAGGGCGCGCTGCGTTTCGCGGCTGTCGAAGCGGGTAGGGTAGTTCACGAAGCCCATCAGGTCCGACGGCAGGCCCAGGTCCTTCATCAGGGCGTCGCGCACGCGCCGCACCGGCGAGAGCGACATGATGCCCTTCTTGATCGATTTCGGAATGAAGCCCAGCAGCGCGGCGTTGATGCGGATGCTCATGGTCGGCGCATGGGCGGCGCGGCAGAACACATTGAGCACTTCGCCGACCCGCATCGGCTCGGGGTCGGTCAGGTGGAAGCACTGGCCGTCCAGCTTGGGCTGGTGGGCGATGTGGTCCATGGCACCCACCACGAAGTCGACCGGGACGATGTTGATGCGCCCGCCCTCGATGCCGATGGTCGGCATCCATGGCGGCAGCAGCTGGCGGATGCGCTGGATCAGCTTGAAGAAGTAGTAGGGGCCGTCGACCTTGTCCATTTCGCCGGTGACGGAGTCGCCCACCACCATGCCGGGACGGTAGACGCGGAAGGCGCCCTTGGTTTCGAGGCGGACGATTTTTTCGGAGTCGTGCTTGGTGGCGAAGTAGGGATGGTCCAGGCCTTCGGCTTCGTCGAACATGTCTTCGCGGAAGATCCCTTCGTACATGCCGGCGGCGGCGATCGAGGATACGTGATGCAGGCAGCCGGCAGAAATGGCGTTGGCCAGTTCCACGGTGTTGCGGGTGCCGTCGACGTTGACCGCGACCTGGTCTTCGGCGTCGGCGCTCATGTCATAGATGGCGGCAAGGTGGAAGAAGTGGTCGATGGTCTTGGCCAGCTTCTTGATGTCGTCCTTGGAGACGCCCAGCTTGGCCGAACGCAGGTCGCCAAATACGGGAATGGCGCGCGCCTTGGTGGTGCCCCAGTATTCGAGCAGGGCAGGGACTTTGTCCTTGCTTTGTTCGCGCATCAGGAAGTAGACCACGCTTCCTTTGCGGGACAACAGCTTCTTCACCAACCGCTTTCCGATAAATCCAGTCGCTCCCGTGACAAAATACTGCATCGTGGTCTCCCTATTCTGGTTGTGTGAAATGATCCGTCAATCATTGCAGGTGAATGCACGATTGGCAAGAAGTCTTGCGCATTCTTGTTGCGCGATACGGCGATTTAGAAGCCGTTCTCTATCCCTTTAGTATCCGATCTCTATTTTTGCTCTCTAAAATGGTCTCATCAAAAAAGGTAATGACCTCGAATCACACACATACTCTGGGAGCTCACAATGGTTAAGAAACTCAAGACACTGGCAAAAACCGAAGACAAACAATTGGCTAGCGCTGTTCGCACCTCCGCTCACCAGATCTGGCAAGCAGGCCTGGGCGCATTCGCCAAGGCCCAGGAAGAAGGCGGCCGCGTATTCAACAAGCTGGTCGAAGAAGGCACCAACCTGCAGCGCCGCACCCGTTCGATGGCCGAAGACAAAGTCTCCGAAGTCACCGACACCGTGACCAAGGTCGCCGACGGCGTATCGAAGCAGGCTTCCGGTTCGTGGGACAAGCTGGAACAGGTCTTCGAAGACCGCGTTGCCCGCGCCCTGTCGACCATCGGTGTGCCAACCCAGAAAGACATCCAGGAACTGACCCGCCGCGTCGAGCAGCTGAGCCGCGCCGTCGCCGCTGCTACCGGCAAGAAAGTTCCTGCCGTTAAAGCCGCTGCCAAGCCAGCCGCCAAAAAAGCTGCCGTCAAGCCAGCCGCCAAGAAAGTTGCCGCCAAGCCAGCAGCGAAAAAGGTAGCCGCCAAGCCAGCCGCCAAGCCGGCCGCCAAGAAAATCGCCGTCAAGGCAGCCGCACCGAAGAAGGCCGCTCCCAAGAAAGCTGCTGCAAAAACCAACGCTGCGCCAGTCGATTCGACCAGCGCAGCGTAATACGGCGCACCGGCTTCCCCCGGTCTTCACCCCTGGCTTGCCGCAAGCCGGGTCTGGGGGAAGGGTGCTCTGATGGAAGGGCCTGTGCGTGCGCAGGCCCTTTTTACGTTGAACCTGGAAGCAAGAGCACATGAGCGTCAATACAGAACAAGGCAAGAAACCCCGGATCGGCCTGGCCCTGGCCGGCGGCGGCCCGCTGGCGGCCGTCTACGAAATCGGCGTGCTGGCCGCGCTGGAAGAATCGATCGAAGGCCTGGACGTGAACGAGGCCGACATCTACGTCGGCATCAGCGCCGGCGGCATCATTGCCGCGGCCCTGGCCAATGGCATCAGCCCGCACCAGATGTGCCGCCTGTTCATCGAGAGCGACGTCGAAGCGGCCGACGGCGCGGCCCTGTTCAAGCCCGAGATCCTGCTGCGCCCGGCCAGCGCCGAAATCACCAAGCGCCTGGCCATGGTGCCTGGCCTCTTGGCCTCGTCGCTGTTCCACTATGTCCGCCACCGCAAGAGCGTGTTCGCCTCCTTCGAGCGCTTCAAGGAGGCGCTCCCGGCCGGCATCCTGTCGGGCGAGGGCATCCACCATTACATGAAGGCCACCTTCGCCAAGGGCGGCCGCACGAACGACTTCCGCAAGCTGCGCCACAAGCTGGTCATCGTGGCCACCGACCTCGATACCGGCGAAGCGGTGCGCTTTGGCGAGGCGCCCTGGGACAGTACCCCCATTTCCAAGGCGGTCCAGGCCAGCGCGGCGGTGCCGGGCCTGTTCCCGCCGGTCGACATCCATGGCCACCACTTCGTCGACGGCGCGGTGCGCAAGAGCATGCACGCCTCCATCGCGCTCGAAGCGAAGGTCGACGTGCTGTTCTGCGTGAACGCCATCGTCCCCTACAATTCGCGCGACGCGGTCAGCAAGCTGTCCTCGGGCGGCCTGCTCGACGTGCTCTCGCAAACCCTGCGCTCGATACTCCATTCGCGCATCGCCTCGGGCATGGCCAGCTACGAAAAGAGCCATCCGCACGTCGATATCCTGCTGTTCCAGCCGAACCAGGACGATGCCGAGCTGTTTTTCACGAATATCTTCAGCTATTCGAACCGGCGCCGCATGTGCGAGCAGGCTTACCAGAACACGCGCCTGATGCTGCTCGAGCGGCGCGCCGAGATCGCGCCCAAGCTGGAACGCCATGGCCTCAAGCTCAAGCTGGGCGTGCTGCGCGACACCAGCTTGCAGCTGGTCCAGCAGGCGCCGTCGCGCCAGGCCCTGGCCCGCCTGCGCCAGACGCTCGACGATCTGGAGCGCTATCTGAAGGTGGCCCATTCGTGACTGTTCCTGCCCACGGTTTCGGTGTTATGCTTGCGTCAGAAAAACTGAGACCGCCAGCTATGCTACAGAAAGCACCACGCCGCACGCGCGAACGCATCCTCGAGTTGTCCTTGCGGCTGTTTAACGAGTTCGGCGAGCCGAACATCACGACCACGGTCATCGCCGAAGAGATGAACATCTCGCCGGGTAACCTGTACTACCACTTCCGCAACAAGGATGACATCGTCAACTCGATCTTCGTGCAGTTCGAAGCCGAGATCGAACGCATCCTCACAGTGCCGGACGGGCGCCGCTCCAACATCGAGGACGTGTGGCTGTACCTGCACCTGATGTTCGAGCTGGTATGGCGCTACCGCTTCTTTTACCGCGACCTGAACGACCTGCTGTCGCGCAACCGCAAGCTCGAACTGCATTTCAAGCTGATCCTGGCCCACAAGATCAAGGTCGCGCGCCAGCTGTGCGAAGACCTGCGCAGCGAGAAATCGCTCGAAGCGTCGGACGCCGACATCAGCGCCCTGGCCACCAATATGGTGGTGGTCGCCACCTACTGGCTGTCCTACGAATACGTACGCAACCCCCGCAAGTACACCGAACAGCAAGCCATGTCCGACGCCCTGGCGCGCGGCTGCTATCAGGTGCTGTCGCTGATCGGCCCCTACCTGCGCGGCGACACCCACCTGCTGTTCGAAAAACTGTCCGAAGAATATCTCAAACAACTCAAGTAAGGAGACCGCCATGGCATGGACCAAATTTCCGCATCCCGACGACGCTTACGTGTATACCGCCGCCAGCCTGAAAAAGGAATGGGCGCGCCTGCACGTGGGCGATGCGGAGCCGTTCCCGAAAAAGGCGGCGCTGGTCGATGCCTGGATCGCTTTTCACGCGGGCGATTTTGAAAAGGCCACCAAGCTGGGCCTGGACGCCGGCGTGGATGGCTACGCGGTCGCGCACAAGGCCAGCTGCATGTACGCCACCTACCTGGAAAAGAACGACAAGAAAAAGATCGCCATGTTCGAGGAAGTGGCCGAACGCTGCGAACGCCAGCAGGCCGAGCAGCCCGACAACCCGTCCGGCTACTACTGGCATGCGTATGCGCTGGGCCGCTATGCCCAGGGCATTTCCATCGTCAAGGCGCTGGCCCAGGGCATCGCGCCCAAGGTGCGCGCCAGCCTGGATAAAGCCATCAAGCTCGCGCCCAAGCATTCGGACGCGCACATCGCGCTGGGCGCCTTCCACGCCGAGATCATCGACAGCGTGGGCGCCATGATCGGCGGCCTGACCTATGCCGTGAAAAAGGAAGAGGGCTACAAGGCTTTCAAGAAGGCCATCGAGCTCAATCCCGACACCGCGATCGGCCGCATCGAATACGCCAATGCGCTCGTCAAGCTGGACGGCAAAAAGAAGATGGACGACGCCGTCAAGCTGTACGAGGAAGCTGCCGCCGTCGAAGCGCGCGACGCCATGGAACGCCTGGACGTCGAGGCGGCGAAGGAAGAACTCGAGGACGAATGAAGGCGATCGCTGTCTACTGCGGCGCCAATCCCGGCGCCTCGCCGTTCTATGCCGACGCGGCGCGCGCCATGGGCCGCGCGCTGGTCGAACACAATATCGGGCTGGTCTATGGCGGCGGCAATGTCGGCCTGATGGGAACCATCGCCGACGAAGTGCTGCGCCTGGGCGGCGAGGCGACCGGCGTGATTCCGCGCCAGCTGGTCGAACGCGAACTGGCCCATCCGGGCCTGACGCGCCTGTTCGTGGTCAAGGACATGCACGAACGCAAAGCCATGATGGCCGAGCTGTCCGATGGCTTCATCGCCATGCCGGGAGGGATGGGGACCCTGGAAGAACTGTTCGAAATGCTGACCTGGCTGCAGCTGGGCATCCACAGCAAGCCGGTGGGCGTGCTCAATGCGGGCGGCTTTTACGACCAGCTGGTCGGCTTCATGGGGCATTTGCTGCTGGAAGGCTTCGTCAGGCCGCAGCACGCGCACCTGATGCAGGTCGAATCCGATCCCGATGCGCTGATCAAGCGTTTGCTCGGCCCTACGCCCTGACCACCATATTGCGTCCCGCGGCCTTGGCCTTATACATGGCCCGGTCCGCGCGGCTGATGGTCTCGGCGAAGGGCTCGCCTGCCTGCCTTTCCACCAGTCCGGCCGAAAACGTGATCGTACGCTGCAGGTCGAATTCGGGAATCTTGATCGCCTTGACCGCATCGGCCATCCGCTCCAGGGCCGCCTCGGCTTCGTCGAGCCCCGTATCGGGCAGCAGCAACAGGAATTCTTCGCCGCCCCAGCGCGCCAGCACGTCCACTGCGCGCAGCTGGGTACGCGCCGCCGCCGCGAAATTGCGCAGCACCGTATCCCCGCCCGCATGCCCGAAATGGTCGTTCACCGACTTGAAGAAGTCGATGTCGAGCAGGGCGATACACATCTTTTCGCCTGGCTTGTGGCCGCGCCGCTCCTCGGCGCTGAGCACTTCATTCATGTAGCGCCGGTTGGCCAGCGAGGTCAGTTCGTCGACCGTGGCCAGGATCTGGATCTTGCCGAGGGCCGTCATCAGTTCTTCCCGCTGGCGCTTCATGCTCGACCGCATCTTGCTCATTTCGCCGATCAGGATGGCCACCGCCAGCAGCGAGCAGGAGGCAATCGCGAAGTGCACCAGCTCCACCTTGGCCGGATAGCGCTGCGGGTCGTGCGCCACCATCCAGGCCATGGTCAGTCCCAGGGTGGCCACCGCGAAGGCCGACAGCGCCAGGGTCGCGCGCGGCCGCAGGGAAAAGGTGCAGAACACGATAATCACCAGCAGCACCGTGAGCGAGGCCCCACGCACCGGTCCCATGACGGCGTAGGCGCCGATATCGCACAGGATCGCGAACATGGCTTGCGAGACGGCCAGCTGCCAGGGCGGGATGCCCAGGGCGGTACTGCCGCGCACCAGGATGAAAAACACCAGCACGCCAATGGCGGCGAACCAGGTCAGGACGAAGGCGCCTTCGGCCGATGCCGTGCCGATCCGGACCTGCGCGTTCAGCAGCACCATGCTAAGCAGGTAGAACAGGCCTGCCGCGATCCAGTAGGCGGTCAGGCGCCGCAGCCTGGGCTCGGCGCCGAGCAGGAAATGGAGCAGGAAATGGAGCAACTTACGCATCGTGGCCCTGCACCGGACTGACCGCCACGGCGTCGGCGTCGGCCAGCAGGCGCGCCTGTTCGGCCAGCAGGGAGTGGATGCGGGTGGCCGGCACCGGAGGGCTGAACAGATAGCCCTGCATCTCGTCGCAATCGTTGTCGCGCAAAAAATTGCACTGCTGTTCGGTCTCCACACCTTCGGCGATCACGCGCAAATTGAGCTTGTGGCCCAGCGAGATGACGGCCATGGCGATGGCCTGGTCGTCCAGGTTGTCCGCCAGTTCGCTCACAAACGTCTTGTCGATCTTCAGGCTGCTGATGGGGAAGGACTTGAGCGCGGACAGGCTCGAATAGCCGGTGCCGAAGTCGTCGATCGACAGCGAGATGCCCATGGCCTCGAGCTCGCGCATTTTCTCGACCGATTGCGCCAGGTCGCGCATGATCAGGCTTTCCGTGACCTCCAGTTCCAGCAGGGCAGGCTGCAAGCCGGTTTCCTGCAGCGCGTTGGCCACCCGCTCGACCAGGCGCTTTTCCTCGAACTGGCGCGGCGACACATTAACCGACATGGTGATCGGGGCCAGGCCGGCATCCTGCCAGGCCTTGTTCTGGCGGCAGGCCGTGCGCAGCACCCAGTCGCCGATGGCGATAATCAGGCCGCTTTCCTCGGCCAGGCCGATGAAGCGCAGCGGCGACACCATGCCGTGTTCGGGATGCTGCCAGCGGATCAGCGCCTCCACGCCCAGGATCAGACCCGTGCGCAGGTCCACCTTGGGCTGGTACAGCAGGTGGAACTGGCCTTCGTCGAGCGCGCTGCGCAAGCCTTCGAGCAGCACCAGCTTCTGTTCGACGCTGGCGTTCATTTCGCGGGTGTAGAACTGGAAGATGTTCTTGCCCATCTCCTTGGCCCGGTACATGGCGGCGTCGGCGTTCATCATCAGGGTGTTCGGGTCGCCGCCGTCGCGCGGATACATCACCACGCCCATGCTGCAGCTGACCTGAACTTCCTGGCCTGCCACCATCACCGGTTCGTGCACGGCCTGGCGGATTTTTTCCAGGATGGGCGCCAGCAGCAGCGGGTTGTCGGTCTGGTCGGCCAGGATGATGACGAATTCGTCGCCGCCGAAGCGGCCCAGGGTGTCTTCGCGCCGCAGGCAGTGCAGCATGCGCGCGCCGACCACCTTGAGCAGTTCGTCGCCGGCATTGTGTCCCAGGCCGTCGTTGACCAATTTGAAGCCATCGAGGTCGATGAAGGCCACGGCCACGCTGCGGTTGCGGCGCTGCGCATGCAGGATGGCCTGGTCCAGGCGGTCGCGGATCAGGCTGCGGTTGGGCAGGCCGGTCAGGTCGTCATGATGGGCGATGTGGCGGATGTGCTGTTCGGTGACCTTGCGTTCGGTGATATCGCGCACGATGGCCACCACGCCGCCTTCGACCGCCACCACTTGCCGGTGCAGCCATTGCTCCTTGTGCGGCAGGGCCTCGGCCTGCCATTCCGCCTCGTGCACGCCGCCGATCAGGGTGACCCGCACCAGGTCCTCGAAAATGCCGTTGCTGATGTAGGCGGGCAGCACGTCGGCCAGGCTCTTGCCGCGCAGTTGCTGCTTGGACAGGCCCGCCAGTTTCTCGGCGCGCGTATTGGTGGCCTCGATGATGAAGTCGATGATGGCGCCGTTCTCGCCGCTCACGCTGCGCATGACGAAGAAGGCATCCAGGCTCGCCTCGGACGCGGCGGCGTAGGTTTCCTGCGCGCGCCGGATGCGCCGCCGCGTGCGCGTGAGCTGGTAGGACCACAGGCCCACCAGGCCGACAATGATGACCAGCAGGGCGCTGCCGCTGCCGGCCACCCACAGGTAGTTGCGGCGCTGGTGTTCGAAGGCGGCCATCTGTTCGTGTTCGGCCAGGCCGACGATGGCGGTCAGGTTGAAGCCGTGCAGCTTGCGCTTGCTGGTATACCGGCGCACGCGGTCCCAGGGATTGGTCAGCAGTTCGCCCGCTTCGTGTTTGGGATTGTCGATGGGCGCGGCCATGCCCCACGAGACCTTGTCGCCGATGCGCAGGGCGCGGAACACGCCGTCGGCGCCATACAGGCCGAGCGCGCCGTGCTCGCCCTGGCGCGAACGTTCATAGACGCTGGTGAAGTAGGCCGGGTCCACTTCCACGATGGCGACGCCGGCGAATTCGCCCTGGGCGTTGTTCAGGCGGCGCGTGAAATGCAAGTGCCATTCGGGATTGGCGGCGTCGCGCAGGGTCTGGCTGACATAGGGCGAATTGGTGTCGGCCTCGCGGTGGAAGGCAAAGTAGCCCTGGCCCGAGACATCGATGGTCGTGGCCGGCGGATTGCTGGCCACGACCATGCCGTCGCTGTCGGCGATGCTGACCACGAACACCAGCCCCGAAGGCAGCAAGCCTTGCTGGTTCAGGGCGGGCAGGGCGCCCTCCGCTCCCTTCAGTTCGACCGCGTACTTGAGCACCTTGAGGGTCTGGTCGATGCCGCCCAGGTTGCGCTGGACCTGGGCTTCGTAGGTGTCGATCAGTTCGCGGCTCGATTCGCGCGCGGCCGCTTGCGCGGTGGCGCGGTCGACATCGATGAAGTGCGCGGTCGTCGTCCAGATGACCACCAGCAGCAGCGCCGCGAACAGCGGCAGCGAGATATGGGTTTCCAGCCCGTGACCGAGCAGCCGGCGCAGACGGGCGCGCCGGCCCGGTAAGGGCTTCGCTGCGCTGTCCATCAGCGGACCAGCAGGACGGCCTTGACGCTCGGGTCGAGCGCCGATTTATCGATGTAGCCGATCAGGGAGGGATTCTCGGCCACCAGTTTGCGGATCTCAGCGCTGCCGGCCACTTCCCTGGGCGGCTGTCCGCGTCCCGTGAAAATCATCTTGCTCCAGTAAGCCTTCACCAGCGGCGGCGACTTCGCCGTGACCTTGGCATAGAACTCGTCGCGTTCAGGCGAACCGATGCGCTGGTCGAGGGCGACAGCTTCCAGCCCGCCGGGGAAATTGGCGATCTGGCCCAGGAAGATGTCGGCCACCTGGTCCTGGCGCAGCACCGACACCGGGCTCCTGGCCGAGACGATGACCACCAGTTCGCCGGCCGTGGCCAAGGGCGCGGCCAGCGCCAGGGCAGCGGCAAGGCATGTGAACGGGGAGATGCGCATGCCGGTCTCCTCAGAACACAAAGTCGAGCACCGCGCTCGTGACGTGGACCGTGCGGCCCGAACGGAAACCCGGCTGCGAATTGATCAGCGAGCCGCGCGAGCCGTCGCGCGGCGTGACGTGGTCGTACTGGAGCTTGAGCGCCATGCTGGGCAGGAAGTCCCAGCGCACGCCCGCGGCGTAGGTGTCCTGGGTCGGGATCGCCTGCAGCAGGTGGTTCAGACCCCCGTTGAGTTGCATGGCGGCGTTGGCGTAAGGCGGCGGCAAGCCTTGCAGCGACAGGCCGGGATGGCGGTTCGGGTCCCTGGCCTTGACCTTCGAATAGGTGCCGTAGGTGGTGAACGGGCCGGCGCGGTAGCCTGCGCTGACGTACATGGCATGCGACTTGGCCAGGAAGGAATGGCCATTCATGTAGCCGATCTCGGACATCAGGAACCACTTGCCCGGATCGTAATTGACGCCGACGGTGGCGGCCGCGATGCGCTTGTCGATGACGTCGTAGCGGTCGGCGATCGCGACGCCGGGCGGCCCGAACTGGCGGAAGCCGTCAAACAGCTCGCGCGCGATATTGGTATTGACGGTGGCGCCAAAGGCGCTGGCGCGTACGCTCAGCGCGCCCACTTCGGCCGTGTGGCTGATACCGGCCAGGCCACTGGCCTTGACGCTGGTGGTGTCGGTGAGCGTGATGTCGGTGCCGCCGTAGAAAGCCTGGGTGACGTGCTTCATGCCGAAGGCGCGCCAGCGATAGCTGATGTCGGCGCCGTCGCTGTTGGTGATCGGCATACCGCCGTAGACTTCGACCGGCGTGCGCACCCAGGGATAGGCATAGCCCACCTTGCGATAGTCCGCGCCGATGAAGATCGGCAGGGCGATGCGGCCCACGCGCAGCGCCAGGTCTGGCGTGACCTGGTATTTGACGTTGGCCCATTCGACGGTCGGCTTGTAGCTGTAGTCGTAGCGCCGTTCGAGCAGTACCTGCACCACGGCCGACCATTTTTTGTCGAGCGTGACGCCCAGCTGCGCGGCGATGCGGCTGTCGTTGGACAGATTGGTGTGACGGGTGTAGCCGACGCCGTCCGGTTTCAGGATCGAGCTGACGAAGTCGGCCTGATCGTAGTCGGCATGCACGACGCCCAGGCTGCCGTAGCCGCCGAAGGTCCAGGCAGGCCCGGGTGTTGCATCCTGCGCCTGCGCGGCGCAGCTTGCCATCAGGACGGCGGCCGCGGCCAGGCGGGGAAAGTGAGACGAATGATACTGGTGTCGCATTGCTTGGGTCCGGTGAAATGCCTTCATGACAACGGGGCCGCAGATGGCGCGAGAGTTGATTTTGCACAGAAGAAAGGCACCCTGTCACTGTATAGGCGGCCGCAATGCTTGTCGACAGATATCCTAATCGCGCGCGGGGTCCATGCAATGAACGCTGCGTATTAGCAACATTTGGTGACAATCCGGGATATCAATATGGTTATCATTGCGCACAAATTATTCATTGGTAGCGGAGCAGGCGGCGTCCTACGCTGGGACAGCGGTACCCATAAAACCAAAAATTCGGAGACATATGTTGAACAAATACCTGGCAGCACTCTGCCTGGCGCTCTGCGTCGGCCCTACTTCCGCGGTCAACCTGGCGGGCTTGCAAAACGCCCACGACCCCGGCGCCGTCATCAAGGATGGCAATACCTACTTCAACTTCACGACCGGCACCGGGATCTGGTATTCCCAGTCGACCGACCTGGTGACCTGGACCGGCGGGCCGGGCCCGGTGTTTTCCAGCTATCCGGCCTGGATCACTAACAAGATCCCCAACTTCGGCGGCGCGTTCTGGGCGCCCGAAGCGATCCACATGAATGGCTATTATTACATCTACTATTCGGTATCGACCTTCGGCACCTCGTCGTCGGCGATCGGCGTGGCCCGTTCGCTGTCGCTCAAGACACCGAGCTGGCAAGACCTGGGCATCGTGGTCGAATCGTTCGGCGGCAGCAGCGAGATCAATGCCATCGATCCGGCCCTGCTGCGCGACCACAACGGCAAGGTGTACATGTCCTACGGTTCCTTCTTCGGCGGGATCGGGGTGGCCGAGATCAACCAGTCCACCGGCAAGCTGGCCCGCAGCGTGACCAAAATCCTTGGCGGGAACCATGCCGACATCGAGGCGCCCTACATCACGCGCCATGGCGACTACTACTATTTGTTCGTCAACCGCGGCGCCTGCTGCAATGGCGTCAACAGCACGTACTCGGTGCAGGTGCAGCGCGCCACCAGCATCACCGGGCCGTACACGGGCACCAATACCATCCTGCCGAACGTGGATGGGCGCTTCAAGGGGCCCGGGCACGTGGGTGTGCTCAAGCGGGACGGCTGCCAGTTCGTCTCGACCCACTACTATGACTTGAATGATGGCGGCAACGCCAAGCTGCAGTTCCACAAGATGACGTACAGCGGCGGATGGCCCGTGATGGACCGCGGGTTCAGCAGTTTCGCCAGCTGCGGCGGCCTGTCCGACGGCGCCTATGCGATCAAGTCGCGCCTGTCGAGCAAGGTGCTGACGGTGGCGGGTGCGTCGACCGCGAACGGTGCGATGGTGCAGCAGGCCACGGACACGGGCGTCAAGAACCAGACCTGGTACGTGATGGGACATGGCGACGGCAACTACAGCATCATCAACGGCAACAGCCTGCGTAGCCTGGACAACTACAACAATTCGACCACGGCCGGCACCAATATCGCGCAGTGGGATTATTGGGCAGGGGCAGGGCAGAAGTGGCGTTTCGCCAGCCCGGGCGGCGGTTACCTGACGGTGAAAAACCAGTTGAGCGGCATGGTGCTGGACGTGAAGGGCAGCAGCACGGCGGAGAATGTGCAGATCATCCAGTACCCGCTGGGCAGCGGCACGAACCAGCAGTGGACGTTCCAGCGGCGCTGAATTACCAGAGCCGTTCGCTGGAAATGTCCATCTGGGTCAGGTACAGGCGCAGGTCGAACTCGTACTGGTGGTAGTTCGGCTCCATGTAGCAGCACAACTTGTAGAAAGCCTTGTCGTGCTGCTTTTCCTTCACGTGCGCCAGTTCGTGCACGGCGATCATGCGCAGCAATTCGAGGGGCACTTCCTTGAACAGGGTGGCTACCCGGATTTCGTGCTTGGCCTTGAGCTTGTTGCCCTGCACCCGCGAAATGGCGGTGTGCAGGCCCAGGGCATGCTGGATCACCTGGATCTTGCTGTCGAAGGCGACCTTGTTGATCGGCTCGGCGTTGCGCAGGAATTCCGTCTTCAGTTCCTGCACATAGTCGTACAGGGCCTTGTCGGTGCGGATGCCGTGCACCTTGGGATAGCGCTTGGTGAGCACCTCGCCAAGCTTGTCCTGTGCGATCAGCTGCGCCACTTGCGCGCGCGTCTGGTCGGAATAGGCGCTGAGGTATTTGAGTGCTTGCATGGCGCGCACTTTACCATAGTTGCTCCCCGTCACCTCCAAGCGCCCCCGCTTAAGGATTTCTTAGGGTTTTCGGAATATTGTTTTAAGAGCATCAAGATGTCAATACGCCTAAGATGATTGAACGCTACAACATCTCAGGAATCGTGCTCATGACTACCCCAGGAAAAGTATTCCGTATCGCCATCATCGCCCTGGCCGTTGCGCTGGCCTTTCTGGCGCCGGCCGCCGACGATCCGCCCCTGCCGCGCCAGGCCAGCACGGGCGGATGAACGGCGTGTCAGGTATCGGACTGGTGCGCCAGTTCGAATTTTTCGCGCGTTGCGTCTTCGTCGCGCAAGCCGAAGGCGTAGTTCGCTTCCAGCCACATGACATTGATGATGGCTGCCGACAAGGCCAGGCCCACTCCCAGAATCCAGGCGAAATACCACATGCTGAGCTCCTAATATGATTCGTGTTCGTTTTCGCGGATGCGCGCGGCCGTGACCTTGCCGCTCATGATCCCGTAGACCCAGGCCGTGTACAGGCTGACGATGGGCAGCATGATCAGGATCACCCAGAACATCACGCCCAGGCTCTTGTGGCTGGCCACGGCGTCCCAGGCGGTCAGGCTGCTGCCCGGCGCCAGCGACGACGGCATGATGAAGGGGAACATGGCGGCGCCCGCGGTCAGCACGATGCCGGCCACCGACACGCCGCTGGCCAGGAAGGCGGGGAGGCTCTTGCGCGCCGCGCACAGGCCGATCGCCAGCGCCGCGCCCAGCAAGCCCATGGCGGGGAAGGCCAGGGTGAGGGGATAGCGGCCGTAGTTGTCCATCCAGGCGCCCACGCCCCGTTCGACCGTTTTCGCGGTCGGCATGAAGGCGCTGTCCAGGGGCGGCGTGGCGACGATACGGTAGGCATCGAGTCCGTAGGCCACCCACAGGCCGGCAATGGCGAACGCGGCGATCGTGACCAGGCCGGCCAGCATGGCCGCCTTGCGGGCGCGTTCGGCGATGAGGTCCTCGGTTTTCTGGTACAGGTAGGTGGCGCCATGCATGGCCAGCATGGCCACGCCCAGCACGCCGGCCAGCAAGCCGAAGGGATTGAACAGGCCGGGGAAGCTGCCCGTGTATTCCATGCGCATGGTGTCGTCGTAGTGGAAAGGCACGCCCTGCAGCAGGTTGCCGAAGGCGATGCCGAAGATCAGCGGCGGCACGAAGCCGCCCACGAACAGGCCCCAGTCCCAGGTGCTGCGCCAGCGCGGGTCGGCCAGCTTGCTGCGGTAGTCGAAGCCCACGGGGCGCAGGAACAGCGCGAACAGCAGCAGCATCAGCGCCACGTAAAAGCCCGAGAACGCCGCCGCATAGACCAGCGGCCAGGCCGCGAACATGGCGCCGCCGGCGGCGATGAACCAGGTCTGGTTGCCTTCCCAGGTGGGGCCGATGACGTTGATGATGACGCGCCGTTCCATGTCGCCCTTGCCCAAAAAGGGCAGCCACATGCCGATGCCGAAGTCGAAGCCGTTGGTCAGCGCGAAGCCGATCAGCAGCACGCCGACGAAGCACCACCAGATTACCTTGAGCGTGACGTAGTCGAAGATCATGCGGCCTCCAGCTTTTCCCAGTGATATTTGCCCGTATGCAGGCTGCTCGGACCCTGGCGCGTGTACTTGATCATCAAGCCCATTTCCACCACCAGCAGCAGGGTATAGAAGGCCAGGAAGCCGGCCAGGCTGAAATACAGGTTTTCCACTTTGAGCGTGGACGCCGACAAATGGGTAGGCAAAATGCCCGCGATGGTCCATGGCTGGCGCCCGTATTCGGCCACCACCCAGCCCAGTTCCGCGGCCACCCACGGCAGCGGAATCGACACCACCGCCAGTTTCAGCAGCCAGCGCTGTTCGGCCAGGCGCTTGCGGACCAGGAAGTAGAACGAGGCGCTGAAGATAAACAGGAACAGCATGCCCAGGGCCACCATGATGCGGAAGGACCAGAACAGCGGCGCCACCTTGGGCACGGTATCGTTGACGGCCATCCTGATCTGCTCCTCGGTGGCGTCGATCACGCGCGGCGTGTACTTCTTGAGCAGCAGGCCGTAGCCCAGGTCGTCCTTCAGGCGCAGGAAGTCGGCGCGTGCCTCGGGCGACTTGTCGCCGGACTTCAGGCGCGTGAGGGCGGCATACGACGCCATGCCGTTTCGGATGCGCACTTCGTGCTGGCGTTTCAGTTCCTTGATGCCGACCACCGGCTTGTCGGTCGAGCGGGTGGCGATCAGGCCCAGCACATAGGGAATCTTGACCGCGTAGTCGGTGCGCTGCTCGGCGTCGTTGGGCAGGCCGAACACGGTCAGCGCGGCCGGCGCCGGTTCGGTTTCCCATTCGGCTTCGATGGCGGCCAGCTTGACCTTGTTCACTTCGCCGGCGGTGTAGCCCGATTCGTCGCCCAGCACGATCACCGACAGCGTCGACGCCAGGCCGAAGCCGGCGGCGATGGCGAACGAGCGCAGGGCGAAAGGAATGTCGCGCGCCTTGAGCAGGTAGTAGGCCGACACGCCGAGCACGAACATGGACGCCGTGACATAGCCCGCCGCCACGGTGTGCACGAACTTGACCTGCGCCACCGGATTGAAGATGACGTCGGCAATGCTGACCAGCTCCATGCGCATGGTCTCGACGTTGAATTCGGCGCCGACCGGGTTGTTCATCCAGCCGTTGGCGATCAGGATCCACAGGGCCGACAGGCTCGAGCCCAGCGCGACCAGGAAGGTCACGCCCAGGTGCTGCACCCGCGAGAGGCGGTTCCAGCCGAAAAAGAACAGGCCCACGAAGGTCGATTCGAGGAAGAAGGCCATCATGCCTTCGATGGCCAGCGGGGTGCCGAAAATGTCGCCCACGTAGTGCGAGTAGTAGGCCCAGTTGGTCCCGAACTGGAATTCGAGGGTGATCCCGGTGGTGACGCCCATGGCGAAATTGATGCCGAACAGCTTGCCCCAGAACTTGGTCATGTCGCGGTAGATTTCGCGCCCGGTCATCACGTACACCGACTCCATGATCACCAGGATCCAGGACAGGCCGAGCGTGAGCGGAACAAACAGGAAGTGGTACATCGCCGTCAGGCCGAACTGCAGGCGCGACAGGCTGACAACGTCATCGACGGGGATCATGGCTGAGCCTTGGGAGGAGGGGGAGGAGTATTGAGCAGATGCTGTTCGATTTTATCAAGCGGCATCCGCATCTTTTTGACCATGGGTTCGGCGAAGAAGGCCTTGTGCAGCGCCATCAGGATGAGGACCTTGGCGACCAGGGTGAGCGTGATCGCCAGTGCCAGCGGCATGCCATGCAGGCGGCGCATGCTAGTCGCCTTCCGTGTTTTCGGCCTGGGGCTTCTTGCGGAAGGTGCCGCGCATGGATTCGCCCACGTCGAGCAGCTTGCCGACGGTGGAGCCCATTTTCATGAGCGAGGTAAGGGTTTCCGGCGACAGGCGCTGGACGTCGTCGAACCAGGAACTGGATAGTTCGATCAGCTCGTACATTTCACGCATGCGCTGCTGGGCGACCAGGTCGCTTTCGGTGGTGGGTGTTTCGAGCAAGGCGTCGCGCAGCATGGACAGGGTGGGTTCGACTTCGCGGCGGCGCCGTTCTTCCAGCAGGGCCTTGAAGATGTCCCAGACATCCTTGGGCGGCTCGAAATATTCGCGCCGGTCGCCTTGCTGGTGCAGCAGTTTGACCAGCCGCCAGGACTGCAGTTCCTTCAGCCCCATCGATACATTCGAGCGCGAAAATTGCAGGTATTCGGCGATTTCGTCGGCATTCAAGGGCTTGCCCATCACGTACAGCAGGGCGTACATCTGGCCCACGGTGCGGTTGATGCCCCAGCGGCTGCCCATTTCGCCGAAGTGGAGGATGAATTTCTGTGCCAGCGGCGTCAGATTGATCATGTGCAAAGTCCGTTAAGTTTTGAAGTTTCAGGAATTACTGAAATTATAGAACAAAACAAGATCGCGGGTGCCCGGAGGCGCCGTTTTGCGGTTTACTGGTCTTTGCTTTGCATGGTCAGGCCGATCAGGCGGGCCACCACGCCGGCCAGGTAGATCAGGCC
The DNA here is from genome assembly GCA_040388805.1 of Pseudomonadota bacterium. Lineage (GTDB taxonomy): Bacteria > Pseudomonadota > Gammaproteobacteria > Burkholderiales > Burkholderiaceae_D > Telluria_A. The sequence goes on from JAZKBE010000013.1 coordinate 29,713, forward strand.
GACGAACATTTCGACGCTGGCCAGCGAGCGCGCATGGGGCGTGAGCGGGATCACGTCGCCGATGCCGGTACTCGAGAGCAGCGCGAAGCTGAGGTAATTGAGCTCGGTCCAGGTGCGCGCATCGCCCGCGTTGACGGCCGCCGCGTAAGTGCCCGGTTCCAGCGCTTGCACCAGGATGAACATGTGGGTGAACGCCCAGGCCAGCAAGGTGAAGGTGGCGCCGGCGGCGAACAGTTCGTCGGTGGTGGCCAGCCGGTCTTCCATCATGTAGGCGATCAGGCTGCCGGCGGCGTAGAAGTAGAACAGGGCTTCGAGCCCCGACGCCCAGGGCAGCAGGTAGGCCATGCCGAATGCCGACTGCAGGACCAGCAGCGCGATGATGGGCACCGCCAGACTGACGCTGAACCAGGTCAGGCCGGGCGTGCGCCGCACCATGCGGATGGTAAAGCCCAGCACCACGATGCCGAAGGCATTGAAGACGACGGCGCCGCCGGCCTGGCCTTCGATGAAGGGGTAGAGCAGCATGCCGAGCAGTTGCACCAGCAGCAGGATGGCGGACGGGTGGCGCTTGGTGTGATGCAGGAAAGGAAAGGGATTCATGGCGTCGCCGTTCCGCCGATGACTTCGACGATATCGCCCTGGGCATTGCGGATGGCGGTCTGCTTGATGGTCCAGCCCAGCTCGTCGAAACCGGTCAGGCGGTACTGGCCTTCGCGCGCGGGGAGGGCGGCGGCGAACGATTCGGCCATGGAAGGGCTCAAGTCGAGCTTGAGCACATTGCCGTCGATTTTCCAGTCGCTGCGCTCGCGTTGCCGGAATTGCAGCTTCCATTCCGGGCCAGCCAGCATGAAAGGGCGCCCGAACGGCAGCCGCAGCGGCAACAGCGCGTGCAGCTTGGCCAGTTGCAGCGCGCCCAGGGTGATCTCGACCAGGGGTTTGCGCAGCAAGCGTTTCTGGACGTCCAGTTTGAGCAAGTCCGCCACCAGCACGCCCGTGGACGAGCCATCGTGCTGGGCGCCTTGCTTGACCTTGACCTGCATGGCGGGATTGGCCAGCATCGATTCGCGCTCGAGGCGGGTCACCCACATCGGCATGTGCGGCAGGAAGGCATCGAGCAGCTTGCGCGTGTCCCAGCGTTCGGCGGCGCTTTCTTCGTCGGCGGTCAGGCCGACCACTTGCAGGAAATACACGCTGCCGCTCTGGGTGCCGATGGGGGGCAGCTCCGGGTCGCTGGTGAAACCCATGGCGCACAGCTGCGTCGGCAGGCCGGGGGAGATGGGGCCGCTGGCATTCATCCTGTGGCCATCCTGCAAAGCATGACTGGTACGAAACACATAGCGCGCCAGGTTGTGCAGGAAATCGAGCGGCCACAAGGGCGCATCCATGGCCTCGGCCGTGCAGGCAAGGCGGAAGGTCAGTTCGAAGCCGAAGCCGCTGGCGCCTGGAATGGCGGCCTTCGGGTTGGGCTGCGACAAGCCTTGCGTGACATAGTGCCAGTGCGGGACGGGTTCGGCGCGCTTCCACACGCTCACGCCGGAAAGGGGATCCTGCCCGGCCGGATGGGCGGAATGAATGGTGGCGAAATGGCGCGGCTTGCGGCCTTTGTAGAGAGCGTCGAAGTGCGCGGCGATGGCTGCGGGTGCTGGCATGGCGGCCACGTGGTCTTTGTCCTGCAATTTGCTTCCTTGGTCGAGCGCTCACCGCCTAGAGGGTGAGCCGGGCCCGTCAATCTTATCACGCCCCATCGCCATGTCCACCCTCTGCGGTTTGCGGGGTGGCGCGGCTGGAATTATCTGTTCATTACGAGGTGTTGCGTGGCCGGGAAGTAATTGGACTTGCTCGTGGACATTGCTTCGCGGCCTACGTACACTGCTGAGATTGCTCCCTCAATCTACCCAATCCGACCGCCTGCCCCCCGATGAATTGCGCCACCTTGAAGCATGACGTGCGCGCTGCATTTGCCGCGCTTGAACGCCCCGGGCGCGATGCGCTCGTGCCGCACGCCTGTGCCGAATGCGATGGTCTGGCCCGGGCGCTGGGCGCGCACGCGGCCAACACCGTGCCGCCGGCCTTGCTGCAAAAGCATGTATGGGATTTGCCCCTGCTGTCGGACGAGGCCAAGCAGTATTACCTGCCGGCCTGGCTGTGTTCATCGATCGATGAACCATGTTCGGATGCGACCGATGCGCTGCTGATGGAATTTCGCTCCGACCATCGCTGGAATCCGGCCACGCCGTATACCCCGGCGCAGTGGGCGGCCATCGGCGGCTGGCTGGACTTGATGCTGCTGCGCTGCGATCCCTACAGCCGCGACGATGTCGACGGCGTGTATATCAAGCTCATGCCACGGCTGCAGGCGCGGCACGCGCTCCATTGACTTGGACTTCCAGAATTGCGCCTATGAGATTGCTGTACGAAGCTGCAAATGGTGTTGAAGCACATATGATCCTCAACCTGCTCGAGCAGCAGGAATTATCCGGCCGCATCGATGGCGCGTTTCTGCAAGGTGGCATAGGTGAACTTCCCGCGGGCAACCAGGTCCGTGTCATGGTGGAAGAACACGATTACGCGGTCGCGAAGGCCATCGTCACGGCCTGGGATGCCGCGCAACCGCCCGCCGAAGTCGCAGCGGCGCCAGCGCCAGCCGTTTCCACGTCCGGCAAGGCCGTGATCCTGCTGACCGGCCTGGCCATCGGCGCCTTGTGTACCTTTGCCTTTCTGCGCGCGCCCGTCGCCGACCGGGGCGTTGATCGCAACGGCGATGGCGTGCTCGATGAACACTGGCGTCTGTCTGCGAGCGGGCAGGTGGTCGGCAACGAGATTGACCGCAACCTGGACGGCAAGGTCGATCTGATTGCGCATTTCGATCAGCAAGGATTGATGGAATCGAGCGAATCGGACGATGACTTTGATGGCGTGTTCGAAAGCAAGGCCAGCTACCGGCTGGGGGAGGCGCGTCTTTCGGATGTCGATACCGACGGCGACGCCTACATGGATCTCAGGTTTCACTACGCCTTCGGTGTCATATCGACGATGGAGTACATCAATCCGGCGAGCGGCCTGCCGCGCAAGACCGAATACTACGTACGCAACAAGATGACCCACTTCGACACGGATACGGATCTCGACGGCAAGCTGGACAAGCGGACCAGGGTCGATGGCCTGGGCGAGCCGACCGGCGAGGAACACATCCGGTAAAAAAATCGGGCCGGGAACCCCGGCCCGCCTTAACACACGTGGCACGTATCGATGGCGCAGCCAGTTACTTGCCGCCCTGGCGGCCGCCTTTGTTGTCGTCGGCCGATTCCTTGTTGTTGCGCGCTGCCGACTGGCGGCTTTCGCCACCCTTGCGGCCGATGTCTGCCATGTGTTCGCGGTCGCGGCTGACAGCTTCGCCACCTTTTTGTCCGGCGCGGCGCGCTTCTTCGGAATCGAATTCGTGCGCGGTGCCTTTCTGGTGCGCGGCCTGGCCGCCCTTGCTGGCAATTTCGCGCTGCTGGTTTTCATCCATGGCGGCGAAACCGCGCTTGGCCGGACCGCCGCTGCCGCTGCTGCCTTTTTGCGTGTTGCCGCCCGAAGTGCCGCCTTTGCTGCTACTGTCTTTGCTTGTCGCCATATCGATCTCCTTGTGTGTAGTTTGGGTTTCCGGGCACGTGATTGCCGCGCTCGTGAATTAGAGATGCGTGAAATTTAATAGTTCCACCCTTGTTAGTTCGGCGGCCGCGGCGCGCGGCGCGAACCGTCGTGCCGCTCCAGGTCATCGATGGGCGTGGGTGGCGACGACAGGTCTTCGTCGAGTTCTTCCTTGCGCGTGGCCAGCAGGTCGGCCAGGTGGTCAAGGTCGATGCCGGCGCTGCGGGCGGCGGCAAACATAGCGCTTTCTTCCTTGTCGATGTGGTGGCTGATCTCTTCGCCCAGCACGGTGACGGTGGCGTCGACATGGTCGTCGCCGGGGTACATGACTTCGAGCTGGCTGATCAGCTCGCGCGCGCCCGCGTGTTCGATGTCGGCTTCGTCCATCTGCTCGTCGTCATCGATGGCCGCGCGCAGCACGGGATAGAAAATTTCTTCCTCGAGCATGGTGTGGAGCGTGAGTTCGTAGCAGATTTCGTCGACCAGTTCGGACTTGCGTTCGTCCTCGTCGTCATTGCCCTTGAGGTCGTCGAATTCGCGAAACAGGCTTTTCACCTTGTCGTGGTCGGCTTTGAGCAGGTCGAGTGCATCGATCGCCGAACCGGGTTTCTGCTTGCCTGGAGTGGACATGATGGGCTCCTTGAAGTGGGATGCGGGAATCAACCGGGAAGGTGCTGGGCGCCATTGCCGCTGTGGTTTTCCGGGGCGGCGCCGCGTTCTTCGGGGCGGTAGGCGGCGCTGAATGCATCGCCGGCCTGGGCCGACTGGCGCGCCATTTCCTGGGCGGCTTCATAGGAACTGCGGCTGGCCTCCTGGATGCCGCTGCCGGCCGTGCGCGTGAGTTCGTGCTGGGCGCCGGTGAGCAGGCCGATCAGCTGTTGCTGGTAGGCGCGCACATGGCGCAAGGCGGGCTGGGCGGCGCTGGCGCTGGTGGCGGCGATCTGGAACGGGTCGGTGCAGGACAGCAGTTGCTGGCTGGCGTCAAAGGTGACCTGCGCGATTTGCTGTGCAAAATGCAGATTCAGTTCGCTGAGCTTGCGGACCGTGTCGTAGCTGCGGCGCGCGAACTCGGAGATGAAGCTGACCTGGGCATCGAGCCCGGATCGCATGGCGGCATTGCTGGAATAACTGGGCATGGGCTACCTCAAGAAAAATGTCGGATAGGAAGGCCCACCATTGCGGCAACGGTGAGCGTGCTTCGAACGAGCAGGAGGTAGACGCTGATTGGGTCGCCAAGTTCCAGGAACATCGGCGTGGCGCGCATCCGGTCAAGGACCGGCCGCAAATGCACACCGGGGTCAGACCTCCGCAGTGCAACAGTTGTTGCACTGCGGAGGTCTGACCCCGGTTGGGAAACGTTTTTATGCGGAAGCGACTTTCAGGCAGAGCTTGCCGAAGTTTTTGCCTTCGAATAGCATCAGCAGGGCTTCAGGGAAATTCTCGAGGCCGTCGACGACGTCTTCCTTACTCTTGAACGTGCCTTCCTGCATCCACTTGGCCATGGCGGCCACGCCCAGGTGGTAGCGGTCGGCGTAGTCGAAGACCACGATGCCTTCCATGCGCGCGCGGTTCACCAGCAGCGACAGGTAGTTCGACGGGCCTTTCATGGCCGTCGTGTTGTTGTACTGCGAGATCGCGCCGCAAATGACGATGCGCGCTTTCAGGTTGATGCGGGTGAGCACGGTGTCGAGGATGTCGCCGCCCACATTGTCGAAGTAGATGTCCACGCCTTTCGGGCAATGTTCTTTCAGGCCATCCTTGACGTCGGCGTTCTTGTAGTCGATGCAGGCGTCGAAGCCCAGTTCATTGACCACGAAGTCGCATTTGTCCTTGCCGCCCGCAATGCCCACCACGCGGCAACCAAGGTGCTTGGCCACCTGGCCCACCGTCATGCCGACCGCGCCGGCCGCGCCCGAGACCACCACCGTGTCGCCCGCTTTCGGCAAGCCCGATTCGATCAGGCCGAAGTAGCCGGTCATGCCCGGCATGCCCAGCACATTGAGCCAGGCGGTCAGCGGCGCCATGCGCGGGTCGATCTTGTAGAAGCCGCCGGTCTTGTCGTTGGCCGCGCCTACCCAGTAATTCTGTACGCCGATGCCGCCGGAAACATGGTCGCCCACGGCGAACTTGTCCGACTTGCTGGCCACCACCACGCCCACGCCGCCGGCGCGCATGACTTCGCCAATCGCCACCGGGCGGATGTAGGACTTGCCTTCGTTCATCCAGCCGCGCATGGCCGGATCGAGCGACAGGTAGAGCGCCTTGACCACGATTTCGCCATCGGCGATGTCGCGGACGGCTTCATTGATCTGTTCCCAGTCCGAACGCTTCGGCAGGCCGACAGGGCGGGCTGCAAGGCGGAACTGCTGGTTCATCAGTGCGGTGGTCGACATGGACGTTTTCCTTAAAAAATGTGGTGATCTGCTTACTATACTCCAAATTTGCACGGTCGTGCTTTTTTCTGCTTTTGTCACATCGCGCCAGCGCATGCGACAATACAAGGTTAGCCCATCCCACGTTCCAACACCAATTACATGACGCATCCCGAATATATCCTGACCCTGTCCTGCCTTGACCAGCGCGGCATTGTGCATCGCGTATCGGGCTTTCTGGCCGACCATGGCTGCAACATCATCGATTCGGCCCAGTTCGGCGATGCGGAATCGAAACTGTTTTTCATGCGCGTGCATTTCGCGCTGGAAGACGCCGGCATCGCCGATGCCGTGCTACGCGCCGACTTCGACGCCCTGTGCAGCCAGATGGCCATGAACGGCCAGTTGCACGATGCCCATGCCAAGCCGCGCGTGATGCTGATGGTGTCGAAAATCGGGCATTGCCTGAACGACTTGCTGTTCCGCTACAAGAGCGGCCTGCTGCCGGTGGAAATTCCGGCCATCGTCTCGAACCACATGGATTTCTACCAGCTGGCGGCCAGCTACAACATTCCCTTCCACCATTTGCCGCTGGCCACCGGCGCGCCGGAAGAGGCCAAGCTGGCCCAGGAAGCGCGCGTACTCGACATCATGGCCACCCACAAGATCGACCTGGTGGTGCTGGCGCGCTACATGCAGATCCTGTCGCCCGGCCTGTGCGATGCCATGCGCGGCAAGGCCATCAATATCCACCATTCCTTCCTGCCCAGCTTCAAGGGCGCCAAGCCTTACGCCCAGGCCCACCACCGCGGCGTCAAGCTGATCGGCGCCACCGCCCACTTCGTTACCGGCGACCTGGACGAAGGCCCGATCATCGAGCAGGATGTGGAGCGGGTCGACCATGCCATGGATGCCGAGACCCTGTCGGCCATCGGCCGCGATGTCGAATGCGTGGTGCTGGCGCGCGCGGTCAAGTGGTTCGTGGAACACCGCATTTTGCAAAATGGCGACAAGACTGTCGTCTTCAAATAATTCATTCAGGTATACGCATCAATGGCTCTCAAAGCAACCATCTACAAGGCAGAATTGCAGATCGCGGACATGGACCGCAATTATTACCAGGAGCACTTGCTGACCCTGGCGCGCCACCCGTCCGAAACCGACGAACGCATGATGATCCGCCTGCTGGCCTTCGCCATCCACGCCGCTGAAGCGCTGACCTTCACCAAGGGCTTGTTCGACACCGACGAACCCGACCTGTGGCAGAAGGACCTGACCGGCGCCATCCAGTTATGGATCGAAGTGGGCCAGCCGGACGAAAAGCGCCTGATGAAAGCCTGCGGGCGCAGCGAACGGGTGGTGGTGTACAGTTACAGCGCCACCAGCCATATCTGGTACAAGCAGATCGCCAACAAGCTCGAACGCGCCAAGAACCTGACCGTGATTAATATTCCGGCCGATGCCAGCGCCCAGCTCCAGGCCCTGGCCAACCGCAACATGCAGCTGCAGTGCACGATCCAGGATGGCCAGATCTACCTGACCGACAGTGTCTCGACGGTGCTCATCGAGCGCGAAGACTTCAAGGCCGAGCGTTAAGCATATGAAAAAAACTCTGATCGCCCTGATCGCCACGATCACCATGACGGCCCCGGCGTTTGCCCAGGTCAGCGTCACCGCGCCCTGGATCCGCGCCACCGTGCCCGCCCAGAAAAGTACGGGCGCCTATATGTACCTGATGTCGGGCAGCGACGTGCGCCTGGTGGGCGTGAGCTCGCCCGTGGCCGCCGTGGTCGAATTGCACAAGATGGAAATGAGCGGCACGACCATGAAGATGCGCCAGGTCGACAGCATCGCGCTGCCGGCCGGCCGTGGCGTGAACCTGGCGTCCGGCGGCTACCACATCATGCTCGTCGGACTGAAGCAGCAGCTCAAGGATGGCGATGCCGTGCCCCTGACGCTGGAGATCGAGCACAAGAACAAGAAACCCGCCCGTGAAAGCGTGACGGTGCGGGTGCCGGTGAAACCGGTCAATTTTGTCAGCCCGCAGGCCGGCGCGACGCCGGCCCCGCACCATTAAGGTTTGGCTGCCAGGCGGCGTGCGCCGCCCGAGCCGACCACGGACTGGCTCAGTTTAGGATCGCCATAGTAATTGACGTCGCCCGAACCGGCGATGGTGACGCTGAGCGAATTGCTGGCCCAGATCACCGCTTCGCCGGAACCGGCCACGCTGACGCTCGCTTCGCTGGCTTTGACGCGGCCCAGGTCGACGTCGCCGGAACCGCCGATGGTGACCGACAGGTTGGTGGCCGAACCGCCGCCCGTCTTGAAGGTGCCGCTGCCGCCGACCGTCACCGAAATCGATTCGCCTTCGATGTTCTTGATATTGATGGTGCCGGAGCCGCCCAGGTCGAATTTCATCTTGCCGCCTTTCAGTGCGTCCGACTCGATCGAACCGGAGCCGCCCAGCGAAACGCGTTCCACTTCCTTGGCATGGATGACGATCTTTAGGGTGCGCGGCTGCAAGTTCATATTGCGTTTGCTGGCGCGTACTTTCAGCGTGCCGTTTTCGATGACCGTTTCGATCAGCGGCAGCAGGTTGTCGTCGGTTTCGATGGTGATGCCTTCCGTGTTGCCGATGCGTAGTTCAACGGCCGCCGGCAAGCTCATGGAAATGCCGGTGAAGTGGGCCAGCTCGCGCGACTGTTTCTTGATATTGCCGTTGCCCTGGACTTTTTCGCCTGAAAACCAGTCGAGCGGCGAGGCCACGGCCTGGCTGGCCGGCAGCCCGCAGGCGAGGGTGGAAATGGCCAGGCTGGCGGCGATGATGATGTTCTTGGTCATGATGGACTCCTCCGTATGTTCTGATGAAGTGCATCATAAGAGACGGGAGCAGGGGTGTCCGGCGTTTGCGACAGACTGCGCGCAGCGCCGGACAGACGGTAAAATTGAAGCACCAGATGAAACATGCATACATCGTCACCACGTCAAATGGCAGGAGCGCCATGCTGAAGTGGGTTGTCACATTTGCCGCGGCTGCGGTATCCGCGATCGTCCTGGCCTTCTGTTTCGTTCCGCGCGATTCGGCCCAAGGGATAGAACTCGGCCGCACGCTTTATTTGGCACAGTCGCCCTTGGAGAATTTTCATTATCGTCGCCTGGTGCGCAATGCCGTCGGGGGTGATGCGAACGCAATGGCGAAACTGGTCGCCTTTGGGTGCGGCGGCGGTGCGGGCTGTTATGACCATGGCGCCGTGTTGGCACATATGCTCATCAAGGTCGGTGACAGCCATTTTTCCCGGATGGCGGGAACGCTGGACATGAACGAAAAAAGGGCGCTTGATTCTCTGCTGGCGGCCGGCTTCGAATATGGCTTTCCTGTGTCTTTCGAATACAGTAGTACCCGGCTGAAGTTTCCTTTAACTGTAGAAGCCTTGTCCCAGGGCGACGTGCGAAAGTGACCGTGCTAAATGTAGCGTACGCTCTTGCAATAATTGACCAGTCAGGAAGAATGGATGAAAGTGTATTTGGACGATGAACGATCAACGCCGGAAGGCTGGCACCGTGTGTACTGGCCGGCTGAAGCAATCGTGCTGCTTGAGACCGGGCTGGTTACTGAAATTAGCCTGGACCATGATCCCGGGGATGATGACCGAGGTACCGGATACGATGTGGTCTTGTGGGTAGAAGAAGCCGTCATCACCCGCGGCTTTGTGCCACCGAAGATGTCGGTCCATTCCGCCAATTCCTCGGCGCGTCAGAAAATGGAAATGGGCATCGAGACCATCAATTTACACGCACGGAAGCTGCATGAGCATTGATCCCCGCATTGCCGAACTCAATCGGAAGAATGACCGCGCTATTGTGACGTGGCTATTTGTAGCGATCGTCGTCATCCGGAACGTGTCGTGAAATGTCTAAATATGATCGTGGAAAACACGTTCATAACGTGATGTCGATCATCACTGTTTTTCTTCCAGGTTGTACGGCCTGCGCAACTACCGCAAGAAGTTGAACGAAGCACTGGAGAGCGACCATGCTGCTGGCACATCGCATTCGCATTGATCCGACTGACGAGCAGCGCAGCTATTTTTTTAGGGCTGCCGGCACCTCGCGCCGGACGTGGAACTGGGGTCTGGACCAATGGCAGCGCCAGCTCGCCGCCGGCGGCAAGCCCAATGCGTATGCGCTGAAGCGGCAATTCAATGCCATCAAGTACAGCGATCCCGAATGGCTCGATGAGGATGGGCTACCTTGGCTGAAAACCATGCACCGCGACAGCCATGCCCAGCCATTCACCTATCTTGGGCGCGCCATGGCGCGCTACGACGACGATGTGAAAAACGGGCGCCCGGCCCATCCGCCACGCTTCAAGAAGAAAGGGCGCTGCCCGGACAGCTTCTATGTTGCCAACGACAAGTTCCGGATAAAAGGCCATAGCGCCGTTCTGCCGAAGGTCGGGCGGGTGGCTCTTAGCGAGTCGCTGAGACTGGATGGAAAGATCATGGGCGCGACTGTCATTCGTGAAGCCGGTCATTGGACCATCTCGATCCAGGTCGATGTGCCCGATGCAAGAGCACAGCGAAAACGCACCGCCGATGGCATCGTCGGTGTCGATCTCGGGATCAGCTCGGCCGCAACAATGAGCACCGGGGAGAAGGTCGATTCGCCGCGACCGCTCAGGCGCGATCTGCGCCGCCTTCGTATCCGCTCCAGGAAAGTCAGCCACAAATTGACGGCAGAAAAAGACAGGGCCGGCATTCAAGGCGCCATTCCGAAGGGAACCCGGCTGCCGGTTTCGCGCAACCGCATCAAGGCACAGGAAGCACTCGCGCGGCAACATGCCCGCATCGCGGCAAAGCGCTGCGACTTCACACACAAGCTCACGACGCGTCTCTGCCGCGAAAACCAAACGGTGGTGATCGAAGACCTGAATGTGAAGGGAATGATGAAAAACCATCGGCTGGCCCGTGCGATCAGCGATGTGGGCTTCGGCCGCATCTCACGGCAGCTGGCGTACAAGGCGCCGCGCTATGGCACGCAGATCATCGTGGCGGATCGGTGGTATCCCAGCAGCAAACTGTGCTCGGCTTGCGGCTGGAAGCATGCGCGATTGAGCTTGGGTGAGCGGTCATGGCGCTGCAGCGAATGCGGTACGGACCACGACCGGGACCACAATGCGGCGATCAATTTGCAACGGCTCGCAACCGGCGCTGCAGTCAATTCCTGCGGCCAAACCGCGCTACCCGTGGCGAGTCGGACGGCAACGTCCGGCACTGCATCTGGCAAGAAGCCACATGCAGGGCTCGCCGCCCGCACGTAAAATCACGCCTGTCAGAGACGAATACGGTCAGCAAGACGGTTCGGGGCAGGAAGTGAAGAGTGGTCACATTTGTTCACTTTTCCGATAGCAGACGCTGTGATATCGCACGTATTTACCGGCACCGCCAATTACGCACGGGCCTACCCCTTCTACGCGGCCCTGATGCAGGCGCTGGGCTTCGAGCAAAAGTTCGCGGACGCGGCCAACGGCTGGGCCGGCTGGTTTGCACCGGGCCAGCCACGCCCCCTGTTCGTGATTGGCCGGCCCTTCAATGGCCAGGCGCATGTGGCGGGCAATGGCCAGATGACGGCGCTGCTGGCGCCTTCACGCGCGGCGGTGGAAGCGGCGTATGGCGCCGCGATTGCGGCCGGCGGCAGCTGCGAAGGCGCACCGGGGCTGCGGCCGCACTACCATCCGAATTATTTCGGGGCCTATTTCCGCGACCCGGACGGCAACAAGCTCGGTGTCTGCTGCCACGACTAAGATTTGCTTGTACGTACTGTGGTGTTTTCGCGCCACTTTCAGCGGCTGGCATTTGAGCCAGATCAACACTTGTGTCGGGGCGCCAGCTTCCCGGCGCCACCTCCCTGCCCTGCATGCCCGTGCAGGCGCGCCCGCCCCGGCAGGCGCGCCGCCGACGGGCCCTTCGCCGCCGTGTGCAATTTTGCACACAGGCCGTGCAAGCCTCTGTCTTTCACACAGTTGATAAACCGTGCACACTCCATCGCATTGCGTCAATGTCCGCATAAAGACAATAACAACTGAAGGAGACTGTAATGCGTTTGTCGAGGAAACAAAAGATCATGCTGCGGCGTACGATGGGCCTGATGATGGCGGTACCCGCCGTTGCCGGCCTTCCAATGGCTGCCTACGCCCAGGTGGCGCCAGCGCCCGCTGCCAGCGGCGAAGTCGATAAAGTCGTCGTCACCGCGCGTCGCCGCGCCGAGTTGATCCAGGACGTCCCCGGTTCCGTCAGCGCCATTTCCGGCGCCGAGCTCGACAAACGCGCCATCCCGGACATCACCGCGCTGGCCGACACCATGCCGGGCACCACCCTGAAAACCTCGCGCGCCACCAACACCACGCTGACGGCCTTCATCCGCGGCATCGGCCAGCAAGACCCGGTGGCCGGCTACGAGCAAGGCGTGGGCATCTATCTCGACGACGTCTACCTGGCCCGCCCGCAAGGCACCCTGACCGACATCTACGACCTCGAACGCATCGAAGTACTGCGCGGCCCGCAAGGCACGCTGTACGGCCGCAACACGATCGGCGGCGCCGTCAAGTATGTCACCCGCAAGCTCTCGGCCAAGAATTCCTTCGAGGTCAAGGGCGCCATCGGCACCTACGGCCAGAAAGACCTTGTCGTCAAGGGCAGCGCGCCGATCGGCGACATCATCCGCATCGGCGGCAGCCTGGCCTCGTTCAACCGCGACGGCTTCGGCAAGAACGTCATCACCGGCCAGGAAAACTACAACAAGGACGTCATGGCCGGGCGCATCACCGTCGAAGCGACGCCGACCGACTCCCTGTTCATTCGCCTGGCCGCCGACAAGACCGACGACGACTCGCTGCCGCGCCACGGCCACCGCCTGACCGCGGGCCCTGCGCCAACCAGCCTGCCGGTGCTCGGCGGCGAATACGACACCCGCGCCAATCTGTACACGGTCAAAGGCCATGCGCAGGAAGTGGTCAACAAGGGCGTCTCGCTGCTGGTCGACTACCAGATCAATTCCGATTTGTCGTTCAAGTCGATCAGCGCGCACCGCTCCTCGAATTCGTACGCGCCGATCGACTTCGATTCGCTCAACACGCCGCTGTTCGAGGCGCCGACGATCTACCGCGACAAGCAGTCCAGCCAGGAATTCCAGTTCACCTACACCGGTTCCAAATTCCAGGGTGTGGCCGGCGTATTCGCCATGAAAACCCACGCCTTCAACGAATTCGACGTGCTCTACAACGCCGCCGGCGGCCTGGCCCTGTACACGCTCGACGACATCGACGGCAAGTCCTGGGCTGCCTTCGCCGACGTCAGCTATTCGGTGTCGGACACCTTCAACATCAACGTGGGCGGCCGTTTCACCGAAGACGAACGCAAGGCGCGCATCTACAAGCGCACCTACCTGGGCCTGGCCGGATCGCCGACGCTGGGCAATCCGAACGCCGTTCCTGCCGGTGCGCCCAACACCGACATGACCAAGAACGACCTGCAGCGCAAGGACACCAAGTTCACGCCGAAGATCGGTTTCGGCTGGAAGCTGGCGCTGCAGCACAATGTGTACGGCACCTACTCGGAAGGCTTCAAGGGCGGCATGTACGATCCGCGCATGGACCTGGCGGCCACCGGCGGCCCGAACACCGCCGCGTCGCTGGTCAAGCGCCAGGGCGTCAATCCCGAGGAAGTCAGCTCGATCGAGCTGGGCCTGAAGTCGAGCATGAACGGCGGCCGCCTGCAGACCAACGCAGCCGTGTTCTACACCGACTACAAGGAAGTGCAGATTCCCGGCTCGGTTCCGACCTATAACGCGGCGGGCGCCGTCACCGGTTTTGCCGGCCTGCTGACCAACGCGGGCAAGGCCAAGATCAAGGGCGTCGAACTCGAAGCGATCGCCCGCATCACCGACCAGTTGACGGTGAGCGGCATGTACAGCCACATCGACGCCAAGTACGACGAATGGATGGTCGCCAACGGCACCGCCCTGGTCAACGTGGCCAGTTCCGCCAAATTCCAGAATACGCCCAAGAACACGGCCAACCTGGCGGTCAATTACGACTGGGCGCTGAATCTCGGCGGTTACACCGGCAACATCAGCCTGAACAACAACGTCTCGTACAAGAGCAAGGTGTACCAGGCTGAAATCGTGAAGCTGGCCGGCGTACCGGCGCTCGACGCGGCCGTGCCGCAAAACCTGATGCTGGCGCAGGACGGCTACGCACTGTGGGATGCAGGCCTGGTCTGGACCAGCACCGACCGCAAGATCCAGGTCGGCCTGCATGGCCGCAACCTGCTCGACAAGCGCTACAAGGTTGCCGGTTATCCGTTCGGCGGCTTCTTCAACACCGTGACCACCTTCTACGGCGACCCGCGCACCGTGAAGATGACCCTGGGCCTGAAGTTCTAAACTCGTCGCACCAATAAAGAAGGGGAGCACGGCGCAAGCCGGCTCCCCTTTTTTTGCGCCCCGGCTTCAGGCGCGCCGCGCGGGCGGCGGTCCGCCGTTCCCGTGCACGAACAAGTCGGGCTGCGCATCGGCGTACTCGCGCAGCAGGTTCCATACGGCGCGCACGCGCGGCAAGCGGTACAGGTCCACCGGCGCCACAAGCCAGTACGCGCGTTCGGCGAACACTTCATCCTGCAGCACCGGCACCAGCCTGCCGTCGGCGGGCACCACGTAGGGCGGCGCCATGAACAGGCCCAGCCCCGCGGTGGCCGCTTCGGCCTGCGCCATCATGCCGGTGCAGCACAGGCGCCGGCGCGGCGTGAATCCGAGTTCGTCGAGAAAATTGAGTTCGGTGCTGGCCAGGCGGTCCTGCACGTAGTCGACAAAGTCGTGCTCGGCCAGGTCGGAGCGCCGCGTGATGGGCGCATGGCGCGCCAGGTAGTCGGGAGAACCGTACAAATACAGGCGGAACGACGCCAGCCGCGTCACCATGTAGCGTCCCGTGTTGGGCGCATCGAGCGTCACGCCCAGGTCGGCCTCGCGGTTGGCCAGGTTGGCGAAGCGCGGCTGCACCAGCAAGTCGATCGACAGGTCGGGATGGTCCTGCAGGAAGCGCGACAGCAGCGGCGTGATCACGCGCACCCCCAGCACTTCCGGCACGCCCAGGCGCACCACGCCGCGCACCTCGATCTGGTTGCCGCTCAATTGATCCTGCGCCGCCAGCGCCGCGCTCTCCATCACCTCGGCGTGCGGCAACAGCGCCAGCCCCATTTCGGTGAGCTCGTAGCCTTCGCGCGAACGGTCGAACAAGGTCGATCCCAGTTGCGCTTCCAGGCGGTCGATGCGGCGCGCCACCGTCGTGTGTTCCACCTCCAGCCGGCGCGAGGCGCCGGACAGGGTGCCGGCGCGCGCCAGCTCGAGGAAGTAGCGCAGGTCTGTCCATTCGGGCAATGTCTTCATGCGGTCCATTGTGCATCAACGCACAGTCTGATGGCAATTTTTTCCTCACACCCGCGCATGCGCGAGATCTAGAATCGCACATCGGATCAGGGGGGACACGCATGGACTCTTTAAACATCAGCAATCTTGTCGCGCATCACGCACGCTATCGTCCGCAGGCGCGCGCGCTCACGTTCGGCGAACTGACGCTGGACTGGCGCGAGCTCGACCGGCGCACCAGCCGCCTGGCCCACGCCCTGATGGCGGCGGGCGTGGGCCCGGGCGACCGGGTGGTGACGGTGCTGGCCAATTGCCTGGAAATGATCGAGATCTACTGGGCCTGCGCGCGCATGGGCGCGGTGGCCGTGCCGCTCTCGCCGCTGCTGATGGAAACGGGGCTGCGCACGCTGCTGGCCGATGCCGCCCCGTCCGCGATCTTCCATTCAGCTGCCACGGCGGCGGTGAGCGCGGCGGCCAGCGAAGGCCTGGCCTGCCTGCGGGTATGCACCGGCCCGGACTACCTGGCCTTCGTCGACGGCCATCCCGACACGCCGGTCACGGCGCAGGTGGGCCCCGACGACCTGTACAACATCATGTATACCAGCGGCACCACCGGCCTGCCCAAGGGCATCGCCCTGACCCACCGCATCCGCGCCCACTACGCCACCCTGATGGCGAACGCCTTCCGTTTCACGCCGGCGTCGGTGGCGCTGCATACCGGGGCCATGGTATTCAATGGCGCCTTCATCACGCTGCTGCCCTCGCTGCTGGTGGGCAGCCGCTTCATCCTGCACCCGCAGTTCGACGCGGCCGCCTTCGTCGACACGGTCGAGCGCGAACAGGTGACCCACACCATGCTGGTGCCCTCGCAGCTGGCGGCCATCCTCGACCTGCCCGGCTTCGACGCACGCCGCCTGGCGTCGCTGGAAGTGCTGCTGTCGCTGGGCGCGCCGCTGCCGCAGGCGCACAAGGAACGCCTCGACGCCCAGCTGCCGCTGCGCCTGCACGAACTGTATGGACTGACCGAAGGCTTCGTCACCATCTTGGACCGCGCCGACGCCGTCGCCAAGCGCGGTTCGGTCGGCGTGCCGCCGCCCTTTTTCGCGCTGCGCATCGTCGACGAACTGGGCCAGCCGCTGCCGCCCGGCGAGCAGGGGGAAATCGCCGGCCAGGGGCCCTTGCTGATGCCCGGCTACTACAACAAGCCCGAACTGACCGCCCTGGCCCTGCGCGACGGCTGGCTGATGACGGGCGACCTCGGCTACGTGGACGAGGATGGTTTCCTCTACCTGGTCGACCGCAAGAAGGACATGATCGACAGCGGCGGGGTCAAGGTCTACCCGCACGACATCGAGGAAGTCATCGCGCGCCATCCCCAGGTGGCCGAGGCTGCCGTGTTCGGCGTGCCCGACGACAAATGGGGCGAAACGCCGGTCGCCGCCGTCCTGCTCAGGCCGGGCCAGGCCTGCGACGCCGAGGTCCTGCGCGCCTGGATCAACGAGCGCGTCGGCGCGCGCTACCAGCGCGTCAGCCAGGTGCTGCTGGTCACCGAATTTCCGCGCAGCGTGGCCGGCAAGATCCTCAAACGCAGCCTGCGCGAACCGTTCTGGGCGGGCCGCGAACGCGCCATTTGAGCTTGTGCATAAATGCACAAAGGGTGTTCGCGCCCCTCACTTACGCCCCAGGACCAATTGGCGCACACTGCACGGCATGCGCAAAATTGCACCACTCCCTCAACCGCTAAAGCAGGGCTAACGTGTCCACATTTACTGAAACGACCTTCACCAGTTCCGACGGCCAGCTGCGCCTGTATGCGCGCGATTACGCACCCCACAGCGGCCTGGCGCGCCTGCCGGTCATCTGCATTCACGGCCTGACCCGCAACTCCGCCGATTTCGAGGAACTGGCGCCGTGGATCGCCAGCCAGGGGCGGCGCGTGCTGGCCGTGGACGTGCGCGGGCGCGGCAATTCCGCGTACGACCAGGACCCGGCCAACTACCGCCCCATGGTCTACGCGCAGGACATCATCAAGCTGGCGCACGATCTCGGCATCGCGCGCGCCGTCTTCATCGGCACCTCGATGGGCGGCTTGATCACCATGACGCTGGCGTTCGCGCGCCTGGGCCTGATCGGCGCGGCGGTGCTCAACGACGTCGGCCCGGCGCTGTCGTTGCGCGGCCTGCAGCGCATCGCCGCCTATGCCGGCAAGGATGAAGTATTCGGTTGCTGGGCCGACGCCGCCAACTACACGCGCGCCATCAACCAGGTCGCCTTCCCGGACAACACCAGCGAAGACTGGGACAAATGGGCGCGCCGCGCTTTCACCGAAACCGGCTCCGGGCAGCTGGCCATGCGCTACGACCCGAAGATCGCCGTGCCTATCCACGCCGGCAAGATCAAGCCCAGTTCCTTCGTCGCGCGCATGTCCTTTCGCCGGCTGGCGCGCAAGCGCCCAACGCTGCTGATCCACGGCGCCCTGTCCGACCTGATCGAAAAAGAACAGGTCGCGCTGATGCAGGCCGCCGCGCCCATGCTCACTTGCGCCGAAATTCCCGGCGTCGGCCACGCACCCATGCTGACCGAGCCCGCGGCCCAGGCGGCCCTGCGCGAATTCCTCGGCCGCGTCGATTGATTACCTTGAGGACGCAGCCATGAACCTGTCCGGAAAAGTCATCGTCGTCACCGGCGGCGCCCAGGGCATCGGCCTGGCCATCGCCGAGCGCTGCGCCGAAAGCGGCGCCAGCGTCGCGGTATGGGACTACCAGGGCGACGCCATCGCCGGCGCGCTCGAACGCATCGTCGCGCTGGCCCCGCGCGCCCAGGTGGCCGGCTTCATCGTCGACGTGTCCGACCTGGCCGCCGTGAACGATTCGGTCAAGGCCACGCTGGCGCGCTTCGGCCGCATCGACGGCCTGGTCAACAATGCCGGCGTGGTGGCCGACGCCCAGCTGACCAAGATGAGCGAAGCGCAGTGGGACCGGGTCATCGACATCAACCTGAAGGGGGTGTTCAACTGCACCCGCGCCAGCGTGGACGCCCTCATCGCCAGCGCCGGCGCGATCGTCAATATGTCGTCCCTGGTCGGCTTGTCGGGCAATTTCGGGCAAACCAACTACGCGGCCGCCAAGGCCGGCGTGCTTGGCATGAGCAAGACCTGGGCGCGCGAACTGGGACGCAAGGGCGTGCGCAGCAACGCGATCTGCCCCGGCTTCATCGAAACCCCCATCCTCGCCGCGATGCCGGAGCGGGTGATCGGGGAGATGGTGTCGCAGATCCCGCAGAGACGCATGGGCCAGCCGCGCGAAGTCGCGGCCGCAGCGGTATTCCTGCTGTCGGCCGAAGCAAGTTACATTAACGGTGCCACGCTCGAAGTCACGGGCGGGCTGACGCTTTAAGGAGACCCACATGAAAAAACTACTACCCCTCGTGATCGCGCTCGCGCCGGTGTTCGCGCAGGCGCAGGACTTCAAGGTCGCGCTCATCGCCGGCAAGACCGGTGTGCTCGAATCGTATGCCAAGGAAACCGAGACCGGCTTCATGATGGGCCTCGAATACCTCACCGGCGGCAAGATGGCAATCAACGGCCGCAAGCTCAAGGTGATCATCAAGGACGACCAGAGCAAGCCTGACCTGGGCCGCACCCTGCTGGCCGAAGCCTATGGCGACGACAAGGTCGACATCGCGGTCGGCACCAGTTCGTCCGGCTCGGCCCTGGCCATGCTGCCGGTGGCGAAAGAATACAAGAAGATCCTGATCGTCGAGCCGGCCGCCGCCGACTCGATCACCGGCGACAAATGGAACCGCTATATCTTCCGCACCGCGCGCAGCTCGATGCAGGAAGGCCTGGCCGCCGCATCGGGCATGAAGTCGGGCAGCGTGGCCTTCCTGGCCCAGGACTACGCCTTCGGCAAGGACACCGTCAAGGCAGGCCGGGAAGCGCTGGCCGCCACCGGCAGCAAGGCCAAGGTCGTGCACGAGGAATACGCGCCCCAGAATGCCACCGACTTCACCGCCTCGGCCCAGCGCATCTTCGACAAGCTCAAGGACCAGCCGCAGCCGCGCGTGCTGCAGATCGTCTGGGCCGGCCCCAACCCGATGAACAAGCTGGCCGACATGAAGCCCGAACGCTACGGCATCATTCTGTCGCCGGGCGGGAACATCCTGCCGGTGATGAAGACCTGGAAGAGCTTCGCCGGCACTCCCGGTTCGATCTACTACTACTATGCCTTCCCGAAAAACGCCATGAACGACTGGCTGGTGGCCGAGCACACCAAACGCTACAAGTCGCCGCCCGACATGTTCACCGCGGGTGGCTTCGCAGCGGCCAGCGCGGTCTACACGGCGCTGTCCAAGGCCAATTCGAGCGATACCGAAAAGCTGATCGCCACCATGGAAGGCATGGAGTTCGACACCCCGAAAGGCAAGATGAACTTCCGCAAGGAAGACCACCAGGCCATGCAGGGCATGTATTCCTTCCGCATCAAGAAGGACCAGAAGAACGAATGGGACTTGCTGGAACTGGTGCGTGAAATCCCCGCCAGCGACCTGCCGGTCCCGATCAAGAACAAGCGCTAAGAACATGAGCACACCTTCCCTGTCGACCCGCGACCTGACCATCCGCTTCGGCGGCCACGTCGCGGTGAACCAGGTCACCGCCGATTTTCATCCCGGGACGCTGACCGTCATCGTCGGCCCCAACGGAGCCGGCAAGACCACCTATTTCAATCTCATGTCCGGCCAGTTGCCGGCCAGCTCGGGCAAGGTTTTTCTCGACGGCCTGGACATCACCGGCATGGGCGCGGCAAAGCGCACCAGGCTGGGCATAGGCCGCGCCTTCCAGCTGACCAACCTGTTCCCGCACCTGACGGTGATCGAAAACGTGCGCCTGGCCGTGCAAAGCCGCGCCGGCATCGGCATGAACATGTTCTCGGTGTGGTTTTCGCACAAGGAGCTGATCGGCCGCGCCGAGCATTACCTGGAACGCGTGTCGCTGGCCGCGCGCCGCGATTCGCGCGTGGCGGCCCTGTCGCACGGCGACAAGCGCAAGCTGGAAGTGGCCATCCTGCTGGCGCTGGAACCGGCCGTCATGATGTTCGACGAACCGACCGCCGGCATGAGCGTGGACGAAGTGCCCGTGGTGCTGGACCTGATCCACCAGGTCAAGGCAGAACGCAACAAGACCATCCTGCTGGTCGAACACAAGATGGACGTGGTGCGCAAGCTGGCCGACCGCATCATCGTCCTGCACAACGGCACCCTGGTCGCCGACGGCAACCCGGCCGACGTCATGGCTTCGGCCATCGTCCAGGAAGCCTATCTGGGAACCCCCGAACATGTCTGAACCACTCCTCCAACTGTCCGGCGTGCACACGCACATCGGCGAATACCATATCCTGCAGGGCGTGGACCTGGTGGTGCCGCGCGGCGGCCTGTCGGTCCTGCTGGGCCGTAACGGCGCCGGCAAGACCACCACCCTGCGCACCATCATGGGCCTGTGGAAGGCCAGCGCGGGCACCGTGCGCTTCGACGGGCGCGACATCGCGGGCATGAGCACGCCCGAGATCGCGCAGGCCGGCATCGCCTACGTTCCTGAATCGATGGCCGTGTTCTCGGACCTGACCGTGCGTGAAAACCTGTTCCTGGCCGCGCGCAGCGGGCCGCTCGACGAAGCGCGCGTGGAATGGATCTTCGGCTTTTTCCCGGCCCTGAAAAAATTCTGGAATTACCCGGCCGGTAATTTGTCGGGCGGGCAGAAGCAGATGGTGGCCATCGCGCGCGCCATCGTGGAGCCGCGCAAGCTGATCCTGATCGACGAGCCGACCAAGGGCCTGGCCCCGGCCATCATCCAGAGCCTGATCGCCGCCTTCCGCGAACTGAAGGAAACCGACACCACCATTTTGCTGGTGGAGCAGAACTTCAGCTTCGTCAAGTCGCTCGGCGACACCGTCTCCGTCATGGACGACGGCCGCGTCGTGCACGCCGGAGCCATGCGCGACCTGGTCGACGACCAGGACCTGCAACAGCGCCTGCTCGGGCTGTCGCTCGACTCGCACCAATAAGAAGGAAGCCAACCGTGGATCTCAAGACTCCCGCCCCCGTCGCGGCCGCCGCCGACACCGCGATCCCTGCCGCCAAGGTCGACATCGCCCCGCTGCTGCTCGTTCCCGTGCTCATGCTGGCCATGGTGCCGCTGGTCGGCAGCTTTCCCACCTGGGTCACGCTGACCGTGGCCGGCCTGGCCATGGGCATGATGATCTTCATCATGGCCAGCGGCCTGACGCTGGTGTTCGGCCTGATGGACGTCCTCAATTTCGGCCACGGGGCCTTCGTGTCGGTGGGCGCCTATGCCGCCACGCTGGTCATCATTCCCATGCAGGGCTGGATGGAAGCGGACTCGCTGCTCATGAACCTGTCGGTACTGGCGCTGGCCATCACCGTGGCCATGGTGGTGACGGCGCTGCTGGGATGGGCGTTCGAACGCATCATCATCGAGCCGGTGTACGGCCAGCACCTCAAGCAGATCCTGATCACCATGGGCGGCATGATCGTGGCCGAACAGCTGATCAACGTGATCTGGGGCGCCGAACAGATCGCCCTGCCGCTGCCGACCAGCCTGCGGGGCGCCATCGTGCTGGGCGACGCGGCGATCGAAAAATACCGGCTGGTGGCCGTCGTCGTGGGCGTCGTCGTGTTCGCGACCATGTTCCTGGTCCTGAACCGCACCAAGATCGGCCTCCTGATCCGGGCCGGCGTCGAGAACCGCGAAATGGTCGAAGCCATGGGCTACCGCATCCGGCGCCTGTTCGTGGCCGTGTTCGCGGCCGGCTCGGCGCTGGCCGGCCTGGGCGGCGTCATGTGGGGCCTGTACAAGGAAACCCTGACCGCGGCCATGGGCGGCGAGATCATGGTGATGGTCTTCATCGTCATCATCATCGGCGGCCTGGGATCGGTGGGCGGCTGCTTCATCGGCGCCCTGCTGATGGCCCTGGTGGCCAACTACGCCGGCTTCCTGGCGCCGAAGGTGGCGCTGGTCTCGAACATCGTCCTGATGATCGCCATTTTGCTCTGGCGTCCCGCCGGCATGTATTCCAACCTGCGGCGCTAAGGATTCCACCATGTTCAATCAACTTCTTTCCGGCGACATGCCGCGCAGCCGCAGCCTGTCGGCCGCACTGCTCATCATCTTCCTGGGACTGGCGCTGGCGCCCTTCCTGACCAGCGGCGCGCGTCCGCTCAATACGGCGGCCACGATCTGCATCTACATCGTGCTGGTGGCCTCGTACGACCTGCTGCTCGGCTACACCGGCATCGTCTCGTTCGCGCACACCATGTTCTACGGCATAGGCGCCTACGGCATCGGCCTGGGGCTGTCCAGCGTGGACGAGCCGACCTGGAGCGCCGCCGTCGCCGGGCTGCTGATCGCGCTGGCCGTGGCGCTGGTGCTGGCCCTGGTGGTGGGCCTGTTCGCGCTGCGCGTGCGCGCCATCTTCTACGCCATGATCACGCTGGCCGTCGCCTCGTCGTTTGCGGTGCTCGCTTCGCAGCTGTCCGACTTTACCGGCGGCGAAGACGGCAAGACCTTCAGCGTGCCGGAAGTGCTCACGCCGGGCTTCCAGCTCATGGAAGGTGAACTGTTCGGCCGCTCGATGGATGGCAAGATCATCACCTACTACATCGTGTTCCTGGGCTGCCTGATGCTGTTCCTGTTCCTGCTGCGGATCGTCAATTCGCCGTTCGGCCGGGTGCTGCAGGCGATCCGCGAAAACGAATTCCGTGCCGAGGCGCTGGGCTACCGCACCGTCATGTACCGCATCTGGGCCAACTGCATCGCCGCACTGGTGGCGGCGCTGGCCGGCGCCCTGATGGCGCTGTGGCTGCGCTACGTGGGGCCGAAGACCATGCTCGGCTTCGAGGTCATGACCGATATTTTGCTCATCGTCGTCATCGGCGGCATGGGCACCATGTGGGGCGCGGTGGTGGGCGCGACGCTGTTCGTGATCGCCCAGAACTACCTGAAGACAGCGATGGCGGAAGGTTCGGGCGCGCTCGAAGGCATCCCCTTCCTGGCGCAGGCGCTGCACCCGGACCGCTGGATGCTGTGGCTGGGCGTGCTGTTCGTGCTCTCGATCTACTTCTTCCCCGCCGGCATCGTCGGCAAGCTGCGCATGCTGAAGCAGAAGCAATAGAGCTAAACGGAAACACTCTCAGGGGTGGTCGTGCCAGGTGATGGTTTTTCTGGCATGACACCCATCACAGCACATTGCTCGACATAATTGTCGACGGCCGACTCGAAAGCCAGGCGCAATCCGGCAACTGTCTCTGCCTCATAAGTGACCAAGTCAGAAATGTACAAAATTTTCCCGTGAAGACAGTCGTCTTCAAAGCTGATTTCCGCTGACCCGCTGTAGCCATCATGGCTGAGTACGCTGTTGTTCATCTCATTCCTCACTGATGATTCCAAAGTTTCTGAGCGCTTCAATGACTTCCCGAATCGCATACCGTTTGACGATATTTCCTGGATGAGGCCTATGCAAGAAAAGTTTCAGGCCTGCGCCAGATACGAAGGTCCTGTAAGAACCGCGCCGCTGCGCCAGCTCCGCAAAACCCAATGAATTCAATATCGCCACTAACTCCGCCCATGCGAGATCGTTCGGCACAGAAAGAAATCGTTGCAAGCGTTTGTCAACTTTGGGCATGGCGCACCTTGAAAGTATAGGACACCGCCAATCTAGTCGCACGAAGTCACGCCACCTTGTGCACACGCATTGAATCGGCAGACGAATGCGCTTGCGTTGCGCATTTACCAACCGGGGTCAGACCTCGACGCTGAAATGTTT
>JAZKBE010000013.1:54039-72533 GCA_040388805.1 Pseudomonadota bacterium
GTCGAGGTCTGACCCCGGTTGTGTTTTGGGGGCCGGTAACTCAGCAGTTTGGTGCGCACCTTCAACCCACATCAATGTTCATTATCTTTCGGGCCATATGATTTGCTCAGCTATGGCCTCGCTGTCCGCCAGCGGCGAGTGGGAACCCCATCCTCCTGGCAATGCACCGAAAGATCACATGAAATCTCCCAAGAAATTGTTTGCCGTGGCAGCCCTGGCGCTGGCCACCTGGTTCCCGTCCGCCTCCCACGCCGCCGAACCCATCGTCGTGCTCGACGAGGGCTTTGCCGATATCACCGCCCTGTCGAACTGGCCCCGCATCAATGTCAGTTCTCCCCAAGGGCAACAATGGTTCCAGGGCAATCCTGGCATCTTCGCGGCGCAGCAAGGTGCGCCCGATTCCTACGCCGCCGTCAACCACCTGAGCGCACGCGATGGCAACGGCTGGGTCGACAACTGGCTCATCACCCCCGAGCTGAACCTGCTCGGTCCCAGCGTGCTCTCCTTCTTCGCACGCGGCGCCCGGGCTCCCGGTTTCGGCGACCTGCTCGAAGTGCGGTTCAGCCCGGGTCCCGACCTGGCGCTGTCCGGCTTCAGTTTCCTGCTGGGCAGCATCGGCGGCATCACGCCCTTCCCCGCCACCTGGCAGGAGTACAGCGCCGGCTTCGACTACGAAGGCAGCGGCCGCTTTGCTTTCCGCTACGTGGGCGATGCCGATGCCGCGAACTATATCGGCCTCGATTCGGTCCTTGTCACGACGGTCCCCGAAGCCGACGTTTACCTGATGCTGCTGGTCGGACTGGCCGGCGTCGCGCTGTTGCGGCGTCGCCATGCGGCATCCCCGCCACCTGGAGAACCTGATTATGTCTAGCAAACTGATGATCGCCGCCTGGACCATCGCCACGCTTGCCCTGCCCTCCTCGGCCGCCCTGGCCCAGGAGGGCATGACGGTGGTGCGCGACGCCGACAGCGGCAAGCTGCGCGCCCCCACCGCCGCCGAACTGCGGGCCCTGCAAGCGCAGGATCCGCAACGCCAGCAGCAACTGGCCAAGCCGCGGCCGCAGTCGGCCGTGCGGGCGGACGGCACCCGCGCGCTCGAACTGGGCGAACGCGGCATGGTGTATGCCGTGGCCACGCGCGCGGCCGACGGCAGCGTCACGCGGCGCTGCGTGCAGGCACGCCAGGTCCGGGAGAACGATCATGATTACGAATAGACCCTTGCGGCGCCTGGCGGCCTTGCTCGCCCTGTGCGCCGGCTTCGCCGGTGTTGCCGGCAGCGCCCAGGGCGCCGCCACCATCGTCATCATCAACAGCAACGCGGCCGGCATCGGTTTCAACGATCCGACCCCGGCCACCCCGGTCGGCGGCAATACCGGCACCACGCTCGGCGCGCAGCGCCTGATCGCGTTCCAGCACGCGGCGGGCGTCTGGGGCGCCACCGTCACCAGCAGCGTCCCTATCCGCATCGCGGCCAGCTTCGAGCCCTTGCCCTGCAGCGTATCGAGCGCCGTGCTGGGCGCCGCCGGGACCACCGAGATCTTCACCGACTTCCCCAAGGCGCCGCGCACGGCGGTCTGGTACCCGGGCGCGCTGGCCAGCAAGATCGCCGGGACCGATGTCGCCTCGCCCGGCCAGCCGCATATCCGGGCCCGCTTCAATTCGCGCCTGGGCCTGTCGCCCGACTGCTTTCCCGGCGCGCCCTTCTACCTGGGGCTGGACAACAATCACGGCGACCAGATCGACCTGGTGGCCGTGCTGCTGCACGAGATCGCGCACGGCCTGGGCTTCCAGAGCTTCACCGACGAGGAGACCGGCGAGCAGTTCGACGACCTGCCCTCGGTGTGGGATTTTTTCCTGATCAACAACCGCAACGAGAAGCTGTGGGCCAGCATGAACAACGAGGAACGGCGCCTGTCGGCCATCAGCGGCGACGGCCTGTCGTGGAACGGCCCGCGCGTCACCGCCGCCACGGCCAGGGCGCTGGCGCCACGCTCGAACCTGGCCATCGCCGGGCCGGCCTCGGGCGCCGCCGGCGGCAACTACGAGGTGGGCGACGCCACCTTCGGCCCGCCCCTGTCGGGCGAGGAAGTGGCGGGCGAACTGATGCCCGTGGTCGACCAGCCGGGCGGCACCGGCCTGGCCTGCACCCCGCTCGATGCACAGAACGCGCTGGCGGTGAAGGGCAATATCGCGCTGGTCGACCGCGGCAGCTGCGCCTTCGTCATCAAGGCCAACATCGTGCAGAACGCGGGCGCGATCGGTATGGTGGTGGTCGAAAACGTGCCCGGCCCCGTCACCGACCTTGGCGGCACCGACCCGAACATCACGATACCGTCGGTGCGCATCACGCAGGCTGCGGGCCAGGCACTGAAGAAGGTGCTGGCGCGCCGTTCGCGCACCGCGTCGGGGGTGGTCGCCACGCTGGGGGTCGATCCGCAGCGCCTGGCCGGCGCCGACGCCATGCAGCGCATCCGGATGCATGCGCCCACCGAGTTCGCGCCCGGCTCCTCGGTGTCGCACTTCACCGTGGACGCCAAGCCGAGCCAGCTGATGGAGCCGTCCATCAACGACGACCTGACCCATGCGGTCAAGCCGCCGCGTGACCTGGCCTTCCCGCTGCTGCAGGATATCGGCTGGTAGTTCAGCCGCGCGACGGCGCCAGCCAGCGCTTGAGGCCCCAGCCGCCAAGCGCCAGCAGCAGCACTGTCACGCCGATGAAAATGGCGCCGCCCTCGCTCGGGCGGCGCAGCGCTTCAATCACGCGTTCCAGGAACACCATCATGAATACCGTGCTGGGGGTCATGCCGATCGCGGTCCCCAGCAGCAGGTCGCGCAGGCGGATGCGCGAGGCCCCGGCCATCATGTTCACCACCGCGAACGGCGCCACCGGCACGAAGCGCACCAGGATCACGGCCAGCAGGCCGCGCTTTTCCAGCTGCAGGCTCAGTGCCTTCACCCGTTCGCCGCCCAGGCGTTCGATGGCGTCGCGGCCCAGCGCGCGGCCGGCCAGGTAGCTGATGGTCGCGCCCAGCAGCGCCGCCGGCAGCGCGCAGGTGAAGCCGCCCCAGGGGCCGAAGGCGATGATGGCCACCAGCGTCAGGAAGGTCAGCGGCACCGCGAGGGCCAGGGCCAGCGCGAACGCCCCCAGCGCCGCCAGCGGGCCGAATTGCCGGCCAAGGTCGTGCAGGCTTGCGACCACCTTGTCGATATCGAGCCAGGCTTTCAGGGGCGACCAGGAAAACGCCAGCGCCAGCGCCAGCAGCAGGGCCAGCACACCGGCGAACAGCCACAGGCGCCGGGCGTCAGTGCGCGGCATGCTGGTCGCTCACCACTTTGGCCAGGGCGCCCGCCAGGGCTTGCACATTGCCCGCTTCGAACATGGAACCGTGCAGGCCGCGCACGCGCTGCTCCACCAGGTGCACGCCCATCAGGCGGCGCCAGGTGCCGAAGAACATGCGGTCCCAGTTGGCCAGTCCGGATGAGCGGATCAGCACCGTGTGGCCGGTGAAGGGTGCGGCCCGATAGCCGCGCAGCGCCATCACCTGCCCGATCAGGCCCGGGTCGTTGAACAGCGCGCCCAGGCGCCGTCCGTTGATGCTCAGCTCCTGCACGCGCAGGTTGCGCACCAGCCAGCCGAGCACCCGCCAGGCCGCCGTGCCGCCCAGCACCGCGCTGGGGTTGATGGTATCGATCAGCACCAGCGCGCGCACGGCGCCGCCGCGGCTTTGCAGCAGGCGCGCCGTTTCCAGCGCGGCCACGCCGCCGACCGAAAAGCCGGCCACCACGCCGGCCTCGCGGCCCTGGGCTTCGATGCAGTCGGCGTACAGCTCCGCCAGTTCGGCCACCGAAGCGATGGCGCGGTCGGTGGGCGGCTGCAGCATGAACACGTCGTAGCAGTCGGCCAGCGCGCGCCCCAGGTCGCGAAAGCGCAGCAGGTCGCCGTGGCCGGAGGCGGCCAGGTACAGCGGCGTGCGCCCATTGCCGGGACCCACGGCCACCAGCATGCCGGGCGCGATGGCGCGCTTGCCCAGCGCCAGCGCCAGCGTCTCGATGGTGGGATGCTCGCTCAGGACGTACATCGATACCTTGCGGCCCAGCACCGCCTCGATGCTGCTTAACAGCGACACGGCGGCCAGCGAATCGCCGCCCAGGTCGAAAAAATTGTCCTGCATGCCGATCGGGCGCGCCTCGAGCAGCGCTTCCCACATCGGCAGCAAGGCGCGCTCGAAGGTGTTCGAAGGCGCGCGCGCCATGCCCGGCACCGGCGCGATGAAGGGCTTTAGCAAAGGCAGCGCCGCGTAGTCGATCTTGCCGGCGCTGCTTTCGGCCAGGGCCGGCAGCACGCACAGGGCGCTGGGCACCATGTAGTCCGGCAGGCGCTGGCGCAGCAGGGCCAGCACGCTGTAGACGGTCACGCCTTCGCGCGCGCCCACCCAGGCATGCAGCTGCGGCTTGCCGGCCGCGTCCACCAGCCTGGCGGCGGCCTGCACCACGCCGGGCGCCAGCAGGCAGATCGCCTCGATCTCGCCCAGCTCGATGCGGTAGCCGCGCAGCTTGACCTGGCGGTCGTTGCGGCCGAGGAAATGCAGCTCGCCGCCCGTGCCCAGCCAGCCGCGGTCGCCCGTGCGGTACATGCGTTCGCCGGGCCGGAACGGGTCGTCCACGAAACTGGCCAGGTCGAGTTCGGGCCGGTTCAGGTAGCCGCGCGCGAGCGTGTCGCCGCCGATGTAGATTTCGCCGGGCGCCCCGGTGGGAACCAGGCGCGCGCGCGCGTCGAGCACATAGATGCGGGTGTCGTCGATCGGGCGTCCCAGCGGCAGCGGGGCGTCGTCGCAGTCGGGCATGCACTTCCAGGCGGTGCCGAAGATGCAGGTTTCGGTCGGCCCGTACACATTGAACAGCTGGGCCCCGGTCTGCGCCAGGAAGCGCCGCGCCAGGGCCGGCGCCAGCACTTCGCCGCCGCAGCAGGCCATGCGCAGCTTCAGTCCCATGGGGGCATTCACGCCGTCGAGGAAGCGGCTCAGGGTGGACGGCACGAAGGCCATGATGGTCACGCCGTGGCGCAGCGCGAAGGCGGCCAGCGTTTCGGGCAGCAGGCGGCCCGGCGGCGGCAGCGCCACGCGAGCGCCGTTCACCAGCGGCAGCAGCAATTCGATCAGGGCCGGGTCGAAGGTGATCTGGGTGGCCTGGGCCGCGCAGTCGCGCGCGTCGGCAGCGTAGGCACGCCCTATCCAGGCCAGGCGCCGCGACAACGTGGCGTGTTCGACCATCACGCCCTTGGGGCGGCCGGTGGAGCCGGACGTAAACAGCACGTAGGCCAGCTGGTCCTGGCGCGGCTTGGCGGCGCAGGGCATCACCGGCGCCGGCGGGGCCGCGCTCCAGTGCACCTGGTGCGTGCGCGGATGCAGTTCGCCCAGGCGCACCGCATGCGAAGTCGTCACCAGCAGCGCGCAAGCCTGGCTCTGGTGCAGGATGTCGGCGATCCGTTCCAGCGGCGCTTCCGGGTCCAGCGGCAGGAAGGCGGCGCCGGCCTTGGCGATGGCCAGCATGGCCAGCACCATGGCCGGCGAGCGTTCGATGGCGAAGGCCACCACCACGTCGGGCCCCGCCCCCAGGTCTTTCAGGCTGGCCGCCAGCAGCGCCGCGCGCCGGTCCAGGCCCGCGTAGTCGCAGCTGCCGCCGTCCCACACCAGCGCGCAGGCATCGGGCGTGGCCAGCGCCTGGCGTTCGTACTGGGCCAGCCAGGTCAGGGGCGCGGCATGGTGGGCCACGTCCTTGTGCCGGCCGTCGAGCAGGGCCCGGCTTTCGGCGGGCGGCACCAGGTCGATATCGTCCACGCAGGCGCCGGGCCGCGCCTGCAGCTGCGCGGCCACATGCCACAGGCGCCGGCCCAGCAAGTCGGTTTCGTCGGCGCCGAAGCAGTCGGCGCTGGCGTCAAGCACCAGCTCCGGGTCCTGGCCGGCGCCGAAGTCGCATACCGTCACCCCCAGCGGATAGCGCGCCACGCCCGGGAACAGCTGCTCGGTTTCGACCAGGCGCGCGCCGCCGAAGGACAGGTCGAAGTCCTGGCGCTCGAACGAGAGCATCACGTCGATCAGGCCGTCGCGGCCGCTGCGCAGCACGCCCAGCGCGCGTCCCAGTTCGGACAGCGGATAACGTGCATGGCGCAGCGCGCCGCGCATGGCCAGGCGCGTTGCGGCCAGCAGTTCGTGCACCGGCATGGCGGCGGACACCGTCATCGGAATGGCCAGCACGCCCACGAACATGCCCAGGGTCGACTTGAAATGGCGCCCTCCCCGGTTCAGCGTGGGCACGCCGATCACCACCGTGCCGCCCTGGTTGATGCGCGAAAAATACAGCGCCAGCGCGGCCAGGAAATAGTGGAAGGCGGAGGTCGCGGTGTCGCTCTCGAGCAGCTGGTAGGCCGCGCGCGGCATGCGCTGCCGGCTCAGGTGCGAAGCGGATAGCCGGCCGCCGCCGGGCGAACTCTGGCGGCGCGTGATCACCGGCGCGGGCAGCGCGGGAAACTGGGCGCGCCAGTAGGCAGCGTCGCGCCCGAAGGCGTCGGACTGGCGGTAGGACTGCGATTCGGCGATGAACTGGCGGTAGCGCGGCGCGGCCATGTCGGGCGCGGCGCCGGTGCTTTCATACAGTTCGCTCCAGCGCTGCATGGTGCGGGTGGTGCCCCAGCCGTCCATGACGATATGGTGGAACTGGAGCGTGATGCCATGCAGTTCCGGGCCGCCGCGCAGCAGCGCGAAGCGCCAGGGCGGCGCGCCGTCCCAGGAAAACGGCATGCCGATCCGCGCACGCCACCAGTGGCGCATGGCAGCTTCGGGGTCAAGCGCATCGGACAGGTCGACCAGCTCCAGTGCCGGCGCCACGTGGGGCAGCAGGCGCTGGCTGCCGTCCGCTTGCGGGGCCAGGCGCAGCGCCTCGCTTTCGGCGACCAGGATCGCCAGCGCGGCGCGCAGGCGTGCTTCGTCGAGCGCGCCGCGCAGCACCGTGCCACCGCCGATATTGAGGTGCACGCTTTGCGGCCAGGCGCGCTGGTCGAGCCAGACGTCGTGCTGGCTCAGGGACAGGCTCAGGGTTTCGTCGCCCAGGCTTTCTTCGGCGGCAGCTTCCATTGTTCGATCGTCCCTTTTGCGTAGCCATACCCCACGTCGACGATTTCCTGCGAACGGCGGTAGGCCATCAGCGAAAACTGGGCGACGGGAGGTTCGAGGTAATGGTCGGCCTGGGCCACGGTGCGGGCGCGCTGGGCGGCTCCGCCGATGTGGCCGGCGCTGTACAGAATGGAAGCGATGCTGGGCGACGGGTGGGTGGTGGGCGCGAAATAACCCTTCACCGTGCTCCAGACGGACAGGCGGTCCAGTTCCGGATCGGCGCCCAGCTGGTCGCGCACGTCGACGTCGATGGCGATGATGGTGCCGTTGCCGCGCCGCTTTTCGAGCGGGGTGCCAAGGCGCGCGCGCATGGCTTCGACCGGCACGTTTTCAAGGATGGCGCCGTCGACCAGCAGGTCGCCCTGGGAGAGGACCGGCGGGAACAGGCCGGCCGGCGAATTGCTGGCCAGGACGGCGCGCCACAGGGGGCCGCGGTCCTGGACCGTGGTCTCGCCGCGGCTCAGGTTGCAGGCGGCGGCAAAGAAGGGCCGCCACAATTCGTCGATCTGGGTGTCGCCGAACATCTTGTGCAGGTCGCGCTTGACGCGCTTGCCCGAGACGATGGAGATGACGGGCAGCGTCAGGCGCTCGCCGCCGGTGGCGAATTTTTGCGTGCGGCGCCGGATTTCGGCCAGCGGCACGTCGCAGGCGTACTGGGCGCCGATCAGGGCGCCCATGCTGTTCCCGCCGATCAGGTCGACCGGGATGCCCTGCTCTTCGAGCGCCTGCAGCACGCCCAGGTGGGCGAAGCCGCGCGCGCCGCCGCCGCCCAGCACCACGCCGACGGCGGTGCCGGTCATGAAGCGCGCCAGGCGCGCGTAGTCGGCCAGGTTGGCGCTGCGCATCGGATAGATGCGCTCGAAATGGCGCACGCCGCGCCACTGCGCCACCTCGACCGGCTTGGGGCTGTCCGACGGATGCAGCAGCACCAGGTGCTTGCGCTTCATGTTGAATCCGGGCTCGCCGGTCAGGCAGGTTTCGGCCTCGCCCAGGTCGCGGCTGGCGCCGGCGCGCGCCACGAAAATGATCTGGTCGGCCTGGCGGAAGGCGCAGCGGGTCCAGGACGAGGCGTCGGCATCGGTCTGGTAGACCAGGAATTCATGGGCGCTTTCCAGTTCGTCGAGCTGCTCGCCGCCGGCCACGATGTCTTCGCCGAACAGCGGCGGGCGCAGGCGGTGCACCCGGCCCAGGGCGGAAAACGCGGTCGCCAGCGCATCGGCCACGGCGTCGCCGCCGGCGTCCGGGTGCAGCGGCACGATGGCGAAGGACTGGGCGTACTGGCGCTCGGCCAGCGGGGCCGTATGGCGCAGGAAGTCGTAGACCACCTGCACGAACACCTTGTTCATCTGGAGCGGGTGGCGCAGCAGCAGCGCTTCGTAGCTGCCGCGCCTGAGCATGGCCAGGGTCGAATCGCGCACCGCGGTCACGTCGGCCGTGCGCGGCTGCTGCAGGATCAGGCCCACCTCGCCCACGCTCTGGCCGGGGCGCACCTCGTTGTACAGGGACAGTTCGCCCTGGGCGTCGCGGCGCGAGACGCGCAGGTTGCCGCTCACGACGAACAGCATGCTGTCCGAGGGCGCGCCTTCGCGGTACACCTGCTCGCCGCCGGCCACCTGTTCGAAGGTCAGCGCATGGGCCAGGTCCACCAGCACGGCGTGTTCCAGCGTGCCGAAACTGCGGCTTGCACGTAAAACGCTGATCGCTTTTTCCTGCAAGTCCATGGCGTGGGAAGTGTGTAGTGACCCAATCCATGATGCTGCAAAACAATGCTATCTGTCAATCCTTGTTGCTGAAAACATCATAAATTCGCACAAACGCGGCGACAAAAAAAAACGGACGCATGCGCGTCCGCTTTTCTGTTGCAATCCCTGAAATTACAGGCCTTCGGCCTTGTTGAAGGCGGCCACGCCGTTCAGGATTTCTTCTTTCGCCGCTTCCGGACCGAACCAGCCTTCGATCTTGACCCACTTGCCCGGCTCGAGGTCCTTGTAGTGCTCGAAGAAGTGCTGGATCTGCTGCAGGCGCAGCTCGTTCATGTCTTCCGGTTTCTGCCAGTGCTTGTAGATCGGCAGGATTTTATCGACAGGCACGGCCAGGATCTTGGCATCGCCGCCGGCTTCGTCGGTCATTTTCAGCACGCCGATGGCGCGGCAGCGCACCACCACGCCAGGAATCAGCGGGAACGGGGTGATCACCAGCACGTCGCACGGGTCGCCGTCGTCGGACACGGTGTTCGGCACATAGCCATAGTTGCACGGGTAGTGCATCGCGGTACCCATGAAGCGGTCGACGAAAATGGCGCCCGACTCCTTGTCCACCTCGTACTTGATCGGATCGGCATTCATCGGAATTTCGATGATGACGTTGAAATCGTTCGGCACGTCGCGGCCGGAGGAGACTTTGTTCAAACTCATGGGATTTCCTTCAATGCGGATGGGGGAATGGCGACATTATAACGAATTTTGGTGCGCCGCAGCAACGGCGCACCCTGTCAGAGGATGGTGGCCAGGGCGCACTGGCGGAAATGCGCGTTCGCTTCCTCGGCCTGGCCCAGCGCTTCATGCATTTGGGCCAGCTTCAGGTGGGCTTCGCGCACCATGCGCGGATCGGTGGCGTCCGACAGCGCCTGCTCCAGGTAGCGCTGGGCCTTGCCCCACAATTTCTGCTTCAGGCACAGCGAACCCAGGGTGAGCGCCAGTTCGGCGTCGTTCGGGCGCAGGCGGATCCAGGTTTCGCAGTTTTCGATCTGGGCCAGCAGCGCCGGCGAACCGGCGGTGGCGGCGTCGCGGTAGGCGCGCACCACGCGGTCGTCCCATTGCGCGCGCAAGGCTTCTTCGGCGGTGGCGCGCGCTTCCTCGTGCAGGCCGCGCGCATTGAGGGCCATGGTGGCGCGCGCCGCGATGTAGGGCTTGACCCGGTCCGCGGTGGGCACGGTCGACCACACGCGCTGGATCGATTCGGCGTCGTGCGCGCTGTCGGACAGCATGGCGTCGTAGGACAGCTCGCGCAGGCGCGCCGACAGGGCCGGATGCAGGGCCTTGTGCTTGTCGAGCGAACGCACCAGGCGCAGCACTTCCGGCCAGTTCTTGGCCTGCTGCTGGGCCTTCATCGACCATTGCAGGGCGTGGATGTGGCGCTGGCCCGATGCATTGAGTTCGGCCACCGCCTCGAGCGCCGCTTCCGGCTGGTGGTCGTCGACCAGCAGTTCGGTCATGGTCATCAGGCGCGCCGTTTTCAGGGCATTGTCGTTGACCACCCCGGCCAGCCAGTTGTCGCGCCGGCTGCCCTGGCGCATGCGGTGCGCGGCGCGCGCGCCGATCAGCGCGGCCAGGCCGGCGTTCTCGGGCAGTTCGGCGGCCCGCATGGCCGCTTTTTCGGCATGCCCGAAGCGCCCTTCGAACAGGGCTTTCAAGGCATCGCGCAAGCCCTTGTTGCCGTCGCGTTCACGCTTGCGCTGGCGGTAGGCGGCCACGCGCGACGGCATGGACACGGTGGCGCGCAGGGCGCGCAGCAAGCCGTACACGAAGATGAACAGGATCGTGGTGAGGATCAGGAACAGATTGAGCGACATGTCGATCCGGTGCGGCGGATAGAACAGCACCACGTTGCCGGGATTGAAGCGCGCCGTGACGGCGATACCGATCGCGGCGGCCATCAGGGCAACGAGCCAGAGGAGTAGACGCATGGTTTAAGGCTTCGACTTGTAGTTGCGTACAGCGTTCAGGCTGTCGGACAGCGACGGCATTTCGATCGCCACGTTATTGGCCTGCACCTGGCGCAGCAGCTGCTGCGCGGTCTGGGTGGTGGCGGCGCGGGTATCGAAGTACTTGGCCAGCACCAGCTGGGCCGACACCAGGTCGCTGCGGAAGGTTTCTTCATTGCGCGACATGAGCGACAGGCGCGCATTGAGCAGGCGCAGCTTGAGGTTTTCGCGCAGGAAGTAAGCCTGGTTAGGCGAGAGCATCAGCGCTTCGGGCGAGTCGACCTTGCGTACGCGGATCAGTTCGCGCACCTCGGTCCACATCTCGTTGCTCCAGGCGCGCCAGGTGTCGCGCGAACGGGCCCACAGCGTGTCGTCGGCCACGGCCGGCTCGGGCGCGGCGCCGGCCTTGGCGCGGGCCTTGGACCTGGCGCCATGCGCCGGGCGCACCGGCGCCGGGCGCGGCGCCGTTTCGTCCGACAGCATGGGCAGCGAATCGACCTGGGCGATCACGTTATCGATGCGCAGGGCCACCCCGATCAGGTCGAGCGACGGCAGGGCCTTGAGCTTGTCCGTGTCCTTGGCGATGGCGCGGCGGATGGTGATGAATTGCGGCTTGTCCGAGCGCGACAGCGAACGGTCGGCATTTTGCAGGGCGATCAGCGCCCCCTGCACATTGCCGGCCAGTTGCAGCTGCTGGCTGGCGGTCGAGAGCACCTGCTCGATTTCGGCCAGCGCCCATTCGTCGCGGTTCTTCGACAAGTCCTGGTACAGCTGTTCCAGGGCCAGCTGCTGGCTCTGGGCTTCCAGCTGCCGGCTTTCCAGCAGCGTGACCTTGGCTTGCAAATCCTTGGCGCTGTCCTGCACCGAGCGCGCCAGCGCCGCGGTCTCGGTATTGACCACTTCGCCCTTCTGCAAGCTTTTCGCCATTTCCATGCGCAGGCGCTGGATGCTGTTGCGGGTCGACCAGACGTCGGCGGCCAGCAGCAGGAACAGCACGATGACGGCCACGGTCAGCGGACGCTGGAGGATGTCGCCCACGGTCTGCCCCTGCGCCGGCGCGGCCGCTGGCGGAGGTGGCGGCGGAGGTGGGGCAAGCGTGGCGGGAGCGGCGGCAGGCGCGGCGTTTTGTTCTGGTAAGGTAGGCAATTCGTTCATGGTCGTGATTGTAACGCGGCAAGCAGACGTTCGTCGCCTGATCCACAGAGCGTCAGTCGGTTTAAGCCATACGTTCTGGCGGTTTCGGCAATTCGGGCATGCGGCACGATCACATGTTGCTGTTGCATTTTTGCTACAGCATCCATGGATCCGAGCTCGGCAACCAGGGACAGCAGCCCGCGCAAGGCTTCGGAACTGGTGATGAGCCAGTCATTATCGCGCTCCAGCAAGCCGAGCAGGCGCTCCCTGAGCGCCGGGGTCAGCTGCGGCACGCTGCGGCGGTAGGCCGCCACGGTGGTGACGATGGCGCCGGCCGCGCGCAAGCCGTCGGCCATCAGCTCGCGCCCGCTTTCGCCGCGCACGATCAGCACTTCCTTGCCGGCCAGCTTGGCCAGGTTCAGCGTCTGCAGCAGGGTTTCCGAATCGCTGCGCGCCGCATCCCGGGGGCTGATGATGGTGGTGTTCTTGCGGTTGATGCCATGCTTGGCCAGGGCGTCGCGGCTGCCCTTGCCCAGCACGGCGATGGCCACTTCGCGCGGCCACACGGAAAGGTGGGCAAACGCGGCGTCGATGGCATTGGGCGAGACGAAGGCGACCATTTTATAGCGCGACAAGCCGCACAGGGCCCGCACCAGCGGCGCCTGGTCGTGCAGCGGATGGATTTCGAGCAGCGGCAGCACCACGGCTTCGCGGCCCAGGGCTTCGACCTCGCGCGCCAGCGTCCCGACCTGGCCGATCGGGCGGGTAATGACTACGGCATCAGGCATCTGGCGCGTCGACCTCGGCGGCTTTGCACACGGCCAGGATATCCATGGCGTCCTGCTGCGCCAGCAAGTTAGACACCTGCTGGCCCAGAAGTTCAGGGTCGTCGGCCGGGCCGGACAGTTCGGCGCTGGCCATGCGGCTGCCGTCCGGCGTGGCGACCATGGCGCGCAGGTGCATGGTGGCGCCGTCCACGGTGGCGAAGGCGGCCAGCGGAATCTGGCAACTGCCGCCGAACACCTTGGACACCTTGCGCTCGGCCGCCACCGCCTGCGCCGTGGCCAGGTGGTTCAGCGGCGCCAGGATGGCGCGCAGGTCGACCCCGTCGCTACGGCCGGAAACGATTTCGATGGCCATGGCGCCCTGCCCCGCGGCCGGCAGGCTGTCGGCCGGGTCGAGCAGGGACCGTATGCGTTCGGGCAAGCCGAGGCGCTTGAGGCCGGCGGCGGCCAGGATGATGGCGGCATATTCGCCGCGGTCGAGCTTGCCCAGACGGGTATCGAGGTTGCCGCGCAGGGGCTGGATCACCAGCTGCGGAAAGCGCGCCGCGATCATGGACTGGCGGCGCAGGCTGGACGTCCCGACAATCGCGCCGGGCGGCAGCTCGGCCAGGCCGGCATAGTCGTTCGACACGAAGGCGTCGCGCGGATCTTCGCGTTCCATGACGGCCGCCAGCTCGAAGCCGTCGGGCAAGTCCATGGGCACATCCTTGAGCGAATGGACGGCCAGGTCGGCCCGGCCTTCGGCCATGGCGACCTCGAGTTCCTTGACGAACAAGCCTTTGCCGCCAACCTTGGACAGGGCGCGGTCGAGGATCTGGTCGCCGCGGGTGGTCATGCCCAGGATCTCGATGCTGCACTGCGGATATAATAGGGACAATTGCGCGCGGACGTGTTCAGCCTGCCACATGGCCAGCCGGCTCTCCCGCGATGCAATAATCAGCTTCGAGGGCTGCTGTGGCAATAATTCAGTTGCTTTCAAAACGGTTTCTTTCACTGTCGTTAAACCCTAACCGGCGCGCGCCAGTTGTCGGCTCATGCATAAGATCACAAATTTTATCATGCGCCCCCTTTGCAGAACCTGGCCATAAGCCTTTGCACCAACATTTCACACTGGTCCAACATGGTAAATCAAGCTGCTGCCCAAGAAAATCAAGCCGTCCAGGATAAGGACGCACCCCTGAAAGAAGATATCCGCCTGCTCGGCCGCCTGCTGGGCGACGTGTTGCGGGAACAGGAAGGCGATGCCGTTTTCGACGTGGTCGAGACCATACGCCAGACCGCGGTGCGCTTTCGGCGCGAAGCCGACCCGGTGGCCGGCGACGCCCTGACCGCCCTGCTGCACAAGCTCACGCGCAACCAGACCATTTCCGTGGTGCGCGCCTTTTCCTATTTTTCGCACCTGGCCAATATTGCCGAGGACCAGCACCACATCCGGCGCCGCCGCGCCCACCTGCTGGCCGGCTCCGCGCCCCAGCAAGGCAGCGTCAGCTTCGCGCTGAAAAAGCTCAAGGCGGCCGGGGTGGACGGCAAGACCGTGCGCACCTTCTTCAAGGATGCGCTGATCGCCCCCGTGCTGACCGCGCACCCGACCGAAGTGCAGCGCAAATCGATCCTCGACGCCGAGCACGATATCGCGCGCCTGCTGGCCGAACGCGACCTGCCGCTGACGCCGAAAGAGCGCCTGGCCAACACCGCCCTGCTGCAGGCGCGCATCGCCACCCTGTGGCAGACGCGCATGCTGCGCTACTCCAAGCTGACGGTAGCCGACGAGATCGACAACGCCTTGTCCTACTACCGTATCACCTTCCTGCGCGAACTGCCGGGCCTGTACGACGACATCGAAGAAGAAATCGGCGAACAGTTCCCGGGCCAGGGCGCCTCGCTGGGCGACGCGTCCTACGTGCAGATGGGCAGCTGGATCGGCGGCGACCGCGACGGCAACCCGAACGTGAATGCCGGCACCATGCAGCACGCCCTGGAGCGCCAGTCGACCACCATCCTCGACTTTTACCTCGAGGAAGTGCACGCCCTGGGCGCCGAACTGTCGATCTCGACCCTGATGGTGGGCGCCAGCCATGCGCTTCAGCAACTGGCCGAAGTCTCGCCCGACCATTCCCCGCACCGCAGCGACGAGCCCTACCGGCGCGCCCTGATCGGCACCTATGCGCGCCTGGCGGCCACCGCCCGCGCCCTGGGCGCCACCAACATCCTGCGCAAGGAAGTCGGGCACGCCGATCCCTACCGGAACGCCGCG
The DNA here is from genome assembly GCA_040388805.1 of Pseudomonadota bacterium. Taxonomy (GTDB): domain Bacteria; phylum Pseudomonadota; class Gammaproteobacteria; order Burkholderiales; family Burkholderiaceae_D; genus Telluria_A. The sequence goes on from JAZKBE010000013.1 coordinate 69,085, forward strand.
GAGTTTTCCGCCGACCTGCAAATCCTGGCCGATTCGCTGCGCGCCAACCACGGCGCCCTGCTGGTCAAGCCGCGCCTGGCCACGCTGCAGCGCGCCGCCGGCATCTTCGGCTTCCACCTGGCGTCGCTGGACATGCGCCAGACCTCGGACGTGCATGAACGGGTGCTGGGCGAACTGTTCGCCAGCGCCGGCGTCGAAGCGGCCTACGTGGGCATGGACGAAGAGAAAAAGGTCGCCCTGCTGCTGGCCGAACTTTCCCAGCCGCGCCTGCTATATTCGCCCTACATGGCCTACAGCGCCGAGACCGATTCCGAACTGTCGATCCTGCGCGCGGCCAGGGATATCCGCGAGCGCTACGGCGCGCGCGCGATCCGCAACTACATCATCTCGCACACGGAAACCGTGTCCGACTTGCTGGAAGTGCTGCTGCTGCAAAAGGAAACCGGCTTGCTGCGCACCGCCACGCAGGAACTCGACGCCATGGTCATCCCCTTGTTCGAAACCATTCCCGACCTGCAGCGCGCGGCCGGCATCATGGAAGAATGGATGGGCTTGCCGCTGGTGAAGGACTTGATCGCCAAACAGGGGCACCTGCAGGAAGTCATGCTGGGCTACTCCGATTCGAACAAGGATGGCGGCTTCCTGACCTCCAACTGGGAACTGTACAAGGCGGAAATCCACCTGGTGAAGGTATTCGAAAGCGCCGGCGTCAAGCTGCGCCTGTTCCATGGCCGCGGCGGCACGGTCGGGCGCGGCGGCGGACCGAGCTACGAAGCGATCCTGGCCCAGCCGCCGGGCACCGTCAACGGCCAGATCCGCCTGACCGAACAGGGCGAGATCATCGCGTCCAAGTTTTCGAACAAGGACATCGGCCGGCGCAACCTGGAATTGCTGGTGGCCGCCACCCTGGAAGCATCGCTCACGCCGCATGCGGCCGAAGGCGACCGCGCCCAGCAGCTGGCCGGCTTCGAAGCCATCATGGCCGAGCTGTCCGAGCGCGCCTACAAGGCTTACCGCAACCTGGTGTACGAAACCCCGGGTTTCACCGACTACTTCTTCTCGGCCACCCCGATCGCCGAAATCGCCGAGCTGAACCTGGGCTCGCGCCCGGCCTCGCGCAAGTCGACCAAGCGCATCGAAGACTTGCGCGCCATTCCCTGGGGCTTTTCCTGGGGCCAGTGCCGCTTGCTGCTGCCGGGCTGGTACGGCTTCGGCTCGGCCATCACGGCCTGGCTGGACGAAGGCGGACGCGACGCAAAAGTGGCCACTCTGCAAGCCATGTTCAAGGAATGGCCCTTCTTTGCCACCCTGCTGTCGAACATGGACATGGTCCTGGCCAAGACCGACCTGGCGATCGCCTCGCGCTATGCCGAACTGGTGGCCGACGTCGCACTGCGCGAACGCATCTTCAAGCGCATCTCCGCGGAACACGGCAGCACGCTGCGCTGCCTGGAAACCATCACCGGCGCCCATGAACGGCTGGCAGGCAATCCGCTGCTGGCGCGCTCGATCCAGAACCGCTTTGCCTACCTCGACCCGCTCAATCACTTGCAGGTGGAACTGATCGGCCGCCACCGCGCGGTGGCGGGCGACCCGGCCCAGATCGACGAGCGGGTCCATCGCGGCATCCATCTGTCGATCAACGGCGTGGCCGCTGGCTTGCGGAATACCGGCTAATTGTTAGCGAAATTGAAAAATTTCGATTTGTGAAACAATTGGAGAGACTTTGGACGACACGGCTCAGTAAAATGGACGGTGGATAGTACAAGGGTGCAACGAGCTTGCATCCCTCTCCTGACTACCCCTGTTTGCGCGCCTGAAGAAATTCAGGTGCGCATTTTTTTTGCCTTTCTACAGGGGACTGTCCCAGTTTTAGAGGCAACTTTCGGTCGACATCCATCGCTGCTTGCGTGGAGTTTGCCTATCGCGTAGAACATGACCCACGACATCGTATTGACAATCGTGCGAAATGGAAACAACATGAAAAGCACGACAGCAGCGCTATGGTTTTTTCTTGCTAGCGCTTGCCCGCTCCAGGCGGCCGAAGTGAGCATGGCCTTCGGCGAGAAAATTCCGCCCTTCTGCTTTCCGGAAACCGATTCCGGCATCGAACTGGAAGTCATGCGCGAAGCGCTGGCCTATCGCGGGCACGTGCTGGTGCCGCGCTACTACCCCTTCGCGCGCATCCCGGTGGCTTTCAAGGCGCGCGACCTGGAAGCGGCCATGACCGACCTGGGCGAAGACATAAACAGCTGGGGCGCGCACTACGGCGACCCGGCCGTCACCTACGACAATATGTTCATCACCCTGACCGCGCGCAAGCTGGCGATCCGCAAGCCGGCCGACCTGGACGGACTGAGCGTGCTGTCCTTCCCGGGCGCCGCCAGGCTTTACCCGCAGTGGCTTGATGGCGTGCGCAAAGCGGGCCGCTACCATGAACAGAACGACCAGGCGCTGCAAGTGCTGACGCTGGACCGCGGGCGCTACGACGTGGTCCTGAGCGACAAGAACATTTTCCAGTACTTCACGCTGATGCTCAAGCTGAACAAGAGTTTCCAGCCCAAGCCGGTGAGCATGCAAAGCTTCGTCAAGCTCAACCCGATGGATTACCGTCCCGTGTTCCGCGACAAGAAAATCCGCGACGACTTCAATGCCGGCCTGAAGCACCTGAAAGACACGGGCCGCTTCGACGCGATCTACCAAAAATACCTCGTCCACGGCAAGAGCAGCTAAGCCCATTGCTTTTCTACAGGGGACTGTCCCAGGTTTATGGGAAAGTATTTCCCATAAACCTGGGACAGTCCCCTGCAGGAGGGCAAGCGCCGCCGCAAAAAAAAACGCTCCGTGAGGAGCGTTCTGGGATAGTGCTTAGTGGTTGTGCAGGAAGCTCTTGAGCTTGTCCGAACGGGACGGCTGGCGCAGCTTGCTCATCGCCTTCGCTTCGATCTGACGGATCCGCTCGCGCGTCACGTCGAACTGCTTGCCCACTTCTTCCAGCGTGTGGTCGTTCGACATTTCAACGCCGTAACGCATGCGCAGCACTTTCGCTTCGCGCGGGGTCAGCGAGTCCAGCACTTCCTTGATGACGTTGCGCATCGATGCATGCAAGGCGGCATCGAGCGGCGCCAGGGTCGTATTGTCTTCGATGAAGTCGCCCAGCTGCGAATCGCCATCTTCACCCATCGGCGTTTCCATCGAGATCGGCTCTTTGGCGATCTTCATGATTTCGCGCACTTTGTTTTCCGGCATTTCCATCTTCAGCGCCAGCGTCGCCAGGTCCGGCTCGCTGCCGGTTTCCTGCATGATCTGGCGCGAGATGCGGTTCATCTTGTTGATCGTTTCGATCATGTGCACCGGCACGCGGATGGTGCGCGCCATGTCGGCGATCGAACGCGTGATCGCCTGGCGGATCCACCAGGTGGCATAGGTCGAGAACTTGTAGCCGCGGC
>JAZKBE010000014.1:0-17371 GCA_040388805.1 Pseudomonadota bacterium
TCGCGATGGAAGAAGGCCTGCGTTTCGCAATCCGCGAAGGCGGCCGTACCGTTGGCGCTGGTGTTGTTGCTAAGATCCTGTCGGAAGCCGGCAAGTAATTAGATGCAAAATGGTGGGAACAGGGTTATACTCTCGCTCCCACCAGTTTCACCGTGGCAAATTCATATTGCCGGTCTATCAACCGGTTCGCTCTTTTTAAGGGAATATCATGTCCGCACCAAACCAGAAAATCCGTATTCGCCTCAAGGCTTTCGATTACAAGCTGATCGACCAGTCCGCCCTGGAAATCGTTGACACCGCCAAGCGTACCGGCGCTGTTGTCAAAGGCCCAGTACCACTGCCAACCCGCATCCAGCGTTTTGACGTCCTGCGTTCGCCGCACGTCAACAAGACCTCGCGCGACCAGTTCGAAATCCGTACGCACCAGCGTCTGATGGACATCGTCGACCCAACGGACAAGACCGTTGACGCGCTGATGAAGCTCGACCTGCCAGCAGGTGTGGACGTCGAAATCAAACTGCAATAATGCTATTGCTGTCGCCGGCGGGGTAAGCCGCCGGCTAGAAAGGGCCGGGACGGTCCGCTTCGCAGCGGATAGTCCCGGCCCTTTTGTCATTGACGGACAGTTACTTTTCGCGGACCATCAAGCTTGCCGTTCCGATCACGAAAGCTCCTTCCATGCACAAACTGTTCGCCCTGCTGGCGCTGGTCGCCGTCTCTGCATCCGCCGCCCCACCAACGTCTCCCACCACTGAACAAGCTGCCGTGCTGGCCCACGTTTCCACCGATTCCCTGCGCGGCCACCTGTCCTTCCTGGCATCCGACCTGCTCGAAGGGCGCGGCTCGCCGTCGCGCGGGCTCGATGTGGCGGCCGAATACATCGCCGCCCAATACCGCCGCGCCGGGCTGGAGCCGATGGGCGACGATGGCTACTTCCAGACCGCGAACTGGCACTGGGTCGAGCCCAACCTGGCCGGATTTTCCTTCAGCCTGCGCCATGGCCAGCAAGCGATGGCGCTGCCGCCCACGCAGCTCAGCTTCAAGCCCGGGGCCGCGCTCGACGTCCGCGGCGCTGCCGTGTTCAAGGCCGACTGGAACGACCTGGGCGAGCTCGACGCGCTGGGCGCGGCCGTGGCCGGCAAGGTCGTCATGCTCGAACTGCCAATCGGCAAGCCGCGCACGCAAGAGGAATACGAGGCCATCATGGGCAAGCGCAAGGCGGCGCTGGCCCGTATCTTTGCGCTCAAACCGCTGCTGGTGCTGGCGCTGGACCGCAACAAGCCGGCCGGCGACGGCGGCGGCCGCGGCCAGCTGGTCGACCCCGCGCAAGCGCCGGCCAGTCCCGGCGCCTATCTTGCCGTGCATGGCGACGTCGCCACCCAGCTGTTCAACGCGCTGCCGGCGGGCCAGACCGGGGCCACCCTCGACCTGGCCCTGGGCGCGGCGATCACGAAGCCGGTCAAGCTGCGCAATGTGGCGGCGCTGCTGCGCGGATCCGATCCGACCCTGAAGGACACCTACGTCATCCTGAGCGCCCACTACGACCACCTGGGCATCCGCCCCGACATGCCGGGCGATCACATCTACAACGGCGCCAACGACAATGGCAGCGGCACGGCCACGGTCATCGAAGTGGCCAGCGCCATGGCCGCCATGAAAACCCGTCCGCGCCGCAGCGTGCTGTTCCTGAACGTATTCGGCGAAGAACTGGGCATGCTCGGTTCGGCCTACTACGGCCGCCATCCGCTGGTGCCGGTGGCCAGGACCGTCGCCAACCTGAACCTGGAGCAGCTGGGCCGCACCGACGGCAAGGATGGCTCGGGCGCCGGCAAGGCGCAGCTGACCGGCTTTGATTTCTCCAACCTGCCCGCCACCATGGCTGCCGCCGGCGCCGCGACGGGCATCGTGGTCCACAAGGATCCGCTGCTGAGCGACCAGTACTTCGCGCAGAGCGACAACGTGGCCATGGCGCGCCTGGGTGTGCCTGCCCATACCCTGAGCGTGCTGTACGAGTTTTCCGACTATCACAAGGTCGGCGATCACTGGCAAAAGATCGATTTTGACAATCTTGCCAAGGTTAACCGCATGGTCGCCCTGGGCGTCATGATGCTGGCCAACGATACGGCGGCGCCGCGCTGGAACGAGGCGCTGCCTGCTGTCGCGCCTTACCTGAAGGCGCACGAGGCCTTGACCAGATAATGGCCAACACCGCCCGGCGCTGGCTGAACGAGACCAGCTGGTCCTACGTGTTCGGCCTGATGTTCTTCGCCGTGTGCGTCGCGACCATCGTGTCGATTGGCGCGGAACGCGGCAGCGTGCGCCATGCCATTCCATCCCTTGCCGTCAAGGCCGCGCTGCTGCTGATCATCGCCAAGATGCTGGCGCAAGGCATCGGCTTGCGCGAGCTGCCTGCCCGTGTGCTCGCCTGGGCGCGCATGGACCAGGCCAACCTGCGCGCCTGCGCCCACTGGATCATGCGCCGTCCGCATGCGCCGCCGCCGCCGGGACAAGCAATCAGTTTCCTCGAGAAAAGCGCGTATTCGACCACCGTGGCCATGGTCATGTTCGGTACCTTCGTGGACTTGCCGCTCAATGCCATGATCGCGACCGTGATGTCGCCCGATCCCGTCATCCAGACCCGTATGCATATCGTGTTCAGCGTGCTGGCCATCTACTCGCTGGTCTGGGTTTTCGGAGACCGCCACCTGATGCAGGGCAGCTACTGCGTGGTCGGCGCCACCCATCTCGATATCCGGATTGCGGGGCGGCTGGAAGCGCACCTGCCCAGGTCGGCGATCCTGCGCTGCGAGCCGACAGGGGAGGGCGGCGCCGCCGGCTGGTGCAAGCAGCACGGCGTGGCTGGCGACGACATGCTCGTTTCCACGCCTGCCGACAGCGCCACCATCATGCTGGAAATCGACCCGGCGGCAGGCGTGAAGCTGACCAGCTGGCAACGCGAACGCAAGGCGCCGCGCTACCTGTTCCTGTTCGTGGACCAGCCGTCGATGATAATGAGTGCACTGAAAACATGATCTATCAATACCTCGCTAATGCCGTGCTGATCCTGCACGTCGCCATCGTCCTGTTCATCATCCTCGGCCTGGTGCTGACGCTGGCCGGCGGCCTGTTGAAATGGCAGTGGGTGCGCAATGTCTACTTCCGCGCCGTCCATCTGGCCGGCATCGCCTACATTGCCGCGGAAGCCTGGCTGGGCATCATTTGCCCGCTGACGACGCTGGAACTGTGGCTGCGCGAACTGGCGGGCCAGGCGGTTTACGAGGGCGATTTCATCGCCTACTGGCTTAACAAGATCCTGTTCTACCAGGCGCCGCCCATCGTTTTTATCGTTGCATATTCGGTATTCGGACTGCTGGTCGTGCTGAGCTGGGTGCTGATCCCGCCGCGCAAGCCCTGGAAACGCGATTGACGCCCACGGCCAGACTGGCGATACTTCGCGCATGACCTTGCCAAATAATCACAAGCTGATCCTGATCGTCGAAGACGAACTGGCCATCGCCGACAGCATTTCCTACGCCCTGCGCACCGACGGCTTCATGCCGCGCCACGTGGCGCTTGGCCAGGAAGCGCTCGACGCCATGCGCGCCGGCGGCGAAGTCCCGGCCCTGATCGTCCTCGACGTCGGCCTGCCCGACATGAACGGCTTCGAGGTGTGCCGCCAGCTGCGCCAGTTCTGCAACGTGCCGGTGATTTTCCTCACTGCCCGCAGCGACGAGATCGACCGCATCGTGGGCCTGGAAATCGGCGCCGACGACTACGTGACCAAGCCGTTTTCGCCGCGCGAACTGGTGGCCCGCATCCGCGTGGTCCTGCGCCGCCTCACCCCGCAACCGGTCACCGCTGCCCGTTTCGAAGTGCGTGACCTGGAAGCGCGCATCCAGTTTCGCGGCCAGCTGCTGGACCTGACGCGCTACGAATACCTGCTGCTCAAGGTCCTCATCGAACATCCCGGCCACGTGCTCTCGCGCGCGCAGCTGATGGACTGGGTCTGGGCCGACGCGGCCGATACCCTGGACCGCACCGTCGACGCCCACATCAAGTCCCTGCGCGCCAAGCTGCGCTCGATCGACCCCGCCACCGATCCGATCCAGACCCACCGCGGCATGGGTTACAGCCTGTCGCCCACATGAAAATCGGCCTGCGCATCCTGCTGGGCTATTTGCTGATCGTGGCGCTGGCAGCCTGGTTCCTGCTGGCCGTGTTCGCGCAGCAGGTCAAGCCGGGGGTGCGCTCCACGCTGGAAGACACCCTGGTCGATACCGCCAACCTGCTGGCGGTGCTGGTGGCCGAAGACGTCAGGGACGGCAAGGTCGCAGGCTCGCCCATGCTCGAACGGGTGAAGTCGATCGGCACCCACCGCGTCGACGCCAAAATCGATGGCTACCTCAAGGCCGGCTACAACTACCGCGTCTACATCACCAACCACCTGGGCATCGTCATCTTCGATTCGGCGGGCCTTGACGTCGGCAAGGATTACTCGCGCTGGAACGACGTGCTCCTGACCCTGCGCGGCAAATACGGCGCGCGCAGCACGCGCGCCATCGCCGAAGACGAATCGAGCACGGTGATGCACGTGGCCGCGCCCATCCGCGACGGCGACAAGATCATCGGCGTGCTGACCGTGGCCAAGGCCAACTCCACGGTGCAGCACTTCATCGAACGGGGCCAGCGCATCATCCTGCAGCGCGGCGCCTTGCTGTTGCTGCTGTCGCTGATCATCGGCGGCACCTTCGCCTGGTGGCTGTCGCAGTCATTGCGCAAGCTGATGCAGTACGTGACGGATGTGGAAGCGGGCAAGAAGGTCGCGCTGCCCAAGCTGGGCCACAATGAAATCGGCACGCTGGGACGGGCGCTCGAATCGATGCGCGAACGGCTCGAAGGCAAGGAATATGTCGAGCAGCTGATGCACACCATGGCGCACGAACTGAAAAGCCCGATCGCCGCCATCCAGGGCTCGGCCGAGCTGCTGCTGGAAGACATGGCGCCGGAACAGCGCAGCCACTTCCTGGGCAATATCCTGAGCCAGAATGCGCGCCAGAAGCAGCTGATCGACAAGCTGCTGGCGCTGATCCGCGTGGAAAAGCAGCAGCACCTGGCGGCGCCGGAACGTGTCGCACTGCGCGCGCTTGCGGAACAGGCGCGCGACGATTGCGAAACCCGCCTTGCCGCGCGCACGCTCACGCTCGATGTCGAGGACATCACCCTGCCAGGCGACCCTTTGCTGCTGCGCCAGGCGCTTGGCAACCTGCTCGACAATGCCATCGATTTCTCGCCGGACGGGTCGGTCATCACCCTGTCCTCCGTGCGCCGCGCGGACAAGGCCGTGATCACGGTCGTCGATGCGGGCACCGGCATTCCCGCCTTCGCCAGCGAACGCCTGTTCGAACGCTTCTATTCGCTGCCGCGCCCCGACGGCGAGCGCAGCACGGGCCTGGGCCTGCCCTTCGTGCGCGAGGTGATGGCACTGCACGGCGGCGCCATCAGCGTCGCCAATGGCGAAGCAGGCGGCGTCGTCGCCACCCTCGCATTGCCGATGATGTAAGTACTTCACACAAAACGCATACTGAGCGCATGCGTGCTTCCTACACTGGGACATCTTTTCACAGGGGGGAACCACCATGCAACGCGCACTGCTATTCAAAATGCTGATCATCGGGGCGCTGACGCTGCTCATCTGCATACCGATGGGCCTCATCAACGCCGTCATCGAAGAGCGCACCAAATTCAGGGACCAGGCGGTCGAGAGCGTCGCCAACGATTCCGTGCGCGAACAGACCATCACCGGGCCTGTGCTCGTCATCAACTACACCGACGAATACGATGAACTGGTCGCGGTCGAAGGCGATGCGACGGGCAAGCAGAAACTGGTCACGCAGTCCACCGCCCGCTACCACCTGGTGTTTCCGAACGAGCTGAACATTGAAGGCAGCCTGATCACCGACCGTCGCTATCGCGGCATCCACCAGGTGCTGGTGTATGGCGGGCAGCACCATTTCAGTGGCGACTTCTTGCTGCCGGCCATAGACGAGCTGCAGCGTACCAGTCCGAAATCGCGCCTGACGATCGGCCGGACCAGCCTGTCGCTCGGTATCGAAGACGTCCGCGGCATCAAGAAAATACCCAAACTGGACTGGAGCGGGAAAATGATCGAATTTCAGCGCAGCCCGAGCTTGCGCGCGATGGCCAGCGGCATGCACGCGCCGCTGGAAACCATGACCCTGCAGGCGCCCGAGCGCGTGAAGTTTTCTTTCGCCCTCGTCCTCGATGGCATCGAACGCCAGCATTTCGTGCCCATCGGGAAAAACAACAAGATCGGCATGAAATCGAACTGGCCGCATCCCCAGTTCAGCGGCCGCTTCCTGCCGTCGCCGCGCAACCGCGTCATCAACGATACCGGCTTTAGCGCCACCTGGGATATTTCATCGCTGTCGACCAACGCCCAGCAGCAACTGACGGACCTGCAAGCGGGCGTGGTCCCGAAAGAAGGCATGGCCGCCGGGCTTGACCGCTTCAGCGTCGGCTTCATCGAGCCGGTCAATGTGTATTCGATGGCCGACCGCGCCATCAAGTACAGCCTGCTGTTCGTGGCGCTGACCTTCGCCGCCTTCTTCGTCTTCGAGATGCTCAAGCGCTTGCCGATCCACCCGATCCAGTATTTGCTGGTGGGGCTGGCGCTGATGCTGTTCTTCCTGCTGCTGGTGGGCTTGTCCGAACATATCGAATTCGCCCTGGCCTACCTGATCGCCAGCACCGCTTGCATTGTGCTGATCGGCTTCTACCTGTCGTTCGTGATGCGCGACTGGCGCCGCGGGCTGGCGTTCGGCACAGGGCTGACGATGCTGTACGCCGCCCTGTACGGCCTGCTGATCTCGGAGAACAATGCGCTCATCATGGGCAGCATCCTGCTGTTCGCCGTGCTGGCCGCCGTGATGGTCGCGACCCGCAAGGTCGACTGGTACCAGATCACCAAGCCGGAGTCGGCCTGATTATTCCTTGCGCCCCGTGGTCCAGCGCAGGCCGAATCCGAAGTGGCGGTCCATCAGCTGGTGCGCGCTTTCCTTGCCTTGCTGGGCGAAATACTCGGCCAGCTTGGTCACCTGCAGGCTGCCGCTGCGGTTTTCGATCATGGCGATCGCGCACATCATCTGGTTGCCGCCCTGGTCGAGCCGTACTTCCACCGGCGCCTGGTCCGGCATGTTGATGGTCACCACGCCGTCGGTGGCCGCCCAGTTGGGCGCGCCCTTGTAGATGAAGGCGAAAATCAGGGCGCGCTTGATGTCGTTGAAGTGGTCGCCGTTGATCAGCAGGTTTTCGCCTTCCTTCGACTGCCCGGTACGGTCGTCCGCTTCCAGCTTGATGAAGGGCGCGCGCTCGAAATCACCCCAGGCATTGCCCAGCGCCTGTACCAGGCCAGGACGGCCGTCGGCCATTTCGTACATGCAGCCCAGGTCCAGGTCGACTCCGGTGTCGGCGGACGCGCCGGTCAGCTTGGCCAGGAAACCCTGTTTCTGCGCCACCGGCGCCGCGCCCGACTGGTTCCAGTTCAGGTTGACGTGGATGCGGCCGAAACCGCGGCTGCCGCTGCGCTTGTCGAGCGATACCTTGTCGCCCCGTTTTTCCAGCGTGACCTTGGACAGGTTCACCGCACCGGCCGCCGCTGCCACGGGCACCGCGGCAGGCGCAGCAGGTGCCGCTTCCTGGCCGCCGAAGTGCTTCAGCAAGGCCGACAGGCCGCCATTGAAACCCTGGCCCACCGCGCCGAAACGCCACACCCCATCCTTGCGGTACACCTCGCCCAGGATGACGGCTTTCTCGTCCTGGAAGTCGGCGCCGCTGATCGGAAACTGCACCACGTCGCCGATGGTCAGGCTGCTCTGCCTCAAGGCGCGCATGGTGCTGTTGCCGTCGATGGCCGCCACGAACACCAGCTTGACGATGGCGTCCGGCAGCGCATTGAGGTTGACCGCGAAACGCGCCGGGCCGCCCAGGTCGAGCTTGACGGCGTCGGACGGCGCGGCGAGCTGGTTATAGAACACCATGTAGCGTTCGTCGGACAGCTTGTCGGCGCTATCGAGCCCGAAGCAGGACACGTCCAGCGAAATGCCGTTCAGGTCGAGCGCGACCGTGAACGGTGAATTGATGCCCAAGTCCGCCAGCTTACCTTTTTGTCCACGCGAGAAAATATTCACGATGCTTTCCTTTTCAGTTAGGGTGCTGCGGTATCGTTCTGGTGTGCGCCGAAAATCTTGGACTGGTCGACCATGCGCTGGGCCCAGGCGCGGTGGGTGGCCACTTCGCACATGGAATCATGCATGCGGAAGACGGCCGGACTGGCTTCGTCGAGAATGGCCCTTGCCGCTTCCAGGTCGTTGGCGCGTACGCGGTAGTGCTGTTCGATCAGCGCGATCTGGCTTGGATGGATCGCGGTCTTGCCGACCATGCCATAGGCCATGTCTTCGGATACTTCCTGGTCCAGCAGTTCGGGCAGGTCGAGGTGTTCGAACACCGGCGCCGTCAACACGAAACCGTAAGGACGGAAGGTGGTCACCAGGCGCGCGATGACGGGGCCGAGCGGCGTGCGGTAGATGGTCATGTTGCGCGGACGGCGCAGGCCGAGTAGCGCCAGCAGGTCGTTGCCGCCGATGCGCAGCGCCAGGATGCGGCTGCGCACGCCCGGCGCTTCCAGCGCTTCGCGGAACAGGATCATCTCGGCTTCGTTGAATACGTCGGCCGTTTCCAGCGTCGGCATCAGCATGTGGTCGGTGCCGCGCACCTGGCGGAAGTAGGCGTCGAAATTATGGCGCGTGCACTTCGGGATCACGAAGCCGGTCAGCTTGTCCACGCCCGGCATGGCCAGCACGCGCGCCATCACTTCGGGATTGCGCACGCGCACGAAGCGGTCGGCGTTGATGTCGCGCTGCATATTGGCCAGCACGACCGACAGGTTGAACAAGGCCCAGGAGAGGTCGGCGTCGGCGACGGCGTCCTCGGTGCAAAAGATCAGCGAGCGGGTGTGGCCCAGGCGCTGGCCGTCGGCCACCTCCATCAAATGTTTGTGGTTCGCGGGCAGGTACAGCGATGCCCCCATCGACTTAGCCATCCAGTGCACTCCTTATCAGCGATACCGCGTGGTAGGGCAACGCGTGGTCGACCAGTACCGGTACATTTTTTTCTTGGGCCAGCAATGTCAAGTGCGCCACTTCGGGCGCGTGTTCGTCACGCAGGATCAGCAAACGCGGCACGCGGCGCAGCAGTACGCGGGTCGCTTCGCCGATGCCCGGCTTGACCATGTTCACGTCCAGGATGCCATGCAGCTTCAACGCGGCCTGCATGTAGTCGCGCGACACCTGCGCGGCGCGTTCCTTGTCCATGGGCGCCGCGTCGGGCAGGGTGCCCAGGGCGCGGGCGCGCGCCACCAGTGCGTCGGCAAAGGCCTGCGACTGGTCCTGCGGCGCAAACTGTTCGTAGTACACGCAGCCGTGGAAGTCGTCCGGGCCGATGGCGTCGTTCAGGATCGAACGGCTGATCAGGCCCGACACGGTGGCGTTCAGGATGCTCGACGGGATCAGGTAATCGTCGCACGATGCGGCGCAGGCGGCGGTGCCGGCCAGGTCGGACAGCACGTACAGGCCGCCGTCGATGCTGGTGCCGCGGCGCGCGTTGAATTCGGCGACGGCCGATGCCAGCTCGCGCGAGATCACGCCCTTGCCGGTCCAGCCGTCGACAAAGACGATCGATTCCGGCGTGTGGCCGGCCGCCAGGATATGCTCAAGCGCCACCTGGTCGATGCCGCGGTCGCGGATGATCGATACCGAGTAGTGCGTGGAGCCGGGCAGCAGATGCTTGAGCACCACGCCCACCGGCGTGCCGGCGCGTGCCAGCGACACCAGCGTGACGGCGCCGCTGCGGCGTGCCGCGATCAGCGCGGCCAGGTGCAGGCAGTCGCGCGCCATGCGGTCCAGGTTCGCTGCGCAGGCTTCGCGGAACACGTTCAGGTAGCGGTCCGACGGCAGCGATTCGGGCGACAGCATTTCGCTGTAGTGGCGCTGGCCGGACTGGATCAGCTTTTCCTTTTCCTGCACGTCGACGAAATCGGCCATGGGCAGCGGCTTGAGCAAAAAGCGCACGTCGCCGGCGCGGTAGCTTCCGGAGAAATTCATAGCGGCTCCAGGGCCAGGCCGGCCAGCTGGGTACCGCGCGGTACGATGGCGTAGTCGCAGGCGGCCATGAAGCGCGCGTCCGACTTGCTGTCGCCGATGCCGAAGGTGATGATGTCGCCATGCTCGGCGCGCAGCTTTTCCGTCACATAGGCCACCGCATGCGACTTGTTCAAGGCATTCGGCAGGATCGCCAGGTTGTTGCCGTTGCGGTGAATGAAGTACTCGCGCCCGCCGTCTATCCACGGCTGCACCACCTCGCGCTCGATCGGTTCGAGCCGTTCGCCGATCTTCTGCGGATCCTTGATGACCAGGTAGAAGGGAATGCCGAAGTCTTCGATCAGGCGCGCGCGCGCGCCGTAGCCGGTGCGTTCGGCCCAGGCGTCGATCAGGGCGGCCAGTTCCTGCAGGCCGGGCAGGGCGGCCGTCATGGCGCCGCGCATGCGGTCAAGCCAGGCTTCGTCCGCGCTGCCGTCCGGGTGCAGCACCACGCCGCCGTAGTCGATGATGGCCCAGCTCTGGAAGGGCAGGTCCACGCGGCCGAAGGCATTGAGGTTGCGCGCGGTGGCGGGGATCATGGTCATGCCGTCCTGCGCGAACGCGATGAAGGAACGCTGCGCCGGCGTGGTATACGAGATCGGCGCGCCGTCCTTCAAAAAGGCGGCGGGCTGCAGGTCCTCGCGGTCGCCGCATTTTTCGAGCGACTGGAACAGGGTGTCGTCCAGGTCAGCGAACAGGAATTTCTGAAACTTCTTCAACGTGATTCTCGGTAAGGAAATGGAAAAGGCGCGCCTTGAGCGTGCCTGCAAGCTGGTACAGGGCCTCGCCCGGCGCGGTTTCGTGGCAAATGAACACGTGATCGTACTGGCCGGGGGGGACGTTATACAGGAAATTGGCGATACCCTCGCCATAATTGTCCGGGAAGGTGAGCGCGGCCGACACCGCGCCCCAGGTCAGGATGGGCGAACGGGTGGTCGACTGCACCGCCACGTCGATGCCGCGTTCCTCCAGTGCCTTGCCCAGCAGGTAGGACGGATGCATGAATTCGCCCGTGCCGAGCACCAGCACGGTCTGGCCGGGTTCGATGGCGGCGGCCAGGCGCTCGGCCAGCTCTGCAGGCACAGTCAGGGGGCGGTCGACGCCGAAGCGGCCAAAGTCGCCATTGGCGCCGCGGTCGGCGCCCGGGTCGAAGCGCTGCGCCGGGGCGCCGCCGTCGGCCAGCTGGCCGGGCGCGAAGCGGTATTGCCCGCTGATGGCCGCGCCCATGGTCACGGGCAGGCCGAAGCGCGCGCTCAATCCTTCGGTCGCTTGCGCGCCCATGAAATTGGTGATCGTGGCCAGGTGCACTTGCGCGATGCCGGGATTGAGCTTGCGGCAGGCGTCCAGCAGGTTCAGGAAGGTGTTGCCGGTGCTCGCTTCGTCGTCGACCAGGACCAGCGACCTGGCGGTCAGCAGCAGTTCGCGCTTGTGGGCGTCGGGCGGCATGTGCAGGAACTGGCGCGGCGCATGGCTGTGCGCTTCCTCGAATTCGACGATGGGCACCTCGCCCACGCGGTAGCGCGTGGTGTAGATGAACAGCGCCTCGCGCCCCGGGTTGGCCATGAGCCAGGCTTCGAACACGCCCTGGCCCAGGCCGATCGCGGTTTCGGCCATGGCGATGAAGACCACCGGGCCTGCCAAAGCGGGAATGTCGGCCGCCATGCTGGCGTGGATGGCCTGCATCAGCGACGGCTTGACCGGCCAGTGCTTGCCCAGCACCTTGGACAGGAACAGGAAGCCGCGCTTGGTATTGGCGCGCGCGGCAAAGCCGAGCAGGTCATCCTGCTCGAAGCTGCCGTGGTCGATGGTCAGCTCGAGACTGCCGGTCGGCAGTTCGATGCGCTGCGGGGCGCTCACACCAGCTCCGTGGGCGACGTCAGTTCGGCCACACGGATGCCGTTGCGCACCGGCGGCACGGTCACCGAATCGAAGCCGTCGGCGAAGCCCTTGAGCGCGATCCACGGCAGCTTGGGGCCGGCCACGCAAGCCATGCCGATGCCGCCCGACATGCGCGGGTTGATCTCCAGCAGGCGCAATTGCTCGCCGCCTTCGCGGAACTGGACGTTGAAGCAGCCATTCAGGCCGTAGTCCCTGGTCAGTTTGGCGGTCGCGTCCATGATGTCCTGGCGCATGTCGATCAGCTGGCCGCGCCCGGCCTTCTTCGGCTTCTTGCGCGCGACGGCGGCGACCAGGCGGCCATTGTCGCCCACGCAGTCGACGGAAAATTCGTGGCCGTCCAGGTATTCCATCAGCAGCATGGTGCGAAATTCGCCCAGCTCGGCCAGGCCGCGCCGCATGTCGGCCAGGCCGATATGGTATTCGGCGCCGGCCAGCAGCAGGGCCGCGCTGCTGCGCTCTTCATCGAGGATGGCAAAGCCCAGGCCGAACACCGAGTGCGAGGGCTTGACGCACAGCTTGGGGTGGATCTGGCGCAGTTCGGCGTAGGCCGCATCGAACTGGGCCACGTTGGCGAAAACGCGGAAATCGGCCACCGGCGCGCCGGGCAGGTCGGTTTCGGCGTAGAAGCGCGCCTTGTCGTGGATCAGTTCAAGCGCGGCCGGCGTGCCTGCGCTCAGCACGCGCGTGCCCTGGGCTTCGAACAGGGCGTGCTTGCCCGCCAGCGTGGTCGATTCCTTGCCGGGGATGAAAATGTCCACCTTGTGTTCGCGGCAAAAGTCGAGGCACCACTGAATATAGGTGTCGGTATCCATGCCGGTGGGCTCTTCGTGGAATTCGTGCGCGACGCGTGCTGCCGTGGCGTGCGGATTGGCATTGCTGTAGATGATGTGGAAACGGCCATCGACATCCGCTTCACGGATGAGCTCGATAGCAGCATACACGGACGAAAACGTCCTGTTGAACCAGACACGCATGAAAAACTTTCTATGAACCGTTAAATGAAGCGCCTGGCCTTATGCCAGTACGCCGTGTTGCTTTGCCAGCTTGAGCCAGGCTGGATATTCTGCCATGAGCAGATCGTACAGCTCGGCGTCGCTATGTTCGTCGGGCGACGTCACCGAGAAATAGTTCGCATTGTCGATCAGCCGTCCGCTCAGCTCGTCGAGCTTCTCGAGGAAGGGGAAGTCCGAGTCGGCAAACGCGGCCAGCTTCTTGTTCTTCGATTTCTTGCCCTTGCCGATGCCCATGAATTGCCAGAAGATCGGTTCGTAGCTGCTCCAGCGCAGCTGCTTTTCCGTGACCGGCTGGTCGGACGTGCTGCCGTCGGTGACGAACATGACGTACACCGGCAGCGTGCCGCGCACGGGCGCCTTGCGCTCGCCGCCGTCGGGGAAGTAGAACTGGCGCACCGCTTCCATGGCCCGGCCGTAGCGTGTATCGCCTTCCAGGGGGTGGGCCTTGATGGCTTGCTTCACATAGGTGGCCGCGTTCGACGGCGTCATGGGCGCCGGCTGGTGCACTTTAGAGCCGAACAGGAACACATCGATCGCCCCGTCGTCGTCGAATTTGCAACCCAGCGCCAGGATGCGGTCGGCGAATTGCTGCACCAGGCCTTTGCTGTAGAGCGCGCTCATCGAACCGGAGATGTCCAGCACCAGGGCCACCTTGGCGCGGTGGGTGGACAGCCCGACCTTTTGCAGCGTTACGCCGGCCTGCTTGACCAGGCTGACCAGCTGCGGCGCTTCCTTCTCGATGCGCTTTTCCAGGGAGATCCGGGCCTGGGGCGCTGCGTCCGCCACGTCCCCGCCGAAGTGGGCCACCAGCGCGTCGAGGCCGCCGTTGAAGCCCTGGCCGACGGCCATGAAGCGCCACTGGCCATCCTTCCGGTAGAAATTGCCGAGCATGACCGCGCGCTCCTGGGCGAAGTCGCCGCCGGCGAAGGCAAAGCGTGCCTTGTCGTCCAGCGTCAGGTCGCTTGCGGCCAGTTGCGACAGCTTGCCCGCGCCGTCCACGCTGGCGGTGATGACGATCTGGTCGATGGCAGGCGGCAAGGCATTGGTGTCGACCCGGAGCCGGACCGTGCTGCCTTGCTGGGCAAGCAGTTCGACCCCGCCGCACGGTGTCCTTGGCTGGTTGAAAAAAGTCATGTAACGCTCGTCGAGCAATTTGCCGTTCGCATCGACGCCAAAACAGGCGAAGTCCAGCGGCAAGCCGCTGGCGGCCAGGCTGACGGTGACGCGTCCGTCGGCGGCGATGCCGGCGAGCGGCATGCGTTGCCCTTTCGAGAGCTGTTCCATGGTGAACCTATCTATCTATCTATATGCATGCATGATCAGGCGCAATGACAGCGGGCGGGGCAAGCCCCGCCCGACAGGACCGCCGCAGCGTCGATCAGGCGTTGACGCCGAACGAGCGGGCCAGGGGGCCAAGGCCGCCTTTGAAGCCCTGGCCGATGGCCTTGAATTTCCATTCGGCGCCGGCGCGATACAGTTCGCCGAAAATCATGGCCGTTTCGGTCGAACTGTCTTCCGACAGGTCATAGCGCACGATTTCCTTTTCGCCGTCGGCATTGACGCAGCGGATGAAGGCCTTGCTGACCATGCCGAAGCTTTGCTTGCGCGCTTCCGCATCGTGGATGGTGACGCAAAACGAGATCTTGTCGACTTCGGGCGGCACCTTGGACAGATCGACGGTGAGCTTCTCGTCGTCGCCTTCGCCCTGGCCGGTGGTGTTGTCGCCCAGGTGGACCACGGAACCGTCGGTCGATTTCAGGTTGTTGTAGAAAATGAAATCGGAATCGCCGCGCACCTTGGCGTCGGCCTTCTGCATGAAGGCGCTGCCATCGAGGTCGAATGCGGCGCCGTCGGTCGCACGTGGATCCCAGCCGAGGCCGATGATGACCTTGGTCAGGCCCGGGGCTTCCTTGCTCAGGTTGACGTTGCCGCCTTTTTGCAAACTGATTGCCATACTTATCTCCTTGTGTGAACTGCGAAAGACCCGGCGCGGGCCGGGCGGACGTGACAACATCGGTAGATGGGATCGAATCGTAATCAATCAAGCACTAATTTTAGCTGCTTAGCAACGGAAAACCGGTAGTGGCTGGACAGAAAACAGCCCCATCCCGTAGACTGGCATTGTTCCCCTCCGCAACTCCACTTTCCTCATGACCACCGACCTCGCCAGCCGCCGACCCATCCGCAAGGTAACGCGCGCCGACCTGCAGGCTTATCCCGTATGGGAGTGGGCGCTCAACGAGGACGAGGCGGACGGGCAGGGCGAATCCTTGATCCGTCCCACCGAGTTGGACCGCATTCCGGCCGGTTCGGCTCGACAGTATATCGTTGCCGCAACTGCAATCTTAAACGATGGCAGCCGCCTTCCGGCCTGCGCCGAGGTGACCGTCGGCGAAAAAAAACAACGGGTCGCCCCGATGTTCCTGTTCCTGCAGGAGCACCACCTGGATTTTGGCGGTGTAGAAACGACAACCATGTTGAGCCACTATACCAAAGTCGCCGACACCATCCCGCTGCGCTGGGAATTGGCGGTGCCGCTGGCGGCGGAAGACAAGCTGCGCAGCGGGGCCGTGCGGCGCGGCATGGTGGCGCGCCTGGCGCGGCTGTGGTCGCGGCTGCGCGCGGCGGCCCACGGCAAGCGCGTGCTCGCGCCGTAATGGCGCCCTGGCGCCAGGCGTCCGGAATCGGCGAATCCGCCACACCAACAGTCGACATACCCCCAACTTAGTTGTTGCGTCAAGCCCTATTGCGCGTTATACTAGCCGGCTTCGGTATGGATTCGTCTTTTTTGAATCTGTCCTTTACTTGGTAGTTAAACAGTCAGCCCCGCCCAATCGCAGGTGGGAATGGAGAAAAAATGAGCCTAGGCCTTCTCGGTCGCAAGGTTGGTATGATGCGCATCTTCACGGATGACGGGGATTCGATCCCAGTTACCGTGCTTGACGTGTCGAACAACCGTGTTGCGCAAATCAAAACTCCTGAAACAGACGGTTATACCGCTGTTCAGGTCGCTTTCGGTCAACGTCGCGCCTCCCGCGTGACCAAGGCTGTGGCGGGTCATCACGCCAAAGCTGGCGTGGAAGCCGGCACCATGCTGCGCGAATTCCGCGTCGATGCTGCCAAAGCTGCCGAACTGAAAACTGGCGACGTTGTCGCCGCTTCGCTGTTCGAAGTCGGTCAAAAGATCGACGTCCAGGGCGTCACGATCGGTAAGGGTTACGCTGGCGTCATCAAGCGTTACCACTTCTCGTCCGGCCGTGCTACCCACGGTAACTCGCGTTCGCACAATGTACCAGGCTCGATCGGTATGGCGCAGGATCCAGGTCGTGTTTTCCCTGGTAAACGCATGACCGGCCACCTCGGTGACGTGAACCGTACTGTACAGAATCTCGAAATCGCCCGTATCGATGCCGACCGCCAGCTGCTGCTGGTCAAAGGTGCCGTACCAGGTGCGAAAAATGGCCAGGTCATCGTGTCGCCTGCCATTAAATCCAAAGCACAGAAGGGAGCTTAATTATGGAACTTAAGTCTCTCAATGAGCAAGGTAATGCAGGCGCTAATGTTGCCGCCGCCGATACCGTTTTCGGCCGTGACTACAACGAAGCCCTGATTCACCAGATCGTGGTCGCCTACGCCGCTAACGCGCGTTCGGGTAACCGCAAGCAAAAAGACCGTGAAGAAGTCCATCACACGACGAAAAAGCCATGGCGCCAAAAAGGTACCGGCCGCGCGCGTGCTGGTATGTCGTCCTCGCCTCTGTGGCGCGGCGGCGGTCGGATTTTCCCGAACTCGCCTGACGAAAACTTCACCCACAAAGTCAACAAGAAGATGTATCGCGCAGGTATCTGCTCGATCCTGTCCCAGTTGGCCCGTGAAGAGCGTCTGGTCGTGGTCGAGTCGATCAGTCTCGACGCTCCTAAGACCAAGCTGCTGTCGCAGAAATTGCAGGGCATGGGTCTGGAATCGGTCATGATCATCACCGACAATCTGGAAGAAAACCTGATGCTGGCATCGCGCAACCTGCCGCACGTGCTCGTCGTCGAGCCGAAGCACGCAGATCCGATGTCGCTGGTGTTCTACAAAAAAATCGTGGTCACCAAAGCAGCACTGGCCATGATCGAGGAGATGTTCGCATGAGCGCCGTAATCAAATTCAGCGAAGAGCGCCTGATGAAGGTGCTCCAGGCGCCGGTCATTTCCGAGAAGGCCACCATGGTCGCGGAAAAGAACGAGCAGATCGTGTTCC
>JAZKBE010000015.1:0-20924 GCA_040388805.1 Pseudomonadota bacterium
CGGCCAGTTCGGCGTGGGCTTCTATTCGGGCTTCATCGTGGCCGACAAGATCACCGTCGAAACGCGCCGCGCAGGCCAGCTTGCCAACGAAGGCGTGCGCTGGGAATCGGGCGGCGAGGGCGACTACAGCGTCGAGACCATCGAAAAAACGGGCCGCGGCACCGACGTCATCCTGCACCTGCGCAGCGGCGAAGAAGAGCTGCTGTCCGGCTGGAAGCTCAAATCGATCATCCGCAAGTATTCCGACCACATCTCGCTGCCTATCCTGATGCAGAAGGACGAATGGGACGAAGAGACCAAGCAGACCGTCCTGAAGGATGAATACGAAACCGTGAACCAGGCCAGCGCGCTGTGGGCACGCAGCAAGTCGGACATCACCCAGGAACAGTACGAGGAATTCTACAAGCACGTCTCGCACGACTTCCAGGCGCCGCTGACGCTCACCCACAACCGCGTGGAAGGCCGCAGCGAATACACCCAGCTGCTGTACGTGCCGGCCCACGCGCCGTTCGACCTGTGGGACCGCAACAAGCGCGGCGGCATCAAGCTGTACGTCAAGCGCGTATTCATCATGGACGACGCCGAGCAGCTGATGCCGGCCTACCTGCGCTTCATCAAGGGCGTGATCGATTCGAACGACCTGCCGCTGAACGTTTCGCGCGAAATCCTGCAGGAGTCGCGCGACGTGAAGGTGATCCGCGAAGGCTCGACCAAGCGCGTGCTGGGCATGCTCGAAGAACTGGCAAACGCCGACGAGCAGGAAAAGAAGGACAAGTACGTCACCTTCTGGAAAGAGTTCGGCCAGGTCCTCAAGGAAGGCATCGGCGAGGACGCCGGCAACAAGGACCGCATCGCCAAGCTGCTGCGCTTCGCCTCGACCGCCAATGACAATGGCGACCAGACCGTGTCGCTGGCCGACTACATCGCGCGCATGAAGGAAGGCCAGGAAAAGGTCTACTACGTGGCCGGCGACAGCTACAACGCGGCCAAGAACAGCCCGCACCTGGAGATCTTCCGCAAGAAGGGCGTGGAAGTGCTGCTCATGACGGACCGCGTCGACGAGTGGATGCTGTCCTTCCTGACCGAGTTCGAAGGCAAGGAGCTGGTATCGGTGGCCAAGGGCGGCCTTGACCTGGGCAAGCTGGAAGACGAAGCCGAAAAGAAGGAACACGAAGAGACCGAATCCTCGTACAAGGAACTGACCGAGCGCATGAAAGCGGCGCTGGGCGACAAGGCCAAGGACGTGCGCGTGACCTTCCGCCTGACCGATTCGCCAGCCTGCCTGGTGGCGGACGAGCACGAGCTGTCGGGCAACCTGCTGCGCATGCTCAAGGCTGCAGGCCAGAACGCGCCGGAGTCGAAGCCTATCCTGGAGATCAACCCGAACCACCCGCTGGTGACGCGCCTGAAGTACGAAAGCGCGGACAGCCCGCAGTTCGGCGACTGGTCGCACATCCTGTTCGACCAGGCCATGCTGGCCGAAGGCGGTTCGCTGAGCGATCCGGCCACTTTCGTCAAGCGGCTCAACGAGATGTTGCTGGCGTCGATGAAGTAAAAACAAAGGGGCCGCAAGGCCCCTTTGTTCGCCACGGCCCATGTCTGCTATCGCAGATAAGTTCCTGCCACCATCCATGCAAAGGATATCGCCAATAGCAGCCGCGCAAGCCAGGCGTTCGAGAATCGCTCGCGTGCCAGGTCGTAGCGGCCGACAGCGAGCGTGATGATCCATCCGGCCAGGCTGGCCAGCATCATGAAAATGCAGAAAGCACTTTTGCCGTGATAATGGTCGCCGGGTGAATATTTTCCGGGCAGATAGAGATCGTCAACGACAACGCCGTGGAGTCCGTATCCGGTCAAGAGCGTGGCAAAAAGTACCAGCCCGATCCGCCAAACAGGTTCCATGGTCGGCGCACGGTTGACCCCGGACTGCGCAGGAATTTCCAGCAATACTTTTTGATGATCCGGCGTGTACGGACGAGGCGTCCCTAGCGGATGCTTCTCGCGTTCCGCCATCACTTCGTCATAGGATTTCTTGGGGCTCACTGCGCTAGCGCCTCTGCACGTCTTCGCAAAATGCCATGAGCATCTGCTCGCCTTCGGGCCATGGCCCGAATCCGGCGTCGCCATTGATATGGCCGGCGTCGCCGATCTCGACGAACTTGCTGCCCCAGGCGTCGGCAAACAGGCGCGCGCGTTCGCGTAACACATACGGGTCGTTGGTGCTGGCCACCACGATGCTCGGAAACGGCAGCGTTCGCAGCGGCATGGGCCCGAAGCCGGCAGGTTCAGTCGGGTAGGTGGGCGCATCGACATCGCTGGGCGCCACCAGGAAGGCGCCGGACACCTTCAGCATCGACCCCGACGCGGCCCACCGGCTCACCAGCGTGCACGACAGGCTGTGCGCGACCAGGATAGGCGGACCTTCGCATTGCGCGATGGCGGCATCGAGTTCGGCCACCCATTCGTGGCAGGCGGGACTGGTCCAGTCGCGGTGAGGAACGCGCTTCCAGGCGGGATACTTGTGCTCCCAGTGCGTTTGCCAATGCTGCGGACCCGAATTCCAGAGCCCCGCCAGGATAAGCACATCGCAAGCCATACTGCCTCCGCCACCTGTTGATCGAATCGATAATTTTACGGCGAAACCATTATTTCTGTTTTTTGAACGGGAACATCAGCTGCTTGAGGAAGCCGTCCGGCATGTAGTCGCCCTGCACGCCATACTTTTCCGGGAACCCGGTCTGACCCTTGATGGCCGTGCCGAACAAATGGTCGAGGAAGGCATAGTGCGCCGCATAGTTCCTGTCGATGGCCACGTCATCCGACGAATGGTGCCAGTGATGGAAGTCCGGCGTGACGACGACGTACTTCACCAGCCCCCAGGGCAGGTGCACATTGGCGTGGTTGAACACCGCCTGGAAGCCGACGATGACGATGTACATGTCCATCACGTTCTTCTCGAAGCCCAGCACGTACAGGATGCCCAGCACGCCGACCCGGGTGACGATCAGTTCCAGGATGTGCTGGCGCGACCCGGCCAGCCAGTCCATGGTCTTGGCCGAATGGTGCACGGCGTGGAAGCGCCACAGGAAAGGAATCTCGTGGTACGCGCGGTGAGTCCAGTACTGCACGAAGTCGGCCGCCAGCACGCACAGCAGCAACTGCGGTATGAAATGGATGGACTGCACCGCGCCGCGGATGGTGTCGTTGGCCATCCAGCCGAACAGGCGGTGGATGGCGAAGTTCACCGTCAGCAGCACCAGGCCGACGATGAAATGGTTCACCGCGAAGTGCACCAGGTCGGTCTGCCATTCCTTGCGGAAGATGAGCTGTCCCTTGTACAGCGGGAACAGCTTTTCGATGGCGGCGAAGATCACGGTGGAACCGAGCAGGTCGAGGATGAACCAGTCCAGGCCGATGTAGGGCGTGTTGTCGGGGAAGTCGGCCACCGGCACGTGCGAGCCGCCCAGCGCGAGAGTGGCGATGATCAGCAGGCCAGCCATGGCGTTGAGCGTGCGCTGGCGCTTGAACAGGACGTTGAGCAGGCTGATCGAGCCGGCGATCACCATGGCCGCGAACATGATGTGGCGGATGATGTCGGGCGAGTATTGCCGGCGCAGCTCGGGCGTGGTCAGGTATTGCGGAAAGTGGAAGGCCAGTACGCCCAGGAAGCACAGGATCGCCAGCGTGAGGGCGACCACGCCGCTGGCCAGGCCCATGCCCGGTTTGAGCGGGCCGTCCTGGCGCAGCAGGCCGGTGGTTTCGCTGACTGCATCAACGATGTGTTTCATGGTTTCCCCTTGCGCAATGCCAGCGATGATAGCCGAGATGCCCGCAGTGGGAAACCAGAAGCTTTACAGCGCGGTGCGCAGCGAGAACAGTTCCGGGAACAGCACCACGTCGAGCATCTTGCGCAGGTAGCTCACGCCGGCCGTGCCGCCGGTGCCGGTCTTGAAGCCGATGATGCGCTCGACCGTCGTCACGTGGCGGAAGCGCCAGAAGCGGAAGGCGGTTTCCAGGTCGACCAGTTTTTCGGCCAGTTCGTACAGGGCCCAGTGCTGGTCCGGCGCCTGGTACACCCCCAGCCACGCAGCCTTGACCGATTCGTCGGCCGTGGTGGGCAGCGTCCAGTCGCCGTTCAGGCGTTCCTGGCTGATGGCAAAGCCGCTGCGCGCGAGCAGCATGATCGCTTCGTCGTACACGGACGGCATGTTCAGCTCGCGCTCGAGGATGGCGTGGGCGTCGGCCGAGGTGTTGTGCACGGCCAGCATGGCGGCGTTCTTGTTCCCCAGGATGAATTCAAGCTGGCGGTACTGGTGCGACTGGAATCCCGACGAAGCGCCCAGGTAAGGGCGGATGGCGGTATATTCCGGCGGCGTCATGGTCGCCAGCACGTCCCAGGCATGGACCAGCTGGTCCATGATGCGCGCCACCCGCGCCAGCATCTTGAAGGCCGGCTGCAGTTCGCCGGCGCGCATGTTCTCGCGCACGGCCTGCATTTCGTGCAGCATCAGCTTGAGCCACAGTTCGCTGGTCTGGTGCTGCACGATGAACAGCATTTCATTGTGGTTCGGCGAACGCGGGTGCTGGGCGTTGAGGATCTGGTCCAGGCCCAGGTAGTCGCCGTAGCTCATCGCTTCGGAAAAATCCATCTTGGCGCCGTGCCAGCTGGTGCTGGCCGGGCATGTGTTTTCGCTGTTGTTATCTTGACTGCTCATGGTGTGCTTTCAGGTAACCGCGCCGCGGCTGGCGGCAAGGTCGTAGGCTTGGTCGTCCAGGATCTGGCGCAGGATTTCCACCGCGTCCCAGACGTCGGCGTAGCTGGTATACAAAGGGGTGAAGCCGAAACGCATGATTTCCGGTTCGCGGTAGTCGCCGATCACGCCGCGCGCGATCAGCGCTTGCATCACGGCGTAGCCATGCGGGTGCGTGAAGCTGGCCTGGCTGCCGCGGCGGGCATGCTCGCGCGGCGTGGCCAGGCCCAGCGGATGGCCGCCGCAGCGCTGTTCCACCAGCGCGATGAACAGGTCGGTCAGGGCCAGCGACTTGGTGCGGATGGCGGCCATGCTGGTTTGCTCGAAGGTCTCCAGGCCGCATTCCACCATGGCCAGCGAGACGATAGGCTGGGTGCCGCACTGCACGCGGCCGATGCCGTCGCAGGGGGCGAAGTCGGGCGCCATGGCGAAAGGGTTGGCGTGGCCCCACCAGCCGGTCAGCGGCTGGGTAAAGCTGGCCTGGTGGCGCTTGGGCACCCAGATGAAGGCCGGAGCGCCCGGGCCGCCATTGAGGTACTTGTAAGTACAGCCCACGGCCAGGTCGGCGACGGCCGCGTGCAGGTCGACCGGCACGGCGCCTGCCGAATGGGCCAGGTCCCACAGCGCCAGCGCGCCCTGGGCATGGGCCAGGGCGGTCATGGCGGCCATGTCGTGCTGGTAGCCGGTGCGGTAATTCACGTGGGTGAGCATCAATACAGCGGTATCGCCGTCGATGGCCGCCGGCAGTTCCTCCACGCTGTCGACCAGGCGCACGCTGTAGCCGCGGTCCAGCCAGCGCGACAGTCCCTGCGCCATATAGATATCGGTGGGGAAGTTGCTGCGCTCGGTGACGATCACGCGCCGCGCCGCGCCCGGGCCGCTCATCTGCATGTGCAGGGCGGCGGCCAGGGCCTTGAACAGGTTCAGCGACGTGGTGTCGTTGACCACCACTTCACCATCGACGGCGCCGATCAGCGGGGCCAGCCGGTTTCCCAGCCGTTTCGGCATGTCGAACCAGCCTGCCGTGTTCCAGCTGCGGATCAGCTCGTTTCCCCATTCCTGGGCGATGACGGCCTGGGCGCGGGCGAGGGCGGCGACAGGGCGGGCGCCTAAAGAGTTGCCATCCAGATAAATTACGCCTTCGGGCAGGGCGAAGTGGGCGCGCAAGTGGGCCAGCGGGTCCTGTTCATCGCGTGCCAGGCAGTCATTACGGGTCATGCATGCACCTTGAAAATACTTGAAGCCTCAAGAAATTCGGCTTGATGCCGCAGTTTAGCAAGTTTTTCGCGGAAAACTGCATGTAAATAATGCTTTTATGTTATTGTTGCAACCCTTTTGGCCCCGAAAACAGGCTTTTTCGATCTTTTTTCATTTATTTTGAATTTTTCTCGAAAAAACCCTCAAGTTCTCCAAACTGCCGCCGTTACCGATTCAGACAAGCGGAAAAGGGATTTGAAAAAGGTATTTGCGTAAATAATTTTCAAATAACCCTAAAGTTCTCCACATGTTTGACGTAACCGGTACAAGACGAAAGAAATTTCTTGTCCCGCGGCTTCATGCAACACCTGCTTTTCACATCTCATTCCGCCCCGTTTTCATAGGGGCGCGACAATGATCCGAACGTGTTTGTAGGACAAACGCCTACGGATCTATCTCGCCATTCCCCGACGCAAAATACAGTGGCGCGCCTATTTCTCAAATGTTTCCCTGCGGTCAGAATGTATCTCACTGGAAACGCAAACGGTTCCGGAGATAACTGATTCAAGGAGATGGAAATGACTGCGAACGACATGATGGCCGAGATCCGCGATGCTAACCTGAGCTACCTGATGCTCGCCCAGCAGATGATCCGCGCCGACAAGGTGACCGCCATTTTCCGCCTCGGCATCGGCGCCGACATCGCCGACCTGATCGAAGGCATGAGCAATGCCCAGATCCTCAAACTGGCCGGGGGCAATATGATGCTGGCCCGATTTCGATTCGATGACAGCGCCATCCTTTCCATGCTGACCAACTACAACAAGGACCGCGTGCTGGCCCAGTCGCACGCCGCCATCCTGATGGCTGGCCAGGCAGTCGAAGAAATCGCTTAAGTCAACCATTCGGCAGGGGAGAGCAGCATGACCAAGAAAAGCGTGGTATCGGAAGCCCATGAAATCCAGCTGGCGATCGAACTGATCCAGCTTGGCGCCCGCCTGCAACTGCTGGAAACCGAAGTGTCGCTGTCGCGCGAGCGCCTGCTCAAGCTGTACAAGGAACTGAAGGGCATGTCGCCGCCCAAGGGCATGCTGCCGTTTTCGACCGACTGGTTCCTGACCTGGCAGCCGAACATCCATTCCTCGCTGTTCATCAATATCCACAAATTCCTGGTCGACCACGCCGGCGCCACGGGCATCGAAGCGGTGATGAAGGCCTACAAGCTGTACCTCGAACAAATGCCCCCGGAACCGGGCGAAGAACCGCTGCTGTCGCTGACGCGCGCCTGGACCCTGGTCCGCTTCTTCCAGAGCAAGATGCTGGCGATGGCCGCCTGCAAGTGCTGCCAGGGCAAATTTGTCGTCAACTGCATGGACCTGAACCAGGACTACCAGTGCGGCCTGTGCCACATGCCTTCGCGCGCCGGCAAGACCAAGAAATCGAAAGACGCCGCCGCCGCATTGCTGGCCGCCTGAGCCTGCATTACAATCACCCAGCTTTCATGGGGACTGTCCCAGTTTTACAGGAAATATTTCCTGTAAAACCGGGACAGTCCCCTATTTAATAGGGGTGGTGATGCGCGAGCGGGGCAATGAGGAAACCAGCAGTCCTGGCCAGCGTATCTGGCGTTCGCCCGCCGTCCAGGCCCTGCTGTTCCAGCTGGCCGCTTTTCCGCTCACGCTCATCACGGTGTTTTTCCTGGCCCGCTCGGGCATGCCGCCCGGCTATGAAGGCGCGGCCCTGATCCAGGGCGGCTTTGCCTGCGCCATCACGCGCTGGCGCGGCCTGGCGCCATGGTGGCTCGGCATCGAGCTGGTGTTTCCGCTGGCGCTGCTCGAGGCGCGCTCGGCCAGCATCCATCCCCTGTTCTTCCTGGGCGCCTTCCTGTTCCTGCTGGTCCTGTACTGGTCCACCTTCCGCACCCAGGTGCCGTATTACCCGTCCGGCAAGCGGGCCTGGGATGCGGTGGCCGAACTGCTGCCGAAAGACACGCCCCTGTGCGTGATCGATATCGGCAGCGGCCTGGGCGGTTTTGTGCTCGACCTGGCGGCGCGCCGGCCCGAGTCGACCGTGGTGGGAATCGAGCTGGCGCCGCTGCCCTGGCTGGTCAGCAGCCTGCGCGCGCGCCTGGCCGGCAGTCGCGCCCGTTTCGTGCGCGGCGATTATGAACACCTGGACTTCGCCAACTACGATGCGGTGTTCGCCTACCTGTCGCCGGCGGCCATGAGCGCGCTGTGGCGCAAGGCCGCGCGCGAGATGCGCCCGGGCACGGTTTTGCTCAGCTATGAATTTCTGATAACGGAAAAAGCGCCGGATATTAGCATTGTGCCCACGGGCTCCGGGCCCACGCTTTATGTCTGGCACTTTTAGGCGACAAAGGGGGCTTTTTTCCTTGCCGGGTGAGCATTCTCACGTTATTGTAGTTCCGTATGTAAATAATTGGTGGGCCTGGTTTCATGCACTTGCCATAATTTACACGGACCACCACCATGGGAGTTAGCGCACTTGTTAGTCATAATCGGATACGTCATAGTCTGCGCCTCGGTGTTCGGTGGTTTCGCCGCCAGCGGTGGCCACCTCGCTTCGCTGTTCCAGCCGCTGGAACTGGTGATGATCGGCGGCGCGGCGCTGGGCGCATTCTTCGTTGGCAACAATGGCAAGTCGATCAAGGCGACCATGAAGGCGGTCCCGTCCCTGTTCAAGGGGTCGCGCCACACCAAGGATTTGTACATGGAAATGATGTCGCTGCTGTTCGACGTCCTGTCCAAGGTGCGCAAGGAAGGCTTGATGTCGATCGAGGGCGACATCGAATCGCCCGAGGAAAGCCCGCTGTTTTCCAAGTACCCCGGCGTGCTGGCCGACCACCACATCATCGAATTCATGACCGATTACCTGCGCCTGATGGTGTCGGGGAATATGGATGCTTTTCAGATCGAAAACCTGATGGACAATGAAATCGAAACCCATCACCACGAAGGCGCGGTGCCGGCCCACGTGATCGCCAAACTGGGCGACGGCTTGCCGGCCTTCGGTATCGTGGCCGCCGTGATGGGCGTGGTCCACACCATGGAATCGGTGGGTATTCCGCCGGCCGAGCTGGGCATCCTGATCGCCAAGGCGCTGGTCGGTACCTTCCTCGGCATCTTGCTGGCCTATGGCTTCGTCGGTCCGCTGGCATCCCTGCTCGAACAGAAGCTCGAAGAATCGACCAAGATGTTCCAGTGCGTGAAAGTGACGCTGCTGGCAAGCCTGAACGGTTATGCACCCGCGCTGGCCGTCGAATTCGGCCGCAAGGTCTTGTATTCGACCGAGCGCCCGACCTTCGCGGAGCTGGAAGACCATATCAAGAAATCGAAGACCAAGTAAGCGCGCGAGTACGCTATGATCCATTACAGCAGGATGCTTACTATGCGGAGTCCATATGGCCGATGAGGGCTTGCGACCGATAATCGTCAAGCGCATCAAGAAGACAGCAGGGGGCCACCACGGGGGCGCCTGGAAAATCGCGTACGCCGACTTCGTGACGGCCATGATGGCCTTCTTCCTGCTCATGTGGCTGCTCGGCTCGACCAGCAAGGGCGACCTCAACGGTATCGCCGAATTCTTCCAGACCCCGCTCAAGGTGGCCATGTCGGGCGGCTCGGGCAGCGGCGACAGCTCGTCCGTCATCACCGGCGGCGGCGACGACCTGACCCGGCGCAATGGCCAGGTCAAGAAGGGCGACACCGAACCGCTCAAGAAAACCTACGACCTGAAGGCCGCCAAGGCCGTGCTCGAGCGCGAAGAGTCGACGCGCCTGAAGGTCCTCAAGGCCAAGATCGAAGCGACCATCGAAGCCAATCCCCTGCTCAAGAAATACAAGAACCAGCTGCTGCTCGACATCACCAGCGAAGGCTTGCGCATCCAGATCGTCGATGAACAGAACCGTCCCATGTTCGCCCTGGCCAGCGCCCAGGTCCAGCCCTACACGGCCGAGATCCTGCAGGTGATCGGCCTGGTGCTCAACGAAGTGCCGAACCGGATCGGCCTGTCGGGCCACACCGATTCGACCCCGTATTATTCGGAGAGCGGCTACAGCAACTGGGAATTGTCGGCCGACCGCGCGAACGCCTCGCGCCGCGAACTGGTGCGCGGCGGCATGGGCGACGCCAAGATCCTGCGCGTCGTCGGCCTGGCCGGGTCGTCCCACCTGGACCGGAAAGATCCTTTCAGCGCCAGCAACCGGCGCATCAGCATCATCGTCATGAACAAGAGGACGGAAGAAGCGGTCATCCGCGACGGCGCCACACTGGAGGTGCCGGAGCAGTCCGGGGCGGGGAGCCCCGTGCCCGCGCCGACGACGGCGGCATCGGTGACGGCGGCAGTCAAGGCGGCCGGGCAATGACGGCCGGGTTCAGAACTGGAGAAGTCGCATGACGAGAAAAAAAATATTGGGTTCGCATGTCAAACGCCTGCTGTCGGGCGTGTCCGACCACGGGAAAAAGCATTTGACCGAAGTCGAAACGGACCTGATCCAGACCGAATTGCTGCTCGAAGAGGCGATCGACAAGCTCACCGCCAGCTTCATGGCGATCCACAGCGCGGTCGGCTCGCGCCAGGAAACCATCGACAAGCTGCTGGCCGGCGGCCAGCCGAGCGCCGAGGAGAGCGCGCTGCTGGGCGGGATGTCGGGCGAAATCGGCGAACATGTCAACACGGCCATCACCAGCATGCAGTTCCAGGACATGACCAGCCAGCTGATCGACCGTACCCTGAAGCGGGTGACCGGCTTGCGCGAATTCCTGGGCACGCTGGGCGCGCACGGGGCCGACGTGCTGCCCGAAAGCGGCAGCGAAGAAATCGTCGAGCTGCTCGGCAAGGTCAGCATGGCGCTGGCCATCCAGTCGCTCGAATTACGCAGCGTATTACGAAAAGCAGTCAATCAGCAGCACCTTGAAAGTGGCGACATTGAACTGTTCTAAGGTTCCAGTCTCATCCAACGACAACAAGGGCAACGGCCCGGATTTAAAAAAGCAGGAGCAAAGATGGCTAAAACAATACTCGCAGTCGACGATTCCAGTTCCTTGCGCCAGATGGTCGCCTTCAGCCTGAAGGCGGCCGGCTACCTGGTGGTGGAAGCGGTCGACGGCCAGGATGGCCTTGAAAAAGCCAAGCTGCAGGCAGTCGATCTGGTGCTCACCGATCAGAACATGCCGCGCATGGACGGCCTGACCCTGATCAAGCTGCTGCGCGGCTTGCCCACCTACGAAAAAACGCCGATCCTGATGCTGACCACCGAGTCGTCCGACGAAATGAAGCAGAAAGGGCGCGCGGCAGGGGCCAATGGCTGGCTGGTCAAGCCTTTCGATCCGCAGCGCCTGATCGAAGTGGTCAAGAAGGTCATCGGCTAGGCGCGCCGGGAGCAGCAATGAGTTATCGCGACACAGACGGAGCCACATCATGACGATCGACATAAGCCAGTTTTTTCAGGTCTTCTTCGATGAAGCCGAGGAACTGCTGGCCGAAAAAGAGCGGCTGCTGCTGGCGGTGGACATCGCCGCGCCCGATCCCGAAGACCTGAACGCCATCTTCCGTACGGCGCACTCGATCAAGGGCGGTTCGTCCACCTTCGGTCTGAACGACATGACCGAGGTGACCCACATCCTCGAATCCCTGCTCGACCGCATCCGCAAGGGCGAGATGGCCCTGACGGCCGAACACGTCGACGCCTTCCTGGCCGCCAAGGATATCCTCAAGATGCAGCTGGACGGCCACCGCAATGGCGCCCACGTCGACCAGGATGCCGTGGCCAATGTGCGCATGATGCTGCAGGAGCTGTCGCAGGACGTGGTGCCGGTGGCCGCGCCCGTGGCGCCGTCCTTCGTCACCGCCGAAGCGAAGGCCGTGGTCGGACCGGGCGGGCGGCGCTTCCGCATCGAACTGCCCCTGGTGCCGCAGCGCGACATCAATGCCCTGGCCGCCGAACTGGGCCTGCTGGGCCGCGTGTCGGTGGTGCCGCTAGGGGGCGAGCGCCATGCCATCACCGTCACCACCCATGAAACGCTGGACGACATCATCGCCATCTGCTCGTTCGTGCTCGACCCGAACGACCTGAAGATGTTCGAAGCGCCGGCCCTCACGCCCGCGCAGCAAGCGATCGAAGACAAGGCGCGCGCCAAGGTCGAGGACGACCAGGGCTACGGCTTCTTCGACCCGATCGAACCGGAAGTCAAGGAAGAAAAAACCGACGAAGAACGCGGCTACGGCTTCTTTCAGCCGATCGAACATATCCGCGCCGCGGCCGGCATCACCGACGCGCCGGCCCCGCTGGCCCGCGCGTCGGCCCCCACGGGCCGCATCGAGCCGCTCGAAGTGACCGAAATTTCGGCCGACAAGAAGGCCGCCATGAAGAAAGACGTGGCGGCCGCCTCGGGCGCCGAATCGTCGTCGATCCGGGTCTCGATCGAAAAGGTCGACCAGCTGATCAACCTGATCGGCGAACTGGTGATCACCCAGGCCATGATCGAGCAGCGCAGCGAAGGCCTCGATCCGATGGTGCACGAACGCCTGCTCTCCTCGGTCAGCCAGCTCACGCGCAATACGCGCGACCTGCAGGAAGCAGTCATGTCGATCCGCATGATGCCGATGGACTTCGTGTTCTCGCGCTTTCCGCGCATGGTGCGCGACCTGGCCGCCAAGCTGGGCAAGAAGGTCGACTTCATCACCCACGGCGCCGCCACGGAGCTGGACAAGGGCCTGATCGAACGCATCGTCGATCCGCTGACCCATTTGGTACGCAACAGCATCGACCACGGCATCGAAATGCCCGAGGCGCGCGCCGCCGCCGGCAAGACCGATACCGGGCGCCTGTTCCTGTCGGCCGGCCACCAGGGCGGCAATATCGTCATCGAAGTATCGGACGACGGCGGCGGCCTCAATCGCGAACGCATCCTGGCCAAGGCGGCCCAGAACGGCTTGCAGGTAGCGGACAGCATGACCGACGGCGAAGTCTGGCAGCTCATTTTCGCGCCAGGGTTCTCGACCGCCGAACAGGTGACCGATGTCTCGGGCCGCGGCGTGGGCATGGATGTCGTCAAGCGCAACATCACCGCCATGGGCGGCTCGGTCGACATCCGTTCGGCCAAGGGCTTCGGCACCACCATCTCCATTTCGCTGCCGCTGACGCTGGCCATCCTGGACGGCATGTCGATCCGCTGCGGCGAGGAAGTCTATATCCTGCCGCTCGGCTTCGTGGTCGAGTCGCTCCAGCCGGCCCCGGAAGACATCAAGGAAATCTCGGGCAGCGGCCGCGTGATCAAGGTGCGCGGCGAATACCTGCCGTTGATCCCTTTGTACCAGATGTTCGACATCGTGCCGCGCTTTACCAGCCCGTCCGAAGGCATCGTCGTGATCCTGGAAGCGGACGGGCGCAAGGCCGGCCTGTTCGTCGACGACCTGGTCGGCCAGCAGCAGGTGGTGGTCAAGAACCTTGAATCGAATTACCGCAAGGTGACCGGCATTTCCGGCGCCACCATCCTGGGCGACGGCGGCGTGTCGCTGATCCTCGATGTCTCGGCACTCATGCGCTCGTCGCGCCAACTGGCCGACGATCCCATTTTTTCATAATCGCACAGCGAGGAAACCATCATGTCCATGACTTCACAACACTCCAAGCATGGCGACGTCAAGGACGGCGCCGGCAGCGAATTCCTGGCCTTCACGCTCGGCTCCGAGGAATACGGCATCGATATCCTGAAGGTGCAGGAAATCCGCGGCTACGAAGCGGTGACCCGCATCGCCAACGCGCCCGAATTCATCAAGGGCGTGATCAACCTGCGCGGCATCATCATTCCGGTGGTGGACATGCGCATCAAGTTCAAGCTCGGCACTCCGGTGTACGACCAGTTCACGGTGGTCATCATCCTCAATATCGGCGGACGCATCATGGGCATGGTGGTCGACAGCGTCTCGGACGTGACCACGCTCACGCCGGACCAGGTCAAGCCTGCGCCGGAAATGGGCACGGCCTTCAATTCGGACTACCTGGTCGGCCTGGGCACGGTCGATGAGCGTATGCTGATCCTGATCGACATCGACAAGCTGATGTCGTCGGGCGAAATGGGCCTGATCGAAAAGATTGCAGCATAAGACACACCACTGGGGGAGACAACGATGAATTTGCGCGATTTTAAAATAGGTACCCGCCTGGCCATCGGCTTTGGCAGCGTCCTGCTGATCCTGGCCCTGATGGTTGTGTTGACCAATGTTCTCAATGCCCGCAACAAGGCCAGCCTGATGGAAGGCTTGACCTCGTCGAACGTGAAAAACCTGCAGGCGGCGACCATGAAAAGCGCCATGCTCGAAACCGGTATCGCGATGCGCAATATCGGCCTGCAGTCGGACGTGGCGCTGATGCAGAAGGAGCAGGACAAGGTCAAGACCCAGAGCAAGCGCTACGAAGATGCGCGCGCGCGCCTGCAGTCGGCCGGCCTGAGCGACGACGAAAAACGGGTGCTGGGCGAAATCGCCGCGCTCGACAAGGAACTCGACGCCGCCTTCAAGGAAGCCATCGGCCAGGTGCTGGCGTTTAACAGCGAAGGCGCGGCCAAGGTCATCGCCGGGCGCATCGATCCGCTCAACCAGCAAACCCTGACCTTGCTCACCAAGCTGGTCGAGATGCAGCAGGCGGTCGCGCGCGACTTCCTGGACGGCTCGGTCAAGGCCGACAAAAGCCTGATGATGATCCTGTTCGGCCTGGGCGCCGGCGCCGTGGCGCTGGGCGTGGTGCTGGCCCTGTTCATTACCCGTTCCATCGTCGCGCCCCTGCACGGCGCCGTTTCCGTGGCCAAGAAAGTGGCGGCCGGCGAACTGACCTCGCAGGTCTGGGTCGAAGGCAAGGATGAAACGAGCGAACTGCTGCAGGCGCTCAAGGACATGAATGAAAGCCTGGCCAAGACGGTGGGCGACGTGCGCTCCGGTACCGAAATGATCAGCACCGCATCGCAGGAAATCGCCAGCGGCAATGCCGACCTGTCTTCTCGCACCGAATCGCAAGCCAGCTCGCTCGAGGAAACCGCCAGTTCGATGGAGGAGCTCACCTCGACCGTCAAGCAGAATGCCGACAATGCGCGCCAGGCCAACCAGCTGGCCGTGTCCGCCTCGTCGGTGGCGGTCAAGGGCGGCGCGGTGGTGTCGCAAGTGGTCGACACCATGGGCTCGATCAAGGAAAGCTCGCGCAAGATCGTCGACATCATCGGCGTCATCGACGGCATCGCCTTCCAGACCAACATCCTGGCGCTGAACGCGGCGGTCGAAGCGGCGCGCGCCGGCGAGCAGGGGCGCGGCTTCGCGGTCGTGGCGGCCGAAGTGCGCAACCTGGCCCAGCGCTCGGCCGGCGCGGCCAAGGAAATCAAGGCCCTGATCGGCGACTCGGTCGACAAGGTCGACAACGGCAGCAAGCTGGTCGACGAAGCCGGCCAGACCATGGAGCTGATCGTCACCTCGATCAAGCAGGTGGCCGACATCATGGGCGAGATCACCGCCGCCACCCAGGAACAGAGCACCGGCATCGAGGAAGTGAACCAGGCCATCACCCAGATGGATGAAATGACGCAGCAGAACGCGGCGCTGGTCGAACAGGCCGCCGCCGCCGCCGAAAGCATGCAGGAGCAGGCGCAGATGCTGGCGCAGGCGGTGAGCATCTTCAAGCTGACCGGCGACGCCGAGAAAGCCATGCGTCCGCCGCCACGGCCGGCCCGCCAGGCGCCGCAGGCGCCGGCCGCCGCCGCCCCGCGTCCGCGCCCGCAAGTGGAACACGCGGCGCGTCCGGCAGCGCCGGCCAAGCCGAAAAAATTGGCCGCGGCCGCCAGCGAGGACTGGGAAGAATTCTGATCGCTGCAAGGCGCACGGCTGGACATTGAAACGCGAAAGAACACAGGGTGCCGCAATTGAAATCAGAGACAGTCAAGGAGTTCAACTTCACCAAGGGTGACTTTGAACGGGTGCGCGTGCTGATTTACCAGCGCGCCGGCATCTCGCTGGCTGACAGCAAGCAGGAAATGGTCTACAGCCGCCTGGCGCGGCGCCTGCGCGCGACCGGCATCGTCTCGTTCGGGCGCTACCTGGACGACCTGGAAGCGGGGCGCCTGGGCGAGGAGTGGGAATCCTTCACCAACGCCCTGACCACCAACCTGACGTCCTTCTTCCGCGAAGCGCATCACTTCCCGCTGCTGGCCGAACACCTGAAGAAAGCGGCGACGCCGATCACCATCTGGTGCTCGGCCAGTTCGACCGGCGAAGAGCCGTACTCGATCGCCATGACGGCTTGCGAAGCGTTCAACAGCTTGACCCCGCCGGTGCAGATCATCGCCACCGACATCGATACCAATGTGCTGGGGACCGGCGCCAATGGCGTGTACGGCATCGAGCGCATCGACAAGATGGCGCCGGAGCGGGCGCGCCGCTTTTTCCTGCGCGGGAAGGGCGACCAGGAAGGCATGGTGCGCGTGCGCCCCGAGCTGCGCCAGCTGGTCACCTTCAAGCACCTGAACCTGCTGGCCGACAGCTGGCCGCTGCAGGGGCAGTTCGACGTGATTTTCTGCCGTAACGTGATGATTTATTTCGACAAGAACACCCAGCGCAAGATCCTGTCGCGCTTCGTGCCCTTGATGAAACCGGATGCCTTGCTGTTCGCCGGCCATTCCGAGAATTTCCTGTACGTGTCCGATGCGCTCAAATTGCGCGGCAAGACCGTCTATGAACTCGACAATCGCCGCGCAGTGAAATGAGAACTGACCATGGCCAACGAAAACAAAGAGCAATTTGCCACCAACGTCTATTACGATAGAACGTTCGACTGCGACGCGGCCAAGATCCTGCCGGGCGAGTACTACTACACGCCCAAGGACATGCTGATCGTCACCGTGCTCGGCTCCTGCGTGTCGGCCTGCATCCGCGACCGCGTCACCGGCCTGGGCGGCATGAACCACTTCATGCTGCCCGACGGCGGCGGCAGCGATGCCAACAGCCCGGTGTCGGCCTCGATGCGCTACGGGACCTACGCGATGGAAGTGCTGATCAACGACTTGCTCAAGTCGGGCGCGCGGCGCGAGAACATGGAAGCGAAAGTGTTCGGCGGCGGCGCGGTGCTGCGCGGCTTCACGGCGATCAACGTGGGCGAGCGCAATGCCGCCTTCGTGATGACCTACCTCAAGACCGAGAAGATCCGCGTGGTGGCCGAAGACCTGAACGACATCTATCCGCGCAAGGTGTATTTTTTTCCGCGCACGGGCAAGGTGCTGGTCAAGAAGCTGATGGCGACCCACAACGACACGCTGGCCAAGCGCGAACTCGATTACGCCAGCCGCCTCAAAGTGCAGCCGGTGGGCGGCGACATCGACCTGTTTTAATCCTGAAAGCAGCATATGAAGATCAAAGTACTGATCGTGGACGATTCGGCGCTGATCCGCAGCGTCATGAGCGAAATTATCTCCAGCCAGCCGGACATGGAAGTGGTGGGCGTGGCGCCCGACCCGCTGGTGGCGCGTGAACTGATCAAGCAGACCAATCCCGACGTGCTCACGCTGGACGTCGAGATGCCGAAAATGGACGGCCTCGACTTCCTGGAAAAGCTGATGCGCCTGCGCCCGATGCCGGTGGTGATGGTGTCCTCGCTGACCGAGCGCGGTTCGGAAATCACCATGCGCGCGCTGGAACTGGGCGCGGTCGATTTCGTGACCAAGCCGAAGATTTCGATCCAGAGCGGGATGCGCGAATACACCGAGCTCATATCCGACAAAATCCGCGCCGCGGCCAAGGCCCGCATCAAGCCGCGCACGCTCACGCCGGCGGCGGCGTCGGGCGCGCTGCCGGCCCTGCGCAATCCGCTCACGTCGTCGGAAAAACTGATCATCATCGGCGCCTCCACGGGCGGCACCGAAGCGATCCGCGAATTCCTGATGCAGATGCCGTCCGACTGTCCCGGCATCCTGATCACCCAGCACATGCCGGAAGGCTTCACCACGTCCTTCGCGCGCCGCCTCGATTCGCTGTGCAAGATCAGCGTGAGCGAAGCGAAGGGCGACGAACGGGTGCTGCCGGGGCACGCCTACATCGCGCCGGGCCACTCGCACCTGCTGCTGGCCCGTTCGGGCGCCAACTACATCACCCGGATCGAACAGAGCGAGCCGGTGAACCGGCACCGGCCCTCGGTCGACGTACTGTTCCGCTCGGCGGCGCTGGCGGCCGGCAAGAACGCGGTCGGCGTGATCCTGACCGGCATGGGCAAGGATGGCGCGGCCGGCATGCTGGAAATGAAGACGGCGGGGGCCTACAATTTCGCCCAGGACGAGGCTTCGTGCGTGGTATTCGGCATGCCGCGCGAAGCGATCGCCCTGGGCGGCACCCATGAAGTCGGGCCGTTGACCAGCCTGCCAGGCATGGTCCTTGGCTATCTGTCAACGCAGGGCGGGCGCGCGTTGCGTGTTTGATCCGAATTACTGTGTATTTGCCGCTCGTTTATTCGCCCTACAGCAACAAAAATGCTATCCTTAAGTCTGCTTCGGACGTCCTGAAGTCTATCAATAACCAGAGTAAGAGAATCAACGGAGTAATTCATGGCTGATCCAAAGATGCGTTTTTTAGTTGTTGATGATTTCTCGACGATGCGCCGCATTGTCCGCAATCTCCTCAAGGAACTGGGTTACGCCAACGTCGACGAGGCCGAAGACGGCGTCATGGCCCTGGCCAAGCTGCGCAGCGAACCCTTCGACTTCGTGGTTTCCGACTGGAACATGCCGAACATGGACGGGCTGACAATGTTGCAAAACATTCGCGCCGATCCCGCCCTGGCCAAGCTGCCGGTGCTGATGGTGACCGCCGAGGCGAAGAAGGAAAACATCATTGCCGCGGCCCAGGCCGGCGCCAACGGCTACGTGGTCAAGCCCTTCACGGCCGCCACGCTGGACGAAAAACTGAACAAGATTTTCGAGAAACTCGAAAAAGTCGGAGCCTGACGTGGGCGAGCACAGCGCCGGGCGCATGGTCCTGCTGGACGGCGCACCGGAGAACATGGGCACGCACGAGGAATTTCTGAGCCGGATCGGGCACATGACGCGCGCGCTGCACGAAAGCTTGCGCGGCCTGGGCCTGGACAAACTGATCGAAAAGGCGGCCAGCGACATCCCCGATGCGCGCGACCGGCTCGATTACGTGGCCCGCCTGTCCGAGCAGGCCGCGCAAAAAGTGTTGAACGCCACCGACGCCGCCAGCCCCCTGCAAGACAAGATCGAAGCGGACTGCGCCGGCCTGGCCTCGTCCTGGCAAGGCTTGCTGGACGCACCGGCGGGCGACGACGCCGCCTGGCGCGCCATGGCCATGCAGACCATCGCCACCTTGGCCCAGGCGAAAGCGGGCACGGTCCAGACCAAGCGCCACCTGATGGACATCATGATGGCCCAGGACTTCCAGGACCTGACCGGCCAGGTGATCACCAAGGTGACCACGATCGCCCAGAACCTGGAGCAGCAACTGGTCCAGATGCTGGTCGACTTCGCGCCGGAAGAAGTGCGGCGCGAGCACAACAACGGCTTGCTCAACGGACCCCAGATCAACCCGACCGGCAATCACGACGTGGTTTCCAACCAGGGCCAGGTAGACGACTTGCTCGACAGCCTGGGCTTCTGAGCCGGCGGCGCCCCGCTGCAACAGCCACCTTAGCGATTTCATACAATGCACGAAACAAATTTTATCGTCCGCGAACCCCTGCTCGATCCCAAGCAGCGCGTGATCGGCTACGAACTCTCGTGGCAGCTCAAGAACAACGTCCCCGTCACCGATGCCGAACTCGAGGCGCTGATCGGCTTTGTCGCCGAAAACGTCAACGACGAGGAGCACGGCTGGCTGCTGCGCGACAAGATCCTGTTCCTGGACGCGGTGCCGGACATGCTCTCGACCGACGCCCTGTTCGACATGCCGCCTGAAAAGACGGTGCTGACCATGAAGGCCACCGACCTGGTCGACCCGGACACGCTGTCGGCGGTGCAAGGCTTGCGCGCCGGCGGGGTGGGCATCTCGGTGCGCGACGACGGCGACCTGGCCCACCTGGGCAAGAACCTGGGCTTGTCGGCTTCCTACATCGAAGTGCGCTTTTCGGGCGCCGACGTGGCCGCGCAGGCGCGCACCTATGCCGCCGCCAAAGGGGCATCGGGGGTGCGCATGGTGGGCCGTCCGGTGTCCACCTGGGCCGACTTCGACGCCTGCGCCGCGCTCGGCCTGTCCGCCTTCGTGGGCAAGCTGCACCTGACGCCGCGTCCGGGCGCGCCGGTCAAGGGCATGAACCCGGCCCAGACCATCATCCTGCAACTGATGCAGATGGTGCAAAAGAACGAAGACATCCCCAAGATCGAGGGCGTGCTCAAGCGCGACCCGGCGCTGTCCTACAAGCTGCTGCGCTTCATCAACTCGGCCGGCTTCGGCGTGGGCCGTGAAATCCAGTCGTTGCGCCAGGCCATCACCATGATGGGCTACGCCCCGATGTACCGCTGGCTGACGCTGCTGCTGGCCACGGCCAGCACCAGCGGCTACTCGCCGGTGCTGATGGAAACGGCGGTCGTGCGCGGCCGCCTGGCCGAGCTGCTGGGCGTGAAAGCGCTGCCGCGCGGCGAAGGCGAAAACCTGTTCGTGGCCGGCATGTTCTCCCTGCTCGACCGCCTGCTGGGCCTGCCGATGAAGGAAGTGCTGGAAACCATCCAATTGCCGGACGAAGTGGTGGCCGCGCTATTGACGCGGGGCGGCATGTACGGCCCCTACCTGGCGCTGGCCGAAGCGTGCGAGCTGAACTCGGACCTGGTGGCCTCGCTGGCATCGACCCTGAACATCACCCCGGTCGACGTCAACAAAGCCCACCTGCAAGCGCTGGCCTGGGCCCAGAACGTCACCACCTGAGTTTTACCCAGCGCTTCTCCACCGGGGTCAGACCTCCGACGAGTAATATTACTC